>CAZYBU010000024.1:0-50128 GCA_964645775.1 uncultured Leptospirales bacterium | reverse complement strand
CGGTGGTGTGAGAGGACGGCGGGTGAAATAATCACCCGCCTCCTACTCGATTCTCTCCAGCCTGCTGACCAGCCTAAGGGTTATGAAAAGGGCCAGGCTGCCCGATACCAGGTTGGCGGCCAGGAGGGCGTGAAAAATTCCCTCCATGCCCGCGAGCCGGTTCAGGATAAGGGCCAGGGGAAGATAGAGGACAAAGAGCCTGAGTATATGCAGCAGGGATGAGTAGATCGGCCGGCCCATGGCGTTCAGGGCCGAGCTGCAGAGCCGGAAGATACCCTGGAAGCCGTAACTCATGGCCACGATATTCAGGTAGATTACAATGGTCTTTATGACTTCCTGTTCTTCCGTGAAGAGAAAGGCGATTTCCCTGCCCAGGTACCGGTAGACCATTAGTAGAATGCCGCCCCAGGCCAGGCTGAAGAAGACGCTGAAGAGGAGGGCCTTTCGGATACGGTCTTCCCGGCCGGCCCCCTGGTTCTGGCCCACAACGGGACCCAGGGCCGAGGTCATGGCCATGATCACGATCAGGCCGAAGGACTCCACCCGGGTGGAGACTCCGATACCGGCCACTGCGTATTTTCCGTATTCAGAGATAATCCGTATGATGATGCCCTGGGTGACCGGGGTCAGCAGGTTCGTGGCCATAGAGGGTACAGCCACGTGAAGGACCTCGGCCCAGGAGCGGAGAAGCCTCCGGACACCTTCGAAGCCGGGAACAAGCAGGTTTTCCCTGCGGACCAGCACGTAGAGGGAGGCGGCCAGGGTGATAAACCTTGAACCGAGGGAAGCCAGGGCCGCTCCCCGCAGGCCCATGGCCGGTACGGGGCCCAGGCCAAAGATCAGTATCGGGTCCAGGAGGGCGTTGCAGATCGCGGCCACGGACATGATAAGGGCCGGGAACCGGGTGTCCCCCGTGGCACGGATGATTCCGTTACCCACAATGGGGATGACCACGAATATGATCCCTATATACCAGACCTGCATGTACTCCGCGATAAGGGGTAGAAGCTCCTCCTCAGCCCCCAGCAGGCGAAAAAGGGGGTAGATGGTTAAACTTCCGGCCAGGGATATGACCAGTACGATTATCAGGGAGAGGAACAGTACGTCCGTTGCGATACGTTTCACCGATGAAGCATCCCCCCGTCCCAGATAACGGGAAATAACCGATGAGGAACCGATACCCAGGCCCATGGCGATGCTTCCTATGACCATGACCACGGGAAAGGTGTAGCTTATGGCCGAAAGCTCGTCGCTTCCCAGGGAACCGATGAAGTAGGTATCGACCAGGTTGAAGGCCATCATGGAAAACATCCCCATGATCATGGGGATAGTCATACGGATGATAAGGGGTATGATGCGGTCCTCGGTCAGGTTATTGGCCATGGCGTCCTCGAAAACGACATTGAAAAGGCGGTCGATTTCGAAGGCAAATACTTTACCGACACATTACGTTTCTGTCGACAGGCCAGGTTGCCGATAGATACATTAGAGAAACCAGGCCGAGGTGATAGATCAAGGTGCGATTTCAGCTGCCAAACAGTTTCAGGGATCCCTTCCGCTTCGAGGAGATCATCGCTCTCTTTGAAGAAGTATTACGGGAAGGAGGGAAACTGGACATGGGGAATGTTACATTTATCGAGCCCTGGTCCATGGTATGCCTTGTTCTTATGGGTAAGGCCTACCTCAAAAACAGGGGTGAAAAGCTTACCCTCACGAATCTTACCCTGCCGGTCCACCAGTACCTGACGCGGATGGATTTTTTTCAGACCGGTTTCTTCCAGGTGGAGCGGGAGCTTGGCAAAAACATGATGCTGAAGAGGAGTTCCTTCAGCAAACGGGTTCTTGAAGTGGTGAGTATTCCGGGCAAGGAGAGGGAGAGTATCGAGACGATAACGAAGATCATCTCCCTCTTCCGCAGCAGGGCCTCTCATATTCTGAAACACTGGCTCAGGGGAGAGGTGGTCAACTATTTCGTGACCGTCATTTCAGAGCTCTGCCAGAATATATTTGAGCACAGTTACGATTCCGGGTATCTTGCCATGCAGACCTATACTTTTGAACGGGAGAATGTTCTGAGGCTCATAATCGCTGATTCCGGTATCGGCATCAGAAAGAGTTTCGAGATGAACACGGACCGCTCTATTGAGTCTACGTCAGGAATCATCCGGGAGGCCATAATGGAACCTATATCGAGTAAACGTCCCTTCGGATACGGTCTCTGCCAGGTGCATTCGATCCTGGAGGAGCTGGGTGGCGAACTTCTCATACGCTCGGATGACGCCATGGTATCGACGATACGAAAAGATAGCAGTTCATATTCTCACTTTTTTCTTAATGACAGGCTGAACCATTTCCAGGGGACTCAGGTGTCCGTTTCCCTTTCATCCCCTCAGTAGGCGATACTATGGAGATTATACTGAAAAAAGTAGCCGAATACGCGAAAATCAGTTCCCAGGACCTTATTACTCGGCCCGTGGGTAAGGCTCTTTTCCGTGAAATGGAAAAACGACTGACCGGTATCATTTTTGGAGAGGTGGTCGTGCTTGACGGTCGGGGAATCCAGGTTATGGACCTCTCCTTTGTGGATGAATGCATTGTTCCCCTTATCCGGTTAAGTCGGCAGGATGATAAACCTTTTTACCTTAAATGTAAAAACCTTTCCTCAATCTCTGAAATTAATATTGACTCAGTCTTTGAATCCTATAGAAATTATAGCGATGAAAGGCTCGTGCTGGTATGCGAATCCCTCTGCTATAATAACCGTTTTTACCTTGGGAGCCTGGACCCGCTGGAGGAGGACGTAATCGAATACCTGAGAATAAACGCAACCCTCAAGATTGAAGACCTGGTACGGTTTACTGATCGTCCGGCGGAAGAGATGGACCGCCTTGTCAGGAGACTGGACGATACACGGGCTCTTCGTTTTGACGGAGAAAGAGCCATCGCGCTTTGAATAATACTCTTTCTATGAAAACGGACAAAAAACATCATACAAGAACAGATGACAGCCTGTTCGGTCTTCTCTCTAATTATAAGATTTATAACACCTATATTCGTGTACTTGTTTCAGAGGAAGATAAACGAATCGTTATCCAGCTGACGGACAATCCAGGAAACTGGATGGAGGATGAAGTGAGAGAGCGATACAGGAATTACCATCCCATGAGGCGACTCGAGCTGGGCATATACCGCCTTTTTATTAAGTACGTTCTTCCAAGCCACCTCGTAAATGTCATGGGTCCGGAACTCGGTATCCGACTCTCCCGGAACAGGTTCAGGGTCTACGATGAACTGGATGAGAAAGGTATCTATACCATCGAGGTCCCCCTTCGGTATCGTAAACGCGCAGTTGAAGGCGTGGTCCATCTGGTACGCTTAACGGCACGCAAGAAGTATGAGATTCTGGAGAAGAGCCTTTCCAAGACCAATGATCAGGAAACCTAAATGAGTGAAAAATTTGAATCTCTCGGGGAACAGACCCAGCGAATCAATATCGCCCTGAAGCATACGGACGGTGATATGGAAAAGGCCCGGGAGATGGCCTCGGGAAAATATTATGATATCAAGGTCGTAAAGGGTAAATTTCTGGCTGAAAATTCCAACCAGTCCGGGCTCTTCCTGACCTTCTTTAATATCATTCAGGAATACATACCTTCAAGCGAGAGCGTCCTCACCGGGGAAACCACCCTGTATAACCGTGTCCGTATCTTTGATGACTGGAAGAGCTTATTCAAGGACATGAAAAAATACCGTGAAGAACCGGACGTGATCCCCGATTCTGACCTGGGGTACTTCCTGGTTGAATCCATGATAAGCCATGACGTCTTCCCCGATGTCCTGGAGGGAAGGCTGGAAAACCTTACCGGTTCTATGCAGCGAATTCTTCAGGAACACTACGAGACAAAAAAGTTGCAGCTTACTCTTGAAATGGAAGATAGCAGCTCCCTGGAGATGGAACTTCTCGATGTTCCCATGGAAGATATGACCACCGGGGAGAATGAAGCCGAAGAAGAAGACCCTGAATCCATGAAGGAAGATACACCGGAGGTCAGCCAGGAAGACGAAGTGATCTCCCGAATAGAGGATGAAGCCAATTATATCGTTGAGGGTAAGTCGATCGTCTCTCCGGTAAAGGGAAGATTTCTTTCCGATATTGCTGTGGGTGAAAAGATGAAGGTCCTCCTGAACGGATCTGATGGCGTTTCGAAAAAAATACTGAACGTGTTGAACGCCTACAGCGAGGAAGGTCAAGTTCTTCCCATAAAAGGAAGAGTAAAGGAGAAGATTGCCTACAACCAGGGAGGATACATCTTCTATGTTCTGGTGGCAAAGGGGATATTGGCGAAGCTTGTTGAAGAAGAAAATGTTAAGATTCTCATGGACTCGCCGGTCATTGAGGAACAGGATATGGAAGAGCAGGGCTCACCGGCCTTTATCCTTCTTGGGGCTTTGCTCTTTGTTCTGATCGTAACCGGAGTTGTACTCCTCCTTATTTTTTGAATGCGTTCCATACCTATCATACTCACTTTCCTTGTTTGCGCGGGTTCCCTGTTCGGACAAATGCCGGACTGGAGTTTCTTCCGGGACAGGGAAGGAAACTCTTACTATTATACCTCATCCGGCCGTATTATCGTAACCGGAAAGGTTGAAAAGAAAAGGTTTGTCGTCTCCGCGGAGGGTATCGATTATTACCTGGCCCTTGCCCGGAGACTGGCAGGCGAAGGTCGGCCCGGTGATGCTCTTGCCATCTGTCATGGAATACTTGCTCTTAAGGACAGCAATATGCGGATCCGGGATGCCGCCGCCGGGGCAAGTCAATTGATGCGGGAGCTTCAGCTCAGGCACGGTGACCGCTATCCGAATATGCGGTACCATGCTTCGCTCTATCTTTACAGGGAAGGGGGGCGAACCGTAATAATAGATGAAGAGTTCCGTCATTCCCTTGGCCTTACTATTGAGCCGCGCATTCTCTCTGTTAGCGATCGCCGGGGACAGAGGTATGCACACAGGGGGCTCCGTATGGGGGTGGACCTCCCCGCCTCAAAGCCGGCCAGGGAGGGATTCGATCTGCTTCTGGCTATCGACGCGGAAAGGTTCGCCGGTCCCCTGCGGAACGCGGATCAGCTTATTACCCACTGGGAACTTCGAAGAGGAAAAAGTAACTGGAAAAGAGAGGTTTTGAGCCGGGATGAATACAACGTTCTTGTTCGCTATACCATTCCCGGAGAGGGAACAACGGGACTGGAACGGTATCATGTTATGGGCAGGTATGGTTACTGCGTGCGGCTTTTGACCACGGAAGATATCTGGAACGAACGGAGTGATGAGTTGGAAGAAATCGTCACGTCATGGAGTTTTGTGAGGGAGACGGAACAGCAGGGCGGTCTCTCCGCAGATGTCCCGGTTCCGGCACTTGCTGCAGTCCTTCCATATCTTCTCTGGAAGTGAGTCTTTCGGTGTTTCATGAAAATTGAGACGGTGGAAAAAGGCCGGAGAATACGTCAGAGTAAAAATCCTTTTTGCTCCCTTACCGAGAAGGCGTTCAATCATCGCTTTCATGAGCAGTGTGCCGGTGCCGGAACCTGTGACTTCCTTCCTGACAGCCAGTGAGCGTATCTCGTAAAGTCTATCCCCGTAATCGTGGTACGAGACAACCCCATACAGGTTTCCATCCATTCGTGCAACGAGAAAGGTCTCTATGGATCCATCGATCTCGTCGCGGGGTCTTTCAATAATTATGCCCTGGTCCACGTAGGGTGTGAGTATATCGAATATCTCCCGGGTGTCGTCCCGGGTGGCGGATGTTATGGTGTAATCCATGGTTTTCCTGAGAGTTTTCAGCTCGCCATCCTCACTGTCCAGCCAGGCGGCTTCACTGAATGATATCCTTTCAGGGAATGGTGGTTTAAAAGCCGGGTGATTTGGACAGTGTTATATCCGTTTAATTATCTGTGGTTCCAGATTGTGGGCAATTTCCGAGTAACCGTCGATCTTTTTCAATGATAATTTCGCGGACTTTTCGTTTTTGTAGGGACCTACAAATATCTGGTAACCTCCACTCTGCTTCGAGAGAATCACTGTGTGACCCCGTGAACTGAGATACCGTGCCAGTTTCCGGGAGGTCATGTCATCCATCTTCTCACCCAGACTTATGACAAAAGGGTACTGTTCTTTCGGGTAGGATACCTTTTTCTCATCTTTTTTTTCATCCTTCTTCTCATCTTTTTCTTTCATCGGTATGGCCTGGTCCTGATTTGCCACCATGCCTGACACCCGGTTCCGGATATCGCTCACGGCTTTTCGGGTGTTATTATCCACGAGTTCCCGCTTTCCACCGCCCGCGAACTTAATGCCGATGATGAGACCGGCAGTGAAGGATATGATACAGAGGGCTGTAATGAAAAAGAGCAGCCTGGACGCCTTTTTCTGCAACCGGTCGCTATCATGGGATATGTCCGAGGCGAGCCGGGTATAGAATTCCGGGTCCTGGCGGTCCGGAAAGGGTATACGGCCTGAGTGATGTCTGCCCTCGTAAAGGTCAATATTCTGCATTATTTCGTCCCGATATGTCGATATTGGTCTAATTCCTTGTTCACATTGTCGGAACAGGGTATCGGGAGGCTTGAGAAAAAAGCATCAGGAAGGAGTTTCAGATATAGCCGCCCTGAGGGTCTTTAGCTCGGACGATTTAAGTCGTCGGACGGAACCCTTTTCCATCCCCTTGAGTGTCAGGGGGCCGTAGGCTACGCGGGTAAGATGACGCACATTGTATCCGAAAGCCCGGAAAAGGACACGGATCTGCCTTTTTTTTCCTTCATGGATAATAATTGTGCATCTATCGTCGTAATAATCGTTTGGGATAATTCGGGCTGGCCGGGTTGTTATCTCCAGTTCCCTGAGATAGATGCCCCGGGCCATACGTTCGAGATGTTTAGATTGAAGGGGACGGTTTACTCCCACCTCATAGACCTTCTCAATCCTGCTTTCCGGTCTCATGAGCTTTCCTGCCAGGTCGCCATCCGTGGTAAAAAGAAGAAGGCCTTCGCTGTTTTTGTCAAGTCTTCCCACGGGGAACAGACCCCTGCGGAGAAGGGAGTCGGGGAGCAGGTCCAGGACCGTGGGGCGGCCTCGATCATCATGGCTGGTCGTAAGGTATCCCGCAGGCTTGTACATGATTGCATGTATATGGCGGGTAAGTGGGGCGGCCGGTTTACCGTCGACCGTTACACTGTCTGATTCCGTATCAATGGTGGTGGCCAGTTCCCGGGTGATCCTGCCATTGACGCTGACGTGACCATCCTTTATGATTTTCTCAACTCCGCGACGGGAACCGATACCGCAAAGGCTAAGGTATTTGTTTATTCTCATCTTCTTCGAGCTCCTTCTGGATCTTCTTCATCCTGAGCTCGTAGTTTTCCATTTCACGCATAAGATAATAACTTGTTCCAGCCTTAACGAAACGGATTGTCTTTCCGAAGGTCGCTCCCTTGAGGAATACGATATCGTTGTTGTTGAAATCAATATTATATTTTCCCTCTATGGCCCCTTTGCTGCCTCCCTTGTAGTAGGAACGATAAGTACCATCGGGATAGATTTCAAGACCATGACTGGTGAAGTCTCCAAACTCGTTTATACTCCACCATTTACCGGTCAGGTCCTCTTTCAGCTGCTTGAATTCCCGGTCCCAGAATTTATTTATAGACTTGTCGATTTCTGCGGTATCATCGCCGCTTAAAATCTTGATCGTTCTTCCATAGACCCATCCCGTGTAATCCTCGCCGGTCTTTATCTGATACCAGTAGTCTTCGGTATTCCCGATCCAGCTTTTCTCAGCTGAA
This sequence comes from uncultured Leptospirales bacterium, assembly GCA_964645775.1. Classification (GTDB taxonomy): domain Bacteria; phylum Spirochaetota; class UBA4802; order UBA4802; family UBA5550; genus CAZYBU01. The sequence goes on along the minus strand of CAZYBU010000024.1, from coordinate 42,290 downwards.
CGCTCGAGAACATTCACTTTCTCCCCCCTGTCCAGGAGTTTGATTTTTGAAGAGAAAATGTAGGGATTGATCCGCAGTGAGGTATTCTGCGAAAGTATGATACCCCGGGTGGAGCCTTTTTTTGTAAGGTCCGTGACCTGCTCATTATCCGCTCCGCAGAAGCCGATCATTAAAAGCAGGGGAATGATTAAAGGAATAATTGGTTTCATAGAAATACCTGGATATGAATCTTGGGAACATCTATCGTGGAAGACGTTAATTTGCAAGTGTTTTAAGGGTTTGAATATGACTTGACGGAGAAGATTTACGGAGGTCCCATAGCGGCAATTCAGGACAGGTCTACAATGAAAGAGCTTCTTAATGATAAATTCTTTACCGTTTCAAATGGATTATCCCTCCTGAGGATATTCCTTGCCCCCGTGGTGGCCTTTATCATGCACAGAGAGGCCCAGACGGGAGACAGGATGTTTCTTTACCTGGAACTGGCCGGGTTGTTTATTATTATTATCAGTGATTTCCTGGACGGTTTCCTGGCCAGGACCATGAACCAGGTCACACGGCTGGGGCAGTATCTGGACCCCATAGCGGATAAGATCTCGGCAGTTATAATTGCCTTAGCCATCATCGTATACCGGGACTTCCCTGTTGTTGTCGTGGTGGTTGCCGTGGTCAGGGAAGTGGTCGTCGTATGGGCAGCCGGTTTTCTTTTCACCCATCGTAAGGTTGTGGTCAGCCCCAACCTGATCGGCAAGGCGACGGTGGCGCTGATGTCCCTTTCCGGTCTCCTTTATGTCATAAAAAGCGAAATTCTGGTGGGCGGTTTTCTTCTTAAAGAAGTCACGGCCTATCTTATCATTCCTCTGTATGTCCTTAGTGGTATCCTTTATATTAAAAAGTACGCGCGGTACTGGCTTGAAAAGAGTTCGCCCTGAGCCCTTAATCATTCTTATCTTTCTTCTTTGTGCCGCCCCTCTTATGCCGTCTGATTATCTTTCGGTTCACAGGATCGACACGATATCCTATATTTCTCTGTGGGAGTTTTCGGAGAAGAAACATCTTTCCACGTCCTTTGACCTGATTACAGGGAGGGGATTGGTTTACAGCCGTCAGCACAGGGCCGTCTACATGGTGGGAAGTCATATTGCCCTTGTGGATGGCAGGCTTGTATGGTCCGTGGCGCCTGTTCGACGTCTGAAGGGGGAAGTCTTTCTCCCTCTCGATATGGCGGACCGCATAGCCCGAAACTTTATGGGAAGCAAAATCGTTGCTTCCGGTAAGAGAGCTGCCTTTGAATCATACACGGAAGAGAGAGTGGACAGGAGACCGGTCCAGGGTCACGAACCGATTACCTTTATCGTGATTGACGCAGGCCACGGAGGAAAGGACCCCGGTGCCGTGGGCAAGGGTGGCCTGAAAGAGAAGAAGATAGCCCTTGAGGTTTCGCGCAGACTGGCTTCCCGGTTGAGAAGCGAATTGAAGGGAATCCGGGTTTACATGACCCGCAGCAAAGATGCATTTCTTGAGCTATCGGAGAGGACCGAGATTGCGAACGGTTACCTGAAGGAGAATCAGAACGGTATCTTCATAAGCGTTCATGCCAATGCTTCCGTCTCTACAATTGTGTCCGGTTTCGAGACATATTATCTTTCACAGAATCCCTCCAACGAAGAAGCTCGCAAGACAGCGGCCCTGGAGAACAACGTGATTATCCTGGAAGACAGGCCCAGGGGCAAAAGGTACGGTGATATCGAGTATATCGAAGCTCTCATGATCACCACACAGATACAGAAGGAGAGCAAAGTCCTCGCTGATGAGATACAGAAGGGGATGGATGGAAATATTACTCAATTCAAGTCACGGGGAGTCAAGAAAGCGGACTTCTATGTTCTCAGGGGTGTCCTGATGCCGGCTGTCCTTGTAGAGATCGGATTTATCTCCAACAAAAAGGAATCCACCTATTTACAGAAGGGATGGTACCAGGAGAAGATCGTACAGGGGGTCACCCATGGGATTCAAAGATTCATCAGAAGATACAACAGTATGATTCGATAAAAATCTGCTTGAAACATTGAGGGGATTCCTCATCTTCGATCCTGAGGCTAATAAACATGAAAACGATTCTGGAATTTCTTCGTTCCCGCGGTCCGGAAAAGAACAGGAAATTTATCCTGGTCACAGGCATTCTCCTGCTCGTAAATTATCTGCTCTTCCGGGCCCTGACCCTGAGCAATCCACTGGATATTTTTCCCTCTTTTCCGGTCATTGATAAAAGGGAGATGATTACTGTTCATATGCCCAGGTTACATGGTAAGGAGATTACTCCGGAAAAGGTTTCATCCGCCCTCTTCGATACGAATGAAAGAAAGGCACGTTTCCTGGCTGAAAAGGTTCTTGCAGGTTCCCGTTACGAGAACACGGCGATTCTCATACCGGTGAATCTTCTGATTAAGAAGGTATGGATTACCCCTGAGGGTGGAGGGACGTGCGTGGTCGATTTTCATGTTTCTTCTCGTACAGGCGAGACACATCTGATTGAAGGCTCTGAAAAGCGTATCAAAGAAGCTCTTACACGGACACTGGTGTCAAATATTGATGGGGTTAACCATGTTGTTTTCTGCCGACAGGGGATACCGTCTGTTCCTTTGTGGGAATATTGATCTCTAACGCGATACCCAGGTCCCTTCGAAAACCTCCACTGCCGGTCCGCTGAGGTAAACATGGTTATCCGATTCGTTCCATTCGATCTTCAGGTCACCACCCCTTAAGTGAACGGTTACCGATCTTTCTGTGAGTTTATTCAGTATGGAAGCCACGGTTACGGCTGAGGCCCCGGTTCCGCAGGCCATTGTCTCACCTGTGCCACGTTCCCATGTCCTCTGTTGAATCTCCTGCGGGTTGATAACGTGGACTATCTCCACGTTGGTTTTACGCGGGAAAGATATATGGGTTTCAATCATGGGTCCATATTTCTCCAGAGGAAAGTTCTCTGTATCCTCAACGAGGATAACGGCATGGGGATTGCCCATGGAAAGGGCCGTTATCTGGAATCGTACTCCGTCATCAAGGATGAGGTCCTCGCTGATTACCATACCCGGGTCCCCTTCCATGGGGATCCGTTCTCTCTGGAGGATCGGTTCTCCCATGTCCACGTCCACGGTCCTGACCTGTTTATTCCGTACATGGAGATTCAGTTTCATGATCCCCGCCAGGGTCTCAATGGTAAGGTCCTTTTTCTCCGTCAGGCCGTGTTCGTAAACGTATTTCGCGAAACAGCGGATACCGTTTCCGCACATCTCCGCTTCACTCCCGTCGACGTTGAAAATTCTCATGCGGAAATCAGCCGAATCCGAAGGCATGATCAGTATCAGACCATCGGAGCCCACACCGTAATGCCGCCGGCTCATCTCCCGGGCGAGCTCGGATGGCCTGGCCACTTTCTCGTCAAAGAGGTTAACATAGATATAATCATTGCCAATGCCATGCATTTTCGTAAAATTAATCATCTTGAAACCCTGTACAAATAATAGTATATCTTCAGAGTAATAAAACTGAACAGGCAGTGTAAAGCAAATATATCCCTTACTGTATGAAAATTCCTGTTTAGTGAAGAAGACTTCTTTTCGATAACAGGGAATAGTAAATCGTGGAGTGCAATGATGACAAGAACCATTGCGATCATGGCCGCCCTTCTGACGGTTTCACTGTCAACGGCCGCTTATCTCCTCCTGCACGAGGAGTCCGGGGCCACGGTGCAGGCGTCCTGGAGCGTAAAGAAAGAGGAAGTGAGAAACCGTCTTCTTTCCGTGCCTATCATCCTCTATCACAACATCGATGGTAAGGGACCCTATTCCATTGATTCAGTGAGCCTGAGGGAACAGTTTGAAGAGATACGCCGACAGGAAATCCGGGTCGTTTCCCTGGAGGAACTGGTTCGTCGTCTGCAGGATGGGGAACCCTTTCAGGGTAAGGTGCTCGTGATCACTTTTGATGACGGTTACCTGAGTAATTATCACAAACTTCTGCCTCTGATAAAGGAATTCGCTTATCCAGTGACTCTTTTCGTGTATACCGACTTCATCTCACGTAAATCCTCCAGGCGCATGACATGGGATAAACTTCGCGAGCTGGAGAGGGCCGGAGTGAGTATTCAGTGCCATTCTCGAAGCCACCCGGACCTTACCCGCATGACGGGGAATGACAGGGAGAACCGCTATGAACTCTACAGGGAAATGTATCTTTCTCGCCGGATAATAGAACTATACCTGGATAAGGAAGTTACCTTTTTCGCCTTTCCCTACGGAAGGTATGATCTGGAGCTCGTGGACCTGGCCGGAGGAGCTGGCTATAGCCGTGTCTTCTCCACGGACTACGGAACAAACCTTGTAACCAGGAACAACTTCTGTCTAAGACGGCATCATATTAAAAGTGATTATTCCCTCGAGCGGTTCAGAAAGATTATCGACTGATGATACCGTTCACTTTTTTCCCTTGACAGGTTTCTTAATGTGGGTCGTAATATAATAAGGGTAGTGCTCTCCCCTTTTATACCTGACGAACAATGGATTATTAACCGCGAATGAAAAGAAAGCTGATTCTTCTGATATTCTTTCCCCTTCTGTTTACCTTAATTGCGGGTGCCGAGATTATCCAGATTGACTCTCATGAAGTCCATACCCGCCATGGTAAAACGGGTAAATGGATCAGGGTTGAATCAAAAGGACAGGTCTATTATTATGCCCGAAAGCATGGGGTAAGCTACCAGGACATTCTTGCAATAAATGACAGGGCCTGGGGATACCCGGAATACATCTTTATTCCCTATTCTGATGATGTGCTGGAAAATCTCAGAAAAGAGGGCGTCGCCCGAGAGAAGATTGAATCCTCGCCAGACCAGCTTTTATGGCCTACACTTGAAGTGGATCATGTAACCTCATCTTTCGGTATTCGACACGGGGAGTTGCATGCTGGAATTGATCTGCCACTGAGAAGGGGAGCCCCAATTATCGCTTCCATGGATGGCCGTGTCGTTTCCGCCGACTATTCAGGCGGCCATGGAAAGACTATCTACATTGAACACAGGAATAGTTATTTTACCCGATATTCCCATTGTTACGTAATGTTTGTCAGAGAAGGGGACCTGGTGAAAAAGGGGCAGGTTATCGGTCTGATTGGAAGCACCGGTAACTCAACAGGTAACCATCTTCATTTTGAGGTCCGTTACAACCATATCCCCCTGGATCCCCTCGACTTTCTTCCTGAAATTAAGAACCTGAAGACCCTCTACAAAGTTAAAAAACTGCACGAATAGACCCGTTAAAAACGGGTGAAAACAAAAAAGCCTCCCGCGGAGGAGGCTTTTTAACTATTATTTCTTTCTTCAATCAATCACTGGTACGGTAAAGCTTGTCGATCATCTCCTTGATTGTCTTCTCTTTCGGAAAGTTTTCCTTTATGGCTTTCATGGCCGCCGGTGTTCCTCCAAAAGCGAATTTCGTAAGGTCCTTTATCTGATCATGAATCTCTTTGCTGTTTTCATCGTTTTTATCAATGTTGTAAATAAAAATGATATTGGGACCCGACTTGTATCCCCAGTGAAAACCGTCGCCGATATTAACCGTAAATGTCTCCGTGATCCCGTCACCATCAGCGTCTTCCGCGTAGTAGATCTTCTCGTCAATAGTCTTAGCCGTCACGGAGGTAAAATATTTCGTTTCACCCTCATCCCAGATATGCTTGGGAATAGGCTTGCGGGTCATATCCAGATCTGATGTCGTGCGGTCCGTCATGAGCTTATAGAAAATATTCACGTGTTTCTGGATAAACTGATTGCGTATGTCCCTGTAGAACTCGCCGAATTCCGCCTCCACGAACTGTTCTTCGTTTTTCTCCAGGGTTACCTGCCGCCTGTCCGTGATGATAAGTCTGTCCGGCTTGTTGTTGATGGTGTTTTCCCAGAGGCTGCCCTCGATAAGCCTGCGTTCCTGTTCAAGGATTCTTCTTCTGGCCAGAACATCTTCCAGATTGTCATACCCGTCTTTTAAAAGATACATCTGCCTGTCCTTAATGACAAGGAGGGCACCCAGCGAGTTATCAATCCGATCATTGATCTCTTTCTGGATGTGTTGAAAGGCTATCCTGTCTTCTCGGTAACGGGAAACATCTTCAATCATAATCGGTTTAAACTCAAATTTTGTCTGAATGCTTGACCAGGCACCCGGGCCGGTCACCACGAATAAAAGAAGAATTCCGGCTACACCCTTGGTTATATGTCCTCGAGACATCAGGTATCCTCCATGAATTGAACGTACATCCCTTGTACGGCCTGTACGGCTGGATAAAGTATGCTATTGTATAGTTTCGGCCTGTTACAGGCAGATGTCAAATATTTTTATCGTCACTCAGTTTTCTGCGTTCCTTCTTCCAGCGGGCCTTGTCTACCTTGGTCCAGCTTTCAACAACATGATTAGTCATCTTCTGCAACTGTTCCTTTTTCTTCTGTTCACGGCTTTTCTTTTTTCCTGGCGCCGGTTCTCTGACATTTCGAAGCTTCGCCTTTCTTTCCTCCTCTTCTTTCATGATCATTCCGCTTTCCGATTCAATATAGCTTTTTAGCTCTTTCTCCTTCCAGCGACCGGGGGTAAGTCTCGAAATTGTCGTCATTAGCTCCTTCCGGTTGGCCAGATCATAGCCGATTTCATTCAGTTTTACGCCCTCCATCGCAAGAAATATCCCGGTCATGGATGCCGTAAACACGGTCGGTCCACCCTGCTGCAGGGCCTGGTACAGAGCGGGTATACCCTCGTCAAGTCGGAATCTTCGAAGGGCCAGGACGAGTCCAAGTGCGGGAAAGGGATGAGAGGGGAGCGCCTTTTTGATCCCCGGGTCAATTTTTCTGGCGGTCTGTTTCATGATGATGTCAATAGATTCATCGAGACTTGAGGTTCTATCGATCTCGAGAACCAACTCATAGATGCTTTCCCCTCGACGGAGGATTTCATCAGGATTAAATCCATGGTCAAAGAAAAGGGGCTGGTTTTCCCTGATAATCTTCAGCGAAGCTTCCGCGAGCTTTGAGAGAGTTGAGCTCCCTTCCCGAAGAAGGAGCAGGGACTCTAATACAAAGCTTGAAGCGGCCGCGGTCCATGTGTCAATGGAAAGGACGGAAAGCCAGGCGAGAAGTTCATCAAGAGGACGCGGATGATCAAGGAGGGCGACACCAAGGGCGCAGGCCTCAGTGGATGGTCCTGCTCCCGGAGAGGTTCCTGTTCCCTTCTTCCGGGAGACAAGAAACCGTTCCAGGTGGCCTCCGGTTGTGCGAAATATTCCCCTGTCATCCCGCCCTTTTGTCAGGGCGGAATGTATAAGGAAATCAGGGTCATGTCCCCTGCCGGAAGCGAGGGCAAGTACCTGGAGCTGACCCTGGGCCGAATAGAGTCCCGGTTTTCTCCACCGGTCCATTTTCTCTTTAAGGGCAGGGGCCGGATCTACGATTTCCCGTATATCGGGGAAGACTGCTCTGAGATGAGGTCCCCGCATGCCGTCCAGAGGGTATCCCAGAGCGTCACCGATTATGGAGGCCTGGACAAGGTAACTCGATTTCATGAGGCTCTCTCCTGTGCATTTCATTCCTTTGTATCTTTTCTGACCGTTTTCCGGGGGTGCTTTTCAACATCGTTACAGTATATGACAGTATATATTTCAGGCCTTACTTGCCATAAAAAAACTCTATTATTCTCATTGCCATAGGCGGCGGAAATAATCTATTATTTGTCTTCATGTAGAAGCATCTTTAGGATTTATTACTGAAATATTGTTGCCTTATGAACTGAAAAACAGGTATTAATACTGTAAAGTCAGTGTTGAGAATTGGAGGAACCATGAAACGGATTATTATACCTGTTATATCCTTTGTCATCATGCTGGTCGTGGGGTGTTCCAGCGACCAGAAAGAAGCCTACGCTGCAATCAATTTTATTCTGGGAGATGTTACTGTCAATAACACCACAGTCGAGATAGGCCATGTCCTTAATGAAGAAGACGTCATTATTACGGGAAGCGATTCCTTTTGTGACGTAAAGATAGGCGGTTCCATTATCAGGGTTAAGGAAAAGACCAGAATGGTCCTCTCCAGGATCCTCAATAGCCGGGATATGGAAAATACTACTCTTAATATTGATTCAGGTAAGATGCTCTGCAAACCGAAAAAACTGCTTAAGAACGACAAATTCGTTGTCAAGACCCCGACCGCTGTTGCCGGTGTACGGGGAACCCAGTTTACAGTGGAAGCAGACCAGGCTAAAACCTCGAGGATTAAGGTTTACGACGGCAAGGTGCAAATCGCCCGTCGGGTAAAACAGCTGGAAGGTGCCACGGAGAGGATGCTGGAGGTAGCTCCAACCCTGCAGACAAAAGAGAAGATAATCATTACGGAAAAAGAAGTCCGTGATGCGGAAAAAAGGGTCGATCAGATGCTGAAAAATTTCAAGGACCTCAACAGTGAAGAAACGATCGCCATGGTGCTGAAAGACTCCCGAAAGGAGATCGCTTTTAATACGGCTGATATTGAGACGTTTTCAGCGGAAGATTTTAATATGGAGACCAAAGAAATAATTGAGATCAAGGAGAAGCCGAAAGAGATCGTCAAACGCATCAAGAAGGTTATCCAGCAGGAGAAGGCATTGCCGAAACCGGAAGGAAGGCTTCTTATAACACGATACGAGGTCTACTTCATTAAAAATGGAAAGGTTAAATGGGAAGGCCGGGTGGAAGGCGAACCGATTCGAAAAAACGGTAAGATATATATCGCATCGGGTGAATACGTTTTCTGTGCCTCTGAGGAAGGTCCGGTTCTCTGGCGAAAAAATATTATCAACAACGGGACCGTGAATTTCAAGGATGGCGCCATACAGGTTTATACTAAGGATACGACCCACAGGCTGGATCCGGAAACAGGACAGCAACTGTAAAAAATAGAAGTAATAAAAAGACAGTTTGCATTTTTTTAATTGACCCTGCCGGGCCTTCCGGTAGGGTTTTTATGTAACATAATACTACACGCATAACTTCATCTTATATTCTTGGAGGAACAGACTCTTGATTAAGACTCTATCAGGTTTTTTTGTGAAAAGGACGATTATAGGCACTATCACGATTGTGGTCCTTTCCCTTGCCTTTACGGGTATAGACGCAGCGCAATCCAGAATACAAAGCGGTTACTATCTGCCATCTCAGCCCCTTACCGTAAAATATCTTCGTCATATGCCGATACCTTCAGCCAACGAGGATTACGCCCTTTTACAGTCACTGGAAAATCGTACCACTGTTGTTCTTGGAAAATTCTCAACGGGCAACAGAAGGCTGGTCATCATCCAGGACAACGACGCGGATGAGATAGTTGACCGCATGGCTGTCTGGTTTGTTGACAGGGACAGCTGGGAGCATAAACCCAGGCCAGCGAAGGAGTATCCGAAAGATAAATTCAGGGAACTGAAAAAATCTATTCTGGAGGGAACCCATGAGAACCTGGGGAAAGGTGTCGTTGGCATTGACAGGATACTGGAACTGAGCAAGAATCCCCAGAATGTCCGCCGATGGCGCACCGGCTATGAAGTGTACAAAGTGGACCCCGATCATAAAGGCAAAATACGTTTGAATTTCGCTATTTCTGATAACACTCCCCGTGGAGCGGACATGGTTTATGTTGTTAACTATGTTTATCTTGGGAATGTCAGGATCGTCCCGGTGATATCAAAATGGGTCTATTGCAAAAACTCCAGCGACCCCTATATCCTGGAGAAGGCGAGTGAAATAGTAAAATCTATTCGAGAAGATCAGTAAGATAATCAGCCGGTTATCATCAGGGCCGCCACAAGCCTTGAGCCCTGGAGCAGTTCGCTTATCAGAATGTATTCATCGGTGCTGTGAATCTTCTGCATTCCGCATGAAAGATTAACGGCCTTGATGCCGGCCCGGTTTATTATGTTGGTATCGCTCCCTCCGCCTGTAACCTCCATACGGGGTTCCACGTCGATCTTTTTCAGGGCTTTGATAACGGAACGAACGACCCTGGACCCTTCTTTCTGTGAATACCCGGCGTATTCCAGGCGGCTGTCGATACTGTATTGCACTCCGTGCTCTCTGGCTACCTCTTCAATCCGGTCCCGGATCAATTGTTCAACTTCACGTAATCGTGCCTTTTTGATGGCGCGGAATTCCATCTCGGCCTCCGCCACTTCAGGGACAATGTTTGTGGCCCGACCTCCGGATATAAGTCCCACGTTCAGGGTCGTCTCATCATCCAGGCGGCCGGCGGGAAGACCGCTTATCATTTCAGCCAGAGCCATAATTGCATTTATTCCGGCTTCAGGTTCAATGCCGGCATGGGCCGCCTTTCCTTTCACACGTACTGTCATGGTTCTGTGATAAGGAGCTAAGATGGTAATGCCTCCCACCGGTCCCTTACTGTCAAAGACAAACCCTTTTTTAGCCCGGACATTATTAAAATCGAAACACTTTATGCCCTGCAGGCCCACCTCCTCAGCGCAGGAAAAGAGAAGTTCCGCCGGGGGAGAGCCGGGTCCTGCTTCCAGCACACTTTGCACCCCCTCCACGATCATGGTGATAGCGGCCTTGTCGTCACTTCCCAGTATCGTCGACCCGTCCGAGGTAATCCGGTCTTCCAGGACGACAGGTTTCACGTTTTCACAGGGAGTGACCGTATCGGTGTGGGCTGAAAGCAGAATGGGTGCTTTGTCTATCGTCCCCGGTACTCTGACAAGAAGATTATGGGACGGCCCGCAGGGGAACCGTTCCGATTTCAGTTTCATTTCACGAAATCGTTTTTCCAGGTAACGGATTACGCCATCCTCTTTCCAGGAGGGTGAAGAGATGGAAGCCAGATCCACGAAAGTTTTTATTACCCTTTCTCGGGGAATCGGGGGAATGATCATGATTCTTCGTTTTCTAATGACTGTTTAAATCTTTTGATCCGGATGGAGTATCGATTCAGAATATCGTCCCGGGATTCCATATCACTTCCCTCAGCGTAGAGATGGATGAGGGGCTGCACGGCATCCGGTATCATGAGAATCCAGGCGTCATCCTGGTATATTTTGAGACCGTCGATCATCTCCATTCGGTTATCATCCGTAGCTGAAGAGAGCATCCTCATGATAGCCGCCTTCTGTTCTCCACTGCAGTGAATGGAAGTAGAGAGGAGATTACTCTTCGGAAGGTCTTCGCGGATCTCGTAGAGTTTCTTCTCTTCCCGGGTAAGGTATTCCAGCACGCGCAGGGCTGAAACCATGGGATCGTAATTCAATTCCAGGTAAGGGTAATATCCGGAGTCTCCACCGAGAAATATGTCCGGCGTATTCTCAGGTTCCCTGAGGTGTATGCCGGTCCGCTGGACAGAACCTCCCAGGGCCAGGATATGATTTTCCAGTTCAGAAGAAGCTGTTGCCGGAATGTTAATGATTTTGCCATCGTGGTACTTCAGGTAATAAAAAGAGAGCATGGCACAGATATCGTCCTGGGTAAGGATTTTCCCCAGTTCATCGACTATGTTTATCTGGCTTCCATGGGGACCAATGATGATTCCAATCTCCCTGTTGATCTCCGCCATGTATATTATGTTCTTAAGGGCGTTACGGGTCTCTGTCTTGATGTCTGACTCGGAACGGAATTCCCGCATCTGCCCTCTCATGATAGTGGCGTTGCACCCGAAATGGTTCAGGAGCTCAGGAAATACATGGCTCGTGGTACCGTGGAAACAGTCCACGATCAGGTTCCATTTTTTGTTTATCAAAACATCCCTGTCCAGGTATCGTTCGGTATTGGTGATGTACGACTCGATATGATGAGTTGGGTAGATCAGTCTGCCGGTCTCGTAGGCGTTCCTCCTGGGATAGTCCCCCCTGTAAAAGATGTTCTCTATCTTTTTTTCATCCTTGATCAGGAGCTGATAACCGTTACCGCTGTAGATCCGTATCTGGATGTACTGCATCCCGGTAAATGGGGCCATCTGCAGATAGACACCCAGGTCGCTGTTCAGGAAACGGGTGGAGTAGCGGTTAATGGGTATGGAAGCTACCTCCATGTCAAAGACATCGATACCCATGGAAAGAAGCCCGGCGGTAAAAGAACGTTTGATGATCCTGGCGGCGTTACTGTTATCACGGCTAATTACGACCTGAGAGTCCCGCCCTATGAAGGCCCCAAGGGCGGAACCGAGTCTCGATGCGAACTCGGGGGTTATCTTGACGTTAAAGGTTCCGAGAATTCCTTCGGAGCCGAAAAGGGTTTTGCTTGTCGTGTGTCCCCAGATAAAATCGGTCGTGAGATGAGTTTTTTGCTCGATTGTTTTGTCCGGCCAGACGCGAATCCCGGCTGAGACCGTGGCGTCCATCTCCAGGGTACAGTCGTCACTGATGACGGCCCCTTCGTAGACTGAAACGTTGTTTTCCAGAACACAGCGTTTACCGATGACCGCGCCCCGCAGTTCTGACTTCGGTCCGATAATGGTACTGTGCAGTACGATGCTCTTGCGGATTGAGGCGTTCTCCTCTATCACACAGTTGTGCCCGATGACCGAAGACTCAGCCACCTCGGCGCCCTTCTTTATCTTTACATAGTTCCCGATAATTACCGGTCCCTGGACCTCAGCTTCCGGGTGAATGTCGACATCCTGACCGACCCAGATGTCGGGACCGATTTTCTTCCCCGGTATCTTCACGTCCACAAGACGTTCCAGGATGTCGTAATGGATCTGATTATAAGACTGAAGATTTCCTACATCGCACCAGTAACCGTCAGCGATGTAACCGTAGAGGGGTGTTCCATTTTGCTGCAGGATGGGGAAAAGGTTCAAAGAAAAGTCGAACTTGATATTCCGGGGTACGTAGCGATTCATGATTTCCGGTTCAATTACGTACATGCCGGTATTGGCCGTATTGCTGAATACTTCGCTCCAGGCCGGTTTTTCCAGAAACTTTTCGATTCGACCGGTTTTTTCATCCGTGATGACGATCCCGTATTCCGTCGGCTGGTTAACACTCGTAAGCACAATAGTGAAAGGGGATTCCTTTTCCCTGTGAAACCGGAGGATATCGGTTATATCAAAATCGATGATGCCATCGCCGCTCAAAACAATGAAAGTGTCGTCATGATCTTCTATGGCCTGCCGCACGCCCCCGGCCGTTCCCAGGGGTGTCTCCTCCACGGAATAGGTGATGGTAACATTCCACTCTGAGCCGTCACCGAAATAATTCTGGACCACCTCCGGCAGGTAGAAAAGGCTTATGATGATGTCATTAATCTCATGCTTTTTCAGAAGTTCAACGGCATGCTCTATTACCGGCATATTTATCACAGGGATCATCGGTTTAGGTCTGTTGCATGTCAGGGGCCGCAGACGTGTTCCTTCCCCTCCGGCCATGATAATCGCCTTGATCATGAGTGTTCCCCCTTGTTAGGTAAACTCCATCCTGATTGAAGAAAAAGCGGTGTGTCAATCAATAAAGGATAATTTGTCAGGTGTCATTACCCTCTTTTCCGCTCTTTTTTGTAGATGAGTTCGCAACTGAAGGCTAAAAATTGAGGCGGAAAAGCATCACTCCACGGATGCTTTCTCTTTTGACGGGACCGAATGTTCTGCTGTCGTATCCCATGAGGAAGTTGTCGTTCATCAGAAAATATTCCCCGTCTCCCAGGCGAACCATGGGCATGCTGTCCCGGTATGAAAAATGGACCGGCAATTCCTCTACGCCGCTCAGGCGTTCCGGTTCAGAAACGCTCTTGCCGTTAATATAAAGGACACGGTTGCGTATTTCAATTCGTTCCCCCGGGAGGCCGATCACCCGTTTGATCAGGTTTCTTTCCGGTTGAGACGGTCCGGAGAGAAGGATCACGTCATCCCTGGCGGGGGACCCGAAACGGGAAAAGACGAGGCGGTCTCCAGGTTTCATGGATGGTTCCATGGAAGGGTGGAAAACCTTGAAGGGAACCAGGAAGACTCTAAGAAGCAGAAAGCCGGCCACCAGGCCTCCGGCGACAAGCAGAACGATTCTCAGGGGAGGAAGCCGCTTCTTCTTGTTGGGATTATAGTAATCTACCATCGTCTATTCCTGTCTGTTTTTTCTGTGATCCTTTATGTTCAGGGCGTCCAGAATAGTTCCGGTGGCGTAAGAACGATTGAGGGTATAGAAATGGAATCCGGGTACACCGTATTCCTTGAGTTTTCGGCACTGATTGATGGTGTATTCAAGACCCTGTTTCTGAAGTTCCCCTTCGTTACGGGAAAACTCAATTATTTTCTGTAGTTCATCAGGAATCCGTGCGCCGCTCAGTTCAACGCTTTTATTAACCTGGTTTAGGCCCGTTACCGGCATGATTCCGGGGACAACAGGTTTATCCACGCCCTTTTTGCTGATGAGGTCCATGTAGCGGAAGAAGTCACTGTTGTCGAAAAAAAGCTGGGTAATGATAAACTCACCACCTGCGTCAATCTTCATTTTCAGGTGGTCGATATCCGTCTTTATGTCGGGTGCCTCGATGTGACCTTCCGGATAACCCGCAACAGCTATGGTAAAGGGATGGATGGAGCGTATGAAATCGACCAGTTCGTTTGCGTACCCGAATCCGTCGGGCGGAGGCGTGAAGTGTGTTTCTCCCCGGGGAGGATCACCCCGGAGGGCAAGGATATTAACCAGGCCTTCATCCCGGACACGTTCAATATAATTCCGGATCTCATCCCTGTTCGAGCCTACGCAGGTAAAATGGACAAGGGGCACGAGATCAAGACGATCTTTCAGTTGCAGGGCAATATCAAGAGTCTTCTCACGGGTTGACCCTCCTGCGCCATAAGTGACAGAGACATAATGGGGATCATAAACAGTCAGTTTCTCCATTTCATTGAAAAGGGTATCCATCCCCTTTTCAGTTTTTGGAGGGAACACCTCGAAGGAGACCGTGAATTCTCCTTTTTGGAAATAGTCGGTAAGCTTCATCCCTGTACGCTCCTGTAAAGTTTGACAATTCTCACAATGAGGGGGTAATAATCAAGTAACTTTAGAAGATATCAACACTAAGATAAATTTCTTGACATTGAGCATAATTTCAAAAATAGTCAAAAAGCCTGTTTTTTCTATGGGCATTTGTATTTAACGTTAATTCGTAGTAAATGCATGCCGATGTATATATGGAAAAGACATGATTCTGCGTTCTTGATGCAGTTGTTTATCATTTTTAAAAGGAGTTAAAAATGAAAGGGAAGGCCAGAACAGTAAGTCTGTTTGTCGCATTAGGCGCCATGGTCCTTTTTATCAGTACCGGGAACCTGACCCTTAATGCTCAGCAGGATGCCGATAATCAGGGCGGTGACAATACTACACAGCCCAAACAACAGGATGGACTCGTAATAGACTGGCTTAATGATTTCGAGAACAGCGAAGACTGGCGGGCCGTTTCAACTTGTCCCATTGGTGAAACCAAGATCCGCAAGATAGCTGGTAAACCTCGCCCCGTCAACGCAGAAGGAAAGCCGGTTAACGAAGAAGGTGAACCAGGCGAGTTCAAGGATACCATTACAGATGAAAACGGGATTGAGCACAAGAACGAGTACGTTCTCGGCGTAAAGACTTATTTCATGGATCGTGGGTTTGACCGTGTGGAAGTCTTCCCTCCTAATGAATATATCGTCCGCGGAAAGGCCCGTGAATTTAAGGTATGGGTCCTGGGACGGAAATTCAGACATACCCTTTACCTGAAACTCAGAGATTACCGGGGCAAGATACATAAAATAAAGATGGGTCGGTTGGATTTCTGGGGTTGGAAGGAGCTGTCCGTTATTGTTCCTGGCTGGTTGCCTCAGTCTTCCAGTTACGCTTTACTGGATAAGAACCTGCATTTCGTCTCGTTCTTTGTGGAAAGCGACCGGTTCGAATCTCCCGGCACCTTTTATTTTTACCTTGATCAATTTCGGGTGATTACCGATCTGTCCGAATTTACCGGCGATGAAAATATCAAGGACAACTGGTAGAAATGGAGTGTATCAAGAAGGGAGGCTTAGAATGATCAGAAAAATTTCTGTATTAACAATAATCGCTGTGGCAGCTGTCCTTTTCGGAATGGTGAATCCCCGTAGCGTTGATACCAGAATAGTAACAAACGTCCCACCGGATATCAGCGGAGAGCAGTTGCAGGCAATCGTAATAGAAGATTTCGAAAAGAGCGAAGTTGCAGAAGAGGGCTGGCAGATAGAATCGACCCCCAAACAGTATGAGAAAGAGGAAACGGCCGAGAAGCTTAAGCGGAAGAACCCGGTCCCCATTCTCGAGATGAAGATGGTTGAGGGCGGCCCTAACTCCATGAAACCGGAGGAGTTTTCCGTAACCGGCCTTGGCAAAGAGAAAACGAAGGTTCTCGGTGTCCATTTTCGATTCCGGTATCCCGGTAATAATTCCGTTCACATACTGGCTCCCATGGAATTACAGTGGGACACAAGGCAGCCAGTTGATACCTTCAATCCCAGGACTGGACAGGAGGAGCGTGAGCGGGGACTCCAGCTTCCAGGACAGGCGAGGGCCATATCTGTATGGGTGCACGGACGCGGGCATCCCTATGATCTCGAAGTCTGGGTAAAGGACTATCGTGGACAGACCCATATCCTTAAATTTGGTTCCGTGAACTTTGTCGGATGGAGGCCTCTCAAGGTCTATATACCGACCAGCGTTCCTCAGTCCTTTGAATCTTATCCCCAGACCAGGGTAGCTAAAATCACCAGGTTCGTTTTAAGGGCTCAGGTAAACGTAAATAAGGAAGAGCTCATAACTGACGGTTATTTCTTCTTCGATCAGGTCAAGTCCCTCTCGGACACCTATGAAGTTAATTTTGACGGTTCTGAGCTACATAAAAATTTCAAGAAAGACCAGGGGGGAGGAAACAATCAACCCCAGCAGTAACGTGTAACAAAAAAGGGACAGCTGTTTCAAACAGGTTGTACCGGTACGTATCCCTTTCATGGAGAATACCCATCATATCAGGCGATGGGTATTTTCTGTATTCAGGAAATCCATTTTTCAGGATAATAATATGGAAAAGTCACTGGAGAGGCTGACGTCAATTTTTAAAGAGGAAATGTGGGCCCGGGTCGACCCGAAGTCGATCGGTATATCTAAATTCAAGGTTTTAGAAGACATCTTCAATGAAGTTGTGGCTGAGGAGCTGGATGACGAGACCCTTTCCCTCTGTCGGGAGTACCTTGAGGAACATAAGGATTCTGTTTCTGCTTCTTACCTTGTGGGGCTTATAGGGTATCACAGGGGTGATGTAGAGGACAGTCTTCAGCTTCGAAAGCTGATCGATCTTTTCATGGATCACCACAAATGGGCCGTTGTTGAGGTTCTCTCAGAGAAGATCCTTGAATATGGCGAAAGCAGTGCGGCCCGGCGGGCCCTGGCTAAAAGCCTGGAGCGACTGGGACGTCATAAGGAAGCTATTCCGGAGTGGGAGAACCTGCTTAAAATAGAACGGTTCGACTCCGAGGTGGCCCGAAACCTTGCCAATGCTCTGATCAATGAGGACCCGGAAAAAAGTATCTACTATATGAAGTTATCCATCGAGGGTTTTCTTAAGAACCGCCAGTACGATGAAGTCACGAGTGTCTGGAACAAGCTTGTCTCCAATTCATGGGAAGATATCTCTTTTTTCGAACGTATTGAACGCCAGCTGGTGGAGGCTAAAAAGTACGATCTGGCTGCCACTCTGTTGAAGACCCTGCTGAACAAATACCGTGACGAGGAGAATCCCGATGTTTCCATCGAGCTTCTGAAAAAGATTCTCAGCTATCGTCCCGATGACAGTCATTCCCGCAGGGAACTGATTAAGCTCTACGAAAAAAAATATGGGGAGCATTCCCAGTTTTCCCAGTTTCTTGAAATGTCGAACCTTAATAATTTCAAAAAACCGGTTAAACTCGCGATCCAGGACTTCGAGCGTAATATTTTCTTCGACCGGGGAAATTATGCTTATCATACCTCGTGGGGCCTCGGTAAAATTGAAGACATTGACAGTGAATCGATTGTTATCAGCTTTCAGGAGAAAGAGAATCACAGGATGTCCATACAGATGGCCCTGCAGTCCCTTACTCCTATCCCCTCTGACCACATCTATGTTCTGAAGTATGAAGACCCGGAAGGGGTTAAAGAGCTTTTTGAAAATGATTTTATCGACTTTTTTACAATTCTTATCCGTTCCTACGGTGGGACCATCTCACTGGATGAAATTAAACGTGAATTTATTCCTGAATTCGTTGAAGAGAAGAACTGGACACGATGGTGGAATCGTGCCCGCACACAAATAAAGAAGAGCCCGAATTTCGGGGTTTCAGAGAAAAAGAAGAATGAGTTCTTTTTGAGAGACAAGCCCCTTACATTCGCTGATGAGCTTCTGGACAGTTTTACGGCTACCGACTCATTCAGCGGAAAACTGAATATAGCTATAGAGTTCGTTAATAATATAGACGCATCTGAAGGGGCCTCCGTTACGCCATACTTTATCGACTATTTTGCCGATGAAGCCCGGGGGAATTCCATGACACGCCAGGTACTATCTTACTTTATCCTCAGGGACCTGGATACAATGGCATCTTCATCCACTGTTAAGCTTGAAGGTATACACGCGAAAGTCATGGATTTCATTCGTGAAAGTTTCGAACTTCCTCTCCTCTCCAGGAAAATCGGCTCTTATGATTACAAGAAGGAATATGTTAACCTTATCGAAGAAGCCAGGGATGATTGGCCTTCAATCTATTATGATATTCTTTTTGAGGTTCCTGTGCGTATACACAAGTATATCATGAACAGGTTGATTATCGCGCATGAATACCAGGTAATCAATCAGTACATTGATCAGATTGTTACCGGATACAGGGAATTCCCGGAGCTGTTCCTCTGGGTTGCCAGGAATCTTCTTAACGGTACCTGGAATTATGACTGGCTCGATTATTCCAGGCAGCAGCTGGTCATTAACTTTTTCCGTTTCATGAATGAACTTAAAAAGGTTGAGACCGAAGGTAATCGGCTCAAAAACGCCTGTGTTGACCTGTTGTTTGATAACAATGAGAAGGTTCTCAGGGAGATTGTTTCCCAGTTTGATCAGGCCTTCATGGGAAAAGTATACGATATATTCCGTAACCTGGCCTATGTTGAAGAGAGTAAGAAAGAAAGGCTCCATGAAATAATCCGGGAATACTATCCTGATTTCAGTATATCGGAGCAGGCCGAACAGGCCGGTTTTGATATTCCCGGAGAGAAGCTGATTGTCACACCTGAAAGCTATGAGCAGAAAAAGGCCATCCTCGATCGCATGGTCAATGAGGATCTGGTAAACCTGTCGAAAGAACTGGCACGGGTAGCGGAGAATTCAAGTGATCCCAGGGAAAACGTTGATTATAACGCCCTGATGGAAAAACAGAACATTCTTGAATTGGAGGTCAGCAAACTTGAGGAGGAGATAAGGATAGCCGAGATACTTGACCCGGAGAGTATTCCGCTCGACACGGTCTCCGTCGGATCCCGGGTTACCCTGAGAGACGTAAAAAGTAATGAACGGATAACCTATACTCTCCTTGGACCCTGGGACGCAGATTTTGCTCGGCATATTCTCTCGTACAGGTCCCCCATCGCGCGCACCCTGCTGGGTAAGCACGAGGGAGACGAGACAGTGATTTCTATCAACGATGAAGAGAGAAGTTTCCGGGTAGAGAATATAGAAAAGTATTCTGCCTGAACACCGCCTCTCGAGAGGGAATTTTATTTGACAAAAAGGGGATAGGTCTTAAGCCTATCTTTCACATCGTGGCCGCGATGGCGGAATTGGTAGACGCGCTAGGTTCAGGGTCTAGTGGGCAATAGCCTGTGAGGGTTCGACTCCCTCTCGCGGCATATTATCTTCCCGGTATTCTTCTCGATCTTCATCCTATTTCCCGGTAATATTTATCTCCTCTTCTGTCGATGGTAGGATTATGAGGCGCCCATGAAATCCACGGATGAACTCAATGAACGGCTTCGTATGCTGGAGACGTCATTCTATGATCTGCAGGCCGGTATCGCGGGTCTGGCAGCGGACCTCACGGAAGCATTGGAAGGGGAAGCGAATGTTCTGATGGAAGTTCCTGTCGTGACAGGAGACGGTGCTCAGCTGTTCGGGATAGAGGGTGTCTATTTCAGTGAAGAGAGAGACATGCTTATGGTAAGGGATGTGACCGGTGATGAGATGGAATGGCACTTTCTCGGCATAGATGTACAGTTTGAGCTTCTGCAGCAGCTTATGCATAGCTTTATGTCGGGCCGCATGTACAGATCTTTCAGGAATGACGAGGGACCGGAGCATTGAAAATTGATAATATATGGCTTGACTTTTCATCCGTTACAGATTAATAATACTTCGATCTATGAAACCGGAGGATAGAATATGAAATTTGCTAAAGTGGCGCTTGCCTTCCTTACGGTCGGTCTTCTATTTTCAGCTTCCAGTCTCATGGCTGAGGACTTCTCCTCGGTTACCGGTTACTGGAAGACGATTGATGACGAGACCGGTGAGGCAAAATCGATAGTACACCTCTACGAGACAAACGGTGAACTCAAGGGAAGAATCATTAAATTGCTTAAGGATCCTGACGCCAAGTGCGATAAGTGTCCTGGTGATTCAAATTATGCTAAAAACACGCCCATCACCGGTATGGTTATGATATGGGGCGTTAAAGAACTGGGCGAAAAAAGCGGTTACATCTTTGACCCGGCAAAGGCGAAGAGATATACTCTTCAGCTGTGGAAAGAAGGCAAAGTTCTTAAAGTGCGTGGTTATGTAGCTTTCTTTTACAGGACCCAGACCTGGTATCCCGCAAAAAAACCTTAATTGACAGAATTCCAGTATACATGAAAAAAGACGGCCTTGCCGTCTTTTTTTTTGACAAAAGGTCTTTACGTATTATTCGAAATTATCGTAACATAATACTGGACAGTCAAAGTGATATATGGAATATGCGTAAAAATTGAAGAGTTAATCAGAGGTATTATGTCTAAACAAATGAAGAAGAGAGTGGGGATTCTTTTTTCTGGCGGACCCGCGCCCAGTGCCAATGCGGTCATTTCGTCGGTGGCCCTTAACCTTCTTGATAACAATATATCAGTAGTCGGGTTGTTCCGCGGGTATGAATTTCTCCAGGACTTTAACAAGGATTTTCCCAAATTACGGAAAGAAGTCCATTATACTGAGATCGATTATAGCATTACCCGTGTTCGTAATAATCCTGGAATCTATCTCAAAACATCCAGAGCCAATCCCGGAAAACTGATTAAAACCATGGACGACCTTAATAATCCTGAAAAAAACGCCCGACTCCGGAATATTATCGATGCCTTTGAGCATCTTAATATCGGAACCCTGGTCTCCATCGGTGGGGATGATACTCTGAAAACCGCCAATTTTCTATGGCTAATGGGATTCCCGGTCATTCATATACCGAAAACCATTGATAATGACTACTATGGTATTCCATGGACCTTCGGCTATTGGACAGCAGTGGATGTCGCACAGAAGGCCCTTCTGAACCTACGTGCGGACGCTCAGGCCACGGATAGTTTTTTTATTGCTGAAATGATGGGCCGTAAAGCGGGCTGGATAACCTACGCCGCGGGCGTGGCGGCGGAAGCCATACTTATGGTATCCGCCGAGGATGTGACAGGTGACTACCTGGATATAGACGATCTGGCGGAAAAAATCGCCGAAACGATGATTTCCCGGGAGCGGGACGACAAACCTTACGGTGTAATCGCAATATCCGAAGGCCTGGTTGATAAACTGCCCGACGAAATGAAACCTAAAACCGTTGATCGTCATGGTAACATCGTTTTCAGCGAGGCGAACATATCTCATCTTCTTGCTGACAGGGCCAAGGATAAGTATCACGATAAGACCGGCCTTTCAGTGAAGATAACCACCCGCCAGATAGGTTATGAAACCCGGTCTGGATACCCGAACGCCTTTGACGTGGTTCTGGGCAGCATGCTTGGATACGGTGCCGCCCGTTTTTGCATGGAAGAGAATCACGGTGTAATGGCTTCAGTTACCGATAATTTTGACCTTAAGTCCGTTCCCTTCAGTGAATTGATCGACCCGGATACACTTCGGACGCGTCTGAGGGACGTTCCCCGGGGGAGCGATTTTTATACCCTTAAGGAACGACTTACCTATAAGAATATATTTGAGTGATGATTCTTCGAAAAGCCTGGTATCCTCTTTTTCTTTCACTATTTCTTGCGGTATCCTGTTCAGATTCGGGGGGGAAGGGCAATACGCACGAGGAGACACTTAATGGCTTCAGTAGCGCTGAAACCTATGATGAGAAGACCAGCTGGCTTACATCCGGGACACGCCGGTTAATCGATCGGTTCGCGGAAAAAGATGTTGTAACCATGAAAAGCCGGGACCGGCTCCTTCCTCCACTCGTAAAGGGTTCTGATTGGAAGGTCCTTTCAATTGAAGAGGGTAAAGATCGCGCCATCCTAAAGCTGCAACTGACAGATCATCCAGTGGAGAACATGATCGGGTATAGTTTTATCGTTACCCTCAATCGAGAGGATGGCAAGTGGCGAATAGACATGGAAGAAGAACTGGAAAAACGCCTGAAGTCTCGAAAAGAACTGCCAGACCTGGAAAGTTACCTTAAAAACCGTTAATACAGGCATTCCCTGATTCGGTCATAAAAATTATCTCGAAAACCACATTTGTGGAAAGTACAGGTTTATTATGGTTGCAATTATGGCTATGATTGAATTATTGTATAGTAATTGCTATAGAAACTATTTTAACGGCAGGTAGCGCTTATGTCAGGCTCGCGATCTCCCTTGAAAAAAATCAATTTTGGTATCAAAATCATAGTAATGGTAGTGGTCAGTTTTATCGTAAGCTATGTCATTAGTTTTCTCTTTTTCCAGGATATCATCCAGAGGGATTCCCTGCAAGCCCTTTTGCAGAAGTCTAAATCCGTGACCCTCCAGGCCCAGAGTTCAGGGGACTACGTATCGGACCTGAGGGGTGAGCATAATGTCTTTGCCGAAGAGCGCATCCTGGAGGACACCCGGGAGACCCTTGAGGGAATAACATCTACCCAGGAGAGGCTGGAAAAACTCCGGTCAACCCCCTATTATTATACCATACCCATAGTCGTGAGCTGGATAACAGGACAGTCCAAGGCCGACGAGCTGGGACATGAATTCCGCGTGGTGAGAATGGAGGCCAGGAACAGTGAACGAGAGGCCAGGGGTGTGGAGGTAGATATGTTGAAGAAGATGAAGGCCTCCAACCTGATGGAATACCATATAATTGACGAGGAGAAGAACGTTCTCAGATACATGAGGGCCGTGGTACTGGATAAGGAATGCATGGTCTGCCACGGGACTGTGGAAGATTACCCGGAAGGGAACGGCCTCGATCCGGTTGGATTCAAAATGGAAGGGTGGTCGAAAGGTGAGACCCACGGAGCCCTGGAGATTCTTGCCAGTCTTGAACCGATGCAGCGATCAGTACGTGCCGCCCTTATACAGATCGCCTCTGTAAGCGCTGGTATTATTCTTGTTGTTATCGGTCTCATATTTTTTCTCGTTCGCAGACTGGCCATAAAACCGGTCCGCTCCATACGAAGTCTTATGGAAGATTTGGCAAAAGGCAACCTTAACCGTGAACTGGAACAAAATACGGAAGATGATATCGGCAAGACCATTGAAGCCGTGAATAATATGGTCGCTAACCTGCGAAGAATTATTGGTCAGATCCAGGATTCATCCTATCAGGTATCGGACGCGGCCGGGCAGATTTCAGACGCCAACAACAGCTTTTCCCAGATGATATCGGAGCAGGCCGCGTCCGTGGAAGAGACCTCATCAACTATAGAAGAGATGACCGCCTCCATCGAGAACACCGCGGAAAACATCACTGATGCCAACCGGATCGCTGAAACTACCAGGCGTATGGCGGAGGAAGGCATCCCAGTCATGGAAAATACCATCTCCGGAATGGATGAAATCAACGATTCATCGGGAAGAATAGCAAACATTACCAATGTTATCGAAGATATCGCCTTCCAGACCAACCTTCTGGCCCTGAACGCCTCTGTGGAAGCGGCCCGGGCCGGGGACCATGGACGGGGATTCGCCGTTGTGGCCGGAGAAGTTCGAAACCTGGCCCAGAGGTCTTCGAGTTCGGTGAAGGAGATTACGGAGCTTATAAATGAAAGCAGGGGCAAGACCCAGACCGGCGTAGAGCTGGCAAGGAAGCTGGGAAACCAACTTGAAGAGATCGTGGAGAGTGTCCGTAAAACAACGGATTACATCAATGAAGTAAGCGCGGCCATGATGGAACAGAGGGATGGGGTGCGCCAGGTGAACACGGCCGTGGATCAGATCGATAAGGTCACACAGCAGAACGCTTCCCTGGTGGAAGAAAACGCTGCATCAGCGGAAGAACTGGCCGCCCAGGCAAAAGAACAGCTTGCCATGATTTCATTCTTTAAAATCGAAAAAAGGGGACGAAGGGGGGAACTTCCGGAACCGGACGATGATGCATAATACCCGGAAATATCGTCTTAACCGGTGTCCCGGCTGTATAATTAGATTATGGAGATACCCAGGTTAAGGATGATGTCCTCCATCATCTCCCTGGCTTCTTCATTTTCGCCGTATGTATCGATGAATTCCTGACAGTGAATGAAAGCCATGAAGAGGTAACCTATCTCCATATAAAGGTTGATGAGGTTAAAGTGGGTCTCTTCAATTTCATGGTCCGCCGCCAGGGACATCCTGTAATAATGGATGGCCTCTTCGTGTTCGTTCATCTCCCAGAGGACACCGGCCATATTGGCGAGGGTTATGGCGTCATCGGGTGTCAGGTCAACAGCGATTCGGAGTATCTGCCTGGACTCCTCAAGCCTTCCCATTTCGCAAAGGGTGATTCCCAGTCCGTTAAGGATATCAGGATCCTGGTGGTTGCTGGCAGCCCCCATGCGGAAGAGTTCAAAGGCCTCCCGGAACTGTCCCATCTCCACGAACTCGTAGCCCGTGTCTATGAGGAGTGAGGGGTTGCTTCGAAGTTCTCTGAGTTCTTCGCCGGAGAGAGGAAATTCTTTCTGAACCGTTGGATTCAGTATTGCCTTCATTCGCTGGCTGTCATTCATATACGTATCGTATACCGTTCAGTTTATGAATGTACCCTATTTGAGTATCGTACTTTTGTCAATAAACATTAGAAGTAGACATAAAAAAAGGGAAACACCTCTCCGGAAAATGTTACATTCATGTAACCGTCCTTGGTAAAATCTACATGACAGAATTGATTACCTGCATAGTCTTCAAAGAAAAAAGCAGGTAACGTGTTCTGATTATGGATAAGCAGTTACTGGATATTCTCTGGATTGTAGTGGCTTCAGGTCTCGTCTTTATCATGCAGGCCGGTTTCGCCATGCTTGAATCAGGCCTGACCCGGTCAAAGAACAGCATCAATGTGGCCATAAAAAATCTCAGTGATATCGGGCTCTCCCTCTTTCTGTTCTGGCTTTTCGGTTTTGCCATAATGTTCGGCATGAGCTGGAAAGGCCTGATAGGGTTCAATCATTTCGCGCCATCACCAGGCAGCAACGCGTGGTTTGCTGCGTTTGTTTTGTTTCAGAGCATGTTTTGCAGTACTGCTGCCACAATCGTTTCAGGCGCTGTGGCTGAACGGATGAAATACAGCTCGTATATTATCGCGACCATAATACTTTCCGCTCTGATTTACCCGGTTTTCGGTCACTGGGTATGGGGCGGGGCGCTGGAAGGTGTTCCATCTGGATGGCTTGCGCGCCTTGGGTTCGTTGATTTCGCCGGATCAACTGTTGTTCACAGCGTTGGAGGATGGATAGCCCTCGCGTCATTGACGGTTATTGGACCAAGGATTGGACGTTTCGATGAAGAAGGTAATCCGGTCAGCATCCAGGGGAGTAACGTTACTATTGCTGTTTTCGGGGTGATTCTGCTTTGGTTCGGATGGTTCGGCTTTAATGGCGGAAGTACGCTCTCCATGTCATCTGATGTTGCCGGAATTATACTAAGAACTTCAGTTGCAGCTGCGGCTGCCGTGATAACGGCTTTGGCCGTGGGGTGGCCCATCCTCAAAAAACCCGATGTGAGCCTTCCCATTAATGGCGCCCTGGCGGGACTTGTAGCCATAACGGCTCCTGTCCACGCGGTTACAGCTCTTGAAGCGGTGGTCATAGGGGGTGTTGGCGCACTATTTATGCTGGGATCTACCTTTCTGCTTGAACGGCTTGCAATTGATGATGCCGTGGGCGCGATTCCCGTACATCTGGCCGCGGGAATATGGGGAACACTTGCCGTTGCTCTTTTTGGTGATCCAGCCATTTTGGGGACAGATGCCGGACTCCTGGAAAGAACGGGTGTGCAATTACTGGGAATTGGAGTTTGTGGTATCTGGTCATTCGGTGTATCCTGGATTATACTTACGGGAATAAACAGGATTATACCCCTGAGAGTAACCAGGGAGGAAGAATTAAATGGCCTGAATTATTCAGAGCACAATGCGACTACTGAATACCATGATCTTTTTGCTATCATGGAAAAACAGGCAAGGGAAGGTGATATTTCACTCAGAGTACCGGCTGACCCCTTTACTGAAGCGGGACAGATAGCTTTAAGGTATAATATGATACTGGACACTCTTGAGACAAGCGTACGTGAACGAGAGGAAGAAACCCGGGCAAGGGTTGCAAGCGAGGAAAAATACAGGGCTCTGGTCGACAGTTCAGAAGTAATTATTTTCTCTATGAACAGAAATATGGAAATTACTACTATCAACATGGCCGTTAACAGACATTTTCGTCTCAAACCTGATGTTGTTACGGGTTTATTATTTACGGATCTTGTCTATTACGAGAAGGAAGGGGATGAGATTGAAAAGGAAATTATTGAACAGAAACTCGACCAGCTTGTTCGAGAAAAGAAACCTGTGGAGTTTACGGCACGGTTTAAATCTGATCGTATTATCGAGCAAATTGAATTACTTGTAAGACTTGAGCCGGTGAGAATAGGTGATAAGGATGAAATACTGGGGAGGGCCTATCGAATAACCGATGACAGTCTTTCCAGGTTTCTGACATTTGAAAAACAGCGTTATTCGATTGATAACCTTCTTATGATGGCAGAGGATATATCACACAGACTTACCCGGCAGCTCAGAAACAGGCTGGAATCAGGTGAATTAACCGCCCTCCGTATTGCCCTGCGGGAGGTTATCATCAATGCCATAGAACATGGCAACCTCGGAATCAGCTTTGAGGAAAAAACCAGGAATATGCTTGAAGACAGGTATTTTGAATTTGTCGCCCGGCGCCAGAAGGACCCAGCGTACAGGGAGAAAAAAGTCGAAATAGAGTATATCATACGGGACGATATGGTTCAGTACCGAATCACGGATGAAGGCAAAGGTTTTAATCACAAAAAGATGATGAACAGGAAGCCGGAAAGTGTTAATGAGGGAATGCTGGAGCACGGCAGGGGACTCCTTATGGTTAAAGAGGTGTTTGACAGGGTTGAATTTAACAGGAAAGGGAACCAGGTCCTTCTGGTCAGAAATCTGGCGAAAAATACGATCGGCTAAATTGTCATTGACACCATCCGCGGTCGCCTCCTGATATTTTAAGACCTTAAGGGGGTGAACAATGTTCTACGACAGGGAAATGGAGACCCTTTCACGGGCTGATCTTGATAAGCTGCAACTGAGAAGACTGCAAAAGGCCCTGGAGGGAGCGGCAGCGACTCCCTTTTACGGAAATTTCTTTAAGAAAGCGGGTGTGGACGTAACCAGGATATCCTCACCGGAACACCTTAAGGATATTCCTTTTACATCAAAAAACGACCTCAGGATAAGCTATCCCGATGGAATGGTCACGGTTCCCAGGAGCGAGGTTGTCCGCATGCACGCCTCTTCCGGGACCACCGGTAAATCGACAGTCATTTTCTATACGCAGAAGGATATAGAGACCTGGGCCCATATCATCGCGAGGAGCATGATGGCAACAGGTACCACCCGGGAGGATGTCTTCCAGAACATGATGAGCTATGGCCTCTTTACGGGGGGCCTGGGCCTGCATTACGGCGCCGAGCGCCTGGGATGCATGGTTATCCCATCTGCCGCGGGGAACAGTCTGAAACAGATTCAGCTGATGCAGGATTTCAACACCACGGTCATACATATTACCCCCAGTTACGCCCTGCACCTGGCCGAGGTGGTGGCCGAGCAGGGTATTAACTCGGGAGATCTTTCCGTTCAAAGGGCCTACCTGGGAGCGGAGCCCTACTCCGAGGCCACCAGGAACAAGATAGAGGAGCTCTGGGACATGAACGCCTACAACTCCTACGGCCTGTCGGAGATGAACGGGCCCGGCGTGGCATTCGAATGTGAAGAGAAGAGCGGAATGCATCTCTGGGAGGACTTCTATATCATGGAGATTATAAACCCGGAGACCG
Organism: uncultured Leptospirales bacterium; assembly: GCA_964645775.1. GTDB lineage: Bacteria > Spirochaetota > UBA4802 > UBA4802 > UBA5550 > CAZYBU01. The sequence continues at coordinate 13,716 of CAZYBU010000024.1, read as the reverse complement.
GGGAGGTGCTTCCGGACGGGGAGGAAGGAGAACTGGTCCTGACCCATATCAGCCGGGAGGCCATGCCTATCATCCGGTATCGTACCCGGGACCTGACGAAAATTATACCGGAACCCTGTGCATGCGGCAGGACCCACCGCCGAATCGAACGGATCAAGGGCCGGACCGATGACATGCTCATCGTCGGAGGAGTGAACATCTTTCCCTCCCAGATCGAGTCGGTGCTTATGAACATACCGGAGGTGGGGAACAACTACCAGATCGTCCTCGACCGGACAGGTAGCCTTGACAAAATGACCATCCGGGTGGAACTCTATTCCAAGCTCTTCCACGGAGACATGAAGGAGTTGAAACGCCTGAATGAGAAGATCATTAACGAGCTCCGGGCCCTTATCGTCATCAACCCGAAGATCGAGCTCCTGGAGCCCGGTTCACTTCCGCCCAGCACGGGCAAGGCCGTGCGGGTCATCGACAATCGAAGCATATAGGAGGAAGATTATGCCTCATCAGGTATCCGTATTTGCAGAGAACCGGCCGGGCAAGATCGACAGGATTACCGGTGTCCTGGCCGAGGATAATATCAACATCCGGGCCATCACCATCTCCGACACCGGGGATTACGGCATCATAAAGCTTCTTCTGGACCGTCCGGTCGAAGGGTGCGACATCCTGAAAGACAGAGGAATCGCCGCTTCTTTGCGTGACATCGTTGCCGTTAAAATCGACGATTCTCCCGGAGGCCTTCATAAAGCTTCATCAGTGCTGGCGGAGAAGGGAATCAACGTTGAGGACGCCTACGGTTTTACCATCCGGGAAAGCAACGATGCGGTCTTCGTCTTCCAGGTGGAAGAGGTCCAGGCCACGGAAGAGATGCTGAAGGAAGCCGGATTCACGATCCTCACGGACAGGGAGCTGTATTTTATCTGACCCTGTATGTCATGTACGTGGTTAACCGTCTGTCCCATGAGATCATGGGAAAGAGAAGGAAGGATCGACCTCTCCTGGAAGAAAGAGTACTGCCAGGATGAGTCGAACTGGAAGAACTGCCTGCGGTACCAGATGGAAGAGAAGGGTATCCCCCATGAAGGTGTTCTCCCGGACGGGAGCCGGGTGGGGTAGAGCGTTGAGTTTGCCATTCTGAATACATATTTCTTCAAAAATTATTTTTGGCACAGGGAAAATATTACCTGATGATGCAAGGTTCGATATTAACTTTGAGGTACAGAACAGTATTAACGAAGAGAATACGATAACGTATAATATTTTTCACGCATTTGGGAAATAAAAAACCTCCAGCTCAATTATCATATATTGCTGGAGGTTTAGACGGTTACACTGACAGTCCGGAAGGGTTTAAAAACCAACCCTTCTGAATTCCCCATTGTCTAAGCGATTAAGGATGATAACTGCCCTGACAATGGGGAAGCAGATAATACTACTGGACAGTCAATTTTTTCAGGGAGTCATACTTGGTCCATTCGTGTGCTGAACCATCATACTGTTTAGCCTTTTTATTGCCCATGATCTCAGTCATGATAAACCATAGGCCGGTGCTTATATGACCTGAATCACAATAGTAGATTGTGGTTTTGTCCATTGATAAGCTTTTTTCTTCAAAAAGTTTTTTATATTCATTAGAAGATTTAAAGGTGTTATCTTTTTCATCCATAATAAGTGGATGAGGAATATTTATTGCACTTTTAATATGTCCTTCTTTGTAGACATAGTCTTTCATTTTTTCACCTGAATAATAATCGCTGGTTCTAGCGTCAACAATTACAGTATTTTCATCGGAAATTGCGTTGTGGACCTGTTCTGTGGTCGCGCGAATTTCCTTATTAATACTTTGTACCTTATAGTTACTGCTTTGAGGTTTTACCGGTTTATCTACTGTTTCACGATTTTCGGCGATCCATTTAACATCGCCACCATCCAATACGGCAACATTCTTGTGACCAAAGTACTTTAATGTCCAGTAAGCTCTCGTTGCTAATGTCATTGTTTTCGTTGTGTCAAATATAGCTGATATTATGACTATATCGTCATTTTCTACACCAAGATTACTCATCACCTTCTCGAATTCGGCTTTAGTTGGAACCAGTTTAATAATTTTTATTTTATCTGATCCACCATTTTCATAGTGATCAAGTTCTCGTTCAAAGCGGACATATGACCAGTCCCATAATCTTGAATTGGGAATGTATTTGAACTTCTCACGATAATTGTTTTTAGCTGTTCTGACATCTAAAACTACGACGTTTTTGTTATTAAGATTCTCCTGTAGCCACTCAGTAGATACCAGAGCATCATCGAGGGTTACATCTTTCTTTTCAGTTCCGCATGACGTCAAAGTTAACGCAGTTGCAACTAAAAATAGAAACAATATTTTTTTTAGCATAGGTTATGCCTCCAAACAGGTATGATATAAATTTGTGTATAGCAAAAATAGCTATATCACTAAATAGCAACATTGCCATAAATACATATAGTGTCAATTGTTTTTGCTGTCGAATTAACCTCTCCTTCCCCGGTTTATACGCCCCTTGCGTTTGTTTCCCTATTAGCTTGACGTTTTTCGTTTCACTCAATATATTATCAGGAATTACAGAAATTATTAAAATACATGAGGTAAATGAATGCTTGACACGGATCTGACACACCTGAATTCACCAGAAGAGATCGAAGAGACGCTGGAGAACAATGAAAACGTTATGATATGCTGTGGTCGCATGGGACCGATGTGCGTACCTGTTTACGGCATTATGGAAGAACTGGAACCTGCGTACAAACATGTCGCCTTCCGGGATCTCAATTTCGACGAACCTCATGCATCTTATATCCGTAACCTGCCGGAGTGCCAGGGATTCTCCGGACTTCCCTTTACGGTCTATTTCAAAAACGGGAAGGTCGTTGCCGCCACGAGCAGTATCCAGACGAAACAACAGGTCACGGAGATACTGGACCGGGAATTCGGTTCTCCATCCTGATATCCGGAGAAAATCATGGAATATGACGCAATCGTTCTTGGAGCCGGCCCGGCCGGTCTTACCGCCGGAATATACCTGTCGAGGGCCCATAAGAAAGTCGCGATCCTGGATACCGGAACCATAGGCGGTCAGGTTATCCTTAGTCACAAGGTGGCCAACTATCCTGGAGTGGAAGAGGTCCTGGGATACCAGCTTGCCCGTCAGATGAAGAAACAGGCAAAATCCTTCGGGTGTTTCATCTCGTCCAATGTTGAGATAGAGACCGTCTCTCTGAAGGAAGAAATAAAGAGAGTCAGCGTGAAGGATGGAGAAGCATTCACCGCACCTGTGATTATTATCGCCACAGGGGGAACTCCCCGAAAACTCGGTATCGAGGGAGAACTCGATTACCAGGGCAAGGGCGTCTCCTACTGCGCTACCTGCGACGGGGATTTTTTCACGGGCCAGGATATCGTAGTGGTGGGGGGAGGCAATTCTGCCCTGGAGGAGGCGGTCTCTCTCACGGAGTATGCCTCAACAGTCACAGTCGTGCATCAATTTGATCATTTTCAGGCCTATCCTTACGCCGTGGAGGAGGCCCGTTCCAATGAAAAGATATCATTTATCATGGAATCGGAGGTGATCGATTTCACGGGAGAAGAGGGGCTGACCGGTGTAACCGTGCGAAATCGTCGTACGGGAGAAGAAAGCATCCTTGACGTTACCGGTGTATTTGTGTTTATTGGGTATGTACCCAATTCTTCTCTATTTCGGGAAGAGGTTGAAATGACCGAAGGAGGGGAAATTATTACGGACGATCAGATGAAAACAGGTCTCGCCGGAATATTCGCGGCAGGTGATGTTCGGCAGAAGCGGTACAGACAAATAACAACTGCCGTTTCCGATGGAACCATAGCCGCCCTGAGCGCGCTTGAATATCTGAAAGACCGTGCGTAGATCCGGCATAAGCCGGTATTTAATAATAGATTCTGAAAACTAATCAATGTAAACAGGAGATGCGAATGGAACAATTAACAAAAGAAACATTTCTGGAAAAGGTCTTCGATTTTGAGAACAACACGGAATGGAATTATAAGGGCGAACTGCCTGCCATTATAGATTTCTACGCTGACTGGTGTGGTCCCTGTAAGACGGTCGCTCCTATTCTCGAAGAGTTGGATGAGGAATACGACGGGAAAATCAATATCTACAAGATCAACACCGATGAACAGCAGGAGCTTGCGGGAGCATTCGGAATTCAGAGCATCCCCAGTATCCTTTTTATCCCTGTTGATGAGCAGCCCCAGATGGCGGCAGGAGCCCTTCCCAAGGAAGCCTTCAAGGAAGTTATTCAGGACGTGCTGAAGGTACAGTAAGGATCAAAAGACAGCCATGAGGGTTAATGAAATCCTCATTTTGTACCGGGCCCTTCCAAAAAAAGAGTTGATGGAAGGGCTTTTTTTGATGTAATGAAAGCGGATTTTTCCCGCGGAAGCGGACATTGAAAAACGAGGGGGTCTCATGGCTGAAAAAAAGGTTTCCCGTCGAAAATTCATTAGCCGGGCGCTTCTGGGCGCGGGAGGACTGCTGCTGGCGGGATTCGGCATCCGCCGGCTAACGACCACCCGGAGCACGGAGGAGCTCTATGGATCTTACCCGGAGGGGGTTGAGACTGAATCCTGCCCGCTGGTGGACCCTTCCGCTCCACGGCCCAATATTATCCTGATTTACTCCGATGATCTGGGGTACGGTGACCTGGGATGTTATGGTTCCCGTTCCATCAGTACACCCAATATCGACCGTCTGGCCCGGGAGGGGGTTCGATGTACAGATTTTAATGCCTGTAACGCTATCTGCGCACCGTCCAGGGCCGGACTTCTGACGGGCCGTTATCCCTTCCGAACCGGAATAATCGGTAATACCTATCCGAAAAATGAACCTCTTACCCGCGTCATGGCCAGGAATTTCGGCCAGATGCTCGGCAGTCTGGGCGTCCTGGATATTCGGGAGTCCCATATTGCCCGCGGTATCTCCGACAAGGAAATAACCCTGGCGGAAGCCCTGAAGTCGGGCGGATACCGGACCTGCATGGTGGGTAAATGGCACCTCGGTGACTATAGCACTGAGCCGAAGTATAATCCCCTGCGCCACGGCTTCGACCATTACTTCGGAGTTCCTTACAGCAATGATATGGTGCCCTTCCCGCTTTACCGGAATGAAGAAGAGCTTTCACCCGACCTGGGACAGGACCAGGACCAGGCAAAGCTGACAGGTCTTTACACGGAAGAAGCGATTCGCTTTATCGAGGAGAAGGGGAATGACCCCTTTTTCCTTTACGTGGCTCATACCTTTCCCCATCAGCCGATATTTGCTTCGGAAGCCTTCCGGGGAAAATCGAAGGGAGGCATCTATGGCGACTCCGTTGAGGAGATTGACTGGAGCGTGGGAGAAATTCGAAAGACCCTGGAAAAAAAGGGTCTCATCGATAATACCCTCATTATCTTTACAAGCGACAACGGGCCATGGTTCGAAGGAAGTTCTTCCATGTTACGTGGACGGAAGGGGCAAAGCTACGAGGGAGGTTTCCGGGTTCCCTTCATCGCCCGCTGGCCGAAGATGATTCCGGCAGGAAGGGAAGTAGCGACCCTTTCTATTAATCTGGACCTCTATCCCACCCTGTTGAACCTTGCAGGAGTAGGATTGCCGCCTGACCGTATCATCGATGGGAAAGATATCCTGCCGATTCTTACGGGGGAAATCAAAGAGACCCCACACGACGCCATCTACTATTACCACTATGATCGCCTGGAAGGAGTGCGGACAGAGCGATGGAAATACTTTGAAAAAACGGACCGCTATACCTGGCCCATCGCTATCGACACGGCTCCCATCCCCAACGCCCTGGGTAAAAAACAGATGGGAAACAGGTGGCCCCTTCTTTACGACATGAAGATGGACCCGGCCGAGTCCTATAACACCCTAGATACTTACCCGGATAAAGCCCGGGAGATGCGCGGTAAACTTATGGAATGGAATAAACGGGTTAAGAAGAATCCAAGAGGGTTTCACTCCACGACGTCATGATCTCCGTGGGGAATACCACGGAGATGCAGCATCAGGTGTTCCCGGTTGTTAACCTCTTCAGCCCAGCCGAGGTTGGCGTCCTCCCGGTTGTCCAGGTCCTGGATGTAAGGTTTAATATCCAGAAGGGGAGTTCCGTCGAAGAAATCGATGGGGCCGGTAAAAACACGGTTTCCCCGCACTTCCCTGACCTCAACAATGCTCAGTCCCAGGGGATTAGGCCTTTGAGGAGAACGGCTGGCGAAAAGTCCCACCTCCAGGCCTTCCGCCCAGGGGGGGCGTACCTTCATGGAAGGCTCATTTTGTATCCTGTCAAGGTAGACGATGCAGTAGATATACCGGAATGATTCCAGTCGATGCAGGCCTTTTATGTATCGATCCTCGATTTCGAGAAAAAATTCACCTTTAGCTTCTTCCGGCGCCTGGTAGGGGGCGGAAGATGTATAAGGTGTGTGAACACGGCCTATGGGCTTGATAGGTGTCATTTGCAATTGGATCCGTATACGTTTTTTACAGGATGATTTTCAATCAGTAATTATTCCTGAAGATGCCTGCAGGTGCAAACAAAAAAGAATTATTATTTCCGCCGCCTTCGGCGGCGGGGACAATGGTGTTTTTCATCGCAGATCATGGTAAGGGATAAATACTGATTGCAGGTGCAAAGAATGAATTATTATTTCCGCCGCCTTCGGCGGCGGGGACAATGGTGTTTTTCATCGCAGATTATGGTAAGGGATAAATACTGATTGCAGGTGCAAAGAATGAATTACTATTTCCGCCGCCTTCGGCGGCGGGGACAATGGAAGCATTGAGAAATCGTGCTTACTCTTTGAATGCGGGAATGAATAATTAATAAATATATTGACATAAATGTTTATAATTTGATTTGATTGGAGTCGTTCGAAACAAAGAGTTATTGGAGAAGAGTTAACGTTCCAATGTGATTGTATACAGCAATCAGTTCAATGCGGTAGCAGGTAACCATTACGGTACGTTTGAGTAAAATAGAAAAAGATCAGGATGGTGATTTACATGCTTCAGGGACGGATTTCCGAATGTAAACAGGATTGTAACCACATTCCGGTTTTCCCAATTATATCGGGAAACCCGGAAGGGATGGAAAACGAAGAGCCCGGTAACGGACTGATTTCACACTTAATGGACCATCCCGCTGAATACAAAAAACCTTCGCCGGAAATAATCCCGGTTTATGGTAACGAGGGGTTTAAGTACCAGATTATTGAAGATTCCTATGATCTGCATGATAATAATTTTATTTTACCCCGTTTTTCAGGTGAGCATGTACTCCTGGCGGAGGACAATCCCACGAATATGCTTCTTGCCATACGTCTTCTTGAAAAAGCAGGTCTGGAAGTAATCCCAGTCAATAATGGGCAGGAAGCTCTTGATGCGCTGCACACGGAAAAGGGTATTTCATGCGTAATCCTGGATATCCATATGCCCGTAATGGATGGAATACGAACCTGCAGCATGATACGTGAAGGAGAGGATAAAGATGTACCCGTTCTGGCGCTCACGGCCTTCGCAACGGATGATGTCAGGGAACAATGCAGAAGGGCAGGTTTCGACGCATTCATAACAAAACCGATCAGCTGCAGGCAGTTTTACGAGATTTTACAGAAGATTTTCTAAGTATGTGAGGTCTTTTTCAGGTCTTGACGTAATAGTACCTGAGAGATTCAATGTCATCCTGGTTTCCGTTGAAAAGATCGACGCAGCAATTCACGCATTCTTCATCATAGAGGATGCCTCTTTGACTCTGGATCTCTTCCAGGGCATGGTCGATACCCACCGCTGGTCTGTAGGGACGGTGGGATGACATGGCTTCAACCACATCGGCTACCACGAGAATTCTTGAACCCTGGAGTATCTCATCTCCGGCAAGTCCCCGGGGATACCCTGATCCATCCAGCCGCTCGTGGTGCTGGTGAACCATCTCGGCCACGGGAGCGTCAAAGGGAATATTTTTAATGATTTCAAATCCTGATGTGCTGTGGGTTTTGACAATCTCGAATTCATAATCCGTGAGACGGGTCGGTTTGGAGAGAAGCTCCTGAGGAACGGATATCTTACCGACGTCATGAAGCATACCGGCTATTCGAATCGCGTTAATGGTGTGCTGATCCAGCCCCAGGGAGCGGGCAATGGCCGAGGCAAGGATTGATACCCTCTCCTGGTGGCCCGCTGTATAGGGGTCCCGTTTCTCCGTGACCGTGGCCAGGGAATTAACCGTCTCCTTGAGTGTGTGAAACAGGTGATCATTGCTTTTCTCAAGTTCCTCAGTTCGCTGTTGAACCAGTTCTTCCAGGTTCTCCCGGTATTCCCTGTTTTCCCTCAGCATCTGTGAATGGTTGAGTACCCGGTTTACGGCATATTCCAGCATGGCCATGTTCTCGATCGGTTTGGTAAGATAGTCCCAGGCGCCCAACCGGAGGGCCTTGATAACATCCTTTATCTCACCGGTTCCCGAAATAATAATTACAGGAACTTCATCTGAATCTTCGCGTATGGATGATAAAATCTCCAGGCCATTGATATCGGGCATATTAAGATCGATCAGGACAATGTCAGGTGATTCTTCCTGGTAAAGCTTAAGTCCTTCCCTGCCGTTCAGGGCGCTTAATGGTATGTATCCGGTGTCCTCCAGGAAGTCGGAAACTGTCCGGGTGAACATCGGTTCATCGTCAATACACAGTACAATTTTTTTCTTTGGTTCCATAATAGTTTCAATGTCGACAATACATAAACATGATCTTTCAACTGTTCAGTCTGTCAATAATTATTGAGCGGGTGATCGGGACATTATTACCTTGACGGTACCTTTTAATCATTTTATTTTTCTCCCATATTCTGGAGGTATCAGTATGGATGTACATGACGCAATCACTAATCGGAGAAGCATACGAAATTTCAGTGATGATCCTGTAACCGATGACCAGATTCGTGAACTGATAGACGCGGCCTGCTGGGCGCCGTCATGGGCCAATGTACAGGCCTGGAGATTTATAGTTTTGCGGGACAGGGACCAGATTAACGCCGTAACCGAATGTTATTCGCCTAATAATCCGGCCAGGAAATGCTCGTTTTCCGCTTCGGCCGTTATTGTTGCCTGTGGGGAAATCAATCGTTCAGGTCATGGGAAGGATGGGTCACTTAAAACCCGGTACGATAACTGGTACATGTTTGATCTGGGAATGGCCGTACAGAATCTCTCTCTCCGTGCCCATGAGATGGGATTGGGAAGCGTTGTGGTCGGTTCCATGGACCATGGCCGCGTTGATGAACTGCTTGAATTGCCGGAAGACATTGTTTCCGTGGTGGCAGTGCCTGTGGGAAGATCCGCCACTATCCCGAAGAAGGCGCCGGAGAGAGTTAAGCCGGAAAACTGCGCATACAGGGACAGATGGAATACTCTTTACTGGAGTTAGGAGAGAATGTTTGTTTTTATACTTGCCAATTTAAGGGTTGTTGAAGGATATGTACGCTGTAATTTTTCGTCTTTTCCCGTGATATTTTTTGACGACCACATTCTTTTTTTATAGATTGCTGGAGTATTTCATCCGGACAATCTATTAACCAAGGAGATAATCCGTGAAAAAATCCATTCTCTTTATGCTCATTCTAATAATTCTTTGCGGCCCGGGGGTATCGGTCCATAGTGCAACTGTGTCAGTGGCCGACCGCCAGTCTATCATGAGGACCCTTGCCGGGGCGCGCTACTGGATTAAGAAGGGAGATTACAATCGTGCCATTACCTTCCTCGATTTCCAGGGCATGGCAAAGATTGTCATGGATGGTTACTGGGATGACATGTCTTACGAGCAGAAACAGAAAATGATATCCTTCATGAAAAAACTCATCAGGGAGAAGTTCCCGGTGATTACCAAACGTCTAAAATGGCTCAGGTTCGGAAATATTACAAGCATGGGAAGCATGGCACTCTGTGAAACCGTGGCTGTTTTCGATAAGACCGTTGAGAACCAGGACCAGAAAATACATATCGGGTTAAAGAAACAATCCGACGGAACATGGAAGGGAGTGGAAGTTTATATTGTTATGGAAGGTTTTCTCGACGGCCTTAACAAGGATACAGTCCGGCCTATCATGTCCAACGGCGGTTCCATAGATCAGGCAATGGCCGCAATACGTAAAGTCTTTGAAGAGCGGCAATAAATCATAACAACCAGGATCATTAATGAAAGATAAAATCGCACGGTTTATCAGTGATCGACTGATACGTTACCCCGGATTCATTGCTCTGGTCATCATAATAGTTGTGGGTCTTTCAGTCTGGAAGATGACCCAGCTGACAATTAATTACAACCAGTTGGAACTGATTCCACAGGATCTTCCCAGCGTAGTCGCCACGAAGAAGATGTTTAATCTGGCCGGTGGATACGGCAACCTCTACCTTGCCCTGCGAGGCGATGATCTTGATCATATGAAAAAGGTCGCCAACGACCTTACCGCCAGGATTAACGACCTGCCCCAGGTAAGGGACGCCTCCTGCAAACAGAAGCACATCGATTTCATGAAAAAACATGTCGCCTATTTCATGGACCTGGAAGACCTGGAGAAGATATACGATCTCTTCCGCAAAAAAATCCGTTCCGCTACTCGGGAGAAGATGGGCCTTAAATCCGACAGCTCGGATATTGATAAACAGATTGAGGAGATCGTCGGCAGGTACGGCAATATTAACCTCCAGCACGTTGATGATAAGTACAATCTCGATCCGAAAGGGGAGATGATCCTCATCGTCGTGGACGCAGACGGTATTCCCAATAATCTCGACTTCAGCCGAAAGCTGCTGGATGACGTGAACAGCATTATCGAGGAATACAACCGTGAGAACCCGAATAACGCCGTCCTCAAGGAGAAATACGGCGGAGAGATGGCGGAAGGTTCAACTATTACCTATGGTATCACGGGAGAGTTTAAACTGGCATACCAGGATTCCATGCACCTGAAAAAAGCCCTGGCCCCGGTATCCACCGTCGCCTTTATAGGAATTCTGCTCTATCTATCTTTGCTTCTTCGCAGGCCCAGCCAGATAATTCTCATTATGCTCATCCTCGTAATGAGTATCTTTATAACATTCGGTTTCACTAAGGTCGCCCTTGGTGAACTGAATGTGGTAACAGCCATGCTGGGCGCCATTCTTATGGGATTCGGTATAGACTTCGGCATACATTATATTTTTAGATTCCGCGAAGAATATTCTCACAGGCTTGACCTCCATGAAAGTATTCATGAAACCATTCGTCATTCAGGTTATTCCTCCTTTATAAGCGCCATGACGGTGGCTGTTTCCCTTTTTGTTCTGGTACTGGCCGATTTTAAAGGATTCTCTCATCTGGGTCTTATCGCCGGGGTCGGTATTCTTATCATAGCTACCATGATGTATATCTTCCTTCCGGTCATGTATATGCTCTTTGACAGGATATGGCCCGGTTTCAAGAATAACCTGATTATCAATATCAGCAAAATTGACAGGGCTGACCTGGTGAAGATTCCCTTTCCCCACGCCCGCAAGATCCTGATCGTCTCACTGATTTTAACCCTGGGACTTGCCTGGTTTACCACCCGTATTCAGTTTGACTATGACAGCCGTTCCTTCGCCACGGGAGACACTCCGGCCCTTGTCCTCATGGATGAGATCCAGGAGCGGTTTGGCCGCAAGGGGCTTCCTTCAATTATCTACACGGATAATCTGGAGGACACAGAGGCAGTTTACCGGAAGCTCAAAGAACATCCTGACAAATATGACAGGGTAGAACAGGTATACTCTATCTTTACTATTGCTCCTCCCATGGAAAAGCAGATGAAGGTACGGGCCATTCTGGACAAGATGCAGATGCGTATAGAGATGCTTCCTGAAGATATCTTCGAAGGAGAAAACAAGAAGATATTCGATCTGGTCCAGAATTCCGTAACAACCCAGCCCTATACCATGGAAGAGGTCCCGGATGATCTTCTTGAACAGTTTCGACCTGTTCCCGAATCCGGGGAGGACGGGTATTTCACACTTATCATTCCAAGGGGTTCAAACACAAACAGCAAGAATACCATGAAGTTTACGAAACAGGCCGGTTCTATTACGGTGAACGGCAACACCTACCATGCCACCGGCCATATGATACTTATGGCTAACCTGGCCATGATCGTTCTGCGGGACGGGAAAATATTCCCTGCCCTGACAGCGGCGCTCATTCTATTGATTATTATGATTCATTATCGGGATCCCCGCGCGCTGGTTTTTGCCATGCTTCCTCTTCTGGGAGGAATGATCTGGATGCTGGGTCTGATGTCGTTATTCGACTGGAAGATAAACTATATTAACATTGTCGTCTTTCCGGTCGTTCTCGGTTACGGGATATCGAATGGGATTCATCTCTATAATCGGTATCTGGAAAGCAGATCCGTCATGGTGGCTATCCGGCATACCGGGGCCGCCGTGGCCGGTTCCAGTATTACCACCCTGATCGGATGGGGGGCCCTCTTCTTCTCCGGTCACAGAGGGATTACATCCATGGGGGCGCTGGCCGTTTTCGGTATATCGGCGGCCCTGTTAGTAGCCTTTACGGTCATGCCGGCTCTGCTTCAGTTTGCTGAGGATAAAAAAATCCTGATCCCGAAGGACATTGATGTATGAGGATTCCAGGATTTGTTCGCTTACTCGCCCTTCTTTTTCTTCTCTCTTCTGTGGCCTGTTCCAGTGTTTATAAGAACCGGACCCTGACAGGTTACCGGAAGGGGGCTGACATGATAAAACGGATTCATGTCACCACCCGGCCGGTTGCGGGAGTTAAACGTCTCGCTCCCCTGGCAAGCGCTATCGGCCGGGATGTTGTCCGGACAAACAGGAATTATCTGGTATATTCGACCGGGTCTTCATCCCTGGATATCGACAGTCTATGCGATAAAAACAGGGGAGTTCTGGAATTCCGCATTAACTCTGTGGTGAGAAAAAGTGATAAAGTGGCCATGACCATTACCGGCAGGCTCCACCGTTGCATGGATAAAAAGGTGGTCTGGGAGGCCACCGCCCGCCGAAGGGATAAGACCGGAGCTCCATCACTGGAAAATCTGGCGGAGACCTACAGGCAGGTCTACGGGGATACTGCTCGAACTTATTCGGCCCCCCTTTTTAATATCCTGGAAGACCTGGTCTCTGCCATGCCTAACCCGGACCTTTCCGAAGAGGAGATCATGGAGAAGATTGAACTGGAGGCCTCCAACTGGTAGGTTTTTTCTTTTGTTTCTTTTATCCTGAATGGTTGATTTTTCATCTGGGTTTTTATTTCCTGTAATTATTTCTGAGCATTTTCTTGCCCCAACACCATGTGTATGTCCTTTTTTCTGCGACGAAGGCGGAATTGTTTGCTCACCTGAAATCTTTTTTGCGAGACCTTTCTCTCCTGAATTGCTCTGTCCTTTTTGCTCTCCTGAAATCTTTTTTGCGAGACCTTTCTCTCCGGGAACGTTCTGAATTCCGACTTCGTCGAGATTACTTTTTCCTTTGGCTTTTGCTTTCCTGAAATTTCTATTTCGAGGGGTGTTAGCGCGAACACCCCTCGAGCTCCCAGCGCGCCGCTGCCGGTCGACGCCATTTTGTGCCTCCTGCACGGCGTCGACATTCGAAAAT
>CAZYBU010000023.1:31723-51451 GCA_964645775.1 uncultured Leptospirales bacterium | reverse complement strand
GTTCAATGGTAGAACTTCAGCCTTCCAAGCTGATAGCGTGGGTTCGATTCCCATCGCCCGCTCATCCATTAAATAAAAGGCACCGAACGGTGCCTTTTATTTTTTCACTAAATCAGGTATACCCAAATCTTTTCAAATCTTACGAGCTAACACATTCTGAATTTCACCATGACGGGGCACAGCGGACTTTGCACCTGTCCCCTTGTTGCCCCACCATGAATGCCTTCCGCCTTCCCTGATAAGCTCACAATTGTTCTTTTTGAGGTACTTAATAAATTCATTGCGTTTCATACCGCAATAACTTCTTCTTTATACCCCTCACCTGCTGCAGAAATTGCTTCTCTTTTATTTAGCTCAATAGCTTCCTTCAGGGTTATTTTCAATGTTTCCATGAGTTCATCGTATGTTTTTTCCTGGCAATTAACTCCTGGAACTTCTTCGATCCATCCAATCCACCAGCCATTTTCTTCTTTTACTAATGCGGTATAGTTCATGCAAGACTCCTTCAATGTATACAACATACTAAACACAATAATTGTTTCAAGTAAATATCATTTTCACAAGTCTCTCTGCAATTTCACGGTACCGATAACTATCGGTGACCTTCAGGTTACCAGCCTCTCATTCCCCTCAGGTTCACGGCCGGGTCGGTATTCCGGGACATACCGGGAAAGAAATTCCCTCACCTCAGAACCTGTCATTTCAGACACCTCTTCCAGCTCTCTTTTAAGTGACTGGTATGTCTGTTCAGAGATACTCTCACTATTTTCCAGGGAATGACGGAATATCCTGCGATGGTCCGTGGACAAAAAGCCGTTATCTTCGTGAAAAAGTTCCTCGTACATCTTCTCTCCCGGCCGCAGACCGGTGAAGGTTATGGGTATCTCCTCCTCCCTGTACCCGTAAATGCGAATCATCTGCCGGGCGATATCGACAAGCCGATACTGCTCACCCATGTTCAAAGCGTAGATCCATCCACCCTTTGACAGGGCCACGGCATTAAGCACAAGAAGCGAGGCCTCGGGAAGGGTCATGAAGTAACGGCGAATATCAGGATGGGTCACCGTCACCGGGCCGCCGCGGAGTATCTGATCCCGGAAAAGGGGTATGACCGAACCGCGGCTCCCCAGAACGTTTCCGAAACGGACGATACTGGAAGAGAGAGAGCGGTTCACGCTGAAAAACCCTGTCAGAATCTCCCCCATCCTCTTGGTGGCTCCCATGACACTGGTAGGCCGTACCGCCTTGTCGGTGGATATGAAGATGAACTGTTCCACTCGCCCGGTAACGGCTTCCAGAACGCGCAGAGTCCCTTCCACGTTATTCTTGACCGCCTCGGCGGGATTATATTCCATCAAAGGAACGTGCTTGTGGGCCGCTGTGTGGATCACGATATCAGGTTCGGTTTCCCGGACCACCCGGTTCATCATATTCGGGTCGACGATATTCCCAATGCGGTATTCCACTTCCGGCTTTACTTCCAGCAACTCGAGGTACTCGCCGAGGCTCCGGGCCAGCTGATAGATGGAATGTTCTCCCCGGCCCAGGGCCACGATTTTTCCCGCGTCGAACTTCAAAAGCTGCCGGCAGATTTCCGAACCGATACTCCCTCCCCCTCCCGTGACAAGGACCTTTTTCCCGCGAAAACGTTCTGCGATCATTTCAAGA
Source organism: uncultured Leptospirales bacterium (assembly GCA_964645775.1). Taxonomy (GTDB): domain Bacteria; phylum Spirochaetota; class UBA4802; order UBA4802; family UBA5550; genus CAZYBU01. Next base: position 49,783 of record CAZYBU010000023.1, on the reverse strand, counting down.
TCGATGGAATACTCCTCCCGGTCGAGCAGTTCCAGGAACTCAAAATCAGTCAGGGCCGGGGAGAGAGGGGAACGGTCAAAGAAACGTTCCGTAGAGGGTAGAATGTATATATTTATGGAAGGATGACCGATAAGTATCGATGAAACGATGTCCTTCAGCCTTCGGGAGGAGACCGAGGGCATGGCTATGATGATCTCCCCTGCTTTCTCCCGGTAGAGTATCTCCGGAATATCATCGGTCCTTCCCAGAACGGGAAGGCCTTCCGGCCGCTCCCCGGCCAGGGATGCGTCGTCGTCGATAAATCCGACCAGGTCACGTCTTCTTCCCCTGCGGAGAAGTTCCCGGGCCAGCATGCGGCCCGCCTCTCCGGCACCGATAACTATCGCCCGGGTATTCACTTCAACAACTCCCGGGCCGCACGGACGACTTCGTCCGTGACGCAGGATACTTCCTCTTCCGTCATGGTCGGATAGATGGGCAGGGAGAGCACCTCTCGGAACACCTTTTCTGTCACCGGAAGATCACCGCCGTCAAGGTCCCGGTATCCTGAAAAATGGTGCAGGGGTATAAAGTGCAGGCTTGTGGATACTCCCTTCTTTGAAAGAATGTCCATAAAGGCGTCACGGGCACCATCCTCATCCGCGTCGATTTTAAGAGGATAGAGATGCCAGGACGACCGGCAACCCTCTCTCTCCCTGTAAGGGACCAGGCCGTCAACGGAATCAAAGGCCTCTGTATAGGCCCGGGCGATTTTTCTTCTTTTAATGCACATATCATCCAGGCGGGCAAGCTGCCCCCTTCCCATGGCAGCCTGGGTATCGGTCATATTGTACTTGTATCCGGTCTCCTTTACATCATATCTCCAGGAACCCCCTTTTCCGTACCGGTTCCAGGCGTCACGGGAAATCCCGTGGAGCCTGAGACTCCGGGCCCTGTCCGCCCAATCCTGCCGGGATGTGACGATAAGTCCGCCTTCACCCGTGGTGAGAGTCTTGGTGGCGTAGAAACTGAAGCATCCGGCCTCTCCCAGTGTACCGCAGTATTTTCCTTTATATTTCGAGGGCAGGGCATGGGCCGCGTCCTCGATAACAATCAGATCATGTTCCCCGGCCAGGTCAAGAAGGGGGTCCATCTCCGCGGGATGACCGCCGAAATGGACCGGGATCACCCCTTTCGTTCGTTTCGTCATTCTCCTTCGAACGTCTTCCACGTCAAGGCAATGGGTATCATACTCCACATCAGCCAGGACCGGTTCAGCTCCCAGGTAACGGAGGGTTTCAGCCGTGGAGACAAAGGTCACGGCCGGAATAATCACCTGATCCCCGGGACCGATACCGGCGCAGACAAGGGCAAGGTGAAGGGCCGCGGTACCGGAAGAGAGACAGACCGCATGGCCCACGTCCAGGTATCCTGCCAGCTCTTTCTCGAACAGAAAGGTCTCCCCTCCCATGGTCAGCCAGCCGCTGCGGAGGGTGCGTGCCACGGCTTCTATCTCTTCTTCGGTTATATCCGGTCTGTGAAAAGGTATTTCCAAAGCGGTTTCCTCTTTACAAAAAGCGGCATATGCGGGCATGACTGACAAGCATATTTTACCAGGGACTTGACAGGATGCGTCCCCTGTCCTATATTGCGCCCCTTGCCTGAAAGCGAGATTATATTCCTGAGAACAGAAGGCGAACCACCTATGAACAATAAACGACGCAGAAGCTCCAGGGCCTGGGTCCTTGCGGCAAACATGGGCTACGGTCATATGCGGGCCGCCCACGCACTCTCCCATCTGGCCGAGGACGACATCATCGTTCTTGAAACGGACCCTTCCACGACCGCTGAAGAAAGGAAACTCTGGAAAAGGCTAAGACACCTTTATGAATTCATTTCCAGAACAGGCCAGATGAACTTTGTGGGACGATACCTCTTCGCGGTCTTTAACCTTCTTCTTCACATCCCTCCCCTCTACCCGAAACGGGACATGTCGAAACCGAACTTTTCCGTCAAAGTAGTGGAGTACTTTCTTCGAAAGGGCCTGGCCGTGGGGGTGGTAGGCAAAATCCGGAAGGACCCTCTGCCCATCATAACGACCTTCTATGCCCCGGCTTTCGTAGCGGACAGGCTTGGCATAAAACCGATTTTCTGCATCATAACGGACACGGACCTTAACCGGGCCTGGCTCCCGGCCGAGACATCTTCCATGAACATCATCTACTGCGCGCCGACGGGGCGGGCCAGGAGACGTCTGGAATCTTACGGCGTGGCCGATGAACAGATCGCCACCACTGGCTTCCCTATTCCCCCGATCCTCCTGGGTGACCGCCGTTTCACCAGCCTGAGGCATGACGTGGGTCAGCGTCTTCACCACCTGGACCCCTGTGGAGTCTTCGGGAAGAGATACCAGCCCCTGCTGGAAAAGGAGCTGGGCCGGGCCAACTGCCGGTTCCGGCACCAGAGGAGGCTCACCATCACCTTCGCAGTGGGCGGGGCCGGGGCCCAGAAGGAGATAGGGAAGGATATTCTGCAATCATTATGTGAATATCTGAACGAAGGCCGATGCGAGCTGAACCTCGTGGCCGGCATCCGTCCCGAAGTCAGGGACTACTTCAGACAGGCTGTGGACTCATGCAACGTGCAGCGGGGAGCCCACATTATCTACGAGGATGACATCAATGATTACTTCGATTCCTTTAACCTGGCCCTGAGGAACACAGACATACTCTGGACCAAGCCGAGCGAGCTCTCCTTCTTCGTGGGGGCCGGACTTCCCCTTCTTATGGCTCCTCCCATCGGAGCCCAGGAAGAGATGAACCGTGAATGGCTTCTTGACATCCACGCCGGCATAGACCAGCGGGACCCGAAGCACACCGCGGAGTGGCTTTTCGATCTGCTGGATACCGGGACCTTCGCCCAGGCGGCCTGGAACGGCTACATGAACGTGCGGAAAGACGCCATATTTCTCCTGGAGGACCTGGTGGAAGGCAAAGCCATCGAGGAGACGGGCCGCTGCTGGGCCTGATCAGGCCACCCACACAACGAAGGCCACGGCGTATTCCCTTTCGTGACTGAGGGAGATCTGGAACTCACCCGGATCGGCACGCCGCTCTCGGAAAGCTGTCCCTTCAAAAAAGGGCTTTCCTTCATTATTGTTCCCGACCACCACTGAAGGGTAACGGAGGTCCTTCCAGCCCGTGGCCTTAACCAGGGCCTCCCGGAGAGCGAAACGGGAGGCCACGTACTCGGCCGCTCTCGCACTGGGGATTCTCTCCATCTCTTCATCTGAAAGGATTCGTTGCAAAAACGACTCTCCGTATTTCTCCATCAGTCCCTCTATACGGGAGACCGAAACTATATCCACCCCGATCCCGCGAATCATCGACTCACCCCCAGGTACGCTCCCAGGGTCGCGATGATCTCCGCCGGTTCCGTAAGCTTCATTAAAAGAGAACGTAGTTTTGCCGCCCCCGGTTGTGCATGAATATATTTCACCAGATGTTTCCGCATCATCATGACACCATGGTCTCCCCACCGTTCCGTCATCATGGACAGGTGTTCATCAATCTGGTTCAGAAGATTATCAGGCGAAGGTTCCACTCCCGAAAAAATCCAGGGATTCCCCAAGGCACCGCGGCCGACCATGACGGCATCACAACCGTACTCTCTCATTTTCTTTAGAGCTTCCCGGTGGGAGGCGATGTCCCCGTTACCGATCAGGGGAATCCGCGCATGGGCCGCCATTTCCCCGATCACTTCCCAGTTACTCTCCCCTCCGTACATCTGCTCCCGGGTGCGGCCGTGGACAGCGAGGAAGACCGCGCCTCCCTCCTCCAGGGCCCGGACATATTCCAGGGGCAGGCTCCTGGTATCGTTCCATCCTATGCGAAGCTTGACGGAGACCGGTACGGGAGAGGCTTGCACCACGCTCCCTGTCAGGCGTGTCATCTTTTCCGGGTCCAGAAGGAGCGCCGAACCCGATCCTCCCTTCACCACCTTCCGGGCCGGACATCCCATGTTGATATCTATGAGGTCCGGTTTCAGCTCCCGGCCCAGTTTCTCCGCCGCCCGGGCCATGACATCGATGTCATGACCGAATATTTGAAGGGCGACAGGTCGTTCTTCCGGGTCGAAGCGGGCCAGTTCCAGGGTCTTTCCACTGTCACGCACCACTCCCTCGGCGCTTACAAGTTCGGTGACGACAAGGGACGCTCCGTGCCGCAGGCAGATCTTCCGGAAGGGGGAATCGGCATACCCGGCTATGGGAGCGAGTACGAGGGAACCCCGCAGGCTCAGACGATCAAAAATATCATAGGCCTTTTGATTCATGCTATCAGGGACTCCCCCTTTTCTCCTCCATGTCAAGCAGGAGACGACCGAACAAATTAACATTTTCTTAACGGACCTTCAGATTGACAGATAGAGATGAGAATGCTATAATCGGGGAAGAAGCAGGAGGGGACCCCCATGAAAATAAGCGCCATCGGACTCTCCATCGAAGCCCTGTCAGGTAATGTTTATCTGCGCCGGGTGAAGGAGGGCTTCCCTGTCATCCAGGGAGAGAAGAGCGAAGACGTATACTACGGCCTCGGCTTCATGCACGGCCTGGACCGTATCCTCCAGATGAGCATCACCCGTCTCATGGCACAGGGACGCGTCAGCGAGGAACTCTCCTCCACGGACGAAACCATAGCCATGGACCGGCACTTCCGGTGGATCAACCTCTCCCGGGACCTGGACCATGAAAAAAAGAGACTTAAATCTGAGACAAAGGATATCCTTCAGGCCTACTGCGACGGACTGAACACCGCCGTGAAGGAGAACGGTCCTCCCCTGGAGATGAAGCTCTCCGGATACCGTCATGAGCCATGGACCATAACGGACGTCCTCCTCCTGGCCCGCACCATCGCCTATACCGGACTGACCCAGAGCCAGGGTGAAGGGGAAAAGTTTATCATAGAACTGCTGCAAAAGGACATTGATGATGATATGATACTTGAGCTCTTCCCGGCCATAAAGGGCAGAATCCCGAAACGGCTCCGGGGATACCTCAAGGCCCTCCGGACCTGGCAACCCCTGGCCGGACCGGACAAAAGCTGGAAGTACCGGGCCGCCGGCTTTTCCGCCAGCAACAACTGGACCGTACGAAAGGGGAAGAGCGCAGAAGAAAAACCGGTTCTTTGCAACGACCCCCACATGGCGCTGATGCTCCCTTCCCTCTGGTACCCTGTACTGATGAAAACCGAAAAAGGGTACGTCTCAGGTGCAACCATGGCCGGCGCCCCCCTTGTCCTTGCGGGGCGGAACAACCGCGTGGCATGGGGAGTGACCTACGGATGCGCCGACGTCATGGATTACTTTATTGAAGATATCCGCGAAGGCAGATTCCGGAGGGAAAAAAAATGGGAGCGATGCGGTGTCCGAACGGAGATCCTTAAACCAAAGAGAAAACCGATCCAGTCCTGGTCTGTCCATGAAACAGACCACGGCACCATCGAGGGGAAAATCACCGCAGACGGATACTACCTCTCCCTGGCCTGGAGCGGATTCGAGAAGGGAGCCACGGCTGAAACAATCGACAGCTTGCTGAAACTGCATGGAAGTAAGGACGTTAAGGAAGGAATGAAAAACTGTTCCCGGCTGAAACTGGCCGCCTTTAACTGGGTCCTGGCCGACAGGAAGGGAGACATCGGTTATCAGATGAGCGGGAACATCCCGAAACGGAAAGGCTCAGGTCTCCTTCCCTACTACGGCTGGGAGAAAGATTCCAAATGGAAGAAGATGGTCAGGGTTGAGAAGCTGCCGGCCGTCCATAATCCCGGAAGTGACCTGATCGTAACGGCAAACCAGGACCTTAACCGCCTGGGCAAGGTGAAGGCCATAACCCTGCCGATGTCCGGCTGGAGGGCCCGGCGCATATCGGAGCTTCTCAGGAAGAACAAAAAGAACGGCCCCGAAGAGATGGCCTCCATCCAGAGAGACGATTATTCCCTCCAGGCCGAAGCCTATATGAAGATTCTTCATCCTCTCCTGCCGGAGAGCGAGGAGGCCGATCCCCTGCTCAACTGGGACCTCCGCTACTCCCCCGATTCCAGGGGAGCGGCCCTTTTCGAGAATTTTTACCGGGAGCTGGTCCTTATTGTCTTCGGAGAGAAGAACCTGGGGCGGGATGCCATGGAATATCTCATGGACAGGACTTCCGTCTTTGCCATGTTCCACGGCCATTTCGACGCTGTTCTCCTGGCCTCCAAATCCGGGTGGTTCCGGGGAAGCAGCCAGGAAGACCTTTTCATCGAAGCGGCAAACCGGGTACTTTCGAAGAAGAGCGCGCCCCTGAAATCCCGCCAGAAGACCAGGCTCAAAAACCTGGTGCTCCCCGGAATCATGGGCCGACTTCCCTGCTTCTCCTCGCCCCTTCCCCTCTACGGAAGCCGCGCCACGGTAACCCAGAGGCAGGAGATATACTTCCAGGGAGAGACCGTTACCTTCGGTCCTTCCCTGCGCATGATAGCCACCCTCGATGACGACCGGCTCATGGTGGCTCTGCCGGGAGGTCCCTCGGAGAGAAATTTCACACCCTGGTACCGGTCGGCGCTTGGCGGTTTCCGAAAAGGGGAATTTGCCGTTCTGGACCCGGAAAATTCTTGACCCGGGGAGCCCATGGTACATCCTGTTGTTCCACTTCAGGGGCAGGATGGTCCTGTGTACCGGTTTATTCAATTCAGAGAAGAACTCAAAGCCGTAGTGCGGGGTCGCTGGAGGTTATCCTCGCAGGCGGCGCTGACTGCGATCATTTTCACTCTTCTGATTCTGGTCTTCTATCGTTTCCGCACCTGGCAACTCATAGGAATCCTGTACAAAGACCTGGGTGATCTTGGATTTATCTCCTACCTGCAGCTATCCATTTCCGAAGACGCACTTCTTATCCTGATGTCAGGTATCATAACCTTCGCCCTCTTTATCCTTCTGCCTTCCCTGGCGGCAATGATTTTGGGCTCCCTTCTTCTGGCTTCTCTCAGTTTTCTGCTGATCCTGGGAATCGATTTTTTCCGTCTTTACGAAACCACTCTTCAGGCAGGATACCTGGGCGCTGAGCAGGCTACCGGTATCCCGGAGATGACTGTCTCCTTTATGGCTGAGATGACCTTTCCCCTCGCCCTTACCCTGCTGACATGGCTGCTTGCCGCGCTGGCAGCTCTCCCTCTGACCCAGATGCTTTTCAGAAAAAAAGGAGGAGCACCCCTCCTGGAAAAAGGGCCGCTTGTTCTTCTACCTCTTATCGCCCTGGCGGCTATTCTTTTTTCACAGGAATCAACCGCGTCCCGCCTGACATCCGAATTCCCCTCTCTTGAAAAGAAGAAGGTCCATTCCCTTCTCTGTGAATTCGCTCGAAACCCAATGACCGGCCTTCTCCAGGGAGGTAAAACCGGAAGTTCTCTCCCGGAAGAGATCGATCTCATAACCGATCTTCCTGAACGTTTTGACACAACGACGCTCACCGGATCCAGAGCCCCCATTCCCGAGTCGAAGCTCATCCCAGCCGGCCACAGGTACTCCATCATCCTCTATCTCTTTGAATCGACCGCTTTTCAATACCTCGACCTTAAGGTGAACGGAAGACACGTGACCCCCGCTATTCAAAGAATGTCAAAGAACAGTTTTTTCTTTCCGAAACATTACGCCAATTATCCCCTCTCCGCCAACGCCCTTTTCTCAATTTTGACATCTACCTACGAGATGAGCGGACGCACCATGGTGATCCAGGATCATCCAGATATCCGGCGAAGAACCCTTTCCGAGATTTTGAAAGATGCCGGCTATAGAACCATGTTGATCCATACCGGGACCCTGCGATACGCCGGACAGGAGAGATACCTGAAAGACAAGGGGTTTGATCGCATTATCCAGTACAACGACCTCCGGAGTATCCCTCCCTATAATAAAACCGTAGGCTGGGGGATGGACGAAAGAAGCATGACAGGGCCCGTCGTCGAGTTCATGTCCGAAGACCCTGAAAGGCCCGTTTTCATCGTTGTCATGCCCATGAATCCCCATCATCCTTACCTGGTTCCGGATAAGAAGTTCATGATCGCCGGAAAGGTCGATCCCATCGATTTTAATCCCTATGGAAAAATTTCAGAGGAAAACCGGGCAGAGACTTCCCAGAAGTCCGCAGAGAAAGATACGTCCTCTGACCGGGCGGGAGGATCCGAAATTGAAAGCAAAGAGAGAAAATCGAAACGCTTTTCCCGAAGCGAGGTATGGACACGTTACCGCAATTCCCTTCATTTCGCCGATCACGCCCTGGGCATGATGGTCTCATCCCTGGAAGAGAAGGGCTTTCTGAAGAAGACCCTCTTCTTCCTTCTCGGAGACCACGGAGAGGCCTTTTACCAGCACAGGATGAATTTTAACCATCCCTTCTTTATTTATGAAGAGAACGTTCATGTTCCCTTCATGATCTATAACCGGGAGATCTTTACCTCGAAGCACGTTTATCCGGGGGTCTCCCGTCACATAGATATCATGCCGACAATTCTTGATATACTGGACATGGAACTGAGGGCCCGGTGCGAGGGGATTTCCCTTCTTGCCCGTCACCGTCCCCAGCTGGCCATTCTTCACACAAGCTGGAAGGATGAATTCCTGGGCCTCAGGGACGACCGCTGGAAGTATATCCTCAGGCTCCAGGACGGATTTGAAGAGCTCTATAACCTTAAAGATGACCCGGATGAGAAAAAAAACCTTGCCGCTCAGCACCCCTCACTGGTATCCAGGTTTCGGTCATACATTGAAAAAGCTCACCGGTACAGAGTCAGCTTCTACGCGAAACATCTAAAAAAACCCGGAGAAAAGAAAAAACAATGATTCCAGCTGATGTGTTTACAATTATACTGATCGTCTTCTCCGCAGTCGGTCTGGGGACCTTCGTTCTCCTCTTCTTTGTACCCGCGCCGTACGGTCGTCACGCCCGCAAGGGATGGGGTCCGGGCATCCATCCCACCCTGGCGTGGATACTCATGGAATCACCGGCGCCTCTTCTTTTTCTGTGGTTCTTCCTGAGTACGGACCGGTCCCTTACCACGCCCCTTATCGCCTTCCTTGTGATTTGGGAGCTTCATTACGTGCACAGGACCTTTATCTACCCTTTCATGATCAAGAACGGTCGGGCCGTACCCCTATCCATTTTTGTCATGTCCCTGGCCTTTAACGGCATCAACGCTTTTCTCCAGGGGACCTGGCTCTACCGTCTGGCCCCGGAATCGATCTACACCGCGGCCTGGCTGACCGACCCGAGATTTATAATCGGGATAATCATCTTTATAACCGGTTACATTATTAACAAGCATTCCGACATCATCCTGCGTAATCTCAGAAAGGACGGCAACGGATACAGAATACCCCACGGGGGCATGTACCGTTTTGTCTCCACACCCAACTATATGGGAGAGATCATGGAATGGGTCGGATTTGCCGTGGCCACCTGGTCACCGGCGGCCGCGGTCTTCGCCTTCTGGACTATCGCCAACCTGGCGCCCCGGGCCTGGAGTCATCACAAATGGTACAGAAACTATTTCGATAATTATCCTGAAGAGAGGAAGGCTCTGGTCCCCTTTATATGGTAAGTCTTACCGGGCCCCATAAAGAATGGAATCGATGATCGACTGAAGGCGGGTCACCTCCAGAGGCTTGGTTATATACCCGTTCATTCCGGCCCGGGCCGCTTTTTCACGAATATCGTTTACGACATGGGCCGACATGGCGATAATTGGTATCTCCTTTTTGCTCTGTCCGCAACGCCCCTTTCGTATCTTCTCCGTGACTTCAATACCGTCCATGCCGGGCATTTCGATATCCATAAGAATAAGATCATACTCCGTCTCACATATCTCATCCAGTGTCTTCTCGCCGTCCTCGGCCACCGTAACCGCGTGCCCCAGCCGGGTCAGAACGCTTTTTGCCAGATGGGCGTTCACAAAATTATCTTCAGCCAGGAGAATACGAAGGGTCTTCTGTCCCATCCCGGCCTTACCCGGGGAACCTGCTTGAACATTGAAAGGCTCGGTTATCTCCTCGACGGCAAACCCTCCCCCGGGTCGCACCGGTTTTGCGTCAGGAACTGGAAGCCGGATGGGCAGAGTGAAGATAAACCGGCTTCCCTTTCCAGGCTCACTCTGCACCTGAATACCTCCGCCCATCTGGTGGAGAAGGGACTGTACTATGGTAAGCCCCAATCCCGTGCCTCCATACTTCCGGCTCGTGGAACTGTCCTGCTGCGCGAAGGCGTCAAATATGGCCCGCTGTTTCTCCTTCGGGATTCCGACACCCGTATCCTCCATGGTGACCCGGAAACGGTTCCTCTCCATCAGCTCGACGTGAAGATCGATGCGGCCCTCCCCGGTAAATTTCAGAGCATTACTCCAGAGGTTAAAAATAATCTGTCGAAGCCGGGTCACGTCTCCCAGGATGCGTTCAGGCAGGGCCTTATCATAATGTAGTCGAAAATCGAGATCCTTTCTGCGAGCCTCCAGGGTAAAAATGGTTTCCAGGTTTCCAAAGAGTCCGGCAAGGTCCACGGGTTCATCTTCCAGTTCCAGTTTACCCGCTTCAATCTTGAAGAAGTCGAGGATATCATTTATGACCCCGAGAAGGTGATAGGCCGATTCACGGGTGATCCCGAGATACTCCTGATGTTCCTCAATATCGCCGGACATCAGGGCGAGGTCGGTCATGCCGATAATGGCGTTCATGGGAGTACGAATCTCATGGCTCATGGCGGCAAGGAACTCGCTCTTGGCCCGGTTGGCCCTGTCCGCCTCGTCCCGGGCCTTCTTCAGGTCATCTTCACCCTTCTTCCGTTCCGTGATATCCATGAGCAGGTTCAAAGTCGCCGGTTCTTCCTCCCACTCAAAAAGGGCCGAGGTAATCTGCACCCATCGCACCTCTCCCTCCCGGGTAATGATTCGAAAGTCATAACTTTCCGGGACGCTCTTCCCTTCCATTCTGTCCCTGTGACGGGAGAGCACCAGTTCCCGTTCATCCTCATGGATGAAATCCGTAAAGGGATAGGCCATGAGGTTCTCTTTGCCGTAGCCGGTCAGGGTCTCCATCCTGGGATTGACAAAGACCATGTATCCTTTCTGGGCGATAACAATCGCCTCACTGCTGTTCTCTATGATCGCCTGGAGGTTGCGCTCACTCCGGGCAAGCCTTTCTTCCGCCCGTTTCCTGGTCGATATATCTCTCAGGGCGGCCACCCGGTAGGTCTCGTCATCTTCGTATATCTGGCGGGCTTCTACCTCCACGGGAAAGGTGGTCCCATCCTTCCTCATGGCCATAACCTCATAGGGAGCCGATGATTCTCTCTCGACGTTGCCGCGGATTGTTTCATGGTACTCTTCCATGAAGAAGAGGATAATACTGTCCTGACCGATACATTCATCCCGGGAGTATCCCATCATTCTCTCCAGAGAATGGTTCACGTCCAGTATCACACCATCCTGGTGAAGCACGATACCTTCGAAGGTCAGATCCGAGAGTTTCCGGAAGCGTTCGCTGCTGTATTCAAGTTCTCTCCGGGCCTCCTTCTCGACCGTGATATCATTGATGACACCGACAATCCCCTGCACGTTCCCATCTTCATCCTTCAGGGGATAATAACTCTCCGAGGTCCAGCCGCGCCTTCCGTCGGGAAGATCATAATAGAATTCCACGTCCAGTATCTCTTCCCCGGACATGGCCTTCCCCATCGCCTGCCGAACCTGATCGGCGAGCATGGGGAATACCTCCCAGGGAACCCGGCCCCGGGCCTCATCCCCATCAAGACCGCTCAGTTTTTCGAGGAACCGGTTGATATAGGTAATACGGTAATCCGTATCCAGGATAAGAATCCCTTCAGCCAGGGACTGGAACACGTTCTGGAGAATCTCCCGGCTTTCTCTCAGTTCATTCTCAGTCTTTCGTATTTCCGTTATGTCCGTGTTAAAGCCGACAAACCGGACCGGCGTTCCCTCCCGGTTCCAGAGGGCCTTGCCCCGTCCCCGGATCCATCTCCAGGAACCGTCCTTCGCTTTCATGCGAAAAACGGAATCGAAGACCCGGTCCTCACCCTTAAGATACCGGTCGACTTCCTGAAAAGCGGCTTCCCGGTCATCGGGATGCAGCAGATCGCTCCAGGCATCGTCGGTATAGGGCAGTTCTTCCGGTTCATAGCCCAGCATAGTCGCGAAGCGGTCCGAGTGGTAGGCTTCATCCGTGGTCAGGTCCCAGTCCCAGAGTCCATCCTGGCTGCCCTCCAGGGCGAGTTTCATACGCTCCTCGTTCAGCCTCAGGGCCTCTTCCACCCTCTTTTTGTCACGGATATCTATGATAACCGCCACCAGACAGGGTTCTCCTCCCAGAGTTATTGTTTCAGCCGAAAGGAGACCGTGACCTTCCTCACCGGGCTTCGTGCGGAATTTATATTCCCGGTTGATGATCCTTCCCTTATCGACAAGTTCCCGGGCCATCTTCTCCCTGTCTTCCGGACGGACCCAGAGATTGAGTTCCGTGGATGTCTTCCCGAGGGCCTCTTCCCTTGAGTAACCTATGAATCGTTCAAAACCTTCGTTCACTTCCAGGTATCGGCCGTCGATGAGGGAACTGACCGTAACGGCGCCCGGTATGGATCGAAAGGCCTTATAATATTTCTCTTCCTGTTCCCTTCGGATCAGAACTTCTCTTCTGTGAAATTCCCTGTGGGAATCAAAGAGATTCAGGGCTGTCATGATGGAGGCATCCATAAGGGAGCCGCTGGACCTTATATCCACGTACCCGTATGACGGAATATCCGTAAGCGATGAAGGAAGTTCTTCAAGTGTATCATCCACCAGGAACATCAGGGGGAGATCCAGTTCCCTGAGGATAGTGAACATGGAAACAATATCCCTTCCCCGAACATCGAGAAGGACAAGGTCAATCTCCTCTTTTCTCAATACTGAACGAATTTCCCTGGCTCCGACGGAAACGCTGTGGATACCGTATCCCCGTTCATCCAGCTGCTCCCGGATACTCTCTACCAGCTCCCTGTCGTCACTTATAATCAGAAGGATGGTTGTCACCTGTTCTTTTGTATTCATTCTTGCTCACTGAAACCAGATGTAATGATTTCATCCATTTTTTCAAGAGATTAATAGTTCATGTTCCCGTTATGTGAAATGCGGGAATTATTTTCAGCGCAGCCCGGAAGAAATTATTACAACCATTTGTCCCGGACCGGTTCAAGCTCCACGGGTGGATATATCTGACCGTGGGCCGGTGGAAGGGAATTGTAGACCCAGTGCAGGTCCACCTGAGCCAGACGGTTACCCGGTATACCGGAAAATCCGGTAAATGTTCCGCGCACCAGAACGTTTTCCATCTGCATGGACATTACGTAAAGGGCCGTCTCCGTGCCCGCCGGGATGGCTTCCAATTCCCTGCCCCAGGGACCGGGAGTAAAGACAAGCCTGGAGGGGTCGGAACTGGTGCATTGCAGAACGGGAATAATTTCCGGAAAACCTTCCCGGTTGATCCATGACAGAAAAACGAGCGACCCGACCGTATCGAAAAGACCTCTCGCTATGGGATTAAGGACAGGCTCTCCCCGTCTGTTTTTCCGAAAGGGAGAAAGGAGCAGGGTCTTTATGGAGGACCCGACAATACCCGCCATCGGTAGGGATTCAGGTCCCTCCACCTCCAGAAGATCAAGGTAATGAACGGTATTTATGCCGAAATAGGAATTATAGCGGAACATCGGCTTCATGTTAAAAAGCTCAAACTCAGGCCCCTCCCGTTTAAGTCCGGTCCACCGGGCCCATCCTCTCCACATCCTCCTGTCAAGAGTCATGGCAAGGAAAGCGACATTGTTTCTCCGCTGCATATACTGCTTGGAAAGACCGTGGGAGAACTGGCCCAGGATCAGTTGAGTTTCGCCCAGGGGCTCCATGGTCGTAATCAGGGTAACATGAGGTTTTCCCATATCGTCGATGGTTGCAACGAGTCCCACCTTGCCCGTGGGCGAGAGGGCCTCCCTGTCCTCTTCCATGAAACGCTTTCTGTATTCGCTCATTTATCCTCCCCGGGAAGAGAACAGACCCTCCCCTTTCGGACCAGTTCTCTCTGCCGTTTTTCCTCTTCCGTTAGGTCATCATTTTCCATGGTCCGGTCACCTGTTACATGAATCTTTTCAGGTTTAACGCCCCCCCGGCAGGCCGCCCGGTACAGTCTATCCAGTTCATCTTCGCACAGGGGCGATGCCTTTCCGTATTCCCACTCCATTCCCAGGCGGAGATACTTGTCCCGGCACAGGTTGTTAAATGCCAGGAGTTCCCATCGTTCCATGGAATTTTCAACGTTCTCATGGATATAACGGCTAATGGCCTCAATATTTTCACTCGAGTCCGTGGCCCCGGGTATAAGAGGGGTCCGTATCCAGAGCCGTGAGGGCCGCAGGTGATCTTTCATAACGCCCGTGATAAAACGGAGATTCTCCCTTATAATCCGGTTATCGGCCCCGGTATGCTTTTTGTGCTCATCCGGGTCGGCCAGTTTCAGGTCGTAAAGAACAATATCACTGTGAGGCATCGCCTTCTCCAGGGAGGCCCGGGTGACAAGACCGCAGGTATCGAGGGCTGTTTGGATACCGAGGGAATTCAGCTCAGCCATAACAGCGGCCGTGAAATCGGCCTGAAGCAGAGCCTCCCCGCCGCTCAGGGTGACGCCTCCATCCTCTCCAAAATAATCCCGGTCCCTGGCGAGTTCCCGGGCCATCTCTTTGGCGTTCCATGGGGTCCCCAGCATCTCGAGGGCCGTGGAAGGACACTCATCCACGCATAGACCACAGGCGGTACAGCGTTCCCGGTCTATATGGACCCCATCCTCAGAGAGATAAAGGGCCTCCTCCGGGCATACATTCACGCAGGTACCGCAACCGATGCATCGTGATTCCATCCACTGAATCTCCGGCCCGGTGGCGATACTCTCAGGGTTATGGCACCATCCACAGGAGAGAGAGCATCCCTTGAGAAAGACCGTAGTCCGGAGACCGGGGCCATCCTCCGTGGACATCCGCTGTATCTCCAGGACGGTGCCGAATATCTGTGAAGAGTCGAGCATATCAAAACCTTCCGTGGCTTACCCGGGCGATCACCTCGTCCTGGAGCTCGCGCCCGATACTGGTGAAATAAGCGTTGTATCCGGTCACCCGCACCAGGAGGTGCTGATAATCCTTCGGCTGTTCCTGGGCCTCACGAAGCATATCTGGGTCGAGCATATTTATCTGCAGCGCTGTTCCTCCCTGTTCCATGTATCCGCGGAGAAAGGCCCGGAACTTCTCCCTGTGCTCACCGTCTTTCGTGATGGAGGGATTGAATGTTACGGTATGACTGGCACCGTTGGGTAGAAGATTCAGATAATCCTTCCAATCCCCATCCTTGCTCCGCCCCCCCAGGGCCTTGCCCACGGAGTTGGAGTTTGATGTTGGACCATGGATGTCGGCCCCGTTGGACGGACAGATGGCGTTGGAGAGAAACTGTCCCCTGGGGCGTCCGTCAGGACTTGCGGCCATAATAAACCCGTCACCGGCCCAGTAATTCCAGGAGAGCATGCCGGGACGGAACCTCCTTCCAGTCGACTTTGTCCTGTGTCCCCAGGTCTCCCCGGTCCACAGTTCCATGACACGGAGGGCCATCCTGTCCGCCTCGTCGTCGTCCCGTCCATATTTCGGAGCACGGTTCTTCGCCAGGGCCTGGAGGTACTCATGTCCTTCCCAGTTATCCTTCAACGCCCGGACCAGTTCGTCCATGGTGCATTTCTTCTCATCAAAGACAAGGTACCTGACCGCAAGGAGTGAATCGACGGTTGTGGCGAAAGTGACCGCCTCCATGGTAACCAGGGCAATCTCAGCCCCGCCCTGCGTGATGTCCTTCCCCTTTTCCGCGCAGCCCCGTACCAGGCAGGAGAGATAGGGCGTTCGGATAAACCGGTCACGGATACTCTCGCTCTCCTCGTAGAGATCCACGGTCTTTTTCAGTATGTACCGGGTCTGCTCTTCATAGGCCTTCCAGAACTCCTCGAAGTCCCTGAAGGAACGGGGGTCACCTGTGGCCGGTCCGTCCCGCTTGATCTTCTCGGTCCGGCCTGTTATGGGATCGGTAAAGGCTAGAAGGTCGCTCCCCCCTGTCAGGGTCAGTTCCACCGCCTTCAAAAGGTTCACGTTACAGTCTACGGTCCCCGATCGATCGTTACCGCACATGGTGTTCTCCAGACAGCCGACCGGTGCGTACTCATGGACGTTACCTTCATCGATAAGGTCCTCAAGACCGGCAAGACGGGATTCCCGCAACATACCGGCCAGGGAACGTTCATCGAAATTAAGAAGAAATGGGGCGCCCTGGCTTGAAGCGATCATGTCGATAACCTTATCGAGAAGCTCATCGGGCGATCCCCTGTGGAGCCGGACGTTCGGTTTCGGTTCCAGGATGGGGGACATCTCGTCAATGACCTCCAGTATGGCAAAGGTCAGGTCATTCGTAAGGTCCGCGCCGCCCCGACCCATCCCGGAAAGAGTGAGAAGCTGTCCAAAACCGGCGGTTATACCCTGGTTACCGTTTCGTATCATGGCGTCATAGGCGGTGTTGGCGTGGACCCAGAAGCACTTCATGATCTCCTTTCCGAATTCCCGGTCCATACCGACGGAGAGGGACTTCTCCCAGTAGGGAAGGAGATACTGGTCCATCCGGCCGAATGAGGTTCCCGCCCCGGGATAGTTTTCGTCACTCATGACCAGCATGTGGGTAAGCCAGAGAGACTGAACAGCCTCCCAGAATGTATCGGCCGGTTCCCAGGGTACGCGACCAAGCATATCAGCCATCGTTTCAAGCTCCCCCTTGCGGACCGGGTCTTTCTCTTTTTGCGCCAGGTCCCGGGCCAGGGATGAGTAACCGGAAGCAAGGTCCCGGGCCATGGTGGAGGCCGTAATCATGGCCCTGAGCTGGGCGCCGGTATCTCCATTTTTCTCCCCGGCATCAAGTTCATTGTATCGTCGAACCAGATCGGCATGGATACCCTTCCATCCCTTTTCCAGCACCGCCGGATAATCGGGAATCAGGTGACCGGCGGTGGCCCCGGAGTTCCCGTAACCGTGATTATGAAACCAGACGACCTTTTCCCGGGCGCCCTTCTTCCCAAGGAGAAGTCTGTCAAACTCATTCTGCTCCTTTTCATTGAGGCAGAGGGACGTTTGCAGGTTAAATCGACTCCCCGCGATCAGGTCACCGGGGAGGATCTCCTTCGGCTGGTAATAAACCATGACCTCACGGTTAAACCAGGCCCTTCTCTCGGCTATGCTCCAGGACCAGAAATCACCATGAAGGTCCACCTGGCGGGCGGCCATGCGGTAGGATGTCCTCAGGGCCTGCAGGAGTGCGTAGGTTTCAGGTACGATATAGTAATAAAGTTCAGCGAACTGGACGTCCCAGGGGGTACCCGTGGTCCAGGAGGTAAATTCATTGTTCCAGGACCGTTCCGTACCTTTAAAATAATAGTCTCTGAGCCACCTGATCCTGTCAGAGAGTCCTCCCGGCTTCTTTAGCATGGACTTCTTTACCGCTCCTGTTTCACTCATGGCCCCCCTCCTTTTTCGGCGAAAGAAGATGTTCCTCGCCGTGATGAATAAGTTCCTTCATAATTTCAGCCGCGTCACCGGAGTCACCTTTTTCGATGGCCCCGATCAGATCACGGTGTTTCTCCTTCACGTATACCAGCACTCCCTTCTCCCTGAAAAACTTCCCGGCCAGGTCCATATGAAATTCCCGGAAAGAGTTCAAGAGCAGGGGGTAGAGATAGTTATCGGTAGCTATCATAACGGCCTGGTGAAATTGGAAATCGGCCCGGGCCTGAAGGAAAGGGTGATCTTCAGATATCTCATCCCGTTCCCGGTATATCTCTTTCAGTGCCTCACAGTCCCTTTCGCTCCTCTTTTCCGAATCCCCCGGTCGAGTGCTCCTGAGTGTTGCTCCCGAGTCTCGCGGCCCCGTCCTTGCCTGTTGCGAACGAAAT
>CAZYBU010000023.1:0-31713 GCA_964645775.1 uncultured Leptospirales bacterium | reverse complement strand
TCGCGGCCAGGCGGGCGGCGTCCACCTCGAACAGCCTGCGGAGGTGGAGCATGTCTGATACAAGTTTTCCGTTTTCATCCGCCGATCCGTGGCGGGCCATGGAAGTGAGCAGAGCGAGGGTCCCTTCCGCCCGGAACTCGTTAACCACGGTACCTTTTCGCGGCCGCAGGGCCACCACTCCCATGGACGCCAGTTCCACGATGGCCTCATGGACCACGGGCCGGCTTATTCCCAGCTGGCGGGCAAGGTCACGTTCCGCGGGAAGCCTCTGTCCCGGAACAAAGTAACCTGAGAAAATCAGTTCCTCCAGTTTACGGATACATTGATCCTTAAGGCTTTCAGCGCTGAGGGGTTGCAGAGCATTCATGGAGCCTCCTGGCTGGTGGTATTACCAGGGTCAATATACATCGGTATCCAGGTAAAGTCAATGCAATATTGTACATCTATCCGGGAAATTCACTCATTTTAATACTGATACGGGTAACCCTTTCAGGAATTACCGGCTGGAACTCATAGATCATGGTCCCACAGGCGATGCTTCAGGCAATAATTCCAGTTTCTCCCCAGAAATAAGCCAGCGATAAAATTGAAAGGGGACAGACTTGTAAGCCTCCATACCCGCGACGGCTGAAAAATGTTCACTCACCTTTTACCACCCGGTCTACAAATTCAACCATTTCCCCGTAAATCAGGTCCTTATCCGAATCATAATACCGGCTCATGAGAACGTGATTACCGTGCCGAACCCGTACCGTTCTGTTCATGGGATTGGCTCCCTCTTTTCCGCCGAAACGGGAAAACCAGGAGAGCATGGCAGCCACGGAAGCCGCGTCATCGATCTCCCTGGGGGATTTTTTGTAATAAAACATCAGCACTGGCACATGAACAAGTTCCGGCGAGCGGCGCAGAAGAAGCAATCGTCGGATATCGGTCAGGAGGCGGACAGAGCGACTGGGGTACTTCTCATACCAGTACCCTGTCCAGTTGTCCCCTTCGCCGGGATCGGGATCGCTTTCATCAATTACTGGCATGAACAATTCAAGGACCCTCCGCACGACAGGTATATTCAGGGAACGGACGAGGGGACTGGCGAAATTATAGAACGGAGAAGTCAGGATGAGTCCGGCCAGGCGATGGGAATACTCTCCCGCCAGATAGGTAGCCAGGGCTCCCCCCATGCTTGTCCCTACGAGAATAAGCCTGCGACCGAGTCGGCCCGCCATGAAGAGGGCCTCTTCGGCAGCGGCTATAATTTCCCGGGTGTCGGTTTCCGCGAACTCTTCCGGGGTAGTCCCGTGACCCGGCAGTCTCAGGTACCATGTATTGGCCCTGAAATGTTCCGCCACCCGGTCCATGACCTCCTCCCCCTCGGCCCGGCTGGCCGTGAAGCCGTGAACATAAAGAAAAGCAATATCCGTGTACTTCCCGTAGCGCACAAGGCGGCTCTCGTTGCCGGGCCGCACGCCGTTCCTTCGATCCTCCTCTTCCCTGTAACGAAACCAGGCCTCACCATCGGTCACATCCGGAATGGGAATGGAAATATATCCTGGCCTGTATAACAGAAGACTTCCCACAAGGAGAAGCAGAAGAACCAGCAGTATGATTGCGATTGCTGTTGCGACTGTCACGACACCTGACATCTTTTCCTCCTCGCCTTACAGGCTATCCACTCTTCCTCTTCCAGAATAACAGGGGAATGTTAATCCACACCATTAAGGGCGTCAAGAAACTGATCTTTTCAGCGGTACCCGACCCGAGCTTTCCGCCTGAAACATTCTTCCGCTGGCGCATCGGCTTTCCTCTGGGGCGTCCTGAAATCGACACGGTATATATCAGGATGAGAAAAGCCTCTCATGTTCCACCTTCACGACACCGGGCGCCGCTTCCTGTTTTCTGAATATATCGACAACATCGACTTTTTCAGGTACGCTTTCCAGATCAGGATAACAGGTCTCTCCAAAGACGTCTCCGCAGGTGGGATTAACCGGCATTGCCGCGAAGGCATGAGGCCACCCTATGGCTTTCCCTCGATATATCGGGATAGCGACGATTATGATCCTCTTGTAACGTTCCCTGAATATGCTGTCAGTTGGATTGACGGTTTCTTTCATTTATCCTGTCCTCCAGGTCCATGTATTCCTTAACGGTCAGGTCAGCCGAGAGGTAAGCGGGACGGATGACCTTACCCTGAACGATCTGTTCGATCCTGTGGGCGGCCCATCCTACAACCCGGGACATGGCAAATATTGGCGTATAGAGTTCCATGGGAATACCGAGAAGCCTGTAGATGAAACCGGAGTAGAAATCGACGTTAGCGCAGCTCACGGTATTTTTCCTTTTTGTAAGAACATCTATACCGAGCTGTTCCACACGGCTGTAGAGGTCGAATTCCGCTTTGGCGTTCTTTATCTTGGAAAGATGCTCAGCATGGCGTTTCAGGATCACGGCCCTGGGGTCCGAAAGGGTATAGACGGCATGTCCCAGACCGTAGATTTTACCCGACCTGTCTCCCGCCTTTTTATCGAGAATTGCCTCAAGATAGGCCCTTAGTTCCTCTTCGTCTCTCCAGTTCCGGACGTTCTTCTTGATGTCCTTCATCATCTTCATGACCGATTCGTTGGCTCCGCCGTGAAGATGACCGGAGAGAGAGGCAATCCCGGATGTTATGGCCATGTAGGTGTTTGCGCCGGAGGATGTGACTGTCCTGACCGTAAAGGTAGAGTTGTTTCCTCCACCGTGGTCGGCGTGGATGATCATGCAGATATCGAAAAGATGGGCCTCGTAAGGACTCGGCATGTCCCCGCGAAGCATATAGAGAAAGTTCTCTGACGTGGAGAGTTCGGGTCGGGCCCGAAGAAGATTAAGGTCACCGCCTTTTCGGAAACGCATAACATTGTAGTTGCTGGCCACAATGGTCGGCATCTTGGCGATCAGGTTGACGCATTGCTGCACAACATCCCCGATATCCAGGGAATCGGGGAGCGCGTCACATCGGCTCATGTGGGATACCACACTGTGCAGCGCGTACATCTGGTGATCGTTCTGGGTCTCCTGCATTATGATGCTTCTCTCCGACTTGGAGAGACCTCTTCGGTTCCCTATCTCCTGGGCAAAACGCTCAAAGTTTGTCTTGTCGGGAAGTTCACCCGTAAGCAGCAGGTAGGTTATCTCCTCGAATCCGAAACGGTTCGTTTCTTCCAGGCGTTCAACAAGCTGCACGATATCATACCCACAATAGTAGAGCTTGCCATCTGAAGGTATGACCTCGAATTTTGTTCTGTCCTTTTCATCGTACTCTTTTCTGTACCCGACAACACGACCCTTGGTGGTGATACCCACGATCACGCCTGTCCCGTCCCGGTTACGAAGCCCCAGCTTCACGTCCTTCTGCTTGATGATCTCCGGAGATATATCGTCATGCAAACGGGCAAGTTCTTCTATACGGGCGATAAAGTCCTTCATTTCTGTCCTCCAGGATGTCGCTTTCAGGCAATTGGACGAAGAATGTCCTCAGATTAAAACGCAGTGCAAGCGGGGAAATGCTTCCAGTATCTACACTATATCCGGCGCGGGACCTGTCAAGGATTAATCCCAGACCGGCGGAAGATCTATGAGAACCGCGGTCATGTCGTCTTCCTGAAGTTCAGGACGACCTATAAATTCATATACTGAGTCGAAAAGAAAATTTATCACAGCCTGGGGCGGAAGATCATGGTGTCTGTGAAGCAGTTCCATGACCTTCTCCTCTCCGTATTGCCGGGAGAGTCGACTGCTGTGGGCCTCAATAATCCCGTCACTGTAGAAAAGGACCGAGTCCCCCTCCCTCACCAGGTAATCAGAAAAGGGAGTGTTGAAATATTTCTCTCCAAGAACGTTTAGCAGGTTATACCCCAGTAAGAATCCCCGCTTCGGTTCCCAGTTCTCGCTTCCATGATTCAGATCCGAGATTCCGGTAAGTGTTTCTCCATCCTTGTGAATAATCATGGGAAAGAGCATTCCACGGTTATAAAAACGGAACCGGAAACTCTTCTCTTCATGGCGTATAAAAACAAAATTAACGCAGGCAAAATCATCGTCGTTTGAGGCCCTCTCCATAATCCGGGTAAACTTCTCGGTAATCTCACCGACAAGATACCCTTCATCCAGGTGACCGGTTTCCCGAAAAAGGATCTCAGCGTCATCGATGGCGATGGCCACGGCAGAGCGCAGCTTGATAAGGGATGTGTAGGCCGGAAGACCGTGACCCGATATGTCCGCGAAGATAAAAAGGTAGTTGCCATCGGGCAATTTGATCAGGTCGAAGTAATCCCCGGACAGGATCGAACCGTAGGCGCGCTGAAAACCGATACCCACGTTTAACGGTTTATTGTAAAAATTTCGAAACAGGCTTCGTATATGTTTCTTGTCCTTTTCCCGCACGGTATTGGCCTCGGATGCCAGAATCTCAAAACGCCTGAGCTGGTCCGATACCGATTTGCGGTTTGGATGGGTGTTCTTATCGAGAAGCATTTCTTCTTTACGACCTGTGCCTGCGGTAAAAATCGATCATCCCGCGGGTTGAAGTGTCCCGGCTCTCAGGCTCAGCTCCGGAGAGAAGGTCCGGCAGTATGCCCTTTGCCAGGACCTTGCCCAGTTCGACTCCCCACTGATCAAAGGAGTAGATGTCCCAGATAATACCCTGTGTGAATATCTTATGTTCATACGCCGCGATAAGATATCCCAGGTTAAAGGGGGTCAGCTTCGAAAAAAGGAAGGACGTCGTGGGCCGGTTCCCCGGAAAGACCTTATGGGGGACCAGGCTCTCTTCCACTCCCTCCGCACGGACTTCATCCTCTGTTTTACCCAGAGCCAGGGCCTCGGTCTGGGCCAGAAAATTGGCCAAAAGCTTCTCATGGTGATCACCGAGACCATGAAGAGGTTCGGCAAAAGCGATAAAGTCGGCCGGTATCAGTTTTGTCCCCTGATGAATAAGCTGAAAAAATGCGTGTTGCCCGTTGGTACCAGGCTCGCCCCAGATGACCGGCCCGGTCTGCCAACCGACGGACTCTCCCTTCCGGCTCACGTACTTCCCGTTTGACTCCATGTCCGCCTGTTGAAGATAAGCGGGCAGGCGTGAAAGGTACTGATCATAGGGAAGGACGGCATAGGTCTCGCATCCGAAGAAGTTGTTGTACCAGACACCGAGGAGGGCCATGATAACAGGTACGTTTCTCTCCAGAGGCTCATTCCGGAAGTGCCGGTCCATGGCGTGGAAACCGGTGAGCAGGTCATGAAAATTTTCGTATCCCACGGCTATCATGATGGAGAGGCCGATGGCCGATGTCAGGGAGTAGCGCCCCCCTACCCAGTCCCAGAACCCGAACATGTTGTCAGGATGGATTCCGAACTCCTTCACTCCTTCAAGGTTGGTTGAAAGGGCCACGAAATGACGCTCCACGGCTTCCGGGTTACCGATCTTCGAAAGAAGCCATCTCTTCGCGCTCTCCGCGTTTGTCATGGTCTCCTGGGTGGTGAAGGTCTTGGAGGCTATGATAAAAAGAGTCTCTTCCGGATCGAGGCCCTTCACCGCCTCCACCAGGTGAGTGTCATCCACGTTCGATACGAAACGGATAGTAATCGAATCGTGAGAATAGTATCTCAGGGCCTCGGTCACCATAACAGGTCCCAGGTCTGAGCCTCCTATGCCTATGTTCACAACCGCGCGGATCTCCCTGCCGGTGTATCCCTTCCACTGCCCGGAGCGGACCTTTTCCGAAAGGTCTTTCATCTTTCTCAGCACGGCAAGCACGTCCGGCATCACGTCCCTGCCATTTACGAACACAGGCTCTCCCGTAACGTTCCGAAGGGCGGTATGAAGGACACTCCTCTCTTCGGTTTCGTTTATCGGTTCTCCGGCGAACATCCTGTCTCTCTCATTCTCCACCTCGCACTCCCGGGCCAGAGAAAAAAGAAGGTCCATCGTTTCCGAAGTTACACGGTTGCGTGAATAATCGAAACGGAGAAAATCGTTCTGGAGACTGAAGCGTTCCGTTCGTTCCTGTTCCTCCCGGAAAAGCTCCCGCAGGTGGACGCCCCGGACTTCCCGGTAATGGTTTTCCAGGTTCTTCCAGCTTGTAAGCGCGCTACGGTCTCCGCGGGTCATGGTCCCTCCTTATGAATATGAGATATGTTCCGTCAGGGGCGGTCTGAAGTGAGGAAGTATACGCATGAATCAGTGAATGATCAATACATTTTTCCCCGGAGTCTATTAAATACCATGTAAAATCATAAGGGAGCTGTTTATCCCCCCCTGATACAGTTCATGCTGATATTTAACCACCGATACGGCATCAATGGGTTATCTTCCGCTCCACTCCAGCCCCTGACCGGCTCATTCGGGGCCTCGATGGCACGGGCCGCAGGGGTATCCGACTCCGGCTCGACCGTGAAGGCCACTGTCACGTTTATCCTCGCGGTTGCTACATGGAGGTGAAGACCCCCCTGGGGTCGACCTCCTCCCGGAGAATGGCCAGGGTATCATCCGGAATCTTCGGGGTCCTGGGAATGTCCCCATCCGGTTTTACAAGTTCGAAGCCGGTGGCCAGCTGACAGAACTCGGCCGTGACCCCCTCGTTCAGGGTCCGTATTCTCATTTTCTTCGATTTCTCGTGGAAGTCGAAGGTGGCGGCCGGTGATACCACAGCCACGGGTCCCTTACCGAAGAGACCCGCCTCCTGCCGGGATTTACCTCCCTCCAGATGTCCGGGTGATGTGATAAAATCGACCCGCTCCACGAACTTATCGGGAGTCTGGAGACCCACCAGGACCATCTCCTCGCAGAGGGAGCTTAAGTCATTGTTTCCTCCGGAACCGGTCAGACGCGTGTCCGGGTTAAGGAAGTCCCCGCCGATTATATGGGTGTTAACGTTCCCATACATGTCGATCTGGGCGAAACCGAGGAAGGCCCGGTCCACGTACCCGTTGGCCGCCTGGGCGAAGGAGAGGGCCATCTCCACTATCATCGGGGACTTTCGCCAGGTAAAGGGACCGCCCACGGACCACGGCATGTCCCCCTCCATGGGGTCCTGTCCCCCGGACTCGTAGACCAGGGTAATGTCGGGCGCGTGGGTCTTCTGCGCGAGGATGGCGGCCACCATCGGAAGGCCGGTTCCCACGAATATTGTCTCGCCGTTATTGATCTCCCGTGAAAGGGTGTATGCTACCTGTTCAAGGGGGTTTGCCGGTCTGTTCTCAGCCATGATCTCCCTCCTAATACCATTTCTCTTCCGTGGTTTCGTTCGTCCACTCCTCGTAGGAGAAGTCGACCCCGCTCTCTTCGTTGTCGCCCTCGGCCGCCTTTGTCTGGCGCCTGGACTCGGCGATCCATTTCGCACCGCCCAGCTTCTCCACGAACTCGAACTGGTCCTTTGAATCGATGATCCAGTAATCGAAGAATTCCTTCAGGTTATCGTCGTTTGCGCATGCAAAGCGCATCATCTTCTCCCACCACTGCCTGGACCAGTAGTAGAGACCCGGCATCTGTCCCGGCACGGCGCCGAAGGGGAGTTCTACCACGGCGTCTACGTAGATATGGGGTATCTGCACACCGTGATTGTGGTACCGAATGTCGTCATTAGAAACGATCTCCTCGGCCGTAATGATGACCTTCCGCGCGCCGGCCGATACGGATAAGTCGTTAACGGCCGGGCCGAAGAAGCGGGCGTTGCCGTAGATGTCCGCGGCGTGAACGTGGATAAAGACAACATCCGGGTAGAGGGCCGGTATGAAGACCACCGGTTCCGGATCGCTCTTCATCGGGTGCTGCATCACCTTCACGTAGGGGTTGTATTTGACGATATCGGAACCGAGGAGCTGCTTGCTGAAGACCCCCGGGAGGCCGAGCTGGGCCGCCTTGAATCCCTGGGCCATGCTGCCGTGACTCCACTCCGAAAGGATCCTCACCTTTCCGTTCTTCAGCTGGCGCGAGAAGTTCCGGTCATAACCCCGCATCTCGGCCCCGGTATAGGACATGTGGACGTATTCCGTTACACCGTAGGGTATGCCGTAGCTCTGGTTCGTGTTGGGAGAACCGATCCACTGCAGATTTTTCTTCTGCTGACGCACAATCTCAAAGTAAGACTGCAAAGACGTCCTCACATAACTGAAACCGGAATCGCTTATCACGTCCCGGTCCCGGACGAACTCGCTTACAGCTTCCCCCAGGGAAAGACGCTTGTCCCTCCTGGAGTGGTCCTTTGCCAGCCTCTCTTCCCGGGCCTGGCGGTAGTCCACCAGGCGGTCCAGGACGGAGGTGTCTTCGATCTTCAGGTTTTCAAGGGCGGTCGGGTTGTATTCGTACACGGCCATGGCTCCCTCCCCGGTTTACCATTGTATAAAATGTATCAGTCTATCGTACCAGACTTGTCATGCTGAAAAACCCCGCTATCCCCGCCTCTGGCGACCGGGTTCTGTCTGTCAGCATGTAAAAACAACGTTAGAATGACTGCTGAAAATAGATATTCATTCCAACTTCTATTGACTATAAAATATAATATTTATATTCCACAATCAAGTGTTTTTATCGTGTACGGTGTAAATTTCGCAAAAAGCGGTCAGACCGCGCCGGGCAAGGGTGACAGGGGGTGCAGGATGGGTCACGTGAGTCAGCAATTCCGACGATGCTTCGCGTCACCGGAAACGGCAGGCCAGTATGGCCAGCTCGCTATTTCGACTTGTATGAACCAGTCGGTATTCCCGGTCTATTCAATGAAGTTTATATAACCCGGGTGGACATTGCTCTCAATCATCAGGCAATCAGGTCTGGACAAATCTTTTTTTGAAGAGTAGCCTTTCGATAAACGGCTTCATCTTTCCAAAGCCCGGATGCCATCTTCCGCGGCACCCCGTACAGCCAGTATAAGCAGCGTGACTTCCAGGTTCGGGCCTGAAGGTTTTTTAAGGCCGATGACTTATCAGAGGTCCGTGTTTGTTGCCCTGATTGCACTAAAGGTGATGAAACTGGAAAAGATACTACGGGATGTTTTTACCCTCATGAAACGGGGGCTGAACAACATGTTAAATCGCTCTTATCTGAAGAATAAATCAGCCCCCTGAATATTTCAAAAAGCCCTGCCTACAACTTAAACCCATACCCTATGGCCAGGGTTATCCGGTGGTTCATGTATTTCGGATTGGAACCGAGAGTGGCGCCGTTAGGCGTATCATCAAAAATTTGACCAAGGTTGCTGTACATAAAGTAGTACTCCACGGATATGGAGAGATTGCTGACAATAAAGGCGGCGATCTCCACGGAGAAACCTGGTATCAGTTTGTCCTGGTCAAAAATTTGATATGCATAATTACCTCCATCGCTGGTAAAATAGGTCAACCGGACCTTGTAGGGCAACAATACATTGGCGCCGATTCGGAACCTGTTCAAAAAGCGGTAGGTAACGCCCAAGCTCATGGCCTGGTAGGATTGTTTAAGATATTCTCTTTGTGCACTGACAATCGAGTCAGCACGAATCCATTTCACATTATAATGCAGGTGTCCCACGGTAATACCGAGGTCCAGGTCAAAGAACTGGAAAGGGTACCCGGTCAGGTAGATATGGGAAAAGGAGATCTCATCAGAACCGGCTGACGTCTGATAACCCACTACTCCACTGAAACTCTTGTAACTGGAGTGCCCCGGGGCCATGGGAGGCTGGTAGGTCGCGTTCACATCGAACCAGTAATCATAGTAGTAAAACTGAAAGAATACCGTTTCCCAGTTCCAGGTGGTCTTTGGATCGATATCCTGGTTCGTGGAGAGAATCCCGATTCTCGCGGCCGTTCCCAGGCGGAGACCGAGATGCCGGCGGAAGTTCTCCTGGCTGCGCCGCTTTCGGAGCTCCTTCGCGCCCAGTTTCCGCTTGGAGACCACGTCGATATTTTTTTTCAGTATCTTAATCTCACGTTTCTCCTTTAATGCGGGCCTGACCATAAAAAAGTTTCGGGTCTCTTCAACGATATGTCCCCGCACGCTCCTGCCGGTCTTCTGGTAGAAATAATACCTGTCCCTGTGCCTGTTGTCATGAAGAAGCCTCTCCACCTGGTCCATGGGAAAGACCTGCCTCCCCTCGGCGTAGAGGAATATGACACTGTCTTCGTTAACTCGAAGTATCTTTCCCTCGAGAAGGGTGCCATCCTTCGTAACCAGGGCGTCCGCGAAGAGGATCGTCGTCATGGAGAGGGTTAATATCAGGGTTAAAAGTAGTCTCATGGCGTTCCCCTTTCTATGTTCTCTGCGCCGCATCACAGGTTAAACCCGTATCCCACGGAGAGGGCTATCCGGTGGTTTAGGTAGGATACCCGGTTCTCAAGTTCTCCTCCCGACGAAGTATTACTTCTGCTCAGAGTGAGGTTGCTGTACATGAAATAATACTCAGCCGATATGGAGAGGTTCTGAAAGACAAAAGCCGTAAACTCCAGGGAGAACCCTGGGACCATGGAGCCGGTTGTGAAATACTCATACGTTGTATCTCCTCCACCCAGGTTAGGGGACTGATAGATCATCTCAGTATGGTATGGAAGCAAAATATTTGCCCCTACCCTGAGCCTGTTTATAAACCTGTAGGTGAAACCCAGGGTGAACGCATGGTACGAAAGACTCAAATACTCCAGTTCAGGCCCTACATCTGAATCCAGATTGTCCGCCCGAATCCACTTAATCATGTGGTGCATATGCCCCAGGGTAATTCCCAGGTTCACGTTAAAGAACTGCAGGGGATAACCGGTAAAGAATACATTGGAAAAATCCGTGGAATCTTCAAAATAGATACCCGAAGTTCCGTAGGCGTCCTCAATCTCGTTATAGTTCTGAATTCCCGGCTTCATGGGGGGCTGATAGGTAATGTTGAATTCATACCAGTGGTCATAAAAGTAGAGCTGAAAATAGACCGTCTCCCAGTTCCAGGTCTTCAGGGGTTCAACGGGACGGTCTGTGAAAATCTCACCGAACCGCACGCTGGTCCCCACCCTGAGACCCAGGTTCCGGGTAAAACCCTTCACATCTTCTCGTTCCATCTTTTTCCGTTTACGCCGTTTTGCAAGGTCTTCTTTTTTAAGGGGGTTGATTGAGATCATCACGATATTCGCTTTGGCTACCTGGACCTCTTCCCGCTTTTCGAGATCGGGCCGGATGACAAGGAACAACCCCTTGTCATCAACCACGTGGCCTTCAATGGGAGAACCGACCTTCAGGTAGATATGAACCTTTGCCCTGTATTCTTCTGAGTAGAGTACGCGGAGAATCTGTCCCCTGGGTATTCTCTGCTCCCCCTCCTTCGTTTTTATGATTTTATAGGCGTTGGTCTCCTCGGTGATGGTGCCTTCGAGAATCCTTCCGTCCCGGGTAAAAATCGTCTCTCCGAACAGGGCTGTGGTCATGCAAAGCGCCAGGATACAGGTTACAAGGATTCTCATGGCTCTACCCCTTATATGGATTGCCCCCGATATGTTCCGATCTGATGGTATCATAGGCTGAACCCGTACCCAACGGAAAGGGCGATTCGATGATTAAGGTATCCCGTGCGCGGGCCCAGCGGTCCTGTATTACCACCCGACATATCATTAAGACGGGTTACCTTCGTATCGAGGAACATGAAGTAATATTCCGCGGATATGGACAGGTTTTTAAAAACAAACGCCGTGAACTCCAGGGAAAACCCGGGAATAAGCTCATCCTGGTTCAGTGTCTCATACAGATTGTTACCGGCTTCAGGATATTGATGTTCAATTTCTATATAATAGGGCAATAATACATTAATACCGGCCCGAAACCGGTTCAAGAACCGGAAGGTCACGCCCACGGTTACGGCCTGATAGGTCAAAGACAAATACTGCATTAAACTGGCAATATCATCCGTGTTCTCAAACCCGACCCATTTAACCCGGTGGTGCAGATGCCCGACGGAGATCCCCAGAGGCAGGCCGAAGAACTGGAAGGGATAGCCGATAACATTGACAAAAGAAAAATCCGTTTGATTCTCGGCGCTACCTGCATCGTTTCCATGTTCTTCCTGTATGGTTTTGTGGCTCATTCCCAGGGGTTTCAGGGGCGGCTGGTATTCAAGGTTGATCTCGAACCATTTATCATAATAGTACAGATGAAAATAGAATGGCTCAAAGTTCCAGGTCGTCCAGGGGTCCAGATTCAGATTACTGAAATGCTCCCCCACACGCATAGCCGTCCCCAGGCGGAGGCCCAGCTGACCGTGGAAGCGGGGCTGCTCCTTCATGATCTGTTTGAACTCCCGGGCCGAGGCTTCGGTGCGGGTATCGCTGCTGAATTGAGGCAGGGTAAGAAGAAGTGAAGTCACGCAAAGGGTAAGAAGCGGGGTCAGGATTAATCTCATGGCTTCACCTCAATTTCAAATGATAGAACCGAATTCTCCAGGGGATATGGAGGTACGCCCCTGCATGTGAATTCCCGGCGTTCAGCGTGTACCGGCTCTTACAGGGACCGGGAGACTTCAATACGTATAATCAATTATTTTTTATACAGATGAGACATTTTTTTTCAAGAAAAATATTGTCTGTGAATTTTTTTTTACAGATCCCGGCATAGCCGGCTCATCCTTTAGGCTCATCCTTTGAATGACAGGCAACGTTCATTCTTGTAAGAAACGTAAAAAATCATAAGTGACGCCGTTTTCTGGTTGTCTTTCCTGGCATATACCGGTTAGGTTCTCTTCATTCTGAGATCGGGGAGGTCCCCATGAAAACCGCAGCTATCATCCTGAGCGCCATGCTCCTTGCAGCACCCGCCCTTCATGCCGGCAATCCGGTAAAGCTGGCCGCCTGCAAGGCCGGATGCAGTGAAGCCGAAAAGAAATGCAAAAAGAAGGCCACTAACAGCATCCAGAAAGCCGGCTGCACGGCCACGAAAAGCTCCTGTGACAGTAAATGCGAAAAGAAATATAATTAACAGATTCTTTACATGACAGCACCCCTGTTTATGTATTGACTGTTTTACTAAAGTGACGCACTCTTGTCCTGATTGTGAGCTCCTCCCCCTTCAGGGGAAGGGAAGGTATTATTTATATGAACAGATTCTTCGACTATATCTACGCCCCCTATAAATGGCTGGTCTACGTCCCCGTACTGGCGAGCTCAACCACGGTCTGCGGCATCTTTGCCGTTATCCTCGCGACCGTCGGCCTGGGTAAACCGGCCGATTTCATGGGAGTTATCTGGGCCAGGCTCAATGCCTGGGCGACCCCCATGAGGGTACGGGTATCAGGAAGAAAAAACGTGGATTCGGAACAATCTTACGTGGTCGTCTCCAACCACCAGAGCTACTATGACATTTTTGTTCTCTACGGTTACCTCGGGATACCCTTCCGGTGGGTCATGAAGATTGAACTGCGCAAGGTCCCCTTTCTCGGCATGGCCTGCGAAAAGATCGGCCATATCTTCATCGACCGTTCCACTCCCCAGAGGGCCATTGACACCATCAATGAAGCGAGGGACCGTATTACCGGCGGAGTATCAGTTCTTTTCTTCCCCGAAGGTACCCGAAGGGGCCTCAAGCCGGTAGGTTTTTTCAAGAAGGGCGCCTTCCGTTTCGCCCTGGAGATGAACATCCCCCTTCTTCCGGTTACCGTGAAAAACACCGGCGCCATCCAGCCTCCGAAGACCCTGGAGCTCCATCCGGGCACGGCCGAACTCATTATCCATGAACCGATTTCCGTTGAAGGTTATTCCACGGATACCATGCAACAGCTCATGGACCACGCCCGGGAGATTATCGGATCGGAGATAGGCCTCCTGGAAGAGCAACCGGAAAAAAAGGAAAAGTCCTCATCCGCGTCCTGACATCCTTCCCATCTCGCATACACCGATTAGAGGACACCCCTCACAGAGAGGTCTCTTTTTACAGTGGATCTTCGCCAATTCCACGATAAGGCCGTGGTATTCCCGGTAAACGTTGAGATCTTCCGGAAGGTTCCGTTGGAAACGGTCCTGGACTACAGGGTACTCCTCCCCGCCCTCCAGAAGGCCGAGCCTGGAAAAGACGCGCCGGGTATAGGCGTCCACGACGAAGAAGGGTTTATCGAGTGCGTAAAGAAGGATGGAATCTGCCGTTTCAGGACCGATCCGTTTCAGGGCCAGAAGCTCCCGGCGCAGTCCCGCGGAAGGCCTCCGCGAGGCCCGGAGGAGGGAATACCGGTATCCCTTCATCCATTCTAACAGTACCTTCAGGGTCTCCGCCTTCTGGTTGTGATAGCCGGTGGAACGGATCATCTCCGCCAGGCGGTCTTTCTCAAGGGAAGCGATCCCGGCAGGGGAAAGCGCTCCCTCCTCTTTAAGGCGAAGAAGGGCCTTTTCAACGTTCTTCCACGATATGTTCTGGGTAAGGACGGCCCCCACGGCGATTTCGAACCTGTGAGATGACGCGATGGGCCGGTCATCGTAAACGCACCCCTTTCTTCGAAGGTCAATCACAGGCCACCAGCCGGTCGGACCGAAGCGGTCCATAAGCCGATTATAGACTTCCGCGAAAAGGGGCTCTCTCTCCCATGAGGGGAGCATCAGGGGGCGACGGGCAGGCGCTTGGAATCCGGTGTTTCGGTCAGGACGATCCCCTTCTCCTTATATTTTTTCAGGATAAAGTGAGAGACCGTGGACTGCACTCCCTGAATGGGAGAAAGCTTCTCCGCCACGAAGAGGGCCACTTCCCTCAGGTTTTTCCCCTCCACCTGGACCATCAGGTCGTATCCTCCCGAAAGGAGGAGAACGGAGGTCACCTCGGGAAAACGGTATATCGCCTCTGCCACGGAATCGAACCCCACGTTACGTTCCGGTGTCACCTTGACCTCGATGAGGGCCCGCACATCGTGCTGGCGTATTCTCTGCCAGTTCACCACGGCCTCGTATCCGAGAATAATACGGTCCTTTTCCAGGGTCTCAATTCGTTTATTCACCGCGTCGACCGCAAGATCGAGCTGGTCAGCGATCTCTTCCGAGGTCAACCTTCCCTTGTCGGAAAGAATCTCCAGTATGGCTTCACCTGTACCATCTATCTCATAGGGTTTCATGAAATACTCCTTTCCAGATAAACATCAGACCCCGGTTTTCGCAACCGGGGTCCTGTTTTTTTACTTTCCTCAAGCATCATTACCGGTTCTCAGCCCGGTTGTTTATTTCTGTTCTTCCTTGTTTTCGTTTTCCTCAGAATTCAGGGACTTCTTGAACTCCCTGATACCGCCGCCGATATCCTTGGCGATCTTCGGTATCTTGCCGGCTCCAAAGAGAACAAGAACAATCAGAAATATGATGACCAGCTCGGGAATACCCAGACCTCCGATCATATCAACCTCCATTAACGACACGCTTCGAATGTGTCATATAGCCAGCAGAGAAGCACATTTGTCAAATATATTCTGAGAGAATCAGCTGGCGGAAGTAAAACGGATGGCCCTTTCGTCCGGGTCCTCGTAAAAACGGACGTTTTGCAGCTCTTTATCTATTTTTCGAACGCTTTTCTTAATATTGATGACCGAACCGGGAAAGACCTTGTCCGTGATGATAACCACCGGTTCCTGATCCAGTTTAAGTCTCTCCTGGACATTCTTGCTCTCTTCCACAAGGGTCTTCAGTTCCTTGTTCCCCTCTCCCAACTCCTTCAAAAGAAGCAGAGCGTTCTTTTTCTTTACGGGAGGCAGGATGCTGATAAATTCCTTGGGATTTTCAAACATGCCCTCGCCAAAGCTTACCTTGAGCTTGCGCATAATTTCTTCCACGGATTTCCGCCGTTCACCTATCTTTTTCCTGAGCTCTTCCAGCTCCCGTTCGATAAAGAGATTTCTTCCCACGGAGAGGGTGGTCTCCGTGTAGTTGGGGGAACCTGAAACATTGACCGTTATTCGATACAGGGCCGTGGCGGTGCTTCCAATAATTTTACCCTGCTTCGCCACCAGGTTAATCGACTTGTTCGAAAAAACGTCACAGTTAATAATGGAGTCCTCAACTGTGATCTCGTTAACGGCCTCGACTTTCGCATTAAGCAGATACTTGGCTGTCAGGGCGCCGCCGGCTATGACCCGGGCCTGCCCCTTTCCAACGATACCGAGCTTAACGGTTATATCGCCTCCTGCCTCAATAAGGCCGTCATCCACGTTATTCTCGATGATAATGTCCCCGGTCGCCTTCACGGAGAATCCCGCAAGGACGGAACCCTTCACATGCACCGACCCGTTAAAATCGATATTCCCGCTTTCGTAGTCCACGTCATGCTTTATAATGGCCATGGGGAGTACGGAGATGTTCCTCTTGTCCACCTCAAGGCAGCCGTCAAGCGCGGCCACGAAAATGTTCTCATCCTTTCCGGACTGGACGATGTTCTCTCCCCGTTTATACCCATGGGGAGGTTCCACCTCGGATGGGATCTTATCTCCGTACACATCGTATCCGTCGGCCGGTTTCACCGGCGGATACCGCTCAAGAATTTCCTGGTCCTTTGAAACCTGGATAATCGAACCTACTTCCTTGAAGTCAATGCGACCGTCGGCCAGGATCTCTCCCGCCTTCTTATCGATATTCATGAGGGGCATATAGTATTCATCCCGGCCGTTGACCGGTTCCTTGCCCTGGGCCACAAGCAGCCTGTGGACCTTCTTCTCCTCGGGATTTATGGCGTCTAACTGCTCTTTCAGAGCCTTCTCGCTCACCCGGGCCAGAATGTTTCTCTCCTGAAGCATTTCATCGATATCCCGGACAGTCGGTATGCGGGAGAATTTGGTCGGGAAAACCGTAAGAAAGGCCTTCGTCTTCTCCCGGTTTATTTTAAGAAGAGGTAATAGATTGAGGGTCTTTCCGTCAAATACGACAAAACCGTATTCCGCGGCTTTGTAAGCCTTCTCCATTTCATCATAATAGAGAGCGGAGCCGGTCTTAATCGAGACATAATTTACTATGTTGTAGTAATCAGATCCCGGATCAAGACGGGTAGGGATCTGTTCCTCATCATCATATTCGATAACACGAGCCACGATTTCCGAGGCATACACGAAGTTATGAGGCGATGACAGAAAGGTCTTCTTGTTACCCTCTTCATCCACCTTATCAACGAAGACCTTCTTCGCCTTCGGGTCGAAATATAAAGCAAGCTTTTTCATGCCGGTCGGCTACCCGTATCAATATACCCTGTGCTATAGTTTATTGTCGTTCCAGACAGATAAAAAGTAAACCATAAAACAGGGCGGGTCAAGCTTATCCCAGCATTCCTCTTTCATGCAACAGTTCCGCGATCTGGACCGTGTTAAGGGCCGCGCCTTTCCGGATATTATCCGATACGACCCAGAGGTTAAGTCCTCTTTCAATGGACTCATCCTGCCGAATTCGGCCCACGAAAACATCGTCCTTTCCTGCGGCATCTATGGCCAGGGGATACCTGTTGTTCGCGGGATCGTCGACAAGGGTGACCCCGGGTGCATCGGCGAGTATCCTTTTCGCTTCACCCGCGGTGAGGGGTTTTTCCGTCTCAATGTTGATCGACTCGGAGTGCCCGTAGAGGACCGGTACCCGGACGGTTGTGGCCGTCAGACGGATGGAAGGATCAAGGATTTTGGCGGTCTCATTTACCATCTTCATCTCTTCCTTCGTATAGTCGTTCTCAAGAAAGACGTCGATATGCGGGAGGGCGTTAAACGCGATGGGATGGGGATAGACATTCGCCCGAGGAGGGGTCCCATCCAGCATATCCCTGGACTGGGTTTTGCATTCCTCAACGGCCTTGAGACCGCTGCCGGAAACCGCCTGGTAGGTGCTGACGACGACCCGCCTGATCTTCGCCGCGTCATGCAGCGTTTTCAGGGCCACCACCATCTGTATGGTGGAGCAGTTCGGATTGGCGATAATCCCTCTGTGCCATGAAACATCGTCCGGGTTCACCTCCGGCACGACAAGGGGAACCTCCGGGTCCATGCGCCAGGCGGAACTGTTGTCCACAACCACGCATCCCGCTTCAACCGCCTTTTTCGCCACCTTTTCACTGATGCTCCCCCCGGCCGAAAAGAGAGCAAGATCGAAACCGTCGAAGCAACCATCCTCTACGGCCTCAACGGTCACCTTCCGGTCGCCGAATTCCACGGTCTGCCCCACAGTGCTGTTGCCCAGGAAGCGAACCCGGTCGATGGGGAAATTTCGCTGCTGAAGTATCTTCCTGAACTCAACACCCACGGCCCCCGTGGCGCCCATTATTACAAGATTATATGGTTTCATCGGTTCCTCCAGTGATTAATAGTATAGACATCAGGGCAGAAATCGTCAAGCCCGCCGCTTCGGCAATCGTATGACACGTTTTTCAGGGTCCGGGTTCTCACGGTAAAGGATGGCTGTGTTTCCGATAAGGCCCACAAGGTCGGCCTTCGCCTCCAGGGAAAGCTTCCGGGCCAGGTCGCCTTTATCATCTTTGTGATCCACGAAACGGACCTTAATCAGTTCGCGCCGTTCAAGTTCGTCCCGCGTAGCCTGTATAAGCGAATTCGTCAGCCCTTTCTGGCCCACCATGACAACCGGGTCCAGGTGATGGGCCGCCTTTTTCAAATAGCTCCGTTCCGCTCCTTCCATGGTTCACCTCACACAGAGGCGAGCATCCTTTCGGAGGGCGCGTCAGGGCAAGCAGTTTTTTTCTGAAACCGGTTCCCCCAGAAGGGAACGGGTAACCGGATGTTCCGGATGCCGGAAGATTCGCTCAGCCGGCGCGAACTCCACACGTCTTCCATGTTCAAGGACAGCCACCCGGTCCGCTACCCTCCGGGCCAGACCCAGATCATGAGTAATAAAAAGAAGGGTCAGTCCCTCCTCAACCTGAAGCTCCATGAGCATCTTCAGTATTTTGGCCTGCACGCTCGGGTCCAGGGAACTGGTCGGCTCATCAGCAATAAGAAGTCTGGGCCGAAGGATCAGGGCACGGGCAATGGCGAGACGCTGGAGAGCGCCGGCGTTAAGGGAACCGACATGCAGGTCCAGGAAAGGCCCGTCGCCGGGAAGACGCACCGCCGCCAGGATCCTGTCGACTTCTTTCCGGATCGATTCCCTATCGTTCCATTTCTGAATCCGGAGGGGTTCCATCAGGGCTTCGAATACCGTAAGTCTCCGGTTCAACGCCGTTGAGGGGTCCTGATGAACCATGGCCATCTCCCCGGACATGGCGATCCTTCCTTTCGCAAGCCAATCGCTCAGAGGCCTTCCCCTGTAGGTGATGACTCCTTCATCAGGCCGGAGGGTGCCCATAAGGCAGCGGGCCAGGGTTGTCTTCCCGGAACCGCTCCTTCCCACCACGGCCAGGACCTCGCCGGAACGAATATTGAGGCTTACACCGTCCAGGGCGGGGCTCTCTCCGTAATACCTGCGAAGCCCCTGCAGGTCTACAATATCGACGATTCCTTTCCGGATACATCGAACGCTGTGTCCCTCCCGTTCGAAGAACCCGACCTCGCCCAGGGAACAATCATCCACGGCCTGGGTGCATCGATCCCGAAATATACAGCCCGTTGTCAGGGGATGGCCGTCGCTGTGTACGCTTCCCGCCTCCTGAACATGAACATGTTCCTGTTCCCCGCGGTTCGTCCTGTGACGATGCACGTTCCGGTAGACGGGGTCACCCCGTATTCCTCCCAGGTCCCGGGTCCGGGCCAGGCCGGGCCACGACCGGACAAGACCGAGCGTATAGGGGTGAAAAGGGTCATCCATAAGATCTTTCCCCGGAAGCTTCTCCATGATCTGACCCAGGTAAAGGGAATAGACCCGGTCCGCCAGACGGGAGGCAAAGGCCAGGTCGTGGGACACGAGCAGGATGGCAGTACCTTTTCTCCGGTACTGTTCGATTTTCCCCTCCAGCCAGCGGACCGAAAGGGCGTCCATGCTTGAAGAGGGCTCGTCCAGAAGAAGGACCGGCGGATCACAGACCGTTGCCAGGGCCAGTACCGCCCTCTGGGCCTGACCACCGCTCAGCTCCGAAGGGAACCGCCCGGTCAGTTCCTCGTCCACATTCCAGTTTTGGAGATGTTCCCGGGCCATCTCTACCGCCTCCGGCCGGGAGGCCAGTCCATGCACCACCAGCGGTTCGGCCACCTGGTCAATGATCCTGTGAAGGGGATTCAGGGAGGAGGCCTCCTGAAAGGCGAGAGCAATCGACCTGTGACGCAGGGCACGCATCGAATCCTCCGGCATACCGAGAATTTCCCTGTCATCAAGGCGAAGGGAGCCGGTAACCGTGGCCGTATTCGGCAGGATACCGATCGCCGCCCGGGCAAGGGTCGTCTTTCCGGAACCGGACTCTCCCAGGAGGGCCGTGCATCCTCCCGGCTCCACAGTGAGGGAGACATTCTCGAGAGCGAGGATGGTGTGATGGTCCTCGGAATACTGTACCGTAAGGTCGTTTATTTCAAATTTCAAAGCTCATTGCTCCATGATCGAAATCTAATGTTCCGGTCCAGACCCGATTCGACGCTCAGGGCGATAAAGGTGACCGACATTATAAGCAGGGAGAGGACCAGCAGGACCGGGATCATCCAGTTCCAGAAAGCATCCAGGTAATAGTATTTAAGGGCGAAACGGATCATCATCCCCAGGGACTTGCGGGCCGGGTCCATGAGGCCCAGAAAGGCCAGGGTCGCCTCCATAAAAACGGCCATACGGAACTTGGCGGAGAAGGCGACCACCATAATGGGATAGATTTCCGGCAGCAGATGGGTCTTACCCACATGGATAAGGCCTCCACCCATTTCCCGGGAAACCTGGACGTACCCCTTCTGCATCAGGGTCAGGACCTGGGCCCGAAGGCCCCGGGCTATGGTAGGCCAGGAAATCAATCCCAGGATGATACCGATAGTTATCGGTTCCGTCCGGATAACCGCTGACACCAGTATCAGGAGCATGATGGAGGGGATCATGAGAAGGGTATCTCCGGCCCGCATCAGCAGAATATCTATCCATCCTCCCCTCACGGCTGCCGTAACGCCGGCCAGGGTACCGAAAAGAAGGGCCGTGAGGGAGGCCACAAGGCCGAAGAAGAGGGAGTTCCAGCCGGCCCGGGCCAGGGAAGCCAAAATATCCTGGCCTCCGTCATTGGTGCCCAGAGGATGTGTCCAGGAAGGAAGCAGAAAGGGTTCCGCGGCCATATCAAAGGGACTGCCGGAAACAAGAAACTCCCCGGCCAGGAAAAGAAGAATAAGAAAAAGAAAAAGACTCGCGCCTGTTCGAAAAAGAACATCCCCCGGGAATCGCATCACCCATTCCCCTCCTTCAGTCGGGGATCGGCCACTCTGTATACGTAATCCAGAAAGGTAACCATGGCCAGGACCGATATGGAGGAGAAGAGAAAAATCCCCCGGATAAGTGGAAGATCCCGGGCCTCAACCGCCTCATAGAGAAGGGTACCGATACCGGGATAGGCGAAGACCGCCTCCACTACAATCACACCGGTCACCATAAAGGCCAGGCGGAGCCCCAGCCTGGTGATCCCTGGAAGGAGGGCGTTCCGGGCCGCGTGCCGGTACCGCACCCTTACCGGCGGTATACCCCGGGCCCGGGCCGCTGTCAGGTACGGTTC
This sequence comes from uncultured Leptospirales bacterium, assembly GCA_964645775.1. Lineage (GTDB taxonomy): Bacteria > Spirochaetota > UBA4802 > UBA4802 > UBA5550 > CAZYBU01. The sequence continues at coordinate 10,133 of CAZYBU010000023.1, read as the reverse complement.
TCCCAGGACCGTAATCATGGTGTTACGCATCATCAGATACTGGCCCGGCATATATGATAAAAAAAGTGATAAAAGGGGGAGAGCGCCGGACCAGAGAATAGAGGCCACTTTTTCCGACCAGGTGCCGTAGTCGATCATCCCTCCACCGGAAGGGAACCATTTCAACGAGAGGGCAAAAACAATGAGAAACAGAATGCCCCATGCCAGTTCCGGTATACCCTCCAGGAAGGTCATGCCGGCCAAAATAGAGCTGTCTCCCGGTCTTCCTTTTCTCCAGGCGCTCTCCACACCCAGAAAAAAACCGGCCAGGGCCGAAAGGATATGGGCCGTCCCGGCCAGAACCAGGGTCCAGATCAGGGCGCGGAGAACCAGGGGGGTAACCGGACGATCCGTGGAGAAGGAATGCCCGAGGTCGAATCTTACCAGCCGGGAAAGGTAGGTGAAAAATCCGGTATCCAGGTCCAGCTCTCGTCTCAGTTCCGCCTCCGCCTCGGCGGAGAGGACCACGTGGGAGGAGGAATACATGGCCGTGACAAAATCACCGGGGAGAAGGGCCGGAATAAAATAACTCAGAAAAACGCAGAGAAGGAGTGAGGCCAGGGCCACACTCCTTCTCCTTGTGAGAAGTGTGTTACGGTATGCTGCCAGGTTATCTTACCTCGCGATAAGAGAAAGTTTATTCTGGGCAATGGGTATCCCCTTGGAGATACCTCCCATTGTATAGAACCACTCCACTCCCTTCGATTTATCGTAGGCGGCCAGGTTTTCCGGATAATAGAGGCTTATAGCCGGAAGGTCACGAGCGTAGAGTTCCTGAATTTGAAAAACAAGCTCTTTCCGTTTATCCTGATCCATCTCTTCCATCTGTTTTTCAATCAACTCCACAAGTTTCGCGTTGCCGTTATACCTTGCGCTGTTTACGGAACCGGCCCCTCCCTCTGAGGTGATCATTTCGTAGAGTATCTTCGCGTCTCCAAATATTCCTCCGTGTCCGGAGATGGCCAGGTCAAACTTCCACTGTTTGACGAGGGAGTCGGTCATCGCCTGCTCCATGGCCCTCATCTCCACCTTTATACCCGCCTTCTCAAGCTGGTTCCGGATAATTTCTCCGTCCCGATCAGGCGACTTTTCACCGGCTACGGTAATGTTGGAGAGAAGAAGTTCCACTTTCAGAGGCTTGCCGTTTTTCTGATACATCCCCTTATCATCCTTCGTGTATCCCATCTCCTCAAGGAGACTCTGCGCCTTATCAACGTTATGGGGATAATCGGGGGTCTCCGGATTGTACAGGGGATGATCAACGGAGAGGAGACCGAAGGAGGCAGGGCGACCAAAACCCTGATGAGCCTTTTTTACGATCTCTTCACGGTCCAGGGCGTAGGCCAGGGCCTGACGAAATCTCGTGTCACTGAAGGGCTCTTTTCTGTGATTAATCATCATCTTCTTATTCCAGCCGTATTCGCCCTTTATGACCTCAAAGCCCTCCGAAACGAGCTTTTTCTTCATCTTCGGCTTGATCGACGCGGTATCCGCCCTGTCTCCCGTGAGGTTAACCATCGGGTTCCCCTTCACGTAGACAAGCTTTTTATAAAGAGGCTTCCCGGCGTAATAACTCTGGTTGGCTTCGTAGATATAGGTTCCCTTAACCCGGTCGAATTCGACGAATTTGAAGGGACCGCTGCCGACAAAGGCTTCCTTTTCCGTAAACTTCTTCGGATTCTTTACGTCCTTCCAGACATGCTCCGGGAGAATCGGCATCGTTCCCGCCACATCGGAGAAAAAGGGAGCGTAAGGTTTTGAAAGATGAATCACTACCGTGTGGTCCCCTTTCGCTTCGGCCCCCTTCACCCGGGAGAGGACGACCCAGCTATAGGGATGTTTTTTAAAATAGTTGATAGTAAACACAACATCACCGGCCGTTACCGGTTTGCCGTCATGCCAGGTGGCGTTCTTTACCAGTTCGAAGGTAAAGGCCATCTTATCCGCGTCGTAGTCCCACGACTTCGCCATAAGGGGAACATAGCCGTCACTGTCTTTCCAGACCAGGGTGTCGAAGACCCAGCTCATTCGAACATGTCCGGGTCCCCGGGGATAGTGCAGGTAGGGATTGGGCAGACCCCAGTCACCCTTTCCATCTGAAATCCGGTATACCTCACCGGTCGGCTTTTTCTCTCCGCATCCCGAGAGAAGGAGAGGGGGAATTAGCAACACCAGCAGGAGTGCAATTATCAGAGCAATTCGTTTCATATCAGGGGATATCCTCCAACTTAAATAATGGTATTACGTATGTATTATTAGTGCTATTAGTCAAATACTTTTTTATATTAATAATCACGCGGGGAGTTGATATCCGGGAGAAGCATCGGTTTATCCGTCGATGCCCGATGGCGCGAGTGCAAAAGGGAAGATAAAAAGGAGAAATGATTATCTACTGCGAGGGTATACCCCGGGACAGGAAAAAGACCGGGAAAAACTGTATTCGAGCATAAAAAAGGCGCCGTCAGGCGCCTTGATAAAAGTACGAGCAGTAACCGGCTCTACTTCACAACAAGCTGGAAATCATCACTCTGGGAGGTAATGTCCTGACCGGAATCATCGCGAATAATAACCTTAAGGTAGGTTCTCCAGAATGAATAGTCGATATCCTCGTAATCGAGGGTAATGTCCGACGCGTCAACACTCAGGGTTCCTCCGTTCCACTCGTAGTCCCGGACCGGGTCGCCGCTGTCCTTCCAGCGCTGGTAATAGACTTCATGGGTGTGCCCCTCGATATCGTAAATTCCGTAGGCCGTAAGAAGGACCGTGCTTCCCGCCGGCGCGTTTTTATAGGATATCTTAAAAGTTTCAGCGTTCTCCATGAACTCCCATCCGTAGACCATGTAGCTGTTACTCATAAGGTCGGCTGGTGAAAAAGTGCCTGTTTCTCCCAGGTGCTGTACTTCACGGAAAAGGGAACCGACATCATCCATATCATCCACAGAGAGGTGAATGGTGGCGATATAATCATCTTCACCAACGGTGAGATTAAGCTCGTAGGTTCGATCGGCGTCCAGAGCGTCCAGGACGTCAGGGGTCAGCGTGAGATAATACTCTTCGGTTCCATCATCACCGGTTATTACGGTCCGTTCAGGTGTGAGATTGATTGTTTTACCCTGGTCATCTGTCAGCAGGATGGAGACATCATCAGCCAGAAACCAGTCGCCGTTATCGTCCTGGTCCATGAGATTGAGGGTCGTGTTGTCCAGCTCCGCTTCTCCATTATCATCGATGAGGATGTTTATTGTTCCTTCGGAGAGGATGATCTTGTCATCCTCAATAACTCCATCATGGACGACCATGCCGTCACCGTCTCCGTTGCCTCCGGTATCGTTAATGATACCGGGACCGTCCACGGCATCGGCGATCTTATCCGCGGAATTGCCTCCGCATCCAGCGGCCAGGAACATAACCGCGACCGAGAGGAAGATTATAAGGAGATATTTGGTTTTTGCTGAACGAAGCATGAGTAAAACCCTTTTTTCATAATCAGACCAATTGGTCTTTTTTTAAAAACAACACTTTATAACTAAAGTGATTGTATTTAAAATACATACTCATGTGCACCATCGTCAACCATTAATTGTATTTTTTTCCTAATTGCCATTTTATGCCATTTTACCTGTATCTCTTTTTAACCTCAGGCATCCCCGCCGGTGGCGGGGGGAAAGCGCTCAGAAGACCGTCACCTGAAAACCTCCGGCATCCCCGCCGGTGGCGGGGGGAAAGCGCTCAGAAGACCGTCACCTGAAAACCTCAGGCATCCCCGCCGGTGGCGGGGGGAAATCACTCAGAAGACCGTCACCTGAAAACCTCCGGCATCCCCGCCGGTGGCGGGGGGGAAAGCTATTGCTTTTTTCTCCATACTGTTTCCAAAGTCCGGCAAAATGAAACAGATCTTCATATTGCAACAGGATTGCCCCTTATATATGGGAGACGTTCCCTTTTTTTGCACGTAACCTGCATCTTCAGGAATTTATTGATTTTTTTTTATCATAAAGACAGGTTCAAACGTGTACCTCTCAGGAGGTACTGACATGCTGGCAAAAATAATCTCCGCCGCACCCGAAGATTTCCGGGCACGGCCTGTCCTGGTGGAATCAGATATTGTCCGGGGCCTTCCCGGTATGACCATCATCGGCCTTCCCGATTCATCTATCCGGGAGTCCAGAGAACGAATACGTTCCGCCCTGGAAAACTCCGGTTATCCCCTGCCGCCGCGGAACTTTCTTGTGAACCTGGCTCCGGCCGACATGAAGAAAACAGGCGCCTTCTTCGATCTTCCCGTGGCCCTCTCCCTCCTGGCCCTTACGGGACAGGCACCTGCGCCTCCCCGGGAACTGGCCTGTATGGGAGAACTCTCTCTCGATGGAAGTATTCGCCCCGTGGCCGGGGTCATCTCCATGGTCATAGCCCTGGGGCAGTACGGATGCCGCTCCGTGATCGTTCCGAGAGAGAACGCCCGTGAGGCGGCGGCGCCGGGCATCCTGGAAATCTATCCCGCATCCACCCTCGATGAGGCAATGGAGGCGCTCTACGAAAACGGGGAACCGTATCCCTTTGAAGAAAACGAGAACACAGAAGATGACGATCAAATCGATTTTGCCGATATACGGGGACAGGAGACCGCCATACGGGCCATGTCCATAGCGGCCGCGGGAAACCACAATATCATCCTCTACGGATCACCAGGCTCCGGCAAAACCATGCTGGCCCGCAGGATGAAGACCATCATACCGAGGCTCAACCGTCCCCGGGCCCTGGAAACGACCATGATCCATTCCACAGCCGGTGTTCTCCCTCCGGGAAGCGGTCTTCTCACGAAACCGCCCCTCCGGGCGCCCCATCACACATCCTCATACGCTGCCATGATAGGAGGCGGTACCGTGCCCAGGGCCGGGGAGATATCCCTGGCCCACAACGGGGTCCTCTTTATGGACGAGTTCACGGAATTCGCTCCCTCCCTTCTACAGACCCTGCGCCAGCCGCTGGAGGACGGAGAGGTAACCGTGAGCCGGGTCGCTGGCTCGTGGACCTGGCCGGCCCGCTTTCTCCTGGTTGCCGCGGCCAACCCCTGCCCCTGCGGCAACCTTTTTGAAGCGGATATTCCCTGTGTCTGCCCTCCCCACGAGGTTGAACGGTATGCCAGGAAGCTGAGAGGACCGGTTTTGGATCGTATCGACCTGGAGGTTCCGGTCATGCGTCTCGATTATGAAAAGATCCGATCAGAAGCCCGAAGAGTGACCTCCCGGGCACTCCGAGAGGAGGTGGGGCGGGCGAGATTAGTCCAGAAAAACCGTTTCATCTCACCCCTCCGATTTAACTCCAACCTGACACCGGATGAGATCGATATCCACTGCCAGCTGGACGATGAAGGAGAAGAAATACTTAAACGTGCCTACTCTTCCCTGGGTTTATCGGCAAGATCGTGTCACAGGGTATTGAAGGTAAGCCGAACCATCGCGGACCTGGCCGGAAGCGGGAACATCAGTAAAGCGCACCTTCTTGAGGCCCTCTCTTACCGGGGACTCGGTATCCGCTACGGAGAGGTCTGAATCTCCCCGGTCCGGATGCAGCGGGCCGAATGCGCGGTCTCCTTCTCTTCCAGGGGGATGTGCCCCTCAAGACAGGCGTCGATGGCGAAAGAGCAGCGGGGAGCGAAGGAACAGCCCATATGGACCCGGCCCAGACTGGGGACCGTCCCGGGGATGGTCTCCAGTTTAACGCGACCCCGGCCCGGCCTGGGAAGGGAGCGGAAGAGCCCAAGGGTGTAGGGATGAAGAGGCCGGTGGAAAACATCCGCGGTGCTCCCTTCCTCCACGATTTCACCGGCGTACATGATGGCGACCCTGTCGGCCATACTGGCAACGATACCGAGATCATGGGTGATGATAAGCAGGGTCATCCCCTCCTCTTCCTGGAGTTTTAAAAGAAGGTCGAGTATCTGGGCCTGTATGGTGACGTCCAGGGCCGTGGTCGGCTCATCAGCGATAAGAAGCTCCGGTCCCGGGGCCAGGGCCATGGCTATCATGATGCGCTGACGCTGTCCGCCGGAGAACTCGTGGGGGTAATCGTCAATTCTCCGGGAAGCGTCGGCGATGCCGACCCGGTCCAGGAGGGCTACCGCCTGTTTCCGGGCCGATTTTCCCTTCAGTTCGGTATGGAGTTCGATCGCTTCGATGAGCTGGTAGCCTATGGAGAAGACCGGATTCAGGGATGTCATCGGCTCCTGGAATACCATGCCTATAGTCCCGCCCCGGAGCCTTCGCAGCTCTTTCTCTTCCACTGAGAGAATGTCCCGTCCTCCATAAAGGACCTCCCCGGCCGTTATCCTGCCGGGAAAGGGTACCAGTCCCAGGAGGGAATAAGCGGTGACCGATTTCCCGCAGCCGGACTCGCCTACCAGCCCCAGGGTGGTGCCTTTCTCAATGTCCAGGCTCGCCCCGCGGACAGCCAGGATATTCTCATCCTCTCCCGGGAATTCCACGATCAGGTCCCTTACCGTAAGGAGAGTTTTAGCGGTCGCGGTCATATAATATTCCTGTCCTTCCGGGTGGGAGAAAAGCCCTTTTCATGGAGCAGGAACTCTATCTCGTCCGGATCGGCTTCAGGCAGTGTGCATTTGTGAAGGGTGGAGTCGGAGTAGGCCAGGATCTCAAGAAACCGGTGCCGACCCAGGCCGTAGAGGGTACCCTCCACGTGTCGGGAGCGTATCTCGTCCGTCACACCGACAACCACGTCGGTTATACCGGCCCGGTTTATGGTATCCATGAAGGTCTCGATGCTGTCGTACTGGATGTCCCTCTGCATCCTCCCATGCTTTTCCTTTTACGGCTTCTGTCAAGACCTTTGCAGTCCAATAAGTTCTTGCAGACGGGAAGGTATCCTGCGCCAATAACCGCAAATATACCACGTTTACGCGATCATACAAGGACAGGTTACATGGATTTCAGTGAAGACCGCCCCCTCTATCGTCTCATGGAGATAGCCCGCGTGCTCCGGATGCCGGGAGGCTGCGCCTGGGACCGGACCCAGGACAACCGGAGCCTGCGGCCCTACCTTGTCGAGGAGGCCTACGAGCTCTACGATGCCATCGAAACCGGCGACCCGGAACACATGAAGGAGGAGCTGGGAGACCTCCTTTACCAGATCTACGCCCACAGCCAGATCGCATCGGAAGGAGGGAGTTTCGACATCGACGACGTTGCCTCCGGCATCGGCGAGAAGCTGGTCCGGCGGCACCCCCATGTCTTCGGGGACGAAAAGGTGTCGTCGGCAGCGGAAGTAAGCGACCGGTGGGAGGAGATCAAGAAAAAGGAGAAGAAGAACCGTGAATCGGTACTGGACGGCGTTCCGGCCCATCTGCCTGCCCTCCTCCGGGCCTGCCGGGTCCAGCAGAAGGTATCCCGCCTCGGCTTCGACTGGGGCAACACGGAAGACGCCGCGGAGAAGCTTGAAGAGGAGGTCATGGAATTCCACCACGCCGTGAAAGAGCGGCAAATCGACCGGATTCGGGAAGAGGCGGGGGACGTTCTCTTCTCCATTGTAAACCTTCTCCGCCTCATGAATATCGACCCGGAGACGGCCCTGCGGGAGACCACGGAAAAATTCATTACACGCTTCCGACACATTGAAGGGGAATCCGCCCGCCAGGGACGAAGCATGGAGGAGATGAGTCTGGAAGAGATGGAAGAGCTCTGGCAGGATGCCAAGGAGAGACTGGCCGGGGATCAGCTCTCTTCAAAATGACCGGCATAGAGTTCCGCGGCCAGCGCCCGGACCCTCTCCATGTCGAAGCTCTCTCCCGTGATTTTTTCCAGGGAAGAAAGCTTCACGGCCTCCATGCCGCAGGGCCGAATGAATCGGAAGGTCTCCAGGGAGTTGTTCACGTTCAGGGCCACGCCGTGCATGCTCACCCCTCCCCTGAGATCGAAGCCCACGGACGCGATCTTCTTTTCATGGCACCAGAGACCGGGCCTTGACTCGTCATACCGGGGCAGGATACCGGCAACTCTTTCCGAAAGTTCGACAAGGGGTTTTATGGCCTTTCGCACGAATTGACCTGCCGACTTTGATTTCACCGGCAGGATGAAGTAGACCACCAGCTGACCCGGTTCGTGGACCGTAGCCTCCCCTCCCCTGGATATGTGGAAAAGACCGATTCCCAGGCGGGCAAGCTCCTCCTCCGAGAGGAGAAGCTCCCCTCCCCTTCGGCCCAGAGTAATGACCGGCTCCGGGTGTTCCAGGACCAGAATAAAGCCGTCCCGCCCGCCGGAGCGGACCTCTTCCCCGCGGGCATTCTGGAGCTCCAGGGCCTTGCCGTAGGGTAATGATCCGAGGTTCCGCACACTGATTTCCATAAATAATCCTTGCCTCCGGGGATACGCCGGTGTGAATGTCTTCCACATGAAAAGGGTAGCGATAACTATCGTGGCATCAAGCCTCTTTTTTAGCTTCGCCTGCCGAAACCAGACCCGGGAGATAGACCTGACCCGGGTAAGACAGCTCTACCTGCAGTCCCTGGAGGTGGGGAGCGTGGCGGAAAAACGGAACCTTCGCAGACAGATCGTTGATCTGGCCCCGGAGTCCTCCTACGGCCTTTTCTCCCAGGGGTACCTCACCGATGACAGGGAAGAGGCGCGCAATCTCTACACGGCCGCCCTGGAGATGAACGACACCCTGAGCGCGGCCTGGTACAACCGGGGAAATGTTAACCTTAGAACGGGCCGGTATCACCAGGCCCTGTCGGACTATAATCGGGCCATTAAGCTGCGCATGGACCACGCCGAGGCTTACAACAACCGGGGTCTGTCCCGAAGGCGCCTCGGTGACCTGAGGGGCGCCTTCCATGACTTCAACATGGCCCTTGATATAGATAGCACCCACCGGGCGGCCCGGATAAACCGGGATGAAGTCAAACGTATGCTGGACCGTTCCGATATTAATAAAAGCAAGTCTGCTCCTCGCACCGGAGATCCCATGGAACGGCTGAAACAACTGCGCCCCTGAAAGGAGACACCAGTGGACCGGACTGATTTCACTCCCGAAATAGAAGCAATAGTTATACAATCCCAGAAGAACGAGATAACCGAGTACCATATCTACAATAAACTGGCCGACGCGACCCGTGACCGGGAGAACAGCAGACTTCTCCGCAAGATCGCCTCGGAAGAACTCGCCCATTATAATTTCTGGAAGAAGTACACAGAAGAAGAGGTTAAACCAGACCGCTTTAAAATCTTCCGCTTCTACTGGATCTCCCGTATATTCGGCCTCACGTTCGGCATCAAACTCATGGAGCAGGGAGAGGAAGGGGCCCAGGATTTCTACTCCAGGCTGGCGGAGACGATCCCCGGCGCGAAAGAGATCGTTGAGGACGAGCACCGCCACGAGGACCAGCTTATTACCATGATAAAAGAGGAACGTCTCGATTACGTCGGCTCCGTGGTCCTGGGGCTGAACGACGCTCTGGTGGAGCTGACCGGCACCCTGGCCGGCCTGACCTTCGCTCTGCAGAAGACGAATCTCATCGCCCTTATCGGCCTTATCACGGGTATCGCTGCCTCCATGTCGATGGCCGCCTCGGAGTACCTCTCCACCCGCACCGAGGAGAACGAAGAGACGAAGGACGGGACCAGTCCCCTGAAGTCATCGATCTATACCGGCCTGGCCTACATAGGCACGGTTGTCATACTCATTATGCCCTACATGTTACTCTCTCATTACATGGCCGCCCTGGGAGTAACGATATTTAACGCCATACTTATTATCTTTGTTTTTAATTACTACATCTCAGTTGCAAAGAACCTGAACTTCAAACACCGCTTCCTGGAAATGGCTCTTATCTCCCTGGGCGTGGCCGCCCTCTCCTTCGGCATTGGCGTGGTTATCAGGACGTTTCTGGGGGTTGAGGTTTAGTTTTTAGTTGGTAGTTTTAAGGTAATAGGGATCAGGTATTAGTGAATAGTGATGAGTGATGAGTGATGGGTGAAGAGCTGCGAGTGGCCGCCGTTCAGGATGAACCCCGGCCACGAAAAAAGGGAAAATTCATTCCAGGGGAAAAAGCGTAAAGTTGTTTCTTTTAATTTGCATTACTC
>CAZYBU010000022.1:8538-53458 GCA_964645775.1 uncultured Leptospirales bacterium | reverse complement strand
GCGGATATATAGAGCAATTTTTAGAAAATTCAGGTTAAGGAATTAATACTGATATGAATCAGTCATTATTCCTGTAGATGCATTTAATTGCCGACAAACACTGATCGATATCACCGCTGCCGAAGTCTGCGGAGACAAGAAAACCAATTTATGGCAAAAATACGTACGGAATAAATTCTGAATGCAAATATTTTGTGAAAAAAAACGCATAATACTGTTTGCAGTAATCCGAACAGATATGTATTATATCCAATCCATCGATTTTATATACCTGCGTATTATGAATAAACCGAGGTAAAACGTGAAAAAACGACTTATAGCCGCACTCCTGACAACTGGTGTTTTTCTCCTTCCCCTGGCAGCTGAAACTACGCCTGGCATCATACGAGAAGCCCGATTTTCTCCGGAATCGTCCGACATCTATTTTTACGTGGATCTCGAATCAGGCCGGAATTTTCTGGGAAAACATGAGATCCCGCCTGAAGACCTGTTTATGGCCCTTTTTGGCCCCGATGTCTCTCTTGAAAATAAAAGAATACGAACCTTCTATGAACAGGCTGAGCAGATGTTTATAATTGCCCAGTCTCAGAAGGTTAAGGATGAATCAGGTGTCCTTGTATTTTTAAGGGTTAAAGAGGGCCTCGGAGAAATCAAGGATTTCTTTCCGTCCGCGTCTCAGGTAGTCATTGAAGGAGAGACCTGTTACCAGCTCGATGAAAAACGAAAGAGCTATATGAAACGACAGGGTCAAATATACGTTTTCGGTTTTCACGAGAACATCAAGGACTATATTATTGCCCGTAAGTCCGGAAAAAGGACTAATCCTCTTCTGGAGGATGAAATCGCAGATCGGGCTCTTGCCCATTCCCTTTATATCTATCTTCCCTTCTCGGCCTATACCCGTAATCAGATGAAAGATGCCCTGGAAAAGGGAAACGGGGGAAAAACCTCGGCACTGCAGAATAATATCTATATCAAGGCTCTAATAAACGCCCGGTCCCTGGAGATCGCCGCAAACGCCGGTGAACGAATTGAGTTTACCGGGGTTTTCACCGGAGAAGATGACCGTCAGGGAGAGCGACTGTTCATGCTCAGTCATTTCATGATCGTGAGTTCAAGTATAGCCGTCTCCTTCATAGAATACTACATCAAGAAGAGCAATGAGGGAAAAGGACTGTCCGAACAATCAAGCATCGATTTCGAAAAGATACAGAGTTTCTTTGAGCGGGTCAGGACAAAACAGATCCCCAATGGCGCCCTGATGTCTCTTATTTTGACCCGGGATGAGACTCATGAGGTCGCAATGATTTTCAGCAAGGTGGCTGATAGCAAAAGAAAGAAAATAGCCCGCGAGGAAAGAGAACAAAATATCCGTCAGCTTTTCTCGGCAATTCGAATGGGAGACCGGGAAAAGGTCGAAGGGCTTCTCAAAGAGATTGGAGACAAAGACATTGTCGATTCAAAGGGTAGAACACCTCTCCATTTTGCCGTACAGTCCGGTAGAGAGGATATGGTATCTTTCCTCATTGACCGAGGTTTCAACGTAAATGCCTCGTCCAGCAACGATAAGCTGACACCCCTTCATCACGCCATTCAGTCTGGATCAGGTTCCATGACAGTGATACTGCTTGATGCTGGAGCGGATATCCATGCGACAGACATAGAGGGAAGGGGAGTGATGCATATGGCCGCCCGCTGGGGGCACGATGATCTTATTCGCCTGTTGTCTAAGAAAGGTGTATCTGCCCGGGGCAAAAGCAAAAAAGGGAGTACGCCTCTCCATGAAGCGGCAGGTGCCGGTAACCTGGAAACCGTCAAACTCCTCATTGAACTTGGCGCAGACCCGAAAAGCAGAGACCAGTACGGAGCCACACCTGCGGACAATGCCCGCATCAATCGTCATGACGGGGTATTCCGGTTCCTCGACAGTCTGACGGGTGAAAAATAACATATATTCTTCCTGAACGCCGAGATAAGGAGAAACTTTTAAGGGACTGATCAAAATATGAAACGGGTACCTGTGGATATTTCTGTCTTACGGGAAAAGAGAGACATCCTCTCTGCTAACAGGATACCGGTTTGGCGAAAAAACCGTCTCGGGGAATGGGTAACGGTTCCACTCGACCGACTTGACCAGTTCGCCCAGCTAACAGACCGGAAAATCGTTTTCTATGTGGACAAAGAGTGGGAAAGCCGCATATCCTCCGCTGGTTCAAAAATTGCGATTAAAGAGGATTCTCATAACAAACCGGATCCCTTTGCTGCGAAGATCGATGAAATCAGCGATCTCTCTTTCGATCAACGGCAGGAATATTTATCCAGCGGACTGATTGAACTTACGGAAAAAATTGAGAAGAAACAGCGTATTGATGAAGAGAATATCGATGACCTTGTGGATGTCACGTCAAGAGCTGTTATTATCAACAAATCATTTTTTGAAGACAATCTAAACGATGAAATTTCACTCCCTCATGCCCACCTGAAATCTATAGCCACAAAGACAACCCAGTTTGCTGACACCGCTATCCGGATACTCCAGGAGAACGAGATGGCTTCAAACTATCTGAACATGCTCCAGAATATATCAACCGGCTCAACCCTGGACCATATGAATAATGTTTTTCTCCGTTTTATACCCTATTCTCTTTACTTTAACAGTTATATCAATGAAGGTAGAATCGCAAAACTGCGTGTCAATTACGAAAAACGGTACAGGGATTTCTATGAATCTGTATCCAGAACGGAGTTCATTCTCAATTTTGAAACAATCTTCCTTGGCGGAATGAGAATACTTGACGAGATGAGTCTACAACAATGCGCCCTCGGTTCTCTTTTACATGATATCGGTAAGGTTAAGGATATAGATTACTTCGAGGGGGAAAATGAATACGACAGACAGATCATCATCAAACACGCCCCCATGAGTTATAATATGGTCGTTAAGAGCAGAGAATTCAGCCGAGAGGTTGCCCTTATGGCTGCCCTGCATCATGAATATTATGATCATCGATCGGGTTACGGGGTGAAACGTCTTCTTTTCCCGGAGAAGAACCTCAGATTCAAGCACCCTGAATCCGTTTTAAGTTATGATCCGTTGAGCCTAGCTACTGGCCAGGCAATCGCCTACGTTCCGGCAAAGATGCTCGAAATTGTCGATGTTTATGACGCTCTGATCGACAGCGGACGTAAATACAGAGAGAGTGCCAGCACGCCGGAAGAGGCCCTCTCCATTATGAAGTCTTCCTTTATTAAGGAAAACCTCAAGCTTGATCCCATACTTTTTGACATCTTTGTCGATTTTGTCCGTGATCACGCTGAAATCGAAAACGCGGAACTTATTGACAGTATTCAGCAGAGATAATCCTCTCAATCCATGGAAAACGTCCTTCAGCATGTTCCCTATCTGCTTCGTCTTGTCCTCTCTCTTCTGGCACTACTGATCGTTCAAAGGATATCATCCCGGCTCGAAATAGCCGCGCTTGCAGCCATCGGCCTGCTCGCTTTTCTTCTCGGTCACACCCCCGGCTCCACCCTCGAAATCATGGTCCCTGGCATCCTTTCCGTTAATACGCTTTTTCTCGGCATCGTGGTTCTTCAGGTTATATGGCTTTCGATGCAGATGAAGGAGGCCGGTATACTGGATGATCTCGTCCAGAATATTCAGGGAAGATTCAGTTCCCGTCTCTCCATGGCAACGCTTCCCGCAATAATAGGTTTTCTGCCTATGCCCGGCGGAGCATATTTCTCCGCTCCACTTGTGGACAGGTGCGATGAAGAGGAAAAGGAAGAGAAGATAAAGAAGAACCTTATCAATTACTGGTTCAGGCATTCCTGGGAATACTGGTGCCCCCTCTATCCCGGTGTACTCCTGGCCCTTGATCTTACGGGAATGGACCCTCTCAATTTCGCCCTTCTTCAATCACCCCTTTCTCTTATCTCCATTACCGTGGGCTCCCTGCTCCTTCTCAGAACAATTCATTCTTCCAAACGGGATATTCCTGCCGGAACCGGAAGGGGAGACCTTTTCTGGCTTCTGTCCCCTCTGCTCTTACTCATTCTCAGTTATACCTTCTTATGGTTGATCGGTATCTCCTCCGGATTTGTTGTACTGGCGATTTCTATTGTCATTACCCAGGTATACATCCAGATTCAGAGGCCCCTTCCTGCATCAAACTGGATCGGAATCATTCTTTCGACACGGGCACTCCATCTTGCCTTTGTAGTTCTCTTAATAAGAGGATACGGTATACTGATTGAAGGAGACCTTCCAGGCGGGGGGACGGTCATGGCGGCTATAAGCGGAGAACTTTCCCGATGGGGGCTTCCCCCGCTCCTGCTTGTAATGTCACTTCCCTTTATCAGCGGCATAACCACGGGACTGGCTATCGGCTTCGTGGGAGCTGGATTGCCGGTTGTCCTTGCGATTATACAGGCAAGGGGGATGGATATTCTCCCCAATATAATGCTGGCTTACGCTTCCGGTTATATGGGGATGATGCTTTCCCCCGTCCACGTCTGTTTTATCGTATCGAGTGAATTTTTCTCTGTTGAGCTGTTGCGGGGAATCATCCGCCTGATGCCCATTGTCCTGGCTTCTATCGCCGGGGGATTCCTCTATTATCTGGCGCTTTTAAGGTTTTTCTGATTACCTTCGAAACCGGATTTTCATGTTATGCTCTTTCATCTCCTTCAGGTAAGAGAGGATCTCATCTTCAGGTATAGTAGAATTCTCGACAAAATATCTACCAATCGGTTTCTGCAGAGTCTGCTGACGATACAAAATGGCACGGAACTGAAGGGGGGTTATCAGATTTGTCCGGAGACCGCATTCGCCGAAACGTTCCATCCCTTTTTTTACTTTCAGGATATGGATAATGTCATCCACAGTAAGGATGTTCCACTGCTTGGCGAGCTCGCCGAAGGGAGGACGTTGACCTCTCTGCCATGTAAGGGCGTCTATAAGTTCCCTGAGTGTAATAATCCCTGAGTAATAGAGAAACTGACCGAACATGACTTCTTCATCGGGGAAATATCGGGTTTTCCTGTTTCTACGGAAGGGTGAAGCCTGCTCCCGGGTCCGGGCAAAACTGGTATTTTGTCGTCCGGGGTTTGAGTTAGTAAAGCCATGGTTTTTATTTACCCGGACAAGGCGGTTTAATCCGGAAGAAGATACATATTTTTGAAGCTCCTGGTAGGCTTCGTTTATTGATTTAAATCTTTCCGAAAGCAGGGTTTTACTTACTCCCACGTGCAGATAACGGTCCGGGTGATTGTCGAAAACGAGGTCCCGATAGGCTTTCCTCAGGACCTCTTCATTTAATGAATAGAGGAAACGTTCGTCAACGTGCTCACCGGGAAAAAGGATACGCGCGTATCGTTGCACCATGGCTTTTTTCTCCTTATCCGCCATGTTTTTTATGGTACCTGTTTAATGTATCGGAAGATGAAGAAAGGATTATTAAATCAATTGCCCTGTCTCATGATGAAGAAGCCCTATATTGCATGATATTAATCGTTTACTCTCCTTGATTTTGACCGAATAACTAAGTATATTGACTATTATTGGAGGCTCCTCATGACAAGAAATATTATTTATACTGGAATCACTTTTCTTTTTAGCCTGATTATAGCTCTCCCCTCTGAAGCGGATTCTCGGAAAGTAAATCATTATATTCTGACAACGGACCTGAATCGAAGTTCCCTTAAATATATGCCTGTCACCGATGATAATCGCAATTACTTCATGCTTCAATCCATAGATAACACCACAAAAATCATTATTGGAGATTTCTCCAGTTCGGATAAAACGATAACCATGATCGTCGACGAAGGGAGTGACGGGACCCTGGACCAGGTCATTGAATATTATCCGAAACGTAACAAATTCAGGGAACCGACCCGGCCTTCAACCCGCTTTTTTACCGACCTTGATACCTTAAAAAAACAGATCATTAACGGTACCATTTATGAATCGACGTATGCCTATAAGATGTATTCGCTTGATGACCTGAAAAAGATCATTAAAAGAGGGGAGGATGTTGTAAAGAAAGGGAGAGGATGGAGCGCTCTCCTGTACGACCAGGATGATTTTTCCACCATAATGGGATCCTTCTTTTTCGGAAAGAAATACGATCGCTATAATCTGGTCTTTTCAACGCGATATTATAAAATCAAGAATTTTAAGGTAATACCACCGGTATACTTTTCCGTATACTGCAAGAACTCTGACGATCCTCTGATTCGTGAAACCGTTGAGAGCCTGCTCAAAATGATTGTTAAATAAGAAAAGTTCGTACCGGCCGTCCTATTCATTCAAGGCTGAACGGCTGGAGTAATACTTTCTCATGACCTGAAGGGGAACATCATATTCTTGGCGGGCGTTCCACATCAAATATCCGCGAATACCCGCATCATGAACGGCTCTGATCTGCTCCCTGACATAATGATCATATCGATTGGGTCCAAGCTTCATCTGGAAAGCCTGTATATAGGTAACGATTTCCGCTTTAGTGGTCCTTTTATTTGCCTCGCTGGAGGTCCAGTGAACCGTGTAATAGGGATCATGCTGAAGCTTTTTGCTCCATGTGTAGTGGGATGGGTAAGCCATGGGACAGATGATGTCAACGGCCAGGTCGAGACCTTCCATTCTCTGACCGATCAGGTCACCGCGGTTAAGGGGTATTCGACCGAAGACATCGGCAGCGGTACGAACATCGTATTTCTCTAAGCGTTTACGGGCCCCTTTTAAAAAGCCTTCAATAAAAGAGTATCTCGCTTTTAGGTTCAGGTGACGAAGGCGATTGGAGTCATTAAACCGGATATAATCGAACTGGATTTCTCGGAAACCGTTTTTCGCCGCTCCTTCCGCGATACGATATTTGGCTTCAATCTCATCTTTTGAGACAGGCCATCGACTCAATCCTTCGGGAAATACGACTATCCGGGCGATGGGATGGATACCGTTTTCAATGCACATTTTTACGTTTTCAGCCGGTACGATGCATTCTCGATATTTATAACTCTGGACGTCCATGACGAATGCATTGACATGAGATTTTTTCGCCATGTCGATAAATTTCTGCAAGCGGGCCTTATCCCTGGCGTTTACGACATTAAGATAGATTCCTCTGTAGAAATCCGGGAACGTATAATCTCCCTCAGAGAGTGAAGTTGAAGATGGATCGATCTTCTCTCCCATGTCTTCCTCCGGTTTTTCGGATTGGACGGTTCTGGAAGAGGTCTCTGATTCAACGGCCTGCAGCAGACTCGATGTCATTAAGGTATGTACAAGTGCGCCTGAACATAGGAGTGCAAGGGAAAAGATTGCGATCTTTTTCATCATACTATCCTGTTTTGAATGGAATGGGAAATTGAAATAACAATTGTTACAATCACTATCGGTCATTGAAATGAAGACAACACATTTTTTTTCAGATGTAAAAAAATCAGTCATCCGGCTTGACGTTTTTGGGAAAAACAGTAATATTAAAGTAGAAATGTTTCGAAATATTCTCTTACGGGGACCCGACTGGACAGTTCAAGACCCTTGTTTATTCCAAAAGAAACGATTGATGATATCCGTGATCGTATCGATATAATTCGTATCGTTGAGCACTATGTCCCGTCACTAAAAAAAACAGGAAATAATTACACAGGGCTTTGCCCTTTTCATTCTGAAAAAACTCCCTCTTTTACGGTAACACCCGGGAAGAATCTGTTTCATTGTTTTGGCTGCCATGCCAGCGGTAACGCCTTTACTTTCCTCTCAAGAATTGAGGGTTTAACTTTTCCGGAAAGCGTAAAAAGAGCCGCTGAACTGTGCGGTATCCACATCGATGTCAGGGAATCAGGGAGTGATACCCGTAAGAGGGACTATGCCCTGAAGATTAACCGTTTCACCGCGGAACTGTATCATAAATATATTTTTTCAGAAAATGGACAGACAGGATTACGATACCTGCAATCAAGGGGAATAGAAATCGAGAGTATCGAGCGTTTTAAACTGGGCTTCGCGCCTGATGAATGGGATTTTCTCTCTACACGGCTGAAAAAACGTGATGTAAACCTGCAGGAAGCGGTTGAAGCAGGTGTTATAGGCGGCAAAGACCGTTCGGGCAACGTTCGTTACTACGATCGCTTTCGCAACAGGGTTATTTTCCCTATACATTACCGGGATGATGTTCGAGGATTCGGTGGCCGGTTGATCGGGGATGGAAAACCAAAATACCTGAACTCACCCGATTCGGATCATTTCCATAAACGGAGTCTGCTTTACGGATATGATGAGGCCCTTACCGCTATCCGTGAAGTTAAACGAGTCATTGTGGTTGAAGGTTACCTCGATGTCATCGCTCTTCACCAGGCAGGCGTGCAGAACGTTGTCGCACCCCTGGGAACCGCCCTGACAGAGGAACAGTTTGAAATGCTGAGCCGCTTAGCTGATGAGATAATACTCCTTTTCGATGCGGATGATGCCGGACGAAACGCCGCGATCCGTACACTTGAGTTTTTCCGAGAGTCATCGACCAGGTTGCGGATTGCCAGACTTCCATGGGGAGACCCTCTGGACTACGTGCAGAAAAAGGGAATTCGGGAACTCATGGTTCTCGTCGATTCAGCGGAAAAACCTGTAACCTTTATATTGGAGGATATTCTGGAACATGGAGATCATGAAGATATTCCCGGAATGCTTAGGCCGGCCTTTTCACTGCTTAACACTCTTTCCATGGAGAGTGAAAGAGATGAATACCTGAGGCACCTCGGAAGAAAACTTTCAATCGACATGAATTCCCTCAAGCGGGATTATGAATCATTTCGTTCCGGTTCAAGGGAGAAAGAGATTACACATGAAAAATATGCGAACTCTCACAGGGATGATTACCGTTTACGGGCCTATCGTGAACTTCTCGGTTTACTTATCCGTTATCCGGAGTTAATGGACAAGGCGGTTATCGATTTCAATCCAGGAGACATCCCTGAACCCGTTCTAAGAAATATTTTTGATGCGATGTTTGCCCTGTATACGGAAGACCAGCAATTAAAACCAGATAAACTGTTTGACATTTTTCCGGTGGAACCGGAAGAGGATATGCTTGAGAAGGCATGCGGAGAAATTTTTAACGATGAAACACCGGAAGATGTCTACACAGAAATATACATTAATTTACGATTGTATGAAATAACCCGTAAGATTGAAACCTTCGCCTCACAGGTTGCCGATAGTAACATTAACCAGAGTCTTATTACTGAAATAGAGATACTGAGAAGGGAAAAGGAAAAACTTACCCGCTATCTTTACGAAAAAGGCACAAAGAACAGACTTTCAGTCTAAATCCCTCAGCACGGAAAGAGAGGTGCATGTACATGAGTAAAAACGAGATTGTTCTGGAAGCCATACCGGAAGTCAAAAAGCTCATTGAGCTGGGTAAATCGAATAATGAGATTACCTATGATGAATTGAATGACATACTTCCGGACAAGCTTCTCAACTCAGACAAGATAGATGATATATTCATCATGCTTAACCAGATGGGCATCGATGTTGTGGAAGAATCGACAAGAAAGGCGACTACTCTTTCGGCGGTTTCCCAGCCGAAAGAGAAGAAAGCTCCTCGAAAAACCACTTCCCGAAAGGTCGGTGAAGACACGTCCAATACGGATGACCCGATACGACTCTACCTTAAAGAGATAGGGAGAGTTTCTCTACTCTCGGGCGACCAGGAGGTCGATCTGGCCAAGCGTATCGAGGATGGAGAGCTTCTGATCGAGGATACGGTCCTCAACTCCACACTGCTGATCAATGACCTGATAAAGAACCATTCCAAGGTAAAGAGTGGAAAGATCAAGCTTATCGATATCATGCAGGTTAACCGTCTCTACTATTTCTCCTCGGTCGATCTAAGCGAACTTGAGATCAAATATAACGAGAAGATGAAAAGCATTATGGCCGAGGACAAGCGGATTCTCCAGGTTCAGAACAAGCTTAAAAAGCTTTCTTCTGATTCCGATGAGGCGGCTTCACTTCAGAAGAAGATCGATTCCTCCTATGCCAAAATCCGTGAGTCCATTCATGAAATGGACATCAATGAAAACGAGATTAACAAGATATCGAATAAGATCCAGTCCATGGTGACCCGAATACATGAGACCCATGATTTCTTCTCCCAGGTAGAAAAACTCTATGGCCGTGAGATCAAGGAACTCAAGCATCTTGCCAGAAAGGTAGAGAAAAAAGAAGATGTTAAAAAGATAATCAAGGAATTGGGGATCAAGAACAGCGATCAGCTTATCGATGTGGTAAAGGATATCCGTAACAATGAAAGGAAAATTCGACGAATAGAACAGGAGGCCAGCGCCCCTGCAGCAGATATCCTGGAATGGGGAAAAAACATATCCCGCGGGCAGAGAAAGATATCCATCGCTAAAAAAGAACTGATCAACGCCAACCTGAGACTGGTGGTCTCCATAGCAAAAAAATACGCCAACAGGGGAATGCATTTCTTCGATCTGATTCAGGAGGGAAATATCGGTCTGATTAAGGCCGTGGACAAGTTCGAGTACCGAAAAGGCTACAAGTTTTCAACGTACGCCACCTGGTGGATCCGTCAGGCCATCACCCGGGCCATCTCCGACCAGGCGCGAACCATCCGGGTACCTGTTCACATGATCGAGCAAATTAACAAAGTCATGCGAGAGACCCGTCTCTTTCAGCAGGAATTCGGGCGTGAACCGGACCCTGAAGAACTGGCTGACAGGCTTGGCTGGCCCGTACTCAAGGTTAAAGCCGTAAAGAACGTTGCCCGTGAGCCCATTTCTCTTGAAACACCTGTCGGTGAGGAAGAGGACTCACTCCTGGGTGATTTCATTGAAGACAAGGAGGTCGATTCTCCTGTTAACACAGCGGCCTACAGGCTCTTGAATGAACAGATAAGCACCGTCCTCTCAACTTTGCCTGCCCGTGAGCAGAAAGTCATTCGCATGCGTTTCGGCCTGGATGACGGCTATTCTCACACCCTTGAAGAGGTAGGCTATGTTTTCAAGGTAACACGTGAACGGATACGCCAGATAGAGGCCAAAGCCCTTCGCAGACTCAGGCATCCTACCCGGGCGAGAAAGCTCAAGGATTATCTTGATTATATGTAATATTTAACAGCTATGTTGTCAATGACAGCATAGCTGTTATCATTAAGTCATGGGAGTACATTTATCCATTTGATACAGGAAAAAATAAGCATAATAGGCGCAGGTTCCTGGGGAACAACGGTCGGAAATCTCATTGCCCGTAACCGGCCCGATCTGAGGGTGGATCTCTGGGCCTATGAGAAGGATGTTGCTCGAAGCATAAAAGAACAATCTGTCAATCGACGGTATCTTCCTAACGTACTTCTGGCCAGCAATCTTCACGCATCCACAGACCTCGGGCGCATCCTGAAGGGGACCACGGCCGTTATCCTTGTCCCTCCCTCCAGGCTTATTGCCGATATGGCCCGAAAGATCCGCAAACACCTTGGACACGGGACCTGCCCAATAGCCTTTATGAGCAAGGGGTTCTGCAGGGTCGAAGGGAAGAACCAGCTCATCTCCGAAACCCTGGAACAGGTTTTCGGAGATGAACAAGCCATACTGGCCATATCGGGACCAAGCCATGCTGAAGAGGTTTCCCGTGGTGATCATACCTGCCTCACCATCGCAGGCAGGGACCAGGAAATCATGGAAGACTTCCGTGAACTCCTTGAAGGGAACAATCTTTCCTGTCGTTTCAGCCAAGATATCCGCGGTGTTGAGCTTGGAGGCACTCTGAAGAACCCGGCCGCCATAGCGGCTGGCATTCTCAGTTATCTTCCTGATTGCGGAGATAACATCGCAGGCGCCCTGATCAGTGAAGCCGTCAGAGAAATGATCAGGCTGGGAAGCTCTCTGGGTGCGCGGGAAGAAACGATTCTTAACATATCAGGATTGGGCGACCTGGTCACCACAGCACTCAGTGACCTCTCAAGGAACAGACGTTTCGGGATAGATATCGCCGAGAAAATATCCGGAAGGGGCAAATCCAATGATTCTGTAAGTGGAAAGATAATACGCAGAATCCGACCGGAACATTATATAGAAAGGCTGGGGAACTCTCTTAATTACCTTGCTGAAGGCGCTTACGCCATAGAACCGATTATCCAGATATCTGAAGAAAGAAACATTGATATTCCCGTATATCGCGCGCTCTATGAAGTACTCCTGAACCGGAGGGACATCTCTCTTCTTATCGAAACAATTAAAAATCCGGAATCTTTTGAAGAGAAAAAGAGAGAATCCGGATATATCCTTCGGGAGCCAAATGCTGAAATTTCCCGCATGGCCGGCACATCCTTCCGGAAGAAAATACAGGAATACGCCCGCTCCGTTCTACACAGAAGGATAACTCTGACAGAAGAGATGAAGGAATACCGTGATACACATGGTGACTTGAGTGAACGGGAAACAGAGGCTTACCACTACGAGGTTAAAGACCAGAAAGACAAAATCCTCATGAAGAGGATTCAGCGAATTGGCTCCTCCATGGTCGACCGGTATTCATTTTTTAGAGGTATCGGTTTCAATATTTTAAAAAGGAAATCCGGCACATTAATGCCCTGGAACAGGAAACGACTTACCATTGAAAGAGCGGGAAAAGTGAAAAAAAACCTGAAGGGGGGTGTCCGGCTCTATCTGGTGCGTCACGAGACTCCTTCCGATCCAATCGCATCCTTACTGGCTCTGAAAAGGGTTGGCATGAAGGACGCCCGTTTTCCGGTTGAACCGCTCCTTTCCCTGTCATCCATGCAAACCCGCTTTCTCCGCCGGTCAGGTGGCTATCTCCTCGACCGCAAGAGGCTGGATGATCCCATCTACCGCCTTTCTTACGAAGCGTATCTTTCGACTCTTCTTGAATATGGCATCGATCTTATCATGGGAATCGATTCGGGTAAGGATAAAATGGAAGACCTCTCCACATTATTACATGTCCTGGATTACGTATACTACAGGAAAGGCATGGACGTTCTTATAATACCTCAGATCATTACCCGCAGAGAGCGGGACATTAAGAGACTCATCCCAGATGGCACAGTCCTTACCTGGTTTCCAGTGATACGTTTGTCTGAATATGTGAGGGAAGGGGGGAAAATTGAATCCCTTTCATCAAGGGTGGAAGACATCTGGAGTATGGACCCTTCAGCCAGGGGAGTTGATCATTCATCTGATGATACCCTGTAACAGCAAATCTTCATTACCTCTTGCCAGAAATCACTCAGACAATCTGATGGAGACAGTACCTTATCAAATTGTCGGAAAGAGAGATTTATTCCATTGAACTGGAAGGACGGTTTTTTTTCCGGAAAGGATTGCTCCACCTCCGTAGTTACCAGATAAAGATTCCCGGTCACAGGATAGATAAAATACCCTGAATACCATTTTCGAATCTGATTGTCAAGGGACCTGTATATCTCCCGCAACTTTCTTATACCGAGAAAGGAGAAGATGTCCGTTATATTATCAAAATGTATGACGTGGATAGTAAGAGATTCTCCTTCTGCAAGAGCTTTTCCTGCTGACTCCTCGAAGGCCTCCTTCATGGTGTGGAAGGGACGATAAGGGATGGTACGATTCATTCTGCTTACTCCCTCAATAACATTCTTCAGTATCTTCCCATGGAAAATAAAACGCTCATGATCATGAAGAGGCGAGGAATAGAGGGTCACCAGGCACCATACATTTTCACCATGCTGAAATGGAAAACCTTCCATACGGTAGGTGAGGTCCGATGGTATCTCGGGATCCAGCGAAAAAGGCTCGTTTGCTTCTCTCCCCTTTTTCTCCATATGTTTTTGAACCACCGGCTGAAATACGAGTTCTCCCGCGGATCGGACATCTTCCCATTCCCTGTTCCATCGCAACAGGGCTGTATACTTGGAGCAGTTACGAACAACATGGGAATAGATCAGTTCCTGAAGCGCGTCTTCCTCCGGATTCTGTTCCAGGGATGAGAGCTCATCAATAAAGGAATAATAGCGTGTCAGTGCCTCTTCATAGGACATTTCCCCGGCAGAGATCAATCGTATGGTTTCATGGATCGCGGAAAGGACATCATTCCTGTCCATTTATGTCCTCCCAATCATCCTTGAAAAATCGAGTGCCATACTGTAGATTCTGAAGGTCCCGGTAAAAAAATAAAGAACATTTTCCGGGTCCTCCCTGCATCCCTCAACCAGTTCTTCAACATCAGTAAATACCCTGGCAGGAATCTCACCTGCTGATGGCACAAAGGCCCGGTTTTCATCAGGAACAAGGTACCTCAGTCTCCATCCACTGGAGGTGAGGATATTCATCATCTCAGAAACAGCCTTGTCCTTCATGAAAGCGACAATAAGTATAATTTCCCTGTTACCCGATGAAAGACTTTCCACCACGCTACTCAGAGCCGAAGGATTATGGGCGGCGTCGAAGATGACAGGAGGGTAATCGGAGAGTCTCTCCCTTCGTCCCGGTATCCGGCACTCCGCCAGTATTTCACGAACGAAAAAAGGACCAATCTGATCATTCATATATTCAAACACGGCCAGAGCGAGGCCTGCGTTTGAACTCTGAAACGGGAAAGTGCTTTTGAGTATGAGCGAATGGAGAGACTCACTGGAGGGAGCACTATACCTGAAACTTGTATCCTCTCCATCATAATGGATGTTTTCCACCAGCCAATCTTTACCTTCAAGGAAGAGACGGCAATTTAATGCCCGACATTTCTGCTTCAGAAGCGATTGAACGGTGCTATCCTGTCGCAGAGAAAAGACCGGAACTCCTTCCTTGATGATACCGAATTTTTCCCCGGCCACGGAGAGGATATCATTACCGAGAAGGGGAACATGATCGAGGGAGAGGGCCGTAAAAAGCACATATTCCGGGTAAATGACATTCGTAGAATCGAGGCGTCCCCCCAGGCCTGTTTCAATAACACAGAGTTCCGTCTTGCTTTCATGAAACCACTGGAAAGCGGCGGCGGTAATAACATCAAAATAACTGGGAGTTTCCGCCGATCTCTTCTGACCATGAATAATTTCGAGCAGTTCTGTCAGTATCCTGACAAGATCATTCTCAGGTATCATCTCACCATTTACACGTATCCTTTCCCTGACATCGATAAGATGGGGAGAAGTATAGAGACCTGTTCTAATCCCATGTGACCTGAGAAGGGCTTCAAGGTACCAGGCAGTCGATCCCTTACCATTAGTTCCGGCAATATGTACGGTTCTGATCTTTTTGTGGGGGTTGTCTTTTTTTTCGAGCAGGGACGTGATGGAACTGAGATCAGGCAGCCGTTTCCCCGGATCTCTCTCCAGGTCATGAAGATCGTGGGTCAGGAGATCAAGTTCCGTAGAGCTCATCGTTCAGGGCCCTGAAGAATATGTCCGGATCGGGTTTTATTCCTGTCCATGTTTCAAACTGCCGTATCCCCTGGTAAACAAGCATTGAGATACCGCTGATGGTCCGGCAGTCTCTTTTTTCCGCTTCCCGAAGTAGACGGGTCTTTCCGGGCCTATAGACGATATCAAATACCGTGAGTCCCGGGTGAAGCAGATCCGGATCCAGTGGGACGCTCTCCGTGTCCGGTTCCATACCGAGGGGGGTTGTGTTAATCAGAATATCCGTGTCCATCAGGATACCCCTGTCCAGTTCATCGTCTTTCAGAAAAAACGGACCCTCATCTCCCGATAAGGATAGTTCGGAGGCGAGGCTCTCCCCTTTTTCCCGGTTCCTTCCGCTTATGGTTACCACAGCCCCTCTGTCATCCAGGGTATGTGCAATGGCCCGGGCTGAGCCTCCATATCCAAGTACCAGCACCTTTGATCCTCTCAGAGATAAACCCTTCTCTTCCAGAGCCTGTAAAGCCCCTTCTCCATCTGTATTTATGGCCCTGACAGCTCCATCCTGCAAAACAAGGGTATTCGCTGAACCTATACGGGATGCCAGTGGATCGATTTTGTCACAATAGGTGAGGACATCGACCTTGAATGGGATAGTCACGCTTGCTCCCTTTATACCAAGGGTTTTCATGGCCTCAACAGCGCGGCCTATGTCATGCACCTGAAACGCAAGATAGAGGGCATTCAGTCCAATCTCTCTGAAGGCGGCATTATGCATCACAGGGGAGAGAGAATGAGCCACTGGATTACCAAAAATGCAGAAAAATTCCGTTGATGTGTTGCTGTTCATTACTGGATCCCGGATCAGTTTTTTCAAGTTAGAAACAGATTATCACAAACCCTCCCAGGCAGACAAGCAGAAAGGCCATGTCAACCAGTGTCTCAAACTTGAGACTGACGAGATAGGTTTTCCTTCTGATAAATACAATGAGTCCGCCATTATAGAGAAAGGGAAGGGCAAGAAAGGCCCACGTGGCATCTCCCATGGAGAGGGCCAGAATCATTGCTGAAAGAATCCCAAGCAGGGTAAAAACCATGAAAACCGTGAAACTCTTTTCCCGTCCAAGGATAATGGGAAGAGTGTCTCTTCCCATTATAAGGTCTCCCTGGTAAGCGATAAGGTCAGTGAGCAGATGGCGGATGAAGACCAGGGAAAAAAGCAATAACCCCAGGGCGACCGCCGGAATAAGATATTTCGAATACAACAGGGGATAGACCGACAACAGAGGGAGAAGCCAGATAATCATTAGCCAGCCGAAACCGGTGATGATCTTTGAAAAATAGATCTTTGAGAGGGGCACCAGGCCGATAGAGGTAACCGTCCTTCGAATCATTCCCGTTGAATAGAGGGTCCCGAAAAAGAGGGCGAAGAGAAAAACGAGGCGTGCCGTAGGCGAATCGTTTTTCATGAAGTCGAGAGCATAACCGAGGGCAAGGAGAGCCAGGAGGATAAGTGTATAGCCATACAGGTTGAAGACTTCATATTTGTAGCGGTTGCTGATTTTCAGGATGTGTCGATCAAGGTAATTATTGATGGAATACATGAAAAATATAAAGGCCATGGAAAGAAGGGGGAAACCGGGACCGAGGCTGACGGGAATTATCCTGTCAAGAAGATGAGTCATCATGCCGGCTGCGATTGAGGAGAAGATATTAGCGCGGACCGCGACTCCTATGATAGAAAGAATATGCTGGAGCCCTCCCAGGGATTTTCTCTGCTTTATGGCGTATAATTTTTCCAGCACATTGTTGATGATCCATCCGGGTGTGGATGCCCCTGCCGTGAGAAGAATATGTTCACTTTCCGAAAGATCTGAATCATCAATTTCTTCTTCCGTCTCCACATGGAGAGTATGGATGCCATGATTTCTACCTATCTCGGCTAGCCTGCGGGTATTGGATGAGTTATATCCTCCCACGACTATTAGTGTATCCACGCTCCCGTTTTCGATACTGGTAATGACATCCTGCTGACGATTACGTGTCGAATCGCAGATGGTATCCATTATTTTTACATCATGGCCCTGCTCAAGTACTCTCTCACACACCCTTCGAAAGAGCTCCCTGTCCAGGGTTGTCTGGGCAATAAGGAGGTACTTTTCCCGGTCCGGAATTTTCTCCACATCATTAATATCTTTGAGAACAAGGGCGCCGGTATCGGCAAAACTCTGTAGACCTATGACTTCCGCGTGTTCCGGGTCACCGACAATGAGACTGTAATAACCCTCCCGGGAATACTTTCGAATGAGTGACTGCACCCTTGCCACCCTGGGACAGGTAAGATTGATCACCCGGGTGGCGCGGGCCTGGATTGCCCTGGTTTCATCTATCGGGATTCCATGGGTGCGGATGGCAACCTGGTGTCCTTCCATGGAATCGATCTCTTCTTCTATTAATAGACCGCGTTTACTCAGGATGGAGACCGTCTGGGGATTGTGGATCAGGGGGCCATAGACCAGGAGATCCTCTCGGGAGTGATTCAGTTCCTGTATAATTCTGAGAATGGCCTTTCGGACACCCATACAGAATCCTGAATGTATGGCGATCTCTATCTTCATGTTATTTGCTGAAATTGACGGAAGGCCTGCCCGCCATCCCCTTCACGGTAAGCCTCAAGGCGCCCCGGTCAATTTTAGATTCAAGAATTTCTCGATAAGGTTTAAGGATTCTCGAATCAGCCTGAATTACCAGGTTCAGGTTCAGGTCCCCCGGCGAACGGAGCTGAACGGTCCCCTGGAGAGTGCCTCTCAGGTCGGCCCCTGCCAGAAGCATCTCATTGATTATCAGCTTATCTCCCTCTACCGTTCCCTTGAAAGATATTGATGAGAAACGGAGGGTTTCATCCGTAAAGGTCATTCCTCCCATGGATGGCGGAAGTTCGACATTCTTCAGATTAAGGACCATCCTCTGGCCCATGAGCCGCATTTCCCCTCCCTCTAACCTGGCGAAACCGGTCTGTAAACGTATATCCATGTTTCCATTAAGGTCTCCCCGGATATCCAGTTCCCTGGAGATGAAATTGCATTTTTTCAGGGCGAAACCTCCCACAAGCCTGCGGGAGAGCAGAGGAAAGAGTTCAGGGTCAAGAATTCCTTCCTCAACCGTGATCTTTATCCCGGAAAAGGGCTTAACGGTTACCTGTTTCAGGGTCGAGTCGCCGACCAGGTGAATATCCATCTCCCGGATATCAATTCGTCCGGAATGGGTAGTGTTATACCGATAGATTCCGTGATAGATCATCTGTTCATAGGGGAACATGAAGACCATCATCAGGATTATAACCAGAGGAGATATGAGAATATAAAAACGTGCGTAGGGGAGCCTCCATACGGTCTTCAGCATAAGGGGAATCCTTCTGAGACCGTTGCCTGCCATGTTCCGTATTCTATCAAGGTTCATACAAATAACCCTCTAGCCGCGGGACCAGGACTCGATCCTCAGTATGAGATCATACCTGTCACTCGTCTTGCCTGCCTGTCGAATATTCAGGTAGGATACGTTGAGCAGCATGCTGGCATTTTCGAGGTCCTGTAAAAGACGCAATATGTCTTCACTGGTAAGGGATTCAAACTTAATACTGGTCGTCGTTTTTTTAAGGCTTCCACTGGTACGTGCCGGGCTCTCCCGGGTATAGGACTTCTGCCCAAGGATGTTGAGTCTTTTAGCCGATTCCTCCACCAGTGAGGTCACACTCAAGTTGTTCCCGAGCAACCTGTCATAAGACTGCTCACGATTTTTCAATGATTGATATGTTCCGTACAGGTCTTCGGCAGCCATCAGTTTTTTCATGTTCTCCCGGGCACGGGACGAAGCTGCTTCCTTCCAGTCCATTAGAGGAGAAAGTATCAGGAGATAAAAGGCGGCCACACCGGCAGTAACCGCCAGGAGACGGACCAGGAGCCGTTCACGTGTTGAAAGCCTCACTTTCCTTCTCCTTTATCTGAATCAGACTGTTTCTGTTTTATGGTAATGGTAAACCGTGAGGTATCCTTACCCGCATACTTGATATTAGAGGTAACGGTTTCAAACATGCCACTTTCAATGAGACGTTTTTTATATCGATCGATAACTGTGCTTTCCTGTACGGAACCGTCCATGCGAATGATCCTTTCGTTAATCACGATATTTCTGAGTTGGAAGGAGCTATCCTCCTCCATATGTGAGGTCAGTCCCTGCAATGTTTTCATCATCGAAGAACCGGGTCTGACCATCTCCTCGATATCACCGATTTTCTTCTGTCTCGAACGAACCAGTTTCCTGGCCTTTTCCATGGGATCTCCCCGGCCAGGGTCGATACCGAATCTTTTCTCGATCTTCTGAGTCAGAAGAGAGTTGTATCGACCCGCGGCGTGTTCATTCATCCATATGGACAGAACAAGGTTCAGAATAAAAACAATACCTGCAAGAAGTAGAAAGAAACCGGACAGGTAGTAAACCCTTCGTCCGGTTCCCCCAAGGTCCGGGGTAAATTCTCCCCGGAGAAAATTGATCTGGCCTCGACGGGGCCCCATATAGGAGAGGAGGGTTCCGAAACAGACACTCCATCGATGTTGACCCGCCATACCCCTGTACTCAGGCGGGAAGGGCGGGGCTGAAACGGGAAGGCCGGTAAGGGTGGAAAGGTAGCCGGCCATACCCCTGAAATCGGCCATTATGCCTGATGCCAGAACCCTGTGAAAGTCGATTTCATGCTCTCCCCTCTCGATTTCAAATGAGGCGAGGGTGAGGTTAAACTCCTCTTCCAGATGCTCAATCTCATCAGTTAAACGGGAAGCCAGATCCTTGTATTTTTTTTTCGTAATACCATAGGGTTTAAGCTCTTCTGTGGTCCTGTCCTCCGGCGCGAGAATATCAATGTCCAGTCTCCTGAAAAGATTCCTGGCCTGGGAACGCGAGAGATCGAGTACCCGCATGGCAACATCTTCCAGGTTGCGGTAGCCGAAGGGTAGTGAGCGGTACCAGCTCAGCTCTCCATTCAGGAGAAATGCGCAGATAGTCCGAGCATAACCGAGATCGAGTATGATTACGTTTTCATCCTGCACCGTGGAATACCGGGTATAGAGTTCGGAAAGGGCGTTCGGTTCAAGCCCCAGGTAGGTTAACTCAAGATCACGTTCCCGGAAACGGCCCGCATGTTCCTCCAGCCACTCCTTCACCAGGGCCGCGAGAAGAACTCGTCCCTTCCCCTCCTCAAAGCTATTCAGGGTCTGGAAATCAAAAACAATATCATTTATGGTGAAGGGAATCTGTTGTTCAGCCTCAAAGGGGATGGCTTCCGCGATTTGTTCAACTGCATCAAAGGGGAAGGTTATATGCCTTGTTATGGTCCGTTCCATGGGAGCGGACATGACTATCCTGTATTCCTTCAGAGGGACCTCTTCCGTTATGAAATCGAGGGCCCGGTATATCCCCTCTTCCCTGGGAAGGTCCGGGTCGACCTCCTCTTCCTGATAGGAGACGATTTCAAACCTGCGAAAACCTATCCTCGCGGCCAGGCATCGTACATAACCGGTTCCCAGTTCCAGTGCAGCTATCCGATCAAACAAGGGTTTCCCTTTCAGTCACTGTAATAATATAAATAGGATCGACTTTTCCTGTCATAGACCGCTACGATTCGGGCCGAATCATTGTTATGAAAAGCCGTCACAGTAATTTTAAAAACCGATGAGGAGACCGAGAGCAGATTTTTGCGAACGGTCTCATCCTCAATCAGGTCCGATACTTCATCCACGGAAGTAAAGGGCTGCTTCTGCCTCCTGCGAATAAGCTCCGTCACCTTATCATCGGTCATATCCTCTGTCAATGCAGATAAGACACGAAAGGAGGCGGTGTTAATGTTTATCCTGTTCTCTTCCCTCAGAAAATCGGACCGCACACCATGAACCCGTGCGTAATCGATGAGGGCCCGGCTCTTTTCAGGCCCCACGGGAGATTCCTGCCAGGTAATCTCATCCTCTTTCTGCTGCGGTTCCTCTCCACGCAAGAGTTCATCAAGTGTCTTTTCTGTCAGGGTATGTTCTCCCCGGTTATGTTCCACGAATCTCTCGCCGGTGAACTGTTCATCCTCCTGGTATAGTCCGAATAATCTCTGCGGAGTAATTCCCTTGATTAAGAGAAGTTCCCGTATACTATCCATTTCATCATTTTTTGCCTCATAGGAAGGGGTCAGGGAGCTGTAATAATCAGCGGTCTCAGCTCCGTATGAATAACTGATCTTGTCCGGGTCTACCCAGTCAATGACCGTGTCCGCCAGGTCCATCGGCATATCAAGTTGCTGTAACAGCCTCTGAAAAATAGCGTAATAGGGTGTTGGATTGACGAATTCGTTGGCAAGAACACTCAGGTTTATTTTTGCGTTTAAGTCCTCTATGGAAAGATGAACGCTACCCTCATCCAAAGGTATGGGGGGAAACTCCACGGCCCAGATGTCCTGGAAGCTGTCGATGGAAGGATTATTCTTCACTCCCGTGAGGGACTCTGCCGTGAGTCCTCTTTTATCAGCGTCGAGCATGGCCCTGGAAATGACAAGGCCTGAACGGGCAAGAAGACGGGAATTGAGTCGATTGTCAAAAGCCCGATAATAGGCGATACTTGTCTGGGATGATACGATCAGGTCAACGGCCAGTCCCGTAAGCAGGGTAGAAAGGATAAGTACCATGATCAGGACATAGCCCTTCCTGTTTCTGAAAGACGAAAATATACCTTCCACCCTGAGCATCTCTGCCCGTCCCCGGTACCACCTCAGGAAACGTTCCCCGGCTTTCATTTCCTGTTCTCCTCGGGCACAGATATCTTGGTAAAGGTCTCCTCTTTCCCGCTATAATCGACCAGTGTCAGCGTAACACGAACCGCGCGGGGAAAGCGGTTGGCGTCACGGGAGTCCCATTCGTCCTGCCAGTCATTACCGTACCGGTATTCGAAATTCAGTCCCACTACATTTTTAATAACGACATGACTGGCTCCTCCGGCCGTGGTATCATCGTCATAATGCAGTTCGGAACGTCGCATCAGGACACAGAGATCGGGATGCTTTTCATCACTTTCGCAGAAGTAGGATACCTCATGAACATCAGAAAAGGGGAAGGGGGTGTCAGGTCTGCCTGCCAGGGGAAGCTCGCGAAGCTCGGTTGTCACGAAATGAAGCGAGTCTCGGTCCCCTCCGTCTTCAGCGATAAGGGTTATTCCCTCTTTCCTCCTGAGGAGAACAGCGTTCCGGATATCCCTGTCCACACGGTTAAGAGCCATGTTAACGTTTTCGTAGAACTCCGAGTATTCGGCTATATCACCTGCCGTACGGAAGACAGACCGGTAGGTTACATAGACCATGACCAGGAGAAGTGAGGATACGGCGGCGGCCACAAGTATCTCGACGAGAGTCACCCCGGCGTCTCTTTTCAGAGTTCCGGATATATGTAGAAGACGTCGTATGATCGTTCCACTCCCTTCTCTTTCCATTGAACGGTAATCGTAGTTTTTTTTGCCGGCAACTGACCGAGGAGGGGATGCTCGAATTTTTCCGTATTGCGGCTTACCGTATAACCCTCAAACTCGCGGGCCGGAACCCGTTCCATATCGGGCTCTTTCTTTTTTTCAAGGATGAACTCCTGCATCCGGTTATCGGCAATTATCATGGCACGGGTGTGCCCCCGGGCTCCGCTTATAATAGTCAGGCCCGTGGAGAGCCCGCTGTAAAGGGACAGAAGGACCACGGAGAGGATGACCAGGGCCACCAGCACTTCTACAAGGGCAAAGCCTGCAATGACGATCGATTCAAAAGCTCTCATTCTCCTGCACGACCTCGGGTTCTTTCATGTACCTGTAACGAACAACTTCAAGCTTTCCTTCATCCGTCTCAAGGATAATTCTGCTTTCAGGGGATGATCCGTCCGGATAAACGGGAAGAAAGATCGGCCCTTCCGTGACAGTACGATCGCCCTCCATGACCACCCCGCTAAGACGAATAGAATCAGGCAGGGAGAGAGATTTGTTGTTTTTCCCTTCCAGAGGTAGAAATTTCTTCTTCTCCCTGTCCCAGCGGGCAAGGGAAATACCGTTCCGGGTTTCCCTCAGTCGTTCATCCAGGGGTATAACATCATTATTTCCTGGAGTCCACGTATGAACGACCACGTAAACGGTTCTATTTTTCAGAAAAGCTTCATCTGTGGCATGGGCGATGAGTCCCGTAAAAAGGGAGAGGTAACGGTTTTCATCAGTCAGGAAACGGTCAAGCCTGGGCGCCGCCACCATGACCAGAAATGAGATCATGGCAACAACGGCAACGATTTCGATAAGCGTCAGGCCAGATTCGTCTACCGGGCCTCCTGCTGGCTTCCAGCCACGGCGGTCTCTACTCCCAGTTGGAGATGTCGGCATCAAAACCTTCACCTCCCTCTTTACCGTCAGCCCCATTGCTCCAGAGATCATAGGAATCGGTGTTATGCTCTCCCGGTTGCCGGTAACGGTACGGATTGCCCCAGGGATCTTCCGGGATCTTGTTCATGTATCCTTCTTGCTTTAAAACCTGTAATCCATCTTCTTCGGCAGGATAGCGTCCCGTGTCGAAATAATATTTCTCTATTGCCAGGGAAAAATTCTGAATCTGGTTATTCGCGGCCGTTACCCTCGCCTTCTGGGGCATGTCCATGAAACGGGGCACGACAATGGCGCCCAGAATGGCTATTATGGCCAGTACTATCATAATTTCGATCAGAGTCATACCTCTGCTGTCCCTGACCAGGGTAAGCGCTTTTATTCGTTGAATCATAGATTTCCTCCTGATGGTTTTTTACTGTACAAGAAAATTCATTTCCATAATGGGAAGCATGACAGAAAGAACGATCATACCGATAGCAAAGCCCATGAAAATGATGATAACGGGTTCAATAAGACTCGTGATACTGGCCACGGTCATGTCTATCTCCTCCTCGTAAACCTTACCGATATTAAGCAGCATGTCAGCGAGTCGGTCACTGGCCTCTCCGGCAGTAATCATCCCGATAACCAACCTGGGCAGAAAGGCGTTCTTCTGAAGAGCCGTGGCAACGCTCGCTCCCTCCTGTATCCTGCTCCTTGCCGAGGAGATTTTTTCTTCGATAATTCGGTTATCCACGATCTTTTCAACGATATCGAAGGAGCGTATAATATCAACATGGTTGGCCAGAAGGATTCCCAGGTTCTGGGTAAAACGGTAGACCACCAGCTTCATATAGAGAGAACGGAACACGGGTACCTTCATCTTCCACTCATCGACCCGTTTCCGGCCTTCCTCCGTGGCATAGTACCTTCTGAAAAAGTAGATCCCGACTACTATCAGTATAAGAAGTATATACCAGAAATTACTCATGAAGGAGCTGATGGCCATGACGATCTCCGTTGGAAGGGGGAGATTCTGGTGCTGCTCCCGGAACATATCGGCAATAGTAGGTATGATGCTGACCATGAGAAAGGTTACCACGACCAGGGAAAAAGTGAACATAAAGGCCGGATACCACAGGGCGGAACGGACCCTGCTTTTCAGCAGGTTCTTCTTCTCCTCACTCTCCGCAAGTCGCTCAAGGACTTCGTCCAGGGAACCGAGGTTCTCCCCGACACGGACCATGTTTACATACATCTCGGAGAAGAGGAGGGGATGCCGGGAGAGGGCCACGGAGAAGGATGTTCCCTCCTCAAGCCGGTTCTTAACGTCCGTGAGGACAACCCTGAATGTGCGATTCTCAACCTGGTCGACAATGTCATTTAATGCCTGGACGAGGGGAAGCCCGGCCTTCAAAAGGGTCGCCAGCTGACGGGTGAAAATACCTGTCTCCTTCTGACTTAGCCTCAGAGAGACCTGATGCTCGATCACTCTATAGAGTCTGGAAAGAGTACCTGCCTCCTTCCCTCCATCCTGCTGCCGGTCCGCCGAGATACGAACCACGTAAAGCTGTTTAGCACGGAGAGAATTTCGGGCACTGGCCATGTCACTGGCCTCAATGAGGTCCTGGATACGCTGCCCGCTGCTGTCTATGGCTTCATACTGAAAAATCATCAGACCACTCTCAGAACTTCTTCCACTGTTGTTGTCCCTTCAATGGCCTTGGAGAGACCGTCATCCCTGAGGGTTTTCATCCCTTCGGAGATGGCCTGTTCCTTTATGACAGGAGCGTCTGCCTCCTGCATGATAAGCCTTCGAACCGCATCGCTCAGGAGAAGAAACTCGTAGATGCCTATACGCCCTCTGTATCCGGAATGGAAGCAGTGATTACAACCCTTGCCTCTGCTGAGTTTGCCCCCCTTCAGATCCTTTGAGTTAAGACCGATCTCTCTCAGGAGAGCGGCAGGAGGTTTATAGGTCTCTGTACAGTTGGTACAAATTCTCCTCACCAGTCTCTGGGCGACGAATGCGTTCACGGAAGAGGCGATGAGATAAGGTTCAATCCCCATATCGAGAAGTCGGGTGATCCCGGTGGCCGCGTCATTGGTATGAAGGGTTGAGAAGACCCGGTGGCCCGTCAGGGCGGACTGTACCGCGATCTCGGCTGTCTCCCTGTCCCTGATCTCACCGATCATGACAACATCCGGGTCCTGCCTCAGGATTGAACGGAGCCCGGTGGCGAACGTGAGACCGATCCTGGGTTTTATCTGCATCTGGCCGATCCCTTCGATCTGGTACTCCACCGGGTCTTCGACTGTCAAGATATTCACTTCCTCTTCGTTGACTTCCGTAAGGACGCTGTACAGGGTGGTGCTCTTACCGCTGCCTGTGGGGCCGGTCACAAGAATAATGCCGCTGGTGAGTGTGATACTTTTACGAAAGGCCTTCAGGGTCTCGTCCATGAGCCCCAGGTTGCCCATTTCGAAGTTCATCTCTGTTTTATTAAGTATTCGAAGCACGATCCGTTCCCCGAATTGTGTCGGGAAGATAGAGACCCGTATGTCTATGTCTCTCCCTCCAACTTTCAATTGGATGCGTCCATCCTGGGGTAGACGGTTTTCTGCGATGTTAAGGTTCGCCATGATCTTGATCCTGGAGATAATGGCACCCTGGTATTTCTTGGGAGGGGTGTACATCTGATGCAGCATACCGTCCACTCTGAAGCGTACTTTGATCTCTTTTTCAAAGGGCTCGAAGTGAACGTCACTGGCACCGTCGTTAACGGCCTGGCGTATAATGTTGTTAACGAGACGAATTATGGGAGCCTCGTTCGCCATATCCAGCAGGTCCTGAGTCTCGGTCACCTCGCCGGTAAGTATTTCGAAATCGGACTCTTCCAGGTCCTCGATGAGGTCATCCGTGGTTTCCGATTCGGAGATATCGAAGTTCCCGCTTATTACCCGGTCTATCTCGGAATCGAAGGTCAGTACCTGATGGATGTCGTATTCCGGAAAGTATACCCTGAGATCATCCAGGGGCTGGATATGGAGGACATCGCTGGTGGCGACATAAATCGTGGAACCTTCAATGGAGTAGGGCACAAGACGATTTTTTTTTAGAAAAGATACCGGCAGGGTTCGCAGGAGACCCTCATTATCAACGAAGGCTATCTCTTCCTCAAAGGGAAGATTATACTGACCGGCAAGGGCGACCAGCAGATCTTTTTCTGATATCAGCCCTTTCCGGATCAGTATCACACCGAGACGTTGACGGCTCTTTTTCTGGGCCAGCAGCGCTTCCTGAATATCCTCATGGGTCAGAAGGTCTTCATCAACGAGCAGAGTGCCAAGCGGCTTTCTGTTCTTTCTGGAAGGCATAAGTTACTTCTCCTGGAGACGTTTAAGACCTTCCCGTTTATGGCGGGTCATACTGTCGATACGTTCCTGCTTGGTAACGATATGGGGCGTGATAAAGACCAATAGATTCGCCTTTTTGTAGGATACCGTTTTCCTCTTGAAGAGCCATCCAAGAATAGGAATGTCTTTAAGGACGGGTACGCCGGTCTCCTCTTCAATTTTATTGTTGGTAATCAGCCCTCCAACGACGATGGTCTTGCCGTCTCGCACAGTGACTTTGGTTTTTATGTCCCGTTTGCCCAGGGTAGGGGGAATGATGTTCCCATCCTGTATGGTCGTCTCTCCCAGAACGGAATTCACTTCCTGATACAAATCCAGGGTGATGTGCTTCTTTTTTGTTATATGGGGAGTAATTTTCAGTTTCACTCCCACCGGTTTATATTCATAGGTATAGAACTGGGTTCCGCTCTCACTTATCCGGTTATTGGTCGGCACCGGTATCTCTTCCCCCACATTCAGTTCCGCCTCATGATTATCAATGGTAAGAATCTGCGGAGTTGAAAGGATGTTGAAGTTGCTGTCCCTCCCGCTGGCGTTAAGGACGGCGAAACTGAGTATGGATGTGTCTGAAAGATAACCGAGCTGAAGCCCCATGGCGGCAGGTACAGCCAGCTTTCTTCCCCCCAGGCCGCTCGGGGTGGAAAAGCTCGGTATCTGATTGTTTACCGATGAACCACCGTACATGTTAATACCCGTCTGGTTCCCCAGCATCCAGTCGATGCCGAAGCCCCATCCATGTTCAGCATTGACCTCAATAATAAGTGCCTCGATGAGGACCTGTTCCCGAACAATATCAAGTTCAGAGATTATGCGGCGTATTTCACGAAACTCGGCCGGTGTGGCTGTTATTATCAGAGAATTGGTGTCTTTATTGGCAACGATGGAAAGCTTGGTCTTTGGTTTTTTTTCGACCTGGGTTCGGGTCACACGCTGTTTTCGGTTCGACTCGTTCTGTTTCTCATTGGGTTCCGTATTGATGTGTGCGAACTGGGAGAAGGGTATTCTTGAAAGGACCTCTCCCAGTTGTTCCGCGTTCGCATTCTCCAAATGGACCACGTGGATGTTGCCGCCGGATCTTGCCTTTTCTCCTTCCAGTTCAGCCGCCTGACGATCCAGGGCCCTGGCTATCTTGATGAGTCCCTTTATTTCGCTCGAGGTTCCACTCAGGATGATGGTATTCAGGGGCTGATAAATGACAATATCCGTGTTTTTAGACTTCAGGGGAGTGATGGCCTGAGCCACTTCCCGGGCTTCCGCTATCCTGAGCTCAAGAAGGTAGGTCATGGTATTTTCACTGTCAAAAGAGATATCATGTTTTTCTCCGTCGACAATCACTTCCTGGTTTTTCTTTATGGCTTCCTGTACCGGGATCACCTTTATGACTCCCCGGGATTCGACAACAGCATATCCCTTCACCTCCAGGATCGATTTCATTATATCATAGGCCTGACTCACGGGAACCTTCCGGGCTGAACTAATGGATATCTTTCCCTTAACCCTGTCATCGATAATGATGTTCTTGCCGGT
Source organism: uncultured Leptospirales bacterium (assembly GCA_964645775.1). Lineage (GTDB taxonomy): Bacteria > Spirochaetota > UBA4802 > UBA4802 > UBA5550 > CAZYBU01. Next base: position 24,716 of record CAZYBU010000022.1, on the reverse strand, counting down.
GAGTTTGCTCATCATGTGAAGGAATTCCGTGATTTCCACATCATTGAAGTTGAGAGCAAATTTTTTCTCCTTTTTATCCTGGGCAAAAACTCCATATGTGTTCTCTGAACGCGTAACGGGCAGCCCGGATAGCAGAATTACCATTAAGATGAGCAAACCGGCACGCAAGAATCGTATAAACACATATACCCCCTTTCCTGATACTATATCGCTAAGGTTAATCATATTATTCCGTAATGTTGAGCTCAAAGGTCATCGGGTTTCCCCTGCGCTCAAGATCGATGGACATTCTCGACTCTTCCTTCAGCCCCTCCCACATCTTGAGCATTTTCTGGGTGCTGTCGATACTTTTTCCATTTATGCGGCGGATAATATCACCGCTTCTGATCCCGAGCTTGTATAGAATATTATAAGGACGAACCTGAACCAGACGGTATCCTTTCACCTCTCCATTTTTCATGTAAGGTCCGGCCCTGAGTCCCTGAAGGGCCTTGTCCATATCATTGAGCACCTTCTGCTGGATGAATGAACGGCTCAAAGTTTTCTTGATGGTCCTTCCGCTCCCAGAAGTTGAACTGGGGGAACCTGACGGTTTCTTTTTATCAAAGAGGTCAAGATGATAAATCTCGTCATCCTTTTTAAGATAGACCTTTCTCTCCCGGATAGCCACAAGACGGTACCCGTAAACCTCGTTTGTCAGGTCCCTCTGGTACCTGTAAAGCGCGTAAATCATGGGATTTCTTTCCCCTTTCTTTCGGATCATGGCCCGGGCGATAACAGGAGGACCCGTGACAGTACCGATAAGTTCCAGTTCACTGAGAGTGGCAGGCGCGACACCGATCTCCGATGAAGAATCTTTTTCTTCAGCCTCCTGAAAGAATCCAGATTCGATAATGGCCTGAATATTGACGGCAGGATGCGACTCCCGGGCCGGAACAGCGCTTCTGCCAGCGGTCGTGGTAACAAGTTCAGGACGGGGAAGCTGATGAGATACAAGTGTGGTGGCCGTCTGTGCTGAAGAATAGGCAAAGAGGAGCATTGCTGTGATATTCAGCAGATGATATTTAAGTAACTGCATTCTTTTTAACGTCCTGTATGTTCCCTGTGTACACCGCTAACTCTGCCCTTCCGGACGATTTTCGCCTGGATGGCTACGAAAGAAATAATATCGTACCAGGATCAATGTCGCAACCAGGATAAAAGTAACAATAAGAACCGTTTTATACTGTTCGATGTAAGGAATCAGGTCTCGATAATTTTTACCGAAGATGTATCCCAGGGAAAAGAGGATGGTGGAGGTCAAACAGAGGGCAAACAGATCGACTATAAGAAAGCGATAGAATTTCAAACGGATCATTCCGGCAGTCATAAAAAGGACATTACGCACACCGAATGGGAAAAAGCGACCGAAGAAGAGGGTCGCGAATCCGTAATTGTCAAAATACCTGGTAATCTTTTCTATTCTGTTTTCCCTTATCAGCGATTTAAGCATGGGAAGGGTTCTGAGACGATTAATACCAAATCTGCCTATACTGTAAGCGATGATATCACTTAAAAGTGCGCCTGTGAAGCAGCCGATAAAAATGGGTACGGTATTCTCCGGTACCACTGTGGCGGCCAGGGAGGCGGAAATGATAAAAGTGAGATCTTCCGAGACAGGAAAATTCAAACCGGCAAGCAGTAGAAGCCCGAATGAGATAAAATGGACATACTGAGCCAGGTCAATAAGAATACTGCTTAACCATTCCATAACAGTTTTTTGTACCTATTCGACGATAAATGTTTCTGAACGTACGGCAGGATAGCCCTTTTTGACCCACACTCTTACTCTCATATATGAAAAACCTTTTTCTTCGGAGGTAATAGTCCCTAACTCCTCAAAACCCGCAATAGAATCGGTTGTGAACTCGTAAAACAGCTCCCGATTTTCAAGCGGATCAGCAAGGAGAACCAGGATTGAGTCGTTGTGTAAGTGTTTTCTCGGCATCCCCTCGTAGGGAACATAGTCTTTAAGATTCCTGGTGTCATGCTTAATATCCAGGTCATAGTGTCTATTCTGACCAAGGAGATTCCGCATCAGTTTTTTTTGTTCTTCAATCATTTTCATAAACCGTTATTATACTACTGGATCAGTAATTATTCCCAAAGATGCTTTTAAGTGCAAACAAAAAAGAATGATTATTCCCGCCGCCGTCGGCGGAGATTGTAGAGTTTTTGACAGCAAATTAAGAAACAAATACTGTTACTGCATATACTGGTCAAGGGTCGTCCCGGATCAGGCATTTATCAATAAAAAAATGATTGCCTAAAGGGCATACATCATGTTTATAATACTTTTTCTCACCATATATCGTAGACAATCAACCGATGAAACGTATTATAATTCTCCTGATTACAACAGGGACAGTCATTTCAGCTTCTTATACAGGATTATGGGTTTACGTCCGAAATTCCTTTCCAGAAGCGAAACTCAAGGAAAGCTTTGTTGAAGGGGTGCAGAATGGAACAGGAAAAGCCGTTCGTATTGATCGGCTTACCCTGACCCCCTTTTTTCATATACAAATCGTCAATCTCCAGCTTTCCTCGACTGATGATTTCAATGACAATGAGCATCTTATCGATATTCCGCTCCTGAAACTGGATACAGGGCTTCTGTCTTTTCTTTCTGGAGAACTGACCATCGATAGCATAAGAATCGGTGACGGATTTCGGTTTTACCTCCATACCGGAAAGGACCTTACCTCAGTAAAAAAAATCCTTTCATCCTTTCATGCCTTTTTCCGCTCTCTTCCAAACACATCATTCCCTCTCAGGATTGAAGGGAAGGGGGGCGAGCTGATTATACCTTATCTGGATGAAGAGAAACGGACGGAGGTCTTTGCGAAACTAAACCTTTCACTTACCATCAGGGAAAAGGGAGGAGTCACTGGACGAATTTCAGGCAAACTCTTCAACAGAGAAAGCGACAGGAAACCCGGACAATACCTGGCGAACTTTACAATACCGCCGGGAAAGAAAAATGACAGTAACTATTTTATCAAATGGAACGGTCTGGATTCCAGATTGCTGAAGGCTCTCCTTCCTGATAAGGAAAAATGGCCCCATAAGGTATCCGGTTACCTGGACGGAGAATGTAATCTTACCTCGGGAAAAGGGTATACCCTGGACTTTGATGTCTCCGGAGAAAAACTGAGTTTTCTCTGGGATCGTTTAAACATCTCTGTCCGGAGTCTTCCCTTTTCCCTTTCCGGCACTCTGGAAAGACCTTCAGATTCCAGGGGAAAGATATCATCCATGGAATGTATCATCCAGAATCAGAAAATTATTCTTTCAGCAGCCTGGGACCTGGAAGAGGATGCCCTCTCTGTGGATATCTCCGCAGGTACCTTCTCTCTGGATGATCTCAGGAACCACGTATCATTCTACGGGTATATGTCCATGGGGGGGACTCTCAGTCTCAACGGACATTACAGGGGGAAACTCACTTCTCTGGAACCTGAAAGCTTCTCCCTGAATTCGAAGGCAAGCGGTATCTCTCTGGGTTCACCCGGCAGGCAATACCGGGAGAGTATAGTCCTGAGTAACGGTAAATGGCAGATCGACGCAAACATGAAAGAGATTCAATTTCGTCTTTTCACCATGATTGATGATTCTGACGTCCGCGTCGATTCAGCCACCCGGATTGAAGGGTGGGCTCCCCTGATGTCCGATAGCCGTGTTGAAATTTTTTCCGATCACATGAACGCCTCACTCCCGGCCAGGGGAATAATTATGGCCCTGGGAAAGCTCTACGAAGAGGCCCACAGAGACCACCGCAGGGGATATGAACAGGTAAATTTTCTCCGTCTGTCGGAAGGAAAACTCATTAACCAAAATGACATACAGCTGGACATAATTATCGATAAGCTGATGATCGGAGAGAAGGCCCATCTCCAGGAGAATGAGCTCGGGTTGAAACTTTCCAGGGGACGATGCGACATCATGCAATTCAACTGCGAAGGGTTCGGAGCAACCAGTTCCCTCAATGGAGGGGCATTTATGAACCGGGAGTACCCCTTCTTCGCAATCGATTTTTCTCTTCAGAATTTCGATTTCGAAAAATATAATCAGGTTGAAGAAAACTACCCCATAGAAAGGGGTAAGCTCGATGTTTCCATGGAATTTGAGATGAGCGCATTCCGTCTGGCTCACCTCTATCAAAACGGCAGGGGAGAGATGACATTTACCCTGCGCGATGCAACCCTGAATTCGACCTCCCTGCAAAAAAGGGTCAACCGGTATCTTTTTGAGTTGGAAGGGGAGAATACCGGAATTGAAGAGCTTAAGAATATCCGAATAGCCACCTTCTCGCTTCGTCACCGCGCAAAGGAGATTTACCTCCGTCCCCTGCGGCTGGAATCTGACAAAACTACCATCTCCGGGTATGGCACCTGGACCTACGTGGACAAACTCGATGGGAAAGTCACTCTCAATATCCACGGAGAGGATTTAAGGAAGACCTATCCTCTCTCCCTTTCCGGAAGTATCGATGAGCCCTGGCTCTCCGATGTAAGAGGCAGCGAGAAGAGGGTACGTCTATTTAATATCCACTAACTCGAAAATGCGAACCGGTCTTTCTTTACCTTTAACTCGGATCAGGTCAAGCTCGCGAACGATAACATCGTCCTTCACGTGTTCGTAGGTGAATTCGCTTATAATGATCTCTGTACTGTAGACCTTGTTTGTTCCTTCAAGCCGGGCCCCCAGGTTGACATTGTCTCCCATGAGCGTGTAGTCCATCCGGGATGATGACCCCATGTTGCCGACAACCATATCTCCAGTATTGATACCGATACCGATATGAAGGGCCTTCTTTCCCTGAGCCTGCCATTCCTTGTTCATGGCCGAGAGAACATTCATCTGTTCAATGGCACATCGGCACGCTCGAAGGGCATGGTCTTCCATGGGTATAGGCGCGCCCCAGAAAGCCATAATCTCGTCCCCAACATACTTGTCCAGGGTGCCGTCATATTTGATAACAACTTCCGTCATGGCCTGGAGGTACTGGTTAAGCTGCTCAACCAGTTCCTCGGGAGTCATGGACTCGGAAAGGGTTGTAAAGCTTCTGATGTCGGAGAACATAACCGTGAGTATCTTCTTATCACCACCCAGTTTAAGTTTGTCCGGATGTTTGAGGAGATCATCGACGACAGATTTGGAAACGAATTTGGAGAAGGTGTTTCGGATATATCTCTTCTCTTTCTGCTCGGTCATAACCCGGTACGCAATTATAAGCGTAAACGTCGCGCCTATCTGGATAACGGGAGTGGTAACCGTGGTCACCAGGTTTATCCTGTCAAAGAGGAGGTAGGCCCCTGTCAGGTAAAGAATCCCCGCCACCACGGTAATGATGACAGAAGCGATGATCGACACCCTCGGCAAAAGAAACCCCAGAATCAGGGCAATGATTAAAAGAATTATCAGGTTGTGTTTCTGGTCGAACTTGTAAATAAAGTCCTGATTCAATATGGTATTGATCGCATTGGCGTGATGCTCGATACCAAACATCTCACCGTAAGGTGATTTATGAACGTCCTTCGCGATACCGGTAACGGAATAGGCGGCGACCAGGAGTAGCTTATCCTTCAGGGAAGTATTGTTTTTCATGGTCCCTTCCCTGTTGAAAAGGTAGAAGGGATAATTCAGGAAACTGTCCGTACCCCCGATAAAATTAATGTCCATGAACCCTTCCCCGTCGACGGGAATCGTAACAGTCCGTTCAGGGTTAGGGCGCGCCATCTTCTCCTTCGGAAGGTTTTTCAGCTTAATATATTTACCGGGACGGATCTCAACATCCTTTTTGTCAATCCCGTAATAATGCATCACGATCATCAGGTCGATATTCGGATAATAGTGGTCATGAAACTTTACGACAAGGGGCATCTTACGATTCGTATGATCCGGGTCGGGGCGTACGTTGGCAAAACCGACCCCTTCAGCAGCCCGGGCCAAAATGGGCAGGGGAGGGAGAGCCTCCTCCACCCAGGGCCGAACACCATCTTTTCCTGCGGGTATCCTGTGCCTGTTAGCCAGTTTCATCCGTTCCGGAAGATCATCATATTTTTTATCAATCTCTGTCACCTCAAAGGGAAAATCGAGAAAGACGTTTCCCGCGTCCCGAATCGCATCGGCGAACTCCTTCTCCAGATGTTTTCCATCCTTTTTGCGAGGATCAATAAACATGATATCGTAGAATATGGCCAGGGGATCGCCGGATGAAACGTACCGTGTGAAATTTGCATAAACATCCCATTTAAAAGGCCACATCCTGCCCTGTTGCGCGAACGCCCGGATGGTCTCCTCGTCAATACCGAGGATAACAATATCCTTACGTGCCTTGGGGTTAAGCTTGAATTGACGGGCGGCATCATCCAGTTTTTTCGATTTTTCACCAGGGTCGCGAATCACGAAAAACAGGTCCGTTGCGCCTCTCTCCATACCATCCATGAGAATGGTCTGTGTATAGAGCAGGGCCAGTCCACCCATAAGAGCGAGAGATAGTAAAAGACCGATGAGACGGTTTCTGTCAAAGCTAAAGAATTTCATGACACGCTCCCAGAAAAAGGATATATTCGATGTTAGTCACTCTTCTGTTTAAAATGCAAGTAATTTTATTATGATATTTCACGGGGCGTGACATAAATCTGATTGACCTGTGGAAAGCGGAGTGGAGATAAATCAATTCTATTGAGATGAATGATCCTGATTTTACCAAAAAGGGTTGACCCTGGAGAATCATGGTCCTTTTTAACCGGTTTTACTACCTTATTTAGCTTTAACCGACATCTTTATTAACATCTTTATTAATGGGAGAGACTTTTGACACTCAGAAATTCCATTGCCGGGATACTAAATGAAGCAGTAAAAACCGCCCTCAAAAAGGGCGAACTGCCCGAAGGGGAGCTCCCTGATATCAAGGTGGAATATCCCCGAGAAGAAAAATATGGAGACTACGCCACTCCCTTCGCCATGGAAGCGGCAAAATCACTTCGACAAAACCCGATGAAAACCGGAGAGGCTATAGCGACATTTCTCAAGGACAATGAACTTATTGAGAAGGTGGATGTTGTCCGTCCCGGCTTTATCAACCTCTTTATCAACAGAAAATATCTCTGCGAAATACTCGGCAGAGTTCGGCAGGATGGCGACAACTGGGGGAAAAGCAAATCTGAGCAACCGTGCCGGGTTAACCTGGAGTTCGTATCCGCCAACCCCACCGGACCGATGAACGTGGTATCGGCCCGAGCCGCAGCCCTCGGTGACTCTTTGGCCAACATTCTTGAGGCGGCCGGACACAGAGTTGAGCGGGAATATTATGTGAACGACTACGGAAACCAGGTTCGCCTCCTGGGTCTTTCAGTCAATGCCCGGATTGAGGAAATTCTCACCGGAAGTTCTGAATTCCCTGAGGAAGGGTACAGAGGTGAATATGTTATTGATATTGCCCGTCATATCCTGGATGTCCATACTGAAGACCTTGAAGGCCTTGAAGGAGAAGAACGAATCGACTTTCTATCCCGCAGGGCGGTTGAATACAACGTTGAGAGTCAAAAAGGGGACCTTGAGAAATTCAGCGTAACCTTTGATAGATGGTTCAGTGAACGTTCTCTCCATGAAGATGGTTCCGTGACAGAGGCTCTTTCCATGCTGAAAGAGAAGGGAGTAACCTATGATGAGGAGGGGAAAACCTTTTTCCGCTCATCCGATTTCGGTGATGACAAGGACAGGGTCATTGTCCGGGACGATGGCAGGCCCACCTATCTCATGGCTGATATAGCTTACCACAGAGACAAGTCGACCAGGGGATACGATAACATCTACAATATCTGGGGACCGGATCATCACGGTTACATCGATCGTTTAAGTGCAGCCATGAAAATCATGGGATACGACAGCAAACGCTTCCAGATCATTATCGCCCAGCAGGTAAACCTTGTAATGGAAGGAGAAACGGTCAAGATGTCTAAACGCCTGGGGAACTTCTCAACCATGAAGGATCTTCTCGATGAAATCGGAAAAGACGTGGCCCGCTATTTTTTTATCATGAGATCAAAGGAGAGTCATCTCGATTTCGACCTTGCCCTGGCAAAAAAGGAAAGCTCTGAAAACCCTGTTTTCTACCTTCAATACGCCTATGCCCGCATATCCTCCCTTTTCAGAGAAGCTGAGAAAAGAGGACTTGAAGCATCAGGCGATTCCCTGCTTGAGAAACACCTTATGAACGATGAGGGCGTGGCGCTCCTGAAACTCATTGCCCGTTTCCCGGAAGAGGTTGAAGACGCGGCCCAGGCCCTGGAACCGATGCGCCTCTCTACCTTTTTAATGCGCCTGGCCCAGTCCTTTCATAAGTTTTACACGGAACACCGGATCCTCTGTGATGACCCGGAAGAGGCTGCCGCGAATCTTGCCCTCTGTCAGGGCACAGCCATTGTTATGAAAAACGGCCTCGGGCTACTGGGAGTCTCCGCTCCGGAGAGGATGTAAACATGGTACAGGCCGTAATACTGGCAACAGGGAGTGAACTTCTTGATGGCCGCACAATCAACACGAACGCCGCCTTTCTCTCTACGAGTTTAAAGGGGCTGGGAATCCAGGTCCTGAGACACGTAACCTGCGACGACAGCGAAGAAGCCATAACCAGGTCCCTCTCTGAAAACAGGGACGCCGACCTTATCATAACGACCGGAGGCCTGGGACCAACGGATGACGATATGACCATGGATGTCATAGCCCGCTGGGCGGGCAGGGAAGTGACCGTTTATAAACCGGCCTGGGAGAAAATGAAGAAATACTTCCATGAAAGGGGAATGGAGCTCCATGAGGATGACACAAAGATGGTAAGTGTCCCCGCCGGAGCACGCGTTCTGGATAACAATTCGGGAATAGCGCCCGGTTTCCTTGTTCAGCAGAATAACCAGTACATAGTCTCTCTTCCCGGCGTTCCAGGAGAATGCGAGCTTCTCTTCGAAGAACAGGTTAAACCTCTTCTCGGAGATATCTTCTCCATCGAAATGCTTGAAGAGTCCGTCCATTACCTGTCCGGTATACGAGAATCTGAAGTGAATGGAAGATTAAAAAATCTCGATTCTTCATTCAGGGAATGCCAATGGGGAATGACAGTCCGCCATGGTATCGTTTCTCTCAGGACCCGGGTGCCCGCAGGCCTGACATCCGGGAAGATACGAAAGGCACTGGAATCTGAATTCGGTGAAACACTTCTTCTGGAAGGTTTCACCTCCCCGGAATATGAAATCATTTCCCTTGCCCGGGAAAGAGGATTCAGAATTTCTGTAACGGAATCCTGTACCGGAGGACTCCTCGCTGAAAGGCTTACATCCGTCCCGGGCGCTTCCGATGTTTTCATCGGGGGAATAGTCGCCTATGCTAACAATGTAAAAGAAGACATTCTGAATGTTCCCGGCAAGACCCTTGCCGGGAAGGGCGCAGTGAGTAAAGAGACTGCCCTTTCCATGATTGAAGGGCTCACGTCCCTGTTGCCGGCCGATCTGGCGGTTAGCATAACAGGTATAGCCGGTCCCGGCGGAGGGAGCGACCAAAAGCCGGTAGGAACCGTCTGGATAGCCTTCAAGCTGGAAGATGAGATAACAGTCCGGGAATTTCGCTTCCCGGGAAACAGGGAATTTATTCGAATGCTGAGCGTACTCACATCCCTTGAAAAACTACGCCGTCATTTACGTTCACGTGATTCATCATGAAGTCATATTTTGCCATAGCAGTTATCATACTTTTTATCGGCCAGGCCTCCTTTGCAGTGGAAAGCATATATAATCATGCCATGGAGGCATTCAACAGCGGTAATTATAATTCGGCTGTCCTGCTTTTTCGCCGCGTCATGGAGCGAAGTGACTATTACAGGGACAGGGCCTGGTTTCACCTTTCCCTGAGTTACTACCGAAACGGCAAGTATAACGAAGCGCTTTTCGAATTCAGCAACTTCCTGACGGAATGCAGCACGCCGGAGCTCTGCCACCGGGCCCGTTTCTGGATCGGAGAATGCCACTATCTTCTGAAACAGTATTCGCGGGCAAGAGAAGAGTACAAGAGATATCTTACCCGGGAGGAGTCTCCTGATTTGACAGCCAGGGCCTACTCAAGGCTTGGGACCATCTATTACATGCTGGATCGCTATGATGAATCTATTATTGAATGGAAGCGGGCCGTAGAGTCGAGCACGGACAGGGGAGAGACCACAAGGATGATTCTCGGCCTGAGCAGATCCCTCTTCGCCAATGGAGATCACAACCGGGCCATAGACAGATTGAGTCCCCTGGTCAATTCAGACGCTCCGATGAATATACGGGCACGGGCCGCCCTTCTTCTCGGTCGCATTTATCTTAAAAAGGAAAATTATGACCTTGCCATAGACGCCCTTTCCACGGTTCCTGAATCGATGAGAAAAGAGCAGGCCTTTGCTGATGTCTACTATTACCTTGCAAGAGCCCGGTTTCAGAAAGGGGAGAGAGAGAAGAGCAGAGACCTGGTTGATATTTTCCTTGTTGTTGGCAAACAGTCATCCCGTTACCGGGAAGGTCAGTTTCTAATGGCAAAGCTTCTCGAGGAGAAGGGAGAGACACCCAGGGCAGTCGAAATCTATCGCAATCTTTCCCGGATTGAGGACAATTACAATCTCAAAGTAGAAGCTTCCCAGAGGTTAGCCCGTCTGCAACTTGAGAACTCTCCTTCCGAAGCGTACAGTGTTATTAAGCGTCTTCTGGAAAATGAAAAAACATCCGATAAAAGGGAGCTCCTTATACTTGCCGGCAGGGCGTCCATCAGGATGGGGGAATACGAACAGGCGGACAGTCACCTTCAGGCATATGTCTCTGAGTACCAATTCGAAAAAAACCTTGATCAGGTCTATCTTTTATTGGCCCGTTCCGCCATGGGACAGGGCAGGGTTGATAAAGCTCTGACCTACCTGGATAACGTTGAAAAAGAGAACCCTTTTTCCAAACTCTCGGAGGAGACCGGTTTCTTTCGAGCCATGATAGAATATAAAAAAGAAAATTATGAAGCAAGCCTGAAACAGCTTGAACGTATGATCGAACTTAATCCCCCTGAAGACCTTTTCCCGCTCTATCGGCTTCAGCTTGAGTGCTATATTAAGCTGGAGTGGTTACAGCAGGCACGAAGAACGTCAGAACTGATGATAGATAAATACCTGAACAGAAAGGAGACATCCCGGGCGCTTTACCAGTTTATCCTGAAACTGGAAGAGAAGAGACTCGCATCCGACCGTTATGTATATCTGGTTATTACCCATTTCCCGGAAACCGATGTTGCAGCTCAACTTGTTCTCCGACAGGCTGACAGGGCGTTTGAAAGAGAACTGTACGAACAGGCCTCAAAAAATTTCAGTCGTTATAGGGAGATGGAACAGGGGGAACATAAAGGACACGCTTTCATCCGCATTTTACAGTCTGAATATCGCCTGGGAAATTATACCCGGGTTCTCAAAATGACCGAGGAGGAGAGAATACCTCCCATGGATGAGAAATCATGGAGAATTCTTCCACGTCTCAAGGCGAGAAGCGCCTTTAAACTGGAACAATACAGCAGGGTCTACCGCCAGATGCTCGGAGAGGATCTTTCATCCTGGCCGGTTGAGGACATATACCGTTTCGTGGTCAGCGCAGTAAAGACCGGCGACACGGTCCGAGCCCTCCAGGCCTACAGTCTTTTGCCGAAAGAAAAAGAGGAATGGGCCAGGGCAGGGGTTATACTGGCCCGTGCACTAACGGAGCGGGGGGAAGTTGAAGCGGCAATAGACATCTGTGGAAAAATTCTAAAAAAAGATGTAGATGCTGAAAGCGAGGCCAGATGCCGTTTGCTCACGGCCCGCCTCCTGATAAAGAGTCATGATTACACCGAGGCCCGGGAAACTCTTTCCAGTATCCCTTCGGAAAAAAAATTCGAACCGGAAAAAGATCTTCTCATTCTTGAAATTCTGCTGGGAGAAAAGAAAATAGAAGAGGCAAGCCGCTACTACCTGGAGAACAGGAAAAGCATTGTACGTGCAGCAGGATGGCCGGATAGTGCCATTAAAATTGCCGAACATGTGGCCGAAGAAGGCGACATCACACGATTCAATATCATGGTTGCCGATCTTGGAAGCTTCCCAAAATACCAGTCCAGGCTCAATCTATATCGAGGTAGACTCTATTTCAACAGGGGAACCTTTCATACGGCCTATACATTTTACAGCCGCGTCAAACCCGAAAAGGGGATACCCCGGGCGGAACTGCATTACAGAAAGGGGATTATCCAGTGGTACTACTACAAAAACCGGAAAAGGGCATTGACATACCTGGAATCCTCTGCTTCAACAGAAGAGATGTCACCCTGGAGCTACAGAGCAATGATAGACCTTTCCCTTATCGCCCTCTCAGAAGGGAAAAACCGGGTGGCGCGGGCACACATCAGGAATATTCTTGAAAGTGATTACAGGGGTATCCATCGACAGAAGGCCGAGACCCTTGAAGTCATGATGAAGACCCAGACAAAGGATGATGGGGAACAGTAACCGATGAAAGCTACTTCCTTGACAATACGAGTGATTCACGGGCCGAACCTTAATCTTCTTGGCACACGAGAACCTTCCCTTTACGGCACCGACACGCTGGAAGATATTAACCGATCTCTCATGGAAAAAGGTAAAACCCTTTCACTGGAACTGATCATATCCCAGCATAACGGAGAAGGTGAGATCATCGACGCTCTTCAGAAATCGGAAACCTGTGACGGTATCCTTATTAATCCTGCCGCGTACACCCATACGTCCATTGCCATACGAGACGCACTGGCATCGCTTTCCATACCGGCCGTCGAGGTTCATCTCAGCAATATACATGCCAGAGAAGAATTCAGAAAAAGATCGATCACAGCACCTGTATGCCGGGGCCAGATATCAGGTTTCGGCAGCCATTCCTATATACTCGGACTCCATGCCCTTAAAGAGATTGTAAACCGAGAGGGGAGCATGGACGACAGGCAGAAGTAATATGCTTCACAGAACACCACTTCACGAAGAACACAGAAACCTCGGAGCAAGTCTGGTCGATTTTGCAGGATGGGAAATGCCCCTCCAGTACAGCTCCATAATCAGGGAGCACAGGATGACCCGATCCAGTTCCGCTCTCTTCGATGTGTCACACATGGGGGAGGTCCTTGTAACGGGACCGGACGCCCGGATCCTCCTGGAACGAATCATACCCACATCACTCTCTAAAATTGAACCGGGACGCGCCATGTATACCATATTGTGCAACCCTTCGGGAGGGGTGATTGATGATCTTTTTGTCTACATGCTCTCCCCCGACAGGTTCTTACTGGTGATAAATGCCGCGACGAAAGAGAAAGACCTGGAATGGATCCGTTCCATGAATCGATATAACTCGGATGTCATCGACCAGACGCAAGAAACGGCTAAAATTGACATACAGGGGCCGGAATCGGGGAATATCCTCGTCCGCATCCTTGAAAACCATCTGGTTTCGGAACTGCCCAGGTTCAGCTTCATGCTTACTCCCTTCGGTTCCGATGAGATAATGGTCTCTCATTCGGGATACACCGGTGAATACGGTTTCGAGATATATCTTCCTGCCGAAAGTGCGGTTAGACTGTGGAGGGACATCCTGGCCGTGGGGGGTGAACGGATACTTCCCGCCGGCCTGGGCGCCCGGGATACCCTGAGGCTTGAGGCGGGACTCTCCCTCTACGGGCATGAACTGAACGAAGAACGTTCTCCCATTGAATCGGGTCTTTCCTGGCTTATCACCTCTGAAAATGATTATATCGGTAAGGTTGCTATTATGGAAAAGAAGAAGAAAGGGGTTCCGGTTACCATAGCCGCATTTTGTTGCAGGGGTAAAGGGGTACCCCGGGAGGGCGATCCTGTCGAAATAAAGGGGCGTCGTGTAGGATTGGTCACCAGCGGCGGGTATTCTCCCACTTTTGAACAGGGAATTGGCCTGGCCCTGCTGGAAAAGGAGGTTCCCCTGGGAGAAACCATGGAAATCATAAACAGGACAAGACGCCTGGAGGCTGAACGTTGCAAAAGACCTCTTTATCCCTACAAAGGGAGGGAGTTGGGGCATAACTAACGGACAAGGAGTCAAAAATGAGCAACATTCCTGACAACCTGCGCTACACCAAAGAACATGAGTGGATTCTAAAAGACGATGAGTTCACCATCACCTGCGGAATTACGGACCACGCCCAGGCAGAACTGACAGACGTAGTCTTCGTTGAGCTTCCTGAAGTAGACCGTGAGGTTCTCCCCGGGGACCAGCTCTGCATTATCGAATCGGTCAAGGCGGTATCCGATGTTTTTGCCCCTATGACGGGAAGAGTTACGAAAGTAAACGATGAACTTGAAGACTCTCCGGAGCTGGTCAACCAGAGCCCTTATGAGAGGGGATGGATGTTTAAAATCGAAATTTCGAGCCCATCAGAATATGATGATCTACTGACAGCGGAACAGTACGCCGAGGAGACGGAATAGATCATGTCCTTTACCGGTATTTCAGAAAGAGACAGGGAAGAGATGCTGAGGGAGATGGGACTCTCATCCCTGGACGAACTTTTTCAGGATATTCCGGAGTCGATTGCCCTGGAACAATCTCCCATCGTGCATCCACCTTCAGATGAACGGGAGGTGGAAGAGGCGCTGAAAGAACGTGCCTCCATGACAACCATCATGAATTCCTTCATGGGGGGGGGTCTCTATTCTCATTATGTTCCCGCGGCAGTGGATGAGCTTTCCGGACGATCCGAGTTTTATACCGCCTATACCCCCTATCAGGCCGAAGTAAGCCAGGGAACCCTTACGGCCATATTCGAGTTTCAGACCCTTATCTGCAGGCTGACCGGCATGGAAGTGGCCAACGCCAGCATGTATGACGGTGCCACCGCCCTCGCGGAATCGATTCTCATGCTCATGGCTGGACCGGAAAAGAGGAAGGTCCTCATCCTCTCCCCGCTGCATCCTCACTTCAGGGAGGTGTTGGATACCTACGCCTTCGCATCTGGCTTCGAAATACTTGAGGGAGGGGAGGATATTGATATATCCCTTGAGGAACACCGCCCTGATGTAGCAATTCTTTCCTTCCCTGATTTCCACGGTACTCTGACTGACCTGGAAGAAGCCGGCAAAACCTGTCAAAAACGGAAAGTCCCTCTGATCGTTGCGGTCCCGGAACCCCTTGTCCTGGCCCTTGTCAAACCTCCCGGAATTTATGGAGCAGATGTGGTATGCGGCGAAGGCCAGTCCCTGGGAAATTACCCCGGTTTCGGCGGCCCCCTTCTCGGATTCATGGCGACCAGGAAGAAACATACCCGCCGACTTCCGGGCAGAATCGTCGGGAGAACCGTCGACAGCAGGGGAAAGGAATCATATGTTCTCACCCTCCAGACCCGGGAGCAGCATATTCGCCGTGAACGGGCCACCTCAAACATCTGTACAAACCAGGGCCTTATGGCCCTTCGTTCCGTGATCTATATGAGCCTCATGGGTCCCGGACTTGTGAATCTCGCCAGATTCAATCATCAACTGGCGGTCCGTCTCCGCAATGGCCTCCTGGATCTCGGATTTTCACCTTTCAGTGACAGCCCTTTTTTCAACGAGTTCACGGTCCTTCATCCGAGGATAGATACCTTTACTGAAGAGATGCGAAGAAAAGGATTTCAACCCGGTATCCTGCTGGAGCTGCCCGATGACAGGAAAGCTCTGCTGATATGCGTAACGGAAACTTCCGGCGAGAAAGGTGTTAATGACTACCTTAAGGCCGCAGGGGAGGTTTTGAAAAAATGACGACGATTTTTGACAAGTCCTCACCGGGACGCAACCGTAGAAAATGCTCGCCCGATATCGGCGATGAATGCAATATTCCGTCATCGTGGCTTAGAGACGATCCGATTATGCCCGATGTAAGTGAACAGGAGACCGTTCGACACTACACCTCTCTTTCAACAATGAATTTTGGTGTAGATACGGGGATGTATCCCCTGGGAAGCTGCACCATGAAACACAATCCGCGCCTTAACGAAGCCGCGGCGCGGCTGCCGGGCTTTGCCGACATTCACCCTCTGCAGCCGGCGTCGACCGTGCCCGGCGCGAT
>CAZYBU010000022.1:0-8528 GCA_964645775.1 uncultured Leptospirales bacterium | reverse complement strand
TGAAGTACAACCCCAAGATCAATGAGCGTCTCGGCTCACATCCGAACTTTTCCGGTCTGCATCCCATGAGTAACGAGAAGGAGAGCCAGGGTGCCCTCAGGATCATGTATGAACTTGAAGAGATGCTCTCCACCCTTACAGGAATGAGCAGGTTCTCTCTCCAGCCGGCGGCCGGAGCACAGGGTGAACTTGCAGCTGTCATTATAATGAAAAAATATTTCCAGGATACTGAAGAGGACCGTGACGTCATACTTATCCCCGATTCGGCACACGGAACAAATCCTGCGTCCGTTGCCATGTGTGGCTACAGTGTTAAAACGGTCCCTTCCGGAGAGGATGGTGATGTCGACCTCGAGGCCCTGAAGAGCATGCTGACTCCCTCGGTGGCCGGGATGATGCTTACCAGTCCGAATACCCTGGGGCTCTTTGACCGCTCCATTCTTGAGATCGCGAGACTTCTTCATGAAAACGGTTCTCTTTTCTACGGGGACGGAGCAAACTTCAACGCCGTGGTGGGAAGAGCGCGCCTCTCTGATATGGGATTCGACCTGGTCCATCTGAACCTGCATAAAACCTTCTCCACGCCCCACGGAGGAGGAGGTCCAGGTTCCGGCCCCGTAGGAGTTACAGAAAAACTCTCTCCCTTTCTTCCCGGTCCCGGTGTTATACGAAACGGAGATGTCTTCTCCCTGCAACCCGGTACAGATAGAAGCATCGGACGGCTTCATTCGTACCACGGTAATTTTCTGGTTCTGCTCAAGGCCTGGGGATATCTCACAATGTTAGGATCGTCTATTCGTGAAGTCTCCGAGACAGCCGTTCTTAACGCGAATTATCTTCTGCGTCATCTTCGGGAAGTGTACAATCTGCCTGTCGACCGGAGATGCATGCATGAGTTTGTCCTGAACGATAAAGGTCTTCCTGAGGGAGTAACAACCAATGATATTGCCAAGAGACTCCTCGATTACGGCTTTCATGCCCCCACAGTCTACTTCCCCCTGATAATAAACGGTGCCATGATGATCGAACCCACGGAGAGCGAAGGCCTGGAAAGTCTTAAGCTTTTCATCAGGGCCATGGAAGCCATCCGGGTAGAGGCGGATAAGGACCCTGAAATGGTCAGGTCCGCTCCCCATACTACGCCTGTTTCACGGGTCGATGCCGTTACAGCCGCCCGTAAACCGATTCTTCGATGGGACGAAAAATAAGTAAACCTGACTGGATACGGTACAGAATTCCCGGAGGAAATGATTATCTCCGTGTTCGGGAAATCATACGTGAAAACCGTCTGCATACGGTCTGTACTGAAGCCGGTTGTCCTAATATTGGTGAATGTTTCGGCAGCGGAACCGCCACCTTCATGATTATGGGAAAGCGTTGTACGAGAGACTGTCTGTACTGCGCCGTGGAATATGGGGAGCCGCTCCCTCCGGAAGAGGATGAACCTGTACGGGTAGGCCGGGCATCTGCCCGCCTGAATCTCAATCATGCGGTGGTGACCTCAGTAACCCGGGATGATCTTCCCCAGGGAGGAGCGGAATACTTCGCACGCACAGTTCGCGAGATTCGTCAAAAGGGACCTGACTCCACGGTTGAGATTCTGGTCCCAGATTTCAAATACAGCCTTAAAGAATCTCTGGAGTTGATTCTTACGGATCCTCCCGATGTCTTCAATCATAATATTGAGGTGGTTCCTTCACTCTTTTCCTCTCTGAGACCGGAAGGAGACTACCGGGCCTCTCTTGAATTGCTCAATATCGCGGCCGAAAAAGGGATGATTATAAAAAGCGGCATGATGCTCGGGCTGGGAGAAAAACATAGTGAAATAGTAGATACACTTGAAGATCTAATTTTATCCGGGGTCTCAAACCTTACCCTGGGTCAGTACCTACAGGCGAGAAGGGACAGGGCGCCGGTCAAAAAATGGTATTCACCCGAAGAGTTTTATGACCTTAAGATGATGGCCCTGGATATGGGTTTTCGGCAGGTTCATTCCGCTCCCCATGTACGCAGTTCCTACCGGGCAGGCGAATTTCTTTAATTGTTCCTGTTTAACCTGCAATATATCGGCGCGGTCATTTGCAGAACCTTTCTCCGAGTCCCAGGGAAAAAATCGAGCAAATGTTCTTTATAAAGATTGAATTTTCAAATTGAATTGACTTATTTTAAACATTAAGTCACTATTAATTCTTCAACTTTATCCGCTGTATCGAAGGTGGCAGAAATCTTTCTTTTTTGTTTGCACTTATAAGCTTTTTGAGGAATAATTACTGACTTTATATGATAATCGAGTATTGTTAGCACAGGGAGGTCAAGATGAACGCAGAAGTACTGGTCCAGAATATTTTTAATCTTTTCGTGGTTGCCATCATACTGGAGGCTTCAGTCATGGCACTTTTCTCCATGAGCGCATTTAAAATGATTAACAGGAGCACGGCCCTTGACTCGGCACGGGACGTAATTATTCTTCTTATCGCCCTGGTTCTCTGTTATAAGGTTCAAATGCTTACGGTATTCACAAAAACCGGTATCGAGATGCCGAAAATGATCGATACAATCATTAGCGCCCTTGTCCTTACCAGGATGACTAATCTTGTGCTGACTTTCTTTTCCCGGATCAAGATGGAAACCTGATCCAGCTTCCGATAAGATATATTATGTCGCATAAAAAGAAATGAGACCCTCGTCTTTATCCCGGGTTCTCCTGGATGAATTATTGCTTGCCATCATGTACTGGGCTCCCCTGACTGGCGTGTCATACAAATTTAATACATATAACCGGGCATCATGCGGATAATCATACTTGGAGCGGGAATCGTAGGCTTCCAGATAGCCCAGCATCTTGTAAATGAAGGAAAAGACGTTGTTCTTATCGAAAAGGATTCGGAACGAGCCCGTTTCGTATCCAATCATCTTGACTGTATCGTTCTAAATGAAGAAGGAAACAGTAAGCTTACCCTGGAACGGGCTGGCATTGAAAACGCCGATTTTTTCATAAGCGTTACCAATTCGGACGAAGTCAACATTATCGCCTGCTCAATCGTCGCGAGCGAATACAACGTTCCGGTAAAGGTGGCCCGTGTTCGAAACCTTGAGTACTCCACGGACTCTTTCCTCGACAAGACCTTTCTGGGAGTTGACCACATTGTAAATTCCGAGGTTGAAACCGCACGGGCTCTGTCCGATTCCGTCCAATACGGCGCCATGGGAGGGGTCCTCACCTTTCGAAACACAGATCTCCAGATGAGAAACTTCCCCATCGGGGTCAATTCTTACTTTGCGACGAAGACCCTCGAGGAAATTCGCAGGAGTCTAAAGGAGGATTTCCTGATCGCCGGCATCTTCCGTGGTGAGCGATTCATTATTCCCTCAGGAACGACAACAGTACTTCCTCATGACACCCTCTACTGCATGGCGCAGAAAAAGTCATTTGACCGGATCATGAAAAAGACCGGGACCGTTACCAAGAAGATAGAAAAAATTGCAATAGTCGGAGGAGGAAGGATCGGCACCCTGCTCACGAAGAATCTCCTGAATACCGGCACCGACATAACCATCATAGAAAATGATTACGAAAAGTGCAAGGTGCTGGCGGAACAGTTCCCGGATGTACTGGTACTAAACGTGGACATCTCTGACGAGGATGTTTTCCTTGATCAGAATCTTCATAACCACGACCTGCTGGTAACCACCACCAACAATCAGGAGCTTAACATCCTCACGGCCGCCTATGCCAGGTCCCTGGGTACCCGCAGGACCATATCTCTCGTAACGAAGACCAACTACCTTCCGATAGCCGCAAACCTGGGGATCGACACCACCATCAGCCCGAAGATCAGTACGGTTGACGCCATTCTTAAATTCGTAAGGAAAGGGAATATCCGTAGCGTGCACAGTATATTTGACGGGATCGCCGAGGTCATTGAATTTTACATCGAGGGAAACAGCAGGATCGTCGGAAGACGAATTATGAATGTTAATCTTCCCTCCAATACACTTCTTCTTTCTGTTGTGCGAGGAAACCAGAGCTATATTCCTGACGGCAATTTCATGGTTGCGCCCGGCGATACGGTAATCGTCATTTCGAGAAAAATATCCATACCCCAGCTTGAAGAGATATTCGCAGGCTGAACCTTCATGAATCCAGGAATCATCACCCGTACCATATCCGCCCTTATGCTTATACTGTCGGGTTTCATGACGGTCCCGGCCTTCGTGGCTCTCTATTACGGGGAGCACAATGAGCTTGAGGCCTTCGCCCCGGTAATTGTTCTTACCGCGCTTTTTTCTTCCCTCGGTCTGATACTGCTCAGGAACAACAGGGGAAAAGTCATGAGCACGCGGGACGGTTTTCTTTTTGTCACCCTGAGCTGGGTCATGGCTTCGCTTATAGGCGCCCTCCCCTTTTTTATCTCGGGCGCTATACCATCCTACACGGACGCATTTTTTGAGACTATCTCCGGTTTTTCGACAACCGGCGCTTCGATCCTTACAGACATTGAATCTCTTCCCCGCTCCATGCTATTCTGGAGGTCTCTTTCTCACTGGCTCGGAGGAATGGGAATAGTCGTTTTAACCGTCGCCATCCTGCCTCTTCTCGGCATCGGGGGATTACAGCTTCTTCGTGCCGAGGCTCCGGGTCCCACAGTGGATAAACTGACTCCCAGGATCGCGAAAACAGCAAAGATCCTCTGGGGTATCTATCTCGGTTTTACTGTGGCCGAAACTCTCCTGCTTATGGCTGGGGGACTTAACCTCTACGACGCCCTGACCCACACATTCGGGACACTGGCCACGGGCGGCTTCTCCACCATGAACAAAGGTATCGCCGCATTCGATTCCCCGTATGTTGACGGCATTATGGCGCTTTTCATGGTGCTGGCAGGGATTAACTTCTCCCTTCACTACAGGGCACTGACAGGCAATGTTTCATTCTTATGGAAAGACACGGAATTAAAAGCCTACCTTTTTTTCTTCGGCGGGAGCACGCTACTTGTTACACTGGCCAATCTGGGCATTTATGAAACGTTCTGGGAGAGCCTGAGATATGCCAGTTTTCAATGCGCTTCCATTCTTACCACGACGGGATACGCAACGGCAGATTTTGAAGGATGGCCCTTCATCAGCCAGGCAATCTTATTTATTCTCATGTTCATCGGAGGTTCATCCGGCTCCACCGGAGGTGGCATAAAGGTCATACGAATTATTACCCTTCTCAAGCAGGGTATAAATGAAATGAAATTTCTCCTTTATCCACAGGGCATCTTCACCCTGAGGATAAGTGGTCAAGCCGTCCGAAAGAATATTGTCTATGCGATATCCGGTTTCTTCTTTCTGTATATAATCATGTTGCTCTTCTTCACCTTGATCGTAGCCACCTCAGGCCAAAACCTTGTAACTTCCTTTACCACGGCCCTTGCTACTGTGGGGAATATTGGACCGGGGTTCGGCAAAATTGGCCCCACGGAGAACTACGCCTTTTACCCTGAGTACGTAAAATGGTTTCTCTGCCTGGCTATGCTGATAGGCAGACTTGAGCTTTACACGGTTCTTATCCTGTTTACACCACGATTCTGGAAAACGTGATCAAGGTCCGATGGAACCGAGAAGGACCGTGGACTGAACCGCTATTCCCTCTTCCCTGCCGGTAAAACCGAGCCCTTCGCTGGTCGTGGCCTTTACCGATACTCTTGAGAGATCGATACCCCCCAGATGATGAGCGAGTGCTTTCCTCATGTCCTGTATATATGGGGCCAGTTTCGGAACCTCGCATATGATCGTCGCGTCCACGTTCTCAACAGCGAAACCCTGACGGTTAATCATAACCAGAACAAGGTCGAGCAGATCCAGGCTTGAGGCATCCTTCCACCGGCTGTCCGTGTCCGGGAAATGCATACCTATATCTCCCAGTGCGCAGGCTCCCAGCAGAGCGTCAATAATTGAATGAGTAAGAACATCAGCGTCGGAGTGGCCGGCAAGTCCCCGTGGATGGGGGATATTTACTCCCCCCAGGATCAGCTCACGATTGTCCGTGAATTTGTGGACATCAAAACCATTTCCCGCCCTCACGGAATACATGGCTATTAAATATTAAAGACGTCAGAAAGGGAGCTCAGCTTAAGGACATTCTGAACTTTGGGGCTGACTTTGCTTATACTCAGGGTTTTGCCTTTCTTTTTCTGCAACTTCAACAGGCTGATCAGGACACCCACTCCAGATGAATCGATATAATCGACATCGGAAAGATCGATATCAATGTCTTTGTCGATATTCTGTCCTATCTCAAAGAGCTTCTGCTTGAAGTTCTTGATGGTCATCATTTCAATATCACCATTTACTATAACCTGAACCAGGCTGTCATCTTCCCTGACTTCAATTTCCATGATATCCGATCCTTTCAGATAACTATGTTCGTAAGCATGACACAGAGTAGTAACGAGAATCGTTCCCTGTCAAACAGAAAAAGTGAAAGCGGACCCCGAAGGAGACCGCTTTCAAACTCTGCTACTGTCGCGGTTTACCGATGTAGGGTTCGGCTGCGATTCGCGCCAGGGATATGGCGTCGTAGACGGTATCGCGGACGAACTGCCGGTCGAACTGGCTGCGGTATTTGGTCGCGAGCGTCGGGGCGTCGGCCCAGATCATCTCGTTGTTGAAGTTCATGATGGCCACCGTGTACCGCTTGGCGTTCAGCTGATCAACGATGTCAGAGCTGAAGATCTTGACCGCGAGGTCGCGGACCCCGGGAGGAAGCGGCGCGTGGACAGCCCGTATTTCACTGTAGATAATAGTAATTGACTTTTAGTGCTATCAGGCACATACTTACGCGTATTTATGGTTGTTGGTTATTGCCATTCTCCCGGGGTAAAGAGGTATATTATGATTAAAACGTTTATCATGATTGGTTTTCTATCCTTTGGCATGGTCTCCAATATATATGCAGAAGGAACTGACCGAATCAATCAATTGGAAAAAGAAGTTCAGGAACTAAAGCTTCGAATATCTAAACTTGAGTCTTTGTTAAGTGATTCAAGTGAACCCAAAGAGCTTGCTCCTTCGCATGAAGGTTGGAAATCTATTAGTATACTGGAGAAAACTCTCTACAGGTATGAGCTACCATGATGTTGAAAAAATACTTGGTGCACCGCAGCGGGTAAAGGGAGGAGTCTATGCTGCCTGGTATTATCCAAATGGCGGTGTGGTCGGTTTTTTTAGGGGGAAAGTAAACTCATGGTCGGAACCACGAGAATAACACATAACAAGGCGCTGCAATCAGACGGCTTTACCCCTGCCTGCCTGTGCGGACATGCCTGAGCAAGGACGTTCGCAGTCAAGCAAGCCACACGCTTACAGGCGCTCTATTCCCACCGGTTAAGCGGTACGTTACAGATCACTCTGGCAGAGCTACGATGTATTGCTCGGATGCATGAACGCCTCGCAGACAATGACTGTGCCCCCAAGCTGATGTTCATCAAATACGTGTAGGATTCGAATCATTTGAATGCAAATTCAATGGCAATATAAGATTGCCATATCGCCCATTAGCAACCTGATACATAGTTGACAAATTAGAGCAGTAGTGGCAGGTATTAAGGACTGGAGGTATCCCATGGACATATTCCGATTCAACGATAGCGTCATGAATGCTTACCGGAACTATGTTGAAAGCTTTATTAACATAGGTGACGATGATCTGAGGTCTAAAGTCAGTGATGAGATAACCAGTGGTCGTCTCTGGCCTCCACCTTTAATACAATTCAATCCAGCTTATGAATATGGTGACACAACCGAGGTTCTCATTCATGAAGGAGTTCTCCATGATGACTTCAGGTATATTTATCCAGACGGGTGGAGTTGACGAAGCCAAGAATAAAGAAGAATAGTGATGTCGGAACCACTTACAGATCAGATCACGCGGAAGGTCAAGCAAGCCGCTGAACTCTATCACCGGCTGCTGTTGGTCGTCGCACCGGCGGGCGCAGGCAAGACCACTGCGCTTCGCGATGTGCGTGATCGTACCGGTGCGCCCCTGGTCAACATTAACCTGGAGCTTTCCCGCAAGATGCTGGAATTGACGGAGCGCCAGCGGGCCCTGCAGCTGCCTCATCTTCTCCAGGAGATCGTCGGCAATGGCGGTGGTGAGATGATCCTGCTCGACAACATTGAAGTTATTTTCGATGTTGATTTAAAGCAAGACCCGCTTCGCCTGCTCCAGGTGCTCTCTCGTAACAAAACTGTGGTGGCCGCATGGAACGGTTCCATCATTGAAGATTATTTGACCTATGCCGCTTCGGACCACCCGGAGTACAGGCGCTATCCGATGCATGATTTTCTAGTGGCAAGCCCGGAGGTGACGACATGAAAACTACAATTTCCATTGCAAGGGAGCAGACGCGATGAAATACGGTGACCTGATCCAATTTGAACCCATAGAGTCCGTAGTCCAGTTGCGGGATGCCGACGAAGCGACTGCTCGAGTGGCCCACGACCTGACTGACAGACAAAGAGAAATTTTACAAATAATTGCT
>CAZYBU010000021.1:0-57961 GCA_964645775.1 uncultured Leptospirales bacterium | reverse complement strand
CATTACGGAATCCGTTCCGGGCAGCATCCTTTTTGCTTCGCTATTGTTGCAAATAATAAAGGATCATTTAAGGTGTGCTTAGTCCCGATGAAGTCGGGAGGGGCTTCAGCGGCGCGGTTCCGAATTGACTTTTATGGGATGATTTATTATTATGACTACAATTATATGACCATATATTCTTTTTAAGGTGTTTGGACATGAAATTATCAGCTGCTGAATTTAAAGCAAAATGTCTAAAGCTAATGGACCATGTTAATTTATTTCATGAAGAAGTCATTATAACTAAACGAGGAAAACCGGTAGCAAAATTAATCCCATATTCAAAGAAACCGGATAAACCATTATTTGGGTATATGAAAAATTCTGTTACCATTAATGATGATATCACAGAACCACTCGATGTTGAATGGGAGACAAACCAGTTCTAATGCTGATTCTAGATACCCATGTATTCATATGGCTTATCAATGGAAATAAGCTGTTGCAAAAAACAGGCCTGTTAACCCATATCCAGAAAGCTGCAAAAAAAAGTTCTATCTATATACCAGCAATTTCATTATGGGAAATTTCAATGCTTGTTTCAAAAAATCGTATTACACTTTCTGAAAACACCATCGATTGGATTAAAAATGCAACTTCCGCACCAGGTATCAGCATATTCCCTCTTTCTCCAGAAGTAGCATATGAAAGTACAATATTACCTGGTGAATTTCATGCTGATCCCGCTGATAGAATGATCGTTGCGACTGCACGTATACTTGACTGGACTTTAGTTACATTTGATAAGAGAATAATCAATTATGGAAAACACGGTTATGTAAAAATATTGTCTCCAAAAAATATATAATATGGCGCGTGTAAACAGCGCTTTACGAGCCTGTAGAGAATAATCACCCATCACCCATCACCAAAATCCACACAACTCCCTTGACATCCTGCCCCCTTGCCGGACCATACGGAACACTTATTATAAAAAGGACATTCCCATGATTAAAACACCCGTTACCGAAAAACTCGGAATCAAATACCCCATCACCGCCGGGACCATGATGAATATCAGCAAACCTGAATTCGTCGCCGCCTGCTCCGAGGCGGGAGGCCTCGGCATCCTTGCCTCGGCCATGTACCGTGAAAAAGAAGAACTCCGGGAGGCCGTCCAGGAGATAAAAAACCACACGGATAAACCCTTTGCCGTCAACGTGAACCTCTTCCCCATGCTTCAGCCGGTCGACCTTAAGGGGCACGTGGAGGCCATGCTGGAGGAGGGGACCCCCATCCTTGAGACTTCGGGGCACAAGGCTCCGGAGGACCTGGTGCCCCTTTTCAAAGAGGCGGGCGCGACCTGGATACACAAGTGCGCAGGCGTTAAGTACGCACGCAAGGGTGAGTCCCTGGGCGCTGACCTGGTTGAGGTTGTGAGCTGGGAGAACGGGGGTGCTACCGGTCCTCTGGACATCGGCGCCATGGTCCTTATTCCTTCTACCGTGGATGCCCTTTCTGTCCCTGTCATAGCCGGCGGAGGTATATCCGACGGACGGGGCGTGGCCGCGGCCCTCTCCCTGGGCGCCTCGGGCGTTATACTCGGGACCCGTATTATGGCCACGAAGGAGTGTCCCATCCATGACCGCCTGAAAGAAGCCCTTGTTAATGCAGACCATTCCGACACGGCCATTGTCATGAAATCCCTTCACGCCACGCACCGTGTCTGGACCAACCGCGCCGCGGAGAAGGTCCTGGAGCTGGAGAGATCGGGCGGCAAGCCGGAGGAGATCTTCGACATGGCCGCGGGGAGGCGTTCCCGTGTCCTCTACGATGAAGGGGACCTGGATGCCGGCATCACCTCCCTGGGACAGGGTGTGGGACTCATACAGGACATTCCCACCCTGGCTGAACTCTTTGACCGGATCATGAAAGAGACGGAAGAGACTCTTCTTAGAATGGAAACATTGAGGGTATAGTCAGAAAAAATATTTACGAAAGATTGTCATTTCAGGGCAGGATGGTTCATCCTGTGGAGATAATGAATGTCTGGATCGCCCCATCCTGCCTGAAACAACAAAAAAATCATGCTTCCAGCATGATTCCTAGCCGCCTCAACCACTCTTGGATTTTTCAGGCGATTTTTCAGGGGCTTTTTCATCGACGCTACCTGCGTCTTTTTTTTTGCCTCAACCGCTGTCTCCCGAGTTGCATCCGGTGGTAACTGCTGCACCGGCAACAAGTCCTGCGATACTGACACCTGCCAGTATGACTTTAAGTTTGCTCGTATCCATGGATACCTCCCTGGTACGGATTCATGGTACTATACATAATCTATAGTATCCATTGTGAATAATATAAGGGAACCGGAAAAAATGATCAACAAAAAAATATTATGGTATTCTCTTAACCGTATTTTTAAAAAAGCTTTACTATTCCCGCAGACTTCGGCGGCGGGGTCTGTCTGCAGGTAATAGCGTCTTCAGGATAATTGCTGAAAAAAATTTTTGTACTGAGAACTAAAACAGGGCCGTCTTATCTGATATTTTATGCTTTCCCTATGGCGCCGATAACCAGGCTCCAGAGGTTTTCCGCGTATTCATCGGGAGAGAAGGGCCGGTTAAAGATAATCGGCGGCGTGCAGAACTGGTCGATGCTTCCCATGACCAGGCGGGTCATGAACCTTGGATGGATATCGTCACGGACGGCGCCCTCACGGACGCCCTCTTCGATGATACTGAGCACAAGGTCATTATATCTCTTCAGCATCTGGAAGGATTTGCTCTCATAGTAATCGGCTGAGTTTCGCAGTTCCAGTATAATGGCCCGGGCGATGACCCTGTCCCGGTCATAGGAAACGATATGCCTCCAGATCAGTTTTTCGAGTTTATCCAGGGGTTCGGTGACGCCTTCCAGGTCACGTTGTATCTTTTCCTCGTAATCTTCCATGTACTCTTCTACGAGCCTGTAGAGGATGTCCCGTTTATCCCGGAAGTACTTGTAGATAAGAGGTTCGGTAACTCCCGCGCCACGGGCGATCTCCGCTATCCGGACGGACTGGAAATCCTTCCCTTCGAGTAGTTCTCTCAGGGCCTGCTGGATCTTCACCCTTCCGGGGGGATGATGTTTCGTTTTTGAATCCATATTCGGGTCGCCGGCAAAAACTGTTTGACAGGGTTAGTTAATTTCACTAACCCTGTCAATATCTTTTCCCTGGAGTTAATCAATGAATACCATGCAGGCCCCCGCTGTTGACCTTGATACCTTTTTTAACCCGCGGAGCATCGTCTTTACCGGTGTCTCCCTGAAAAAGATCACCCTCGGTAAAATTGCCCTTCTCAATAACCTGAAAAGGGGCTGGGACGGGACCCTCTACGGTATCGGTTCCGAGAAGGGAGAAGTGGAGGGTATTCCTGTCCACACATCCATACTGGATCTCCCCGAGACCCCGGATGTCTGCGTTATCCTTACTCCCGCGAATACCGTCCTTCATTTTATCCGGGAGTGTGCCGAGAAGGGGACACGTCACGTGGTTATCGAGACCGCCGGTTTCAGCGAATATTCCGAGGGTAACACGACCCTGGAAGAGGATATCCTCGAGACGGCCCGGGAACACGGTATACGTCTCATCGGTCCCAACTGCGTCGGGGCCTCCAACTCTAAGACCGGCATGATGAACGCCTTCGGTTTCTTCGCCCGGGAGGAGAAGGAAAGCGATATCGCTACCATCTCCCAGAGCGGCGGCATAGGAAACACCATCATGAGGATACTGAACGACAACCATCTCTTCTGGAAGAAGTTCGTCAGCATCGGGAACAAGCTCGACCTGGACGAGACCGATTTCACGGACTATTTTTTACAAGATGACACCATCGGAAAGATCGTCTTCTACCTGGAGAGTTTCAAGCGGGGCAGGGAGTTTTTTAACCTGGCCATGTCATCGGAAAAACCTTTGATTATATTCAAATCGAACCGCAGTCCCGGTAGCGCGAAAATCGCGCAGTCTCATACCACCGCCATATCCACCGGGGACGATATCGTGGAGGCGGCTCTGAAACAGTCGGCCGCGGTCCGTGTCCAGGACGAACATGAGATGGCCGTGGCCGCCAAGGTATTGCATCTGCCTCCCATGAAGGGGAACCGCGTGGCGGTCCTCTCCCGTTCCGGTGGGCATGCTGTTATCACGGCCGACGCCTGCTCGAAGTACGCCTTCGATATGGTCGAGTTTCCGGAATCCTACATCGAGAACCTGGGAAATATTTATCATACCCGTGTCATCAATCACCAGAATCCCCTGGACCTGGGTGAAATCTTCGATTACACGATTTTTACGAAGATCGTGGAAGAGACCCTGAAGCTTGATCTCATAGACGGTATCGTCTTTAATCACATGTACCAGTCCTCCTACGAGGCGGAATCATCCAGAACCTTTCTGAACTCCCTGGTCGACCTGGTGGCGAAGTACGGCAAGCCAATCGCCGTATCCCTGACCACCAACGCCGAGGAATACCTGGATGTATCCAAGGACCATCCCTTCCCCATCTTTACCACTCCCGAAGAGGCGGTGAAGTCCCTTCGGATTTCCCTGGATTACTTTGAGAGAAAACGGGACCGGGATACCCGGGGCGAGGTGCGGGAATCGGGCCTGGACCGGAAAACCATCGGCGCTGTAACCGAAAGGTGCGCTGCGGAAAACCGCATTCCCCTGACCGATGAGGCCCTGGAAATCTGCCGGGCCGCGAGCATAGAGGTTACGGACTACGAGGTTGTTATGCGGGATGGGGACACCCGGGGCCTGAAGATAGACTTTCCCGTGGCCCTGAAGCTCCTTTCAAAAGACGCCTCCCATAAAAGTGACGTGGGAGGGGTTGTCCTCGGTATCGGGGACGCGAGTGAGCTGGCCCGGGAAATTGAGGCCATGAATATTAGGGCTGACAATGCCGGGCTGTCCGTGAAAGGGTTTATGGTCCAGCCCATGGCGCCGGCCGGAGATGAGTTTTTTATCGGCGCCCGTCGGGACCCGGTCTTCGGGGCCGGCGTGGTTGCCGGCCTGGGCGGAATCTATATCGAGGTCTTTCGGGACCGGGCTATCCGCGTAGCGCCGGTCACGGAACGGGAAGCCCGGTCCATGATTCGCGAGCTTGCGTCATGGCCCATCATCCAGGGCACCCGGGGCAGGGCCGCCCTGGACGAGGAGTACTTCGTGGACCTTATCCAGAAGGTGTCCTGGCTCATCTGGCGGGAAGAATCGATCCAGGAGATCGACCTGAACCCTGTTATCCTCCATGAGAAAGGGGAGGGGGGTACAATCGTGGACGCCCGGATTTACCTTCGCTAAGTGCTTCCATATAAGATTACGTATCTTCTCCGGTAGACTCCGAAATGAAGTAATAAGAGGATTGACAGGATGCTCATCCTGTGAATTTCATAAGATACCAACTATGGACCGCGCGGAGTCTTGTCATGCTGATCCTGCTTTATCTCCTTGCCATTGTTCTCTTCCTTCTGCTTGTTATCGTTGTGTACCGGAAGATGGTTCACGGGGACTACCTTGAATTCGGTCGCCTGACTCCCCAGACGTCATTCTTTGTTTACCTGATCTGGATATTCTACTTCTGTTTTCCCTTTATCTACAATCCCCCGGTATGGATTCTTTTCTGGCAAACGCCGGTTCCCGTGAACTTCCCACTCAGGATCGCGGGCATCGTCCTCATCGGATCGGGACTACTCCTGGCTCTCGTAACTATGATCTGGTTCGGGATAAAGCGTTCCCTCGGTATTGTCATCGACAGGTTGATCCGTACCGGCCCTTACCGAATTACACGCAACCCACAGGTCCTTGCCGGTGGACTTGTCGTGGCGGGATACCTTATTCTCTGGCCTTCCCTGTTCGCGGCCGGGTGGGTTGTCCTTTACGGTTTCCTTGCCGGCATGACCGTATCCCACGAGGAGCAGAATCTTCTTCGTCTCTTCGGCGGGGAGTATACGGAGTATACGAAACGTATTCCCAGGTACCTGGGAATACTGAGAAGACTTACGGGAAGGAAGAAGTAGCGCCTTCGGCCGTCACCTCTCCTTTATGAATTTACGTCCCGCCACCTGCACATTCCTTCTGTGAATAGATCATTTTTTATCCGCGGGTCTGAGGACCAGAATGTCTTCCAGAGAGCCGTAGCTCCTGAAACGCATGGGGACCTGCCGGCCTTCGGCCCAGGTCTCCACCAGGTCGCCGTAATGATCGCTTCCGTAATGTCCTGACTGACCGGGAGGGCTGATAATCGTGGATGATTCGATATCACCGAAATCTACGATCATGCGGATGACGCCTCCGGAATTCATCTCAAAGGGTTTCGAAAGGTCCCAGAAGCCTGAGTTTATCGTGTGATGGGACCCATCCGTGGGGATGGGATCGAGATTCAGAAAAGATAGCGCCGATCCGAGTGGATGCTCAAAGGACATCTTATGGCCCACTTTCCATTTCCACGCTTCCGGCTTTTCGCCATAGTTTTTCTTCAGCCAGGCAAGGGTCTCCTTCATCGAGCGGAGAATGATATGGTCCCGTGTCTCTTTTTCAGGGGTGTTGATGTCATCAAATACAGGGTGATCGGGATCATTACCGTGAAGGGTCAGGGCCAGGTCCGGAATGTAGTACAGGTAGGATTGGGAAAGCTCTTCCCAGAGCGATTCTCCCGCCTCATCGGAGAGGGTGTTGGCCAGCAGTCGCCCGTAGAAGTAATTAAAGAGGGTGGCCGCCGAGCTTTCCCGGGTAATAGAAAGGTCCCAGTTTTCAAGAAGGGTTAAAGCCTCGCGGTGAGTCTTTTCCTGTTTCAATACTGAAATGATCCTGGGTACCCATCGGCGGGCCACGACGGAGATGGTATCGAGCTGCATTTCAAGAATCCGCTCCCGGTCAACGGGCCTGTCTCCCTGTTCATTTATGATCTCCTGAAATCGGATGGCACGCTCAAAAAGATAATAATTGGTCAAATGTTCCGACAGGGTGCCCGGTTCGTTGTTAAAGGAGGCGGCCCACCCGGATTCCGGATTCAGGTCGTGAGGTATCCGCTCCCAGGGAATAAAACCTCTCCATTCATGCTCGCCCTTCCATCCCGGCACCGGTACCGTACCGTCGCCTTTTTCACGCCTGGGAGGCGAGGCGGTGAACTGCCAGCCGATATTACCCTCTTTGTCCGCGTATCCCAGGCCCAGGTTGATGGTCCTGATTTTCTTCAGGGACTCTCTGAATTCATTGAAGTTTCTGGCCCGGTTCATTTCCAGAAGTCCCTGTATGTCCGTTGCCGGTACGACATGGGCGGCCCACTTCATGGAGCAGTTCTCCGGGGTTTTTTCTGTGACCTCCGAGATGATCGGACCATGCCGGGTTAGCCGGACGAGCAGGGGTTCTTCAACTATTTCGCCGTTCCTTTTTATCCGCAGTGTTTCGGTTATCTTCCGGAAGGGTCGGTATCCCTCCTCCGTCAGGTACTCGTCCCGGTTATCCGGGTTTACCTTCTCGAGATAATAATCCATTTCGTCTCCCCGGCCGTTCACGGCGCTCCAGGCCATGTGTCCGTTGAATCCCAGGGGGCCTATGCCCGGTGTTCCGGGAAGCGCTCCTCCCATCACGTCGATTCCCTCCTCTTCGCAGATCAGGTGGGATAGATAAAAAAGGGCCGGGAGCGTGGGTTTGAGGTCCGGGCTGCCGGCGAAAAGGGGTTTTCCAGAGTCGGTCCGCTTACCGGAGAAGATCATCCAGTTGCTGGCATGAAATTCCAGCCCGGAAGAGGGCAGAGTCAGGTGACCACTTCTATCAGGCCCGCCTTTTTCAGAATAAAGGGAAAAGAGGGTTCTATCCCGGGAGGATGAACGTCTCTTGTTGCCGGAAACGGTGGGCGCGAAATCAGGGTAGGAGGGTGAAAGGAATTCAAGGAGACCGCGTCCCCGTTCCATTCCGACTCGATGGAGCACCAGGTCCACCTTCTTTGACCTGGTCAGGCTGTAGGACATCAACAGGGCCGCAGCCACGGAGTCTTCCGGCACCCAGGGACGGGGCCCGGACCGTAAGATCGTGTATTCCAGGGGAAGGGTCCCGGAATCGATATATGCATTAATTCCTCTGCTGTAGGCCTGGAGAATGCGTTGTGTCCGTTCGTCCATGGAGGCGTAACCACGTTTCGCCATCCTGTAAATTCCGATGGTTTTCAGGTAGCGATCTTTGTCCACGGTTTTATCGCCGAAGAGGGACGAGAGTTCCCCCCGGCCGGCAAGGCGGGTTACGTCCATCTGGAAAAGCCGTTCACGGGCCGTCAGGTATCCCTGGGCAAAGAAGAGGTCTTCTTCGCTGTTAGCCTTTATGTGCGGGATAGCGTATTGGTCGTAGTAGACCGTAACGTTGTTATTCAGTCCGGGAATGGTAATATTTCCGCGGTAGTCAGGTATGGGGGCAAAGACTTTTGAGGCGATAAAAATGGCCGGGATGGCCACAAGCGCCAGGATGACTGAAGCTATGATGAGAACTCGTTTTTTCATGGTTTATCTCCTGAAAGTATTTACTGATACGGAGTCAGCATTGAATAAAAGGCAATTGCTTTTATCATTTTCATGGTCCGTTTGATATCTACACAGGTTCGTGACCCTGGTTCTTACGTTACAGTGAAGGGAATATCCCTTCAAAAAACAGTATGAGAATCACGCCCCAGAAGATGGTTCCGATGAGGGCTGCCATAAGGGGGGTTCTCCATTTAAACCATGGAATGGTCAGGAAGAGCAGACCGGCCGCCATCGCGAAAAGGGAATTCTCCCTCAGATACTGATGGAACCATTTTTTGTAAGCCTCCCGGAAATCTTTTGCTTCTCCTCTGGCAATCATATCGAGAAGGCCTTCCGCTCTGTATCCGTAAAGGCCGAAGATGATGGGCATAAACCAGAGAGGGGATATTCTTACCAGGACCCTTTCGGAAATGGCGTCGAAAAAGAAAAAGTAGATAATAAAAAGCGCGGCAAAGCCGGCGATAAAGAAAAATGGATAAACCCCTTTCATCCTTATGCGTTTGCTTTCGGCAACATAGCGGACAGGGCCTATCTTCTCCTTGATGAGCCAGGAGCCGCAGTACGTACATTGCTCCAGGGTGTTATTGATAGGAGCTCCGCAGTTACGGCACCAATTCTGAGTAATTGTTCCCATCACCGTTCCTGAAATAGTTCAATTATGAGACTTGCATTTCAGTACATTCGATAGTTCGACGACGCTTCGCTGCGCGTGAGGGTATCATCCGCTTTTTCACGTATGCCCGGTTTCCCCCGTTATAACTGTCTCACCGGTATGCTGTCTTCCTTTCCGCCTGAGTTGCTTGAAAATTTCAGGTAAAGAAGATCGCCCCTGGTTTCAAAGCCGTAGAGTTCTCCGAAACGGTCATCCAGGCTGATCCGCCGGTTTTCCCTGACATTGTATAATTCGTAGATGGTCTCTCTGCGTCCTTTGCCCGGTTCGGCCGCCATGCGGATCAGGATGACCCACTCTTTGTCCGGTGAAGTCTCCACGACCTGGTAAACAGACTCTTTCTTTCGGACCAGAACCCGGCCTTCACCGGTTTCCGTGTCAAAGAGAACGGCGTGGCCATCTTCTCCGGTATAGACCTTCTGGATCGCAGGTTCTTCCCGGGAATTGCTTTTGCCATCCAGCTGAATCTCGGAGATGCAGGTGTCGTTCCATTTGCTTCCCCTGTAGACCGATTTAATCTCCATTTTCAGAATATATTCCCTGTGGGCGCCTTTCCGCGGATATTCCTTCGCCTTTTCAGCGATGAGTTCCTTCCCCTTCTTTTTTATGTTATTCCAATCCAGGTCCAGATCCAGTCTCTGGAAACCGGCTCGGTCCTCCAGGGTATGGGACCGGTTCTCCGTAACGGGCCACGCGTAGAAGAGCCACCAGGATTTCTCCGTGACATGGCCCGGCGGAGAGTAGGCCGCGTAGAGGGTAATGCTCATCTCTTTTACGCGGTTGTTCTTTCGGAAAAGCTCATTACTTTTTCCCAGGCCGTTATGGATATCCAAACTATCAGTACCCTCCGGCAAGGTTATAAGCAGGTAGGATGTGCTGCCGTAATCCTCTTCTCCTTCCACCCAGGCCGTTTCCGTGCTGCCGTCGAAGAGGTTGGTGACTCCGTATTTTCCCGGAGTCCCTGGGACCGTATTCTCCAGCTCCGATGACGCGAAGAGGAGGGGGGTGTTATCCCCGAGGAGCCTGAACTCGCTCATGGCAGAAGCCCCTGTTTCGGGATGGTTGCCGCATCCCGCGGAGAGAGAGAGAAACATTACAAAAAGGATATAAAAAAGATAACGAAGTTGTCGCATAACGGACCTCCTTTTTCAACAAGGTCACGGTTTTTCCCGGAAGTCAATTATTATTAAATCTGGAATATTATTCTCATCTGCTTTTCGCATCAGGACTCCTGTTTCTCTTATTACGTTGTTATGGAGAGGCAGAAGCGGCATGTAGGCCGGTCAGATTGACAGGTTCGCGTGCGTGAAAAAGGGCGTCCGCCAGGGACGCCCTTTGTGTCAGAAAGAGTACGTGAAATGAATCTACATCAGGTTAAAGCGGTACCCGATGGACATTCTCCAGTAATTGGGCTGTACCCAGTCGCCTTCCCATGTGTTACCGGCGTCTCCCCATACATGGGAAACTTCCAGGGTTATGCCGATGACCGAGGCCTTGACACCCGCTTCCCAGCCGGCAAGGTAGTTATTACCGGTACTGAAGTAGTAGCCGCCGAATGCCTGGACAAAGAAGATTCCCTTTCCGAAGCGTAAATATCCTCGAACAGGGAAGTCGAGAAATATGGAATAGGCCCCGGCCTCAGAGTAGGGGTCATCCCATTCGTAGTACATGAATCGGAAACCGGTCTCGGCCCCGAAAGCCATGAATTGAAGGGGACGGTATCCGACATCTACCAGAAAGCCGATGCGGGATGACATGGCCATCCGGAAATCGTCGTAACCATCCTGTCCCCATTCACCAAAGGCCACACTGTAATCGATACCAACGCCGAGCGCCAGTGGACCCTGTTGGTCTCCCCCGAGTCCCTGAGCGTAGGCACCGCTTGAAATTAAAACCAGCGAAAAAATCATCGCTGTAACCACTTTTTTCATTGCCATTACCTCCGAAAAGGGTATAGCGTTAAGATGGAAAATATACGGCAAAAGTCAAATGAATTCTGCAAAAAAGAGAATGAAAAAAGTTGCTATTATAGCGCTTTTACTGCTCCTGTCCGCACTCTGTTACGGTGAGATCCACCCCAAATACTACCAGCAGGACCAGGAGAACGCGGATGAGGCCCTGATTATCAGGGTAACAAAAGTTCGAAAAGGATGCTGTTTCGCCTGCCGAAACCAGAAGGTCCGTATCCATGCGGAAGTTCTCTCGGTTGAGCGTTCCAGGTCCGGCCTGGAGAAAGGATCCACTATCACTATCCGATACAACCATTTCAATCCTCCCAGGAAATGGGTCGGTCCCCGGCCGGTCCCGATCTTGAAGAAGGGGAAAGAGTATCCCGCCTTTCTTAACCGGATGAAGGATGAAGAGTATTACGTACCTGCCGCGAGGGGATACAGTTTTGAGCGTGTCACCGTCTATTAGCCGGTTTCAGGATTGGCTGTCCCTCTCATGAAAAAGGCGAATCATTGCCTCCTTGGTCAGCTCGTAGGTGTCATCGAAGGATCGGCGTGAGCGGAAACCGGCGGCGTTCCGGTGTCCTCCCCCATCGTAGGCCATGGCAACAGATGCTACATTCAGGTCGCCCTTCGACCTCATACTTACCTTAACAACTTCGTTATCTATATCCTGCTTAATGAGAACGCTCCCTTCGACGCCTTTCACTGTCAGGGGAAGATTGATGGTGGTCTCTCCTTCGCTGTAAGGGGCGCCCGATTTTTCCAGCATTTCGGGCGTCATCTTCATCATGACCAGCCTTCCTCCCAGGAGGACCTCCATGCTGGCGAGGATCAGGCTCCTGATCTCAAAGCTGGCCAGACTGTTGTTCTCATATATATGTTCGTAGACCTTATGGGGTTTGACCCCCCTCTCAGTCAGGTAAGATGCGATACGAAATGTTTCCGCCGAGGTCTTTGAGAAGCGGAAGGAGCCGGTATCAAAGACGATTCCGCTGTAGAGGCCCAGGGCGGAGGTATATCCCGGTTTATGATTGAAGTACTCGAGTATCTGGAAGATGATCTCGCAGACCGAGGAGGCCTCCACCTTTATGAAATTGGACTCCACCAGGTCCTGGTCCCCTTCATGATGATCTATGATAAATACTTCGCGTACCCTGTCTCGAAGCACGGGGTACGCCTTGCCGATGTTGGAATAGACATTGGTGTCGAGAACGATGTGGGCGAAGTCATCCGCGTTTTCCGGAAGGCTTTCTTCCCCCCGGAAGACCTCAATCTGTTCGTCCGGATCGATCATCCTGAAGGTATCCTGGAGGGGATCGGAGTTCAGTATACGCGCCTCCTTTCCCATGGAGACGAGGAGTTCCCGCAGGGCCACTTCCGCTCCCAGGCCGTCCCAGTCAGGACTTTCATGGGTGGAAATAAAGAATCCGTTATGTCGTTCCAGGAACTGTTCGAATTTAATCAGCCCGGGGTGCATGGCTATTCTCCTTTTTTAAGGAGAGGATATCCCATTGCTTCACGTATGGCAACATACTTTTCCGCGCATTTTCTCGCAATATTACGAACACGTGTTATGTAGTTGACCCGCTCTGTAACAGAGATCGACCCCCGGGCGTCGAGCATGTTAAATGCGTGAGAACACTTCAGGACATAATCGTAGGCCGGCAGAACGATGTCTGTTTCTTCCTGTTCAAGGATGCGGAGACACTCCTTTTCGTAGAGATCAAAGAGAGTGAAGTGAAGGTCAATGTCAGCGATGGTAAAATTATAATGGGAGAATTCGTACTCACTCCTGTGGTGGATGTCCCGGTAGGTGATCCCCTTGTTCCATTCAATATCAAAAATATTATCCACTCCCTGGATATACATGCATATTCTTTCCAGGCCGTACGTCAGCTCCACGGAGATGGGGAAGAGTTCCATGCTGCCGCACTGCTGGAAATAGGTGAACTGGGTGATCTCCATGCCGTCGAGCCATACCTCCCATCCCAGGCCCGAGGCCCCCAGGGTAGGAGATTCCCAGTCGTCCTCCACGAAACGAACGTCGTGGTCTTCCAGGACGATGCCGAGGTGACGAAGGGAATCGAGGTATCTGTCCTGGATGTCATCGGGAGAGGGTTTCATGATTACCTGGTACTGGTAATAGTGCTGGAGCCGGTTAGGGTTCTCTCCGTACCGTCCGTCCGTCGGTCTGCGGGAAGGTTCCACATAGGCCACGTTCCATGGCTCCGGTCCCAGGGCCCTGAGAAAGGTGGCCGGGTTAAAGGTGCCGGCACCCACTTCAAGGTCGTACCCCTGCTGAATAACGCAACCCTGATCACCCCAGTATTCATTAAGTCGAGATATGATATCCTGAAAATACATCTCTGGCTCCAGGTCATTGGGAGATTTCTTCAGGAGATTTGGCCCTGCTTTGTTATTCGTCAAGAACTTATCGGTTCAGCTAACAGCCGTCTCTTCGTGCTGTTTCTCCAGGGCCTTGATCAGGGTCTGGTGCAGGCGGTCAAATTCCGTCCTCTCTTCGAGCCTGAAATACTTCAGAACCTCTTCGTCCAGGGTAGAGAACTTCATCCTGCCCTTGTCAATCTCCACAAAGGCGTCGGCGAGATAGACTATGTAGATAAGCTCCCGGTATTCTTCCGGCGCCACGTAGGGCCTGTGGTGATATTCGATGGCACTGGCCAGGGCTTCGTTAAATTTCCATTTCCTTGCGATGCTCGCCCCGATGGAACTGTGACTGATTCCAAGGGATATCTCTTCAATGAGACTGGTGTCCTCTATGCCCTTGTAACCGGTGATTTCCTTCAGGCGTATCATAAATTCCGGGTTCAGGGAGTTAATTATAATCAGACCGAGGTCGGCCAGCAGCGCCGCGAGATATGCGTACTCGCTCAGCTTGTTGTGTTTCAGCTGTATGGATATCTTCTGTGCGTAGAAGGCCCGTTTCTCCGAGTCCTTCCAGAGAAGCTCAAAACGTTTATACCGTTTGTCAAAAATGTCATGGACCCCCGAGGCTACCAGGAGGGCGTTGATTCCCTTGCTCCCGATAATTGTCGCAGCTTCCTCAATAGTCTCTACCCGGGTAACGGTCATATAGCCGGCGGAGTTTGCCATTTTAAGCATGGAAGCGGTCAGGCCGGGGTCCTTCGAGATAGCCTTGCCTATATCCTTCATGGATGACTCTTTGTCAGCCATGAGCCGCTGAATCTCGCGGATATTTTCAGGGAAGGCGGGTATCTCCTCCAGTTCACGGAGAAGCTCTCTTGTCACTTCTACCTGTTTATTCTGCTCCGAGTACATCTTGGGAATGGAGATGGTGCTGATGGTCAGGTTGTTCTTCCTGTAGATCTTGAAAGACTCCTGGTTAAGACCGCAGTTCTTGAAAAGCATCAGGGCCATGATAAGGCCCAGTCCCGCTCCCTCGGAATCGTCCAGGACATCGTTAAAGGCCTCCGATATGTCCCCGTACCGGTAGGCTTTCTCCACCCGTCCTCTGATTTTTGTCAGTTCGGAGTCGAGTATCGGCATGTTGTTTATCACGCTGATATGGATATGGGCTTCACTCACGTAAAAGGATACCCGTACCACCAGCTTTGAAGCTTCCAGTTTCGCGAAGTAGTCTTCTTCTTTCTCTTCTCCGAAGACCACTTCTTTAAAGGCTTCCATTCCCAGGCGATAATCTTCTTCACTGTTGATGTCCAGTTCCCGGGTCTTGAAGAAAAGGCGTTTGAGGTTCGCTTTGACCGCGTTATTGATCAGCTCCTTCATCACGGTGACGATAGAGTCCCTGAGGTAAAGGATGTCATACCTTTCGAGATAACGGTGTATTATACGTATGAGGAGAGACTCAATCTCTTCATTGAGACGGTGAAACTGGATATAGAATTCACTCCCCTCTTCAATGGCAGAATGGTAATCGGGCGGATGAATGGTGTAGGAAGGTTTTCCATCGTTCAAGTTACTAATCCCCCTTGTGGGTTCAGGGTTTCCTCTTTTTTTTTATCGGTTTATACTCTAATGATACAATAATTATTTTTTGTTAAAGATAATTTCGGAATAGAGGGGCCGGGTTGAGGGTTCCCGAAGACCTCCCGTCACACCCTTAAGCCATCCTGCAAGAGAGAAATAGACCTGATGCTCACCGGGTTCCGTGAGACCCGCGGCATAACCGACCTTGAAGGTATAATCCGTGGAGAAACCGATGGTAAGATCGAGGGCCAGCTCCACACCCAGGGTCGGATGAAAATCCCGGATCTCAGGCGCGCCGGACCAGACCCCTCCGTATACCGCGAAGAGTCGGCCCCAGAAGTTCCGAAAAGCCATGAAGAAGCTGTCGTACCCGGCGTCCTTTTGAATAAAAGGGAGGGTGCAGGATACCCCCGCGCGGGCAAGATAGTCTCCGTACACACGGCCGGCCGGATATCCCTTCTGGCCGGATAGAAAAGAATTCTCCCGGACTGGCCCGAAGTATCCGATGGAGTACCTGCCGAGGTCAAAACCGTAAAGGTTGCCCGGCCGGTCGATGAAGGCACCCCCGGAGAAGGAGAGAGAAAAAACATTGTTTGGGAAAAACCCGGGGAGGTGTTCCGTCCAGCCGATTCCGATCCGGTAGAAGTTATAATCTGATCCGGTCTCTTTACGGTATATCTCTCCCAAAAAACGGAGATTCCTCCCCCTTTCAGGGACAACGGACCAGGTGAACAGCCGGGTCGTGGAGAGAGAGTAGGAGACCTGGAAGCCGGAGAGGAGAAGAGAAAGCTCATCCTGCCCGACGCCGGCTTCCCATATATCTACCAGGTAATGGGCCAGGTTCCAGGAGAAGACCAGTGCGTGCCTGTGCCGGAACCTGTTGAAGGGTATGGTGACCCATGCGTTCCCTGCACGCGTGAATACCCGGCTCGAATCGGATGACTTCTCCACAACCGGAAAGGGGTCGACGCCTGACACGAGGGTTTCATCGAAGTAATGAAGACCCAGGTCCGGGTAGAGTCCCCGGTAGATGAAGGTCCCCTGGAAGATCAGGTTGTGCCAGAGGGTCGATCCCGCGAAGCTGAAATCCCAGTAATAGCGTTCCAGGGTGTCCAGTCCCTGGAGAAAGAAGCCGATTTCATGGTTGAATCCCGACCGGTCCGTTGAATAGAAACTCCAGGTCGGCATGATAGCCACGGGCCAGAGGGAGAGGAGAGGATTGTACTTTTTCCCGGTAGTCGGTGCATTCTCGACTTCAGGAAGGTCGGCTTCGGCGAGGTCCCGTTCGTGGAGAGGTGCGGTTTCCAGGTCTCTTTCATTCAGGGGGAGGGGACGTTCTATCCTGGAGATGACCGGACCGTCTGCTGTCATATTCTGGAAAGCGATAAATCTTCCATCATGAGACCATGCCGGCATGTGCGCCCCTCCCACCAGGCGTGTAAATCGATAGAGACGGTCCTTTTCCAGGTCCGCTTCATAGAGGTTGAAAATTCCGCTCCGGTCCGAGGTAAAGATGATACGATCCCCCTCCGGATGCCAGGCCGGTTCCTGGCTGTTCCCGTCTGCCGGAGTAAGGATATCCATGCGGCCGGTTTCCAGATCCATAAGGACGATCTTCCTGTACCCCTCCCGGTTTCTCAGGGTAAAGGCCATCTTTTTTCCGTCGGGTGAAAGGGCTGGGGAACCGGGGACCAGGCTGGTCCAGGGGATGAGCTGTCTTCCGTTTTCGGCCCGGTTGTCCCGGAGAAAGATCGAATACCGGTACTTTTTTTCAATCACGAGGGCAATCTTCCCGGCCGCCACGGATATTTCCCGCACCCGCCTGCCTCTTGTTATTTGCCTGTACCGCCCTTCCCGGAATGAGTGAAGATCATAAAACAGACGGTTGCTCCTGTAAAACTCCATGTCACTGGTATAGACCCGGCCCTCTTCATCCAGTTCCAGGTCGAAGGGATCGTTCAGCTCGCCTCTGTATTCTTTTTTACCCGCGGAAGAGATGCGAGCGAGCCGGGTCTCCCGGTAACTGGATCGGGCCACGTAATGCAGCGAACCGTCGGGTCCGTAAACGGGATGAGAAGGAATTTCATCTGGAGTTGAAACGACCTCCGCTTCAGTCAACCCTTCCTCTTTTAATTGTTCCAACTGTTGCCGGTATTCTTTCCGGACTTTCTCCTTCCACTCCTGATAGAGCCGGCCGTAGGATGTGCCGTAAACGGACCGGGCGTTTTTGTTCTGCCCGATGGGGATGATCTTTCTTGACTGGACCCTGAATATTTCGGTAAAGGTGTTCCTCCCCCGGGTTTTTTCCAGGTATTCGATAAGTCTTCCTCCATAGATATACGGGGCGTGGCCACCGGGCCATTCCCTGGGATAAAGGCTCAGGATTGAGATGTCCGGTTCTCTTCCGGCCAGAGACCGGGTCCTCACTATGGCGTCGACCCGTGAGCTGTTATTTCTCCCGTATCCCTCCAGGGATTCGTTATAAACCGCGTTGCCCTCGATGATCCAGATGGGCTGAAGATAATTAATGAAGTACACGCGGCCGGGGAAGTACCGGGTAATAGCCGGTATTCCGCGGATGGCGTCAAGATTCAGGGTATGGGTATATTCATGAGTGAGGACAAGCCTGAGCCAGGAACGGTAGGAGTTAAGGAGTGAATCCTCCCCCGGCCGGGAGAGGTATAGAACGATCCGGTTATGGGGCCAGGCTGAGGAGAATGCGTTGGCTGTCTGAATATGGTCCGTCATAAGTATGTCGGTTCTGCGCCAGGGCGTCCACCCTTCCTTCTTAAGCTCTTCATGTATCTCTTCGGCCAGATGGGCGATCCTTTTCGCCAGCTCCGCATATTCCCCGGTATGATGAACGCGGAAGTGGGGAGTTGTTATCGTTCGCCAGGAAAAATCAGTTGGCAGATTTTCTGCGTCACTGGAAAGAGGAAAGGCGCATAACAGGATGATCA
This sequence comes from uncultured Leptospirales bacterium, assembly GCA_964645775.1. GTDB lineage: Bacteria > Spirochaetota > UBA4802 > UBA4802 > UBA5550 > CAZYBU01. The sequence goes on along the minus strand of CAZYBU010000021.1, from coordinate 39,881 downwards.
GGATTATTGTCAGGTTAATTCGGAACTGAAGCATGATCAGGAAACCAGATGCTTTAATGAATGGGAGTTTTTAATGTTGACAAGTCATTTTTATCATTCTACTGATGTATTTCTATTATATTCATCTTTTGTGAAAATCGGTACATTCCTGTGCCAGAGGCATTGCCATGAAGAGTAAGAGTGATTTTCCAAGCCTGAATGTCAAGCAACCGGATGGTCGTCGTCCCGGCGGTAAGCCCTATCGCGTAATGATCGTGGAAGACAAGGAATTCCAGAGAAAACTGCTTGTTCAGACACTTGAATCCGAAGGATATGAAATCGTAGCTACCGCCGGTGACGGTCAGGAGGCGCTTGGCAAGTTTGAAAAGCTGGGTGGAGACGTGGATGTCATTACCACTAATCTGGATATGCCCAGACTGGATGGTTACGCCCTGACCTTCGAGCTGAACCAGAAAGCGAAAAAACCCCTTGTGATTTTCATAAGTGACGAAACCACTAAGGGTGTCATGCAGGACCTTGTCAGTATGGGAATCGGAGATTTCATCCTTAAACCGATAAACCGCAGGGTCGTTCTGGAAAGAGTCAAGAACGCCATAACTAAATCGGGTATATGACCCGGGAGGAACCTGTCGAATGACCGAAAACAATATGGACAGTGCCGTACAGTCTCTTTCGGATCAGACGAAAAAACTGGAAATCGCGTCGTACTATACCTACGGCGACATGGAGAAGGCCAAACAGATGGTGGCCGGGACCTTCAAGGACATATATATCCTTAAGGTTCGCCTGGCGTCATCCTCGATATATGGTGCCATTATCCTCTTTTTTAATGTGAATATCATGATAATGCATGATGTTTACGCTCTCATCTCCCAGGGATATGATCTTGCTGACATAAAGACGACCCAGAACTGGCGTTCCTTTGAGAATACCCTTATGGAAATCGAATCGAAGGGGGAACATGATCATGTCCTGGGAAACCACCTGAAAGAAGAGCTTCTCGGTTCTTTCCCCAGGGAGACGGCCAACCGGGTCAAAGCCCTGCTGGATAACAATGACGCCATCGCCCTGAATCATTTCTTCCAGAGGCTCATCCAGGAGAAGTCCGGGTTCCAGAATATTGACATAACCGTGGATTACGAGCAGACCACCTCCCTGGACATGGAAATGAATTCTCAGGTCAGCAGAAAGGTCGACCCGAGGGACCTCCAGGCCCAGAAGGAAAGGAATAAAAAACCGGAAGAGGAAAAGAAGCAGGCTGACCCAGATGACCCACTGGCCGAACGGGAAGTTAAGCTTCTTGTCATGGGAAGTCTTCTGCTTTCACCCATTAAGGGAAAGGATATTTCTAAGCTTGAAGAGAACGACCGGATTCGAATAAGCGTTACGGATGAAAACCCCAAAGCCAAAGACCTCCTCAAGGCTTTTGACGCCGTTACTTCGGAAGGTGAGCGCAAACCTATCTCCGGAAGAATCATATCGGTTAAGTACAGGCCGAAGAAGGGGTACCTGATCCATGCGGTGGTTGCCAAGGGAATCTATGTCAAAATTGAAGAGGAAGAAGAGAATATCAAGGTCTCCATGGACCCCTCCAGCAACTGGCAGCAGACCGTGAAAAAAGAGGAGCCCAAAGGAAGCAGCCTCCCGATCGTCATCATTTTGCTGATTCTCTTCCTTATAATCGTGGGAGTGGTAATCTCTTTTATCCTCAGTATGTAGTCTGCGCTCTCCCTGATAGCTATCTACCTGTTTCAGATCCTCCTGACAGGTATGCCCCGCTCGTAGAGGTAATCTTTGACCTGGGATATGGAATACTCCCGGAAATGGAAAATGGAGGCCGCGAGCACGGCGTCCGCCTTGCCGAGGGTCAGACCCTCGTATAGATGTTCCATGTTTCCGACTCCGCCCGAGGCGATGACCGGAATGCCTGCGGCTTCAGAGACCCGGCGGGTCAGTTCCAGGTCATACCCGTCACGTGTACCGTCGCGGTCCATGCTGGTCAGCAGTATCTCTCCCGCTCCCCGGGATTCCGCCTCCCTGGCCCAGTCGATGGCGTCCAGGTCCGTGCGGGTCCTCCCTCCATGCAGGTAGACCTTCCAGCTTTCTCCCTCCCGTCGGGCGTCAATGGCTGTTACTATACACTGGGAGCCGAATCGGGACGCGGCGCCTGTCAATACTTCCGGGTTTTCCACGGCCGCCGTGTTAAGGGAGACCTTGTCCGCCCCCTTTTCGAGAATAAGTCGGACGTCCTCAACAGTACGTATCCCTCCTCCCACGCAGAAGGGAATATGGACGGTTTCGGCCACCTTTCTGACCATGTCCAGGATGATGGCTCTCCGGTCCGAGGAGGCCGTGATGTCCAGAAATACCAACTCGTCGGCGCCCTGGGCGTCGTAAAAGCTGCCGTTTTCCACCGGGTCGCCGGCGTCTATAAGGTTGACAAAATTCACGCCTTTAACCACACGGCCCCGGTCAACATCCAGGCAGGGGATGATTCTTTTAGCCAGCATTCCGTACCTCCGGTTTCAGTTGACACTTCCGCCTTCCTCTGTCAAACAGTATACATCCCCGGCGCATAAAAGCCGCCAGTTAATCGTTTCCGGGGTAAAGGACGTTCGATATGACTCAAGCTGAATCCCCTTTTAACCGTTTCTCCCGCGATTGCATACCCCTGGTTGATGACGTGATAACCTCAATTTTCAGCCATCGTATGGAGGAATCGGACCCGCAGTTTGAAGGAAGGATATACCGGGAACTCAAAGAATACTGCCTTAGACCCGGGAAGAGGATCCGTCCCCTTCTGCTTCTACTGGCCTGCCGGGGATACGGAAAAGAACATGAGGGCATGAAGGGGCCGGCCGCGGCCCTGGAACTGATGCACGACATGCTCCTGGTCCAGGACGACATCATGGATCGGGCCGAGGTCCGCAGGGGAGGACCGGCACTTCATATATCCGCCGGGAAGACCTGGCAGGACCTTACCCGGAGCGAAACCATCGGCCGCGATGTGGCCATCGTTTACGCGGACATACTTTTTTCCATGGCCCTGGAACTTGCATGCCAGGCGGACGTGTCGCGCCGGGTGTTTCTTGACTTTTTTTCCATTTTCTCCCGGACCTATGAGCGGACGGCTCTGGGACAGATCCTGGATACCCTCTATTCCCGTTCCCGGGAACCGGGCGGCGTGGACCGGGCGGTACCCGGCAGGATTATCCGGGACAAGACCGCTTACTACACCATCTACTATCCTCTCCTTATGGGTTACGTTCTTGCAGGGGGGACCTCGCCTGACGAGAAAAAGCGGCTTGAAGAGTGCGCCCTTCCTCTGGGCGTGGCCTTTCAACTGAGGGACGACGTTCTCGGTATCTTCGGAGGAAGCGTTGAGACAGGTAAGGCGGATGACAGCGATCTCCGCGAGGAGAAGATGACCCTTATCGTGAACCGGACCCTGGCGGAGCTGGATGGTCGTGACAGGGAACGGTTTGTCGATCTGTTTACCCGGGAAGAGAAGATAGATGGAGAGATCGAGGAACTCCGCCATCTTATCGAAAAGTCCGGTTCTCTCGACCTTGCCCGGGAGGAATGGCACGACCATCTGGGAAAAGCCCGGGAAGGGATTGGTCGCCTCGGTTGCGGAGAGGATGAGAAGGAAATCCTTCTGGACCTCTGTCGCCTCCTGGAGAAGACCTGATTCTATTTCTTTGAAGAGAAATTAAATATCCGGACGGAGATGAAGGCCGTGAGGGGGATGGCCATAAACATACCCAGACTACCCACCAGGGATCGGACGATCTCGCTCAGCACAGGGGCGTGGTTCAGGACCATCCAGAAGGGCATGCCCGGTTGTAACCTCAGGGCGATGAAAAGGACCATGGAGAGAGAGCTTCCCACGTAGGCCAGGATGAGGGTGTTGACCATGGACCCGAGGATGTCGGTGCCTATGTTCATCAGGGCCCGGAAGGCTCCTGTGCGGTCCATGTCGGGCCTTGCCTGATAAAGCTCTGACGCTGATGAGCCGATAGACATGCATACGTCCATGAGCGCTCCGAGGGCGGCGATGATCATGCCCGACAGGGCCAGGCCCCGGACATCGATGGTATTCTCAGCGACGAAAAATACCGTAAGCATTTCATCGGTCACGATACCTGAAAGATGAATAAAATGTCCGGCCGCAACAGCGAGGAGGGCTGCTCCGATGATCCCTCCCATGGAGCCTAGAATGGCAGCCGCGGTTTTCTTTTTGAGGCCGGCGATAATCGGAAGGGTGATGAGTATGGAGAGGATGGCGATGGCCAGGGATATGGGCAGGGACGGCCATCCTTTAAGAGTCGCCGGGATCAGAACCAGGAAGAGAAGGAGAACGGTGACGGCCAGGGCCAGGAGGGAGAGCATTCCTTTAAGCCTGCCTACCAGGGCTATCGCGATGACAAAGAGTACCATCATGATGATGATGACCATGGTGTTGTCCGAGTCATAGATGGTGATCGGGCTCCTGTCGCCGTTAGCGGAACCGGGGGATATGCCGACGAATACGGTCATCCCCTCTTTGTACTGAAGATCCGACGGCAGGTCACTGTCCCCGCCGAAGACAGAGTTCATCTTTTCTCCCTTATGGGTTCCGTCCAGTATCTTTACCGTAACGATCGTCTCGCTCATTTCCCGGGGAACGTCGCCGGCCGGTCGGTTCATTTTAATGTTTACGATACGGGCCCGGCTGTATTCCATGGGAGAAAAGCCGGACTGTTCAATGGGGATGCCCATGAGAGGAAGCGTCAGGACGATAATGAATGCGATGAACAGGAATTTTTTCATTGCCTGATCCTCCGGCGCGGGTTGGAATATTCACCGGAGACAATGTTTCATTATGGAAAAGAGACGCAATCTTTTTATTCTGCTTTTTCTTTTAATCCTGACGCCTTCCCTTTCGGGTGAAGATGTTTCGGAAGATGAAAAGGCGGTCAGGCGGTACCTGGAACTCCAGCGGCGTTACACGCTCTGGGAGGAGGGGCTCTTCGGGAGCCGCAAGGCCCACGAGAGGGAACTCCGGCAGTTTCTTCTTCATCAATGTCTGGGGAAAAGGATCCATGCATCGGCCGATTACCGTCTTGCTTCACCGGAATCGATCGCGGATCCTTCCCTGGTTTCACCCTTTCCATGGAGCGACTGGCTCCGTATAAAGGGCCCCATCGACAGGCAACAGATTCTCGATCTCCTGGGCGGCGATCTTACTCTCCTTGTTACCTGGTGGCGGACCCGTCACCTGGTTGCCGTTTCAGGCGTTGTGCGGAAATTTCGGCTTGTGACCGACGCCAGGGGGCCGGCTGTAGAAATAGTCCTTGAATCCGTAACCCTTCATGGTAAATGAGTCCTTTATTTCAACGGAGGGTGTCCTGACCGGATATCTTCAACCTGGAGGAAAACAGGGATGTGCGGAATTATCGGGTACATAGGAAATCGGAACGCATCTGATATTATCATAAACGGCCTGAGAAGGCTTGAATACCGGGGTTACGACTCCTCCGGAGTGGCCCTTCTCTGTCCCGACGGTCTGAATGTGGTGAAAAAAAAGGGAAAGATTATCGAGATGGACCGGCTCCTTGACCACGATAAATATGATGGGTGCAGTATCGGTATCGGTCATACACGCTGGGCTACCCACGGGGAACCTTCGGACATGAACGCTCATCCTCACACCAATAGGGATGGAAACCTGGCCATTGTTCATAACGGGATCATCGAGAATCATGGGAGCATCAGGCAGTTTCTCATGAGGGAAGGATACACGTTTCAGAGTGAAACGGACACCGAGGTGGTTGTCCATCTTATCGACTACTACCTGAAGGAGAACAGGCTCATCGACGCGGTTCAGAAGGCCCTGGCCCTTGTGGAAGGCACCTACGGTCTGGTGGTTGTATCAACCCGGGAACCGGACAGACTCATCGCGGCCCGTAACGGGAGCCCCCTGATCCTCGGAATGGGTAACGGGGAAGTCATCGTGGCATCGGATGCCAGCGCCATCGTGGAACATACCCGGCAGGTCATCTACCTGGACGATGAAGAGATGGTGGACATCAAGGGGCACCGTATCAAGACCTTCAACCTGGAGAAGGAATGGATCAACAAGGCCGTGGAGAACATAGACTGGGATATCGAGGCCATCGAGAAGAAGGGCTTTGATCATTTTATGCTTAAGGAGATCCACGAGCAGAAGGAGACCATCGTGAACGCCTTCCGGGGGAGGGTCCTGCCTGAGCTGGGGAACGTTCGGCTGGATGGCCTTCGTCTGAGCGAGGAGGACCTGTCGGAGATGAAGCGGATCGTATTCATCGCCTGCGGCACATCCTGGCACGCCGGCCTGGTAGGTGAGTACCTTATCGAGGAATTCGCGCGTATACCGGTGGATGTGGAGTATGCCTCTGAGTTCCGCTACCGCAAACCGGTTCTAAGTCCCGGGGACCTTGTCATAACCATCAGTCAGTCCGGGGAGACGGCCGATACCCTGGCCGCCCTTCGTGAGGCGAAGGCGCGGGGAATACGGGTCCTGGGAATAACAAACGTTGTGGGTTCAACCATAGCGCGTGAATCGGACGGCGGTGTCTACATCCACGCCGGTCCTGAGATCGGGGTTGCCTCCACCAAAGCATTCACATCTCAGCTCACGGTACTCATTCTCTTTACCCTGCTCCTCGCCCGCCGCAGGGACATGACGGCCGAGGAAGCCAGAATGGTGATTTCTGATCTCCAGAGGGTTCCGGAGATGATAACGACCATCCTGAACGACCCGACCATCCTTGATGTGGCCAGGACCTATGCCGGCGCATCGAACTTTCTATACCTCGGAAGGGGGGTCCACTTCCCGGTTGCCCTGGAGGGGGCACTGAAGCTGAAAGAGATATCCTATATCCACGCGGAAGGGTATCCTGCCGCCGAGATGAAACACGGACCGATCGCCCTCATTGACGAGGATATGCCGGTTGTCTTTATCGCCACGAGGGACGAGGTCTACCAGAAGATACTGAGTAATATTGAAGAGGTCCGTGCCCGTAGAGGTAAAGTGATCGCCATCGCTACTGCCGGTGATGACGTTATTGGAGAATTCGCCGATCACGTGATTTACATTCCGGAGACAAGCCGTATCATAGCTCCCCTGATTGCCGTCATACCCCTTCAACTTATGGCTTATTACATGGCCCTGGAACGGGGCTGTGACGTGGACCAGCCGAGGAACCTGGCGAAGAGCGTGACGGTGGAGTAAACAGCCGGTCGGAAAAACGGAATCCCTGCCAGATATTTATTGACAACTTATACACCACTGGGATACCGTTCAGTCATACTGGCTGATTAAGCTGTATGAAAAGGGAAAATAGATGATTGTTATAGAAGGATTCAATTATACAGGGATTACCGTGTCTGATATCGAGAGGTCCATTGAATTCTACAGGGACATCCTCGATTTCGATTATCTCGACCGGGTCAGTGATGAAGAGAAGGCCTTTATGTCCATGGGTGATATAATTATCGCCCTGATCCGCTCAGAGGGCTACAGAGCCGAAGATTCCTCAGCGAGCAGGGTCTCCTTTTACGTTGATGAGGAAGATTTTGATGACATTATCGATGATATGGAAGAGACCGGATTACCCGTTGCCTCCGGTCCCGATGAAAAGGGAGACATCCAGTTCATCATTATAACGGACCCGGACAATAATAAGATAGAGATTACCACTCCGCGTATCGCGATCCGCTGAAGGGTCCGTTTTTCATCAGGTCTGTTCCGGTTATAATCACCCGCCCCGCGCGGGTGTCGGTCATTACAGGGCCGGAAGGGGATAATCCTCGAGAGTGGTAAAGGGTTATGGATAGAGTCGATATCATCCTTCGCGCCTGTGAGTTGCGACGGGAACTTGCCGAAGATCCGGCCAACAACGCTTACAGGATGATGAACCATGAACGGGACGGTCTTCCTGGGGTTACCCTGGACAGATATGATGATTATCTCCTGGCCCAGGTCTTTCACGAGGAACTCTGGCAGGATGAGAGTCTAAGAAGGGATCTCGTCCGGGCCGCGGAGAGGATCGATTTCCCCGGACGGGCACTTTTGCTGAAATACAGGGGCCAGGTGGAGGAGGCAGACGTTGCCCGCGGTCGGGAGAGCGTGCTGCTTGATGGCAGACTGGAGAATAACAGGATCGTGGTACGACAGAACAACCTTCTCTGCGAGGTGGACCTTGTTTCGGGCCAGAACACGGGCCTCTTCCTCGACATGAGAGAGGTCCGCCTTCGTCTCGAGGAATTTTTTTCCGGCTCTCTGCTCAATCTTTTCAGCTATACCGGTATGTTCTCGGTTCACGCCCTCACGAGCGGAGCCCGATCCGCCGTTAACGTGGATCTCTCCAGGTCTGTCCTGAAAAGAGCAGGGAGAAACTATGAATTGAACGGTCTTGAGCTGGATGACCGGGATTTTGTCTACGGGGACGCCCTGAACTGGGTCGACCGTTTTGATAAGAAGAAAAGAATCTTTGATATGGTGATCTTTGATCCGCCTACCTTCTCCCGTAACCGTAACCGTACTTTTTCCGTGCGGAAAGATTATGCTCATGCCCTGAAGAAAATTGGCCGGGTGAGTGGGAAATATGTTTTTTCATCGGTCAACACCTTCAGTGTACGTGTGGAGGAGTATATTTCATGGCACCCGGACTCATGGGAACCGATCTTTCTGGCCCATGAATCCCCGGATTTTCTTCCCGGGGACAATCCCTACCTCAAGGCCGGTCTCTGGAAGAAGAAAGAATGAATTATGGCTTGAAAGTGAGAGGCTTTCTGACGAAATAGATATCAGGTCTTCCCTATTTGTGGGACAGCCCGGGACAGGATTCTATGGTATATATCGCTATAATCTGTATAACAGCCGGTGTTTTTATTTTCATCTATTCTCTCGTGGCTGAAAATCCGCCCCGGGAGGCCTACGTTCCGGTCGGAACAGATCCGGAAGAGCCGGTTCGTCTCCGTGTCCGGGATGAGGAACCTGAACCTTCCCCTTCAAAAGAGAATATTCTTCCGGCCCGGGGATACAGCCGGGAAGATGAAGGCCTCCATCCTCTCGATGAAGACCATGCCGGGTTTGAAGAAGTGCCGGTCTATGGAGGGGATTTTCTCGATCTTTCCGAAGAGATAGACGAGTTCGTAGAAACAGACCAGGCGGGCAGGATGGTCCAGCGTAGCCCGGAAATGGATAGTGGAGAGCCGGATGACCTCAGGCAGACATTCTTCTGGGAAGAGGAAGAGTCTTTCGGGGAAAGGGATATTGAAGCACCGGAGCTGGATCTCGAGGATATGGAAGAGGACCTTCCCGGATTCGATGAGTCTCCCTCCCCGCCTGAACCGCAGGGGGAGCGCATACTCCTGTACGAGGATTCAACAGGACTTATCGATTACCACTCCAACAGCTCCATGATCGCCGCTGACCCGGCCGTTTACGCCTCCCTTAAAAGAAAGGGGGAGGGAACAGTGGAGACAGACCCTCACGGCATTGTTTTTCGGGCAAATGGCACCTTTTTCCGCTTCGATTACAGAAGAATCACCGATATCCGCACCGGCGAAGATTACACGGCTGTTTTCATGAGCGGGGGCGGTCCTGTATGGCTGCTGATTTTCTCACCCTCTTCCGGTGCCGGGGAAAAGCTGCAACAGGGTTTCACCGGCTATCTGAAGGGCGCCTGATATGTACGACAGATACAGGGTACAGAAACGAAACCGTCCCATATTGATCGTTCTCATGGTGATTCTTATCCTGGGAGGTCTGGTTTTCGCGGGATACAGATACCGGCAGCATCTCATGTTCTGGACCTATACCTCCAGCGCCCTGAAATCCGAAGTTGATAAAATCAGGGCTCTTTCCGGCAGGGCCAGGATGGATAAGCTCGAAGAGCTGAACCAGATGGTTTCCTCCTACAGTCAGGATAACCCTCTCACACGGGAGGCCTGGCTCAATTCCGGAATGTATCATTATCTCATGGCGGATACCCTCATGGAGGATACCTTCACCGTGAGCGTTATCCATGAACGGTGGATGGATATCAAAAAACCTGCGCGGGAACAGTTCCTGGAAAGTATACGCTGTTTCGCAAAGGGTCTGGCCCTTGATGAGGATCGTTCTCCTGAGAACGAAATCATATTTCCCCTGGCACGGGCCCTTCTTCATACCGGTTATTACCCGGTCCCGGATATAGTGGACATCTATTTTCGTTGGATCAACCTGAAGACCATTGATAAAATTGAACACCATCGCCTTTACGCCGTTCTCATGGTCCTTAGCGGCGAGGAAGAAGCGGGTCTGGAATATCTTATCTCCAGGGGTGAAGTCCGCGAATCACTTCAGGGGAGACTGCTCATGGCCCGTGTCCAGGAGATGGCCCGCCACTTTACGGACGCCATAAACACCTATCAGAGACTGGCGGGAGAAGTGGATGATCCCTCCCTGAAGGTCCACATCTATTTTAATCTCGGAAAGATATACCACAAACGTTCCCTGTATCGAGAGTCCCTGGAGAATCTGAGGATGGGGCTTGAAATCGAGCCTGCCCACAGGGGCCTCAGGGTCTGGACAATTAAAAGCCTTGAGGCCTCAGGAAGAAAAGGTGAGGCGAGAGAGAGATTGGATGAGCTTTTAAAAGAATATCCCGATGATCCACGCTTGAGGGAACTCATGGAAACAATATAACGATTGATGAATCAGAAAAAATAACTGATTGGATAAGACAGGCGGTTCCTTTACTTCAAATGCACTTGACAAACAGGAGGGCTATATTTAGTTGATTGGATTGTAGAAAATCCGGCGGGAAGATATACAGAAGCGTAACCGCTGGAAAATTCAGATGTTATCATTTCTGGTTTCGCCGGCCGTGATCATGACATCTGGTTATCGTGTGGATTATTTCTTTGTCCGGCCCAGTAATCCCCGGCATAATTATATTCAGGAGATTTCGATGATTTTTGATTCATTCTATGGCATGTTCGCAAACGACATGGGTATTGATCTGGGTACGGCCAATACCCTTGTTCACGTGAAGGGGCAGGGCATCGTTCTGAGCGAACCCTCTGTCGTGGCTGTCCAGACGAGTACGAGTAAGGTTCTGGCCGTGGGCCATGAGGCAAAGAGGATGCTGGGAAGGACACCCGGCGATATCGTTGCTATTCGACCGATGAAGGACGGCGTTATCGCCGATTTCGAGACAGTCCAGAAGATGATACGCTATTTCATCACCAAGGTTCACAGGCGGAAGACTCTTGTTAGACCCCGGATAGTTATCGGTGTCCCCTCGGGGATCACGGAAGTTGAGAAGCGCGCTGTCCGGGAATCGGCCGAACAGGCCGGTGCCCGGGAGATATTTCTCATCGAGGAGGCCCTGGCCGCAGCCATCGGGGCCAATATCCCTATCCATGAGCCGGCGGGCCACATGGTGGTGGACATCGGCGGAGGGACCACGGAGATAGCTGTCATCTCCCTGGGGGGGATGGTCATAGCCGATTCCATCCGTATCGCCGGGGATGAGTTTGACGAGGCCATCATAAAGTACATGAGGACCCAGTATAACCTGATTCTGGGCGAGAGAATGGCCGAAGAGGCCAAGTTCAGAATAGGTAACATCTTTCCCGAGAAGAAGGTCGAGTCCATGGAGCTCAAGGGACGGGACGCCATATCCGGCCTGCCCCGGACCCTGGAGCTGGACGCCGTGGAGATACGGAAGGCCCTGAAAGAGCCGGTGGACCAGATCATGGAAGGCATCAAGCACGCCCTTGAGAAGACCCCGCCCGAACTGGCGGCGGACATCACGGAACGGGGCATTGTGCTGACGGGAGGCGGTGCCCTCCTTAAAGGCATCGACAAATATATAAGCAAAGAGGCCGGCGTCCCCGTCATCCTGGCGGAGAATCCCCTGACCTGCGTTGTCCTGGGCGCCGGTAAGTTCCTGGAAGAGATTAAAAACCTTTACAGACACAACATGAAGTAGGACAGGATTGGATTTTTTTATTCGGCATAAATCTGTCGTAGCGTTCGCAGGTTTCACCCTTTTCTGTCTGATATCCCTTTCCCTTCAGTCAACGTCCTTCGTCTTCAGTCTGGAAGGGGTCGGAAGCGTTCTGGTAACTCCCTTCCAGAGGGTCTATGACGGCATCCAGGGGGGAATCAGCACCTTCTGGGCCGGTTTCACGGACTTGGAGAAGGTGCGAAATGAGCTGGAGGAGACCCGTAAAAAGCTCCATAAGTACGAGTCTATCAGTATGGAACTGTCGGAGATAAAGCGCGAGAACGCCCGTCTCAGGCGACTCCTGGATATGAAGGCCCGCATCGAGTACGATTCCGTGGCGGCATCAGTCATCTCCAAGGACCCGGACAACTGGTTTCGTACTATTGTCATAAACCGCGGCGCCTCGGACGGTATCCGGGTCAACATGCCGGTGGTCGCCTACCAGGGCGGCGTCAAGGCCGTTGTGGGCAAGATAACCGAGGTGAGGGGGAATATCTCCAGGGTTATACCGATCATCTCTCCCTCCATACGAATCGGGGTCAAGCTGCAGGACAGCCGGTTCCCCGGCCTGTTGACAGGATATTCTGCGAGCGCGCGTCTGTGTGTTATCGACTATATCGGCCGGGCCGCCATCATCCGGTTTGGCGAGTATGTCATAACCTCCGGACAGGCAGGCATCTTTCCGCCCGGTATGCTTATCGGACGGGTCATAAAGTCGGACAATGTTGAGGCCAGCGCCTACCAGAGGGCCGTCGTTAAACCGGTGGTGGATTATAACCTGCTGGAGCAGGTCTTCGTCATTACCCGTGACCCGGACGAAGAGCTTATGAAGGTTTTCGAGGAGCAGGAATGATCATCAGTTATGTCATAGCCGGTATTCTTCTCCTGGTCTCACTGGTGGTCCAGGCCCATCCTTCTTTTGATGTTATCCGGATCGCGGGCGTTAAGCCGGACCTTGTCTTCATCACAGTGGTCTATATGGGTTACTCTTTCGGCTCTTTCTACGGTGAGGTTACCGGTTTTATCTCAGGTCTTTTCCACGACGCGGTATCCAATTCACCCCTGGGCCTGCTGACATTTCCCAAGGTTATCATCGGCTTCGTGGTGGGGATGTTCGGCCGCTCCTTTATTAAGAGTAATATACTGACCGTGACGGCGCTCCTCTTCGTCAGCTCCATACTGAAGGGTGTATTGACCCTCTTTCTGGCCTATATCTTCCACACCGCGTCCATCGATCAGGTGCTCCATATTATTCTGCCTGAGTCCTTCTATAACGCTCTCCTGGCGCCGGTGCTCTTCTTCCTCTATGACAGGCTTTTTGAAGGGGAGCTTGAGAAGGAGGGCTACTGATGGCCCAGGCCTCCTACCGCACAAGGATGCTGGAGGCCTTCAGGAAGCGGATGTACGCCTTTATCGTCGCCGCTGCCCTGATCTTCGTGATCCTGATAATCCAGCTGATCTATCTCCAGATAGTCAGGGGGGAGGAATACGCGGCAAAGGCCCGGGCGAATATGGAAAATTACATCGCTATCCCTGCCTCCCGGGGAGAGATGTACGACAGGAATTTTCAACCCGGTGTCAACAAGACCCTCATCGTTTCCAACCGGCCCTCGTTTAACCTGACCACGGTTCCGGCCTCTTTTGAATCAAAAAAAAAGCTGAGAGAGACCCTGCTGACACTCTCCCGGCTAACTCCCTTCGATTACCGGCAGGTCATGGCAGATATTGAGCAACGGAACCCATGGGAAAGGATCATCATTAAGGAAGACGTCAGTTTCGACAGCATCGTAAAAGTAGCCTCCTTTCAGAACAGATTTCCCAACATAGACTGGGAAGACGCCCCTCTCAGGGTCTACAACTACGGTAACATGTTTGCTCATTCACTTGGGTATATCGGCAGTATCAGCCGGGATGAATATCTGCGGCGCAGATCCACAGGGTACAGGCACTATCAGAAGATCGGTAAGAACGGAATAGAGAGAAAGTACGACCGGAACCTCCGGGGTAAGGACGGGTACGTGGTCCGTATTGTTGACGTCAGGAACCGAACGGGAGGAGAGGAGATGGGTCTCCCACCGGAGCCTGGGAATAATATGGCCCTTACACTGGACTACCAGATACAGAAAACCGCTTACGATGCCATGGAGGAGAGGAAAGGGGCCGTTGTTGTCCTGAAACCGGCTACCGGTGAAGTCCTGGCCCTTGTCAGCAAGCCGGATTTTGACCCGAACCTTCTCGTGGCGAGAACAAGCAGGGAAATCATAGAGGAATTGAGTGCAGACAAGAATCGTCCCTTTCTCAACCGGGCCATTCAATCGAAGTATCCACCGGCTTCAACCTTCAAGCTTATTACGGCGATAGCAGGCCTCGAGACCGAAAAGACCTTTCCAGGTAAAACCTATCATTGCAGTGGCAAGTATACCCTGAAAGGCTATCGTGATCATGATTTCTACTGTTACCGTGCGCACGGTACTCTTAACCTCTACCAGGCCATAGCCGAGTCGTGCAGCGTTTATTTCTATCAGCTCGGATATGCTATTGGACCCACGAGCATTTTAAAATACGCCCGCCACTTTGGCCTTGACGAGAGGACCGGCATCGATATACCAGGGGAGATTGATGGATTTATTCCAACAAAGAGATGGAAGCTCAAAACATTCGGACAACCCTGGTTCGACGGTGACACTATCAACCTCTCCATCGGGCAGGGTTTCCTGGGGGTAACCCCTCTCGGTATGGCTAATTTTATTGCGGGAATCGTGAATAACGGCCTGATGTTCAAACCGAGGATGGTCCGCCAGATACTCTCTCCTGATAACCGGAAAGTCCTGGAATCTTTCGAGAGCGATACATTACGGGAGATTCCCCTCTCCCCCCTGACCCTGAAAACCATCAAGGAGGGCATGAGGATGTCTGTCACCACGGGAACTTCCATCCGTTTGAGCGGGCTTACCGTTCCCGTAGCCGGGAAGACCGGAACGGCTCAGACCCGGTCCGAACGTCTTGATAAGAAGACACAGCATGCCTGGTTTGTGGGATTCGGACCTTACGGGGGGACTCCCGAGGACTCTGTAGTTATCGCTGTTATCGTTGAATTCGGCATAGCCGGGGCAGCCACGGCCGTACCTGTGGCCGAACGGGTTTTCGCACGGCTGATTGAACTGGGTTACCTGAAATGATGAGACGGGAAAGAATCTACAGGATCGATTTCGTGCTTCTGGGAGCCGTTACCCTGCTTGTCTTTATCGGCGTTCTCATGATCTACAGCGCCGGTTTCGATCCGATCGAAAAGATAAACAGCGGTCTGTACAAAAAACAGATACTCTGGTTTGTTTTCGGCATGGTCTTCCTGGTGGGTCTCACCTTCGTGAACTACCAGGTCCTGGGGGATTACTCCGCCTATATTTACATTGCCGTGGTAGTTGTTCTCCTCTTTACTTCTCTCTTTGGAACGCAGATACGGAATACCCGTGCCTGGATCGATTTCGGGTATTTCTCTATCCAGCCCTCGGAATTTATGAAGCTGGCCATGGTCATTCTCCTGGCCAAGTACCTGGAGATGCGGGAGAGGGAACTGAAACATTCCCTGGAGCTGATCATCCCTACGCTCCTTACGCTGATTCCTATTGTTATCATCCTGATCCAGCCCGATTTCGGGACCGCCGTAATCTTCATACCTGTCCTCTTTACCATGCTTTTTGTTGCCGGGGCCGAGGTGGCGCACCTGATCTCAGTCCTTTCCGTGGCAGCTATCGCTCTTACCGGTCCCATGATCATTACGTACCTGGAATGGGTCGGCGCCCAGGAGAGTAATTTCTTCATCGATTTTCTGAAGGATACCGGGACCCTGCTTATCGTCGCTTCGGTTTTTATCGGCGCGGCTGTGCTGACCTTTATCATGCGATATCTCTGGAGCAACAAGGTGTTGAACAAGGTGTTTAATATCACGGCTGTCCTCTCTCTCGGACTCTACTCATCCATCCTGATTCAGAATTTTTTCAAGACATACCAGAAGAAGAGAATCCTGGTATTCCTGAATCCGGACCTGGACCCCCACGGTTCCGGTTATAATATCATCCAATCGAAGATCGCTATCGGTTCCGGCGGCTTCCTGGGCAAGGGATTTCTCAAGGGAACCCAGTCCCAGCTCGGATTCCTGCCCGAGAAGACGTCAGACTTTATCTTCGCCGTGGTAGCCGAGGAATGGGGATTCGCGGGGTCCGTCCTGGTTGTCGGGCTTCTGGCGGTGGTTGTTTTCCGGGGCATTCAGATAAGCCTTGAAGCGAAGGACAAGTTCGGGTCCCTCCTCGCGGCGGGGATTACATCCATCTTTATTTTTCAGATCCTCATTAATCTGGGCATGGTGGTGGGCATAATGCCTGTAACCGGCCTTCCCCTCAGCTTCATCTCCTACGGCGGCTCGAACCTAATCATGTCTCTTATAGCTGTCGGTATCCTGATGAATATCCGTATGAAAAAATTTACCTACTGACAGCGATTATTTTTTTCAAAATGAAGAGTGTTGACGTGTACCTGATGAGAAGACCAGCCGGAGGATGTTATGGATCGTCCTGAAGCCATAGTACTTTTAAGCGGGGGCCTGGACTCGGCTACGGCCGCGGCCATGACCGTTGCGGAAGGGTTCTCCACCGTGGGCCTTACCTTCCTTTACGGCCAGAGGCACGCGGTGGAGCTGGACTCAGCCCGTAAGCTGGCCGATTTTTTTTCAATGAAGGAACATCTGATCGCGAGAATCGATGAATCCATCTTCGCTTCCGCGCTTATAGAGGGATCCGGCGAGGAGGTCCCCACGAACAGGGAGATCGATGATTCCATACCTCTTACCTATGTGCCGGGCAGGAATATGCTCTTTTTGTCTTACGCCCTTTCCCTGGCCGAATCCCGGGGCGCGGAACGGGTCGTTATCGGGGTAAACGCCAGGGATTACAGCGGTTACCCGGACTGCCGTCCCGAGTTTATCGAAGCCTTCCGGGAGGTGTCCAGGCTCGGAACGAAACGGGGCGTGGAGGGAAGGCCGGTGGAGATATCGGCGCCCCTCATTTCCATGAGCAAGGAAGAAATCATCCGGAAGGGTCTGGAGCTGAGAGTGGATTATTCTTTGACCCACAGCTGTTACAGTCCCGATAAGAACGGGAGGGCCTGCGGGAGATGCGACAGTTGCCTTATCCGCAGGGAGGGCTTCCGGGAAGCCGGGGTCACGGACTACGGCGGGTAGTCGCTCTTGATACTGGATCTTCTTTTCCCCGATACCTGTCCCGCCTGCAGGAGGCCCATTCCCCGTTCCGAAATGGGTATCTGTGACCGCTGCGCATCTCTGCTTTCCCCGGCCCTTCATTCCTGCTCCCGTTGCGGAGGGGAGGATGGGAACTGCTTCTGTTCCGACAGGTGGTTCTATCCCCTGGGGCTCTCCGTGGCATGGGAATACACGGGTGTTGCCCGCCCTATCCTGACCCGGATAAAATCGGGGCAGGGTCGTCATGTCATCAAAAATCTTACACGCCGGGCCCTCGAGCTCTGGGATCTTCCGGGTGAGTTTGAGATTGTAACCTGGATACCGACAGGGAGAAGGAGCCGAAGGGAACGGGGCTATGACCAGGGTAAGGTCATGGCAGGGGTAGTGGCCCGCGGTCTAAGGACATATCGAAGAAAGATGATTGAAACGGTCCGGGGCAAAGGGCACCAGAAGGGGTATCATCTCAAAGAAAGATATCTGAGGGCCCCGGGGAGTTTCCGTGTATGTGGAGATCCGGCCGGAAAGTCCGTTCTTCTGGTAGATGATGTCGTTACGACAGGAGCGAGTCTGAATGAGGGAGCCAGGTTGCTGCTGGAATCGGGCGCCCGGCATGTTTTTTGCCTGGCATTGAATCGCTCACCCATAAAAAAGCTTGATAAATAATCGTGGATAGGGTATACACCGGGTATTCAATTCCTGGGGCGTAGTACTGCCCGCGGTTCCAAAATATGACCGTGGTTTTTTTTGCTCCGGCTCGTATAAAAAGAACGGGGAGAGTTGTATGAAGAGGATATCCGAGGATAACGTAGAGATTATTGTACTGGATGGACGTATCGACCCGGAAGGCTCAGAGGAACTGGAGTCTCTTCTACAGGCCTGCCTTAAGGAGAAGAAGTTCAATATTTGTATAGATATGATTAATGTTAAACACATATGCAGTTCCGCCCTGGGGGTCCTGGTATCCATCAAGCGCAGGATCAAAGATCATGAAGGCGATATAAAATTAATTATCGCCAATGAAAACCTTATGAAACTTTTTCAGACTACAATGCTTGACAAGGTTTTCGAGATATTTGAATCTCAGCGGGAATGTATGACAACATTTGATTAGGCCTCCCTCGATATTTAGATGAAAAAACAGCTTGAAGTAATCCTGAAACCTGTCCAGCACCAGCTGGATGGGATCCGTGAGAGTATTGATTATCAGCTCCGGACAGAGGTGCCCCTTATACGGGAGGGCTCCATGCACCTCTTTCGCAGGGGCGGGAAGATGGTCCGGGGTTCCCTTGTGATTCTGACCTCGGCACTGGGTGGTGAGATGCCGGAGGGGACCCTGGATATCGCCGCGGCAACGGAGATATGTCACGCGGCCACCCTTATCCATGACGATATTATTGATAAATCTTTTCTTAGAAGGGGAGACGTGACACTCTCCAGTGAATGGGGGAACAAGGTGGCCGTCCTGGTGGGTGATTTTATGTATACCACCGCACTGGATACCGTTGTCCGGGACGGGAATCCCAGACTCTTCCCTGTGATTGTGGCCGGTACCCGGGACATGGTACAGGGAGAACTGTATCAGCTCCAGTATTCAAACGTTGAATCCATTACCAAGGAGCATTACTTCAACATTATCGACCTGAAGACGGCCCGTTTCATGGCGGCCTGTACGCAGCTGGGAGGCGAGAAGGCGGGTTATGATGAAGAAACCTGCCTGAGACTCTACGAATTTGGACGAAAACTCGGAATGGCCTTCCAGATCATTGACGACACCCTGGACGTCGCCAGCGACGACCAGGAGACGGGAAAGGAGGCCGGAAACGATCTCCGTGACGGGAAAATAACCCTTCCCCTGCTGCATCTCATGGAACAGGATGAAGAGAAAATCCGGGAGGTCTACCGGGAGTTTGGACGGAACCCCGGACCTGGACTCTGGGAAAAGGTCCGTTCCATGGTCATTGAGGCGGGTGGCATCGAGTATTCAAGGGACCTGGCCCGCGATTATGTGGAGGAGGCCCAGAGAATTCTGAAGGAGTTTCCAGATAGTATGGCCGGAAAGATACTGACGGATATGGGTAACTTTTTTGTTGATAGATCTTTCTGAGATAAGTATACTGGGTTTATTGTAAGGATCAAAAGGTTGTACAGCGGGGTAACGGAATGATTACGAAAGAGAAAGAAGAAGTTCTGAAGTATTACAATCTCGGTCTGGAAGCCTACAAGGAGCGAAAGTGGGATGACGCTATTCGTGCCTTTGACAGGGCTCTGGCCGTTGATCCAGAGGATGGACCCTCGGAACTGTACAGGGAACGGGCACTCACTTTTAAATCGTCTCCTCCTCCCGATGACTGGGACGGAGTCTTTGTAATGACCACAAAATAATACCGAAACCTGTCTCGGTTTCGTCGGAGTTACTTGATGGCTAAGAAGATTATCCAGGTAAATAAAAACCCGGTATACGAGTTCGGTATGGTCGCCACTGTGTTCGGAAAGGATACAGAGTTTTTCGGCGATCTCTCCTTCAGCGATTCTCTGCAGATTGATGGCCGCTTTGAAGGGGAAATCCGGGCCACGGGTCACCTGGTTGTGGGCGAAGGCGCGGAAATAAAGGCGAATGTCACGGCCCGTTCCATTATCCTCAGGGGAACGGTGTACGGAAACGTGGAAGCCACTGAACGGCTGGAGATCGACACAACGGGCAAGCTCTATGGGAATATCCGTACGGCCAAGCTCAAGATAGCTGACGGGGTTCTTTTTGAGGGCAAATGTGAAATGATTAAACCGGAATCGCCCTCCGGAGGCGGCAGAAAACCGGTAAAAGAGACTTCAAAACCTGCTGAATCCCGGGAGGATGAAGCGGAGGCCTCTTGATGAAAGAAGCTCTCTTCTGGGAAAGAACGGAAAAAGGTATCCGGTGTAACCTCTGTCCTCACCTCTGTACCATAGCCGAAGGAAAACGGGGAATCTGTTCCGTCAGGGAGAACAGGGAGGGGACCCTCTACAGCATGATCTACGGCCGGGTCTCGGCCGCCGGTATGGATCCCATCGAGAAAAAGCCTCTTTATCATTTCCATCCCGGAAGCCAGATCTTCTCGGTCGGTACCCTCGGTTGCAACATGAAGTGTCCCTACTGCCAGAACTGGAGTATCTCCCAGTCCATCGACCATCAGACCGATTATTTGGAACCTGATGAACTGGTCCGCATGGCGGGGAGCCGGGGTTCCACGGGAATAGCCTATACCTATTCTGAACCTCTCGTCTGGTACGAGTACATGCTGGATTCTGCCCGCCTGGCCCGGAAGGAAGGACTGAAGAACGTACTGGTCACTAACGGTTATATCATGCCCGATCCTCTTATTGAGCTGATGCCCTATGTCGACGCCATGAATATCGACCTGAAGAACTTCCGGGACGAGAGTTATCGCAGGCTTCAGAAGGGAAGCCTGAAAGAGGTCCTCGATACCATCGAGGCGGTCTACCGGGCCGGCATCCACCTGGAGTTAACGACCCTTATTGTCACCGACATGAATGACAATATGGATGAGATTGATGACATCATTAACTTTATTGCCGGGCTCGACCCGGCCATACCCTGGCACATTTCCAGGTATTATCCCCAGTACAAATATGATAAGCCGGCAACGAATGTATCGTTTATGAAGGAAGTGTATAAAAGGGCGGTTGAGCGTCTCTACTACGTGTACGGGGGGAACCTGTCACCGGAAGACGGCATGAGTGATACGGTTTGCCCGTCCTGCGGAGCCATGGTCGTGAATCGAAAGGGATACCGGACCGACATTAGCGGACTTGACGGTAATCGGTGCGCCTCCTGCGGAAAGGGACTGAATATCAGGAGTGACGGATAAAGGGCTGGTATCCTTTACTGACCTAAGAATCACCGCGATTCTCTTCACGGGCGTTAATTGTATCCGATCATTTACCCTGGCACGAAGAAAAAACGTTATCCTGCTCCCCTGTTAAAGCCATACCTCTTATCTCAATGGTTCATAGTTCGAACAAGATCTGGTTAATAAGAGGGGATATCTCTACCGGGTGTCACAACCTCCTGGTCAGGAAACCCCATCCTGCCTCCGATTAAATCCGTATCTTTCATGTTTTTTTCGATTTCCCTTGACAAAGTTAACGAATATCTTTAAATTGAACTAAATGCGTTAACATAAACGGAAATTGTTAATATCGTTCATTATGAATAAATCCATTGAAATAGATATCCGGGAGGCAGGGAAGAGGCTCTTCTTCCGTTTTGGTGTCCGAAGGGTCACCGTGGAAGAGATAAGCGGTGAAGCCGGTATCAGCAAGGTCACATTTTATAAGTACTTTAAAAACAAAGACGACCTTTTTCTGAAAATAATGAAAGATCTTCTCAGGGAAGGTCTTGATTTGACCCGGGAGATCATGGGCCGGGATATATCTTTCGCCGACATGGTTGAGGAAATCCTCAGGTACAAATACACCTATATGGAGGAGTACAGCCAGGAGTTTATCAACGAGTATCTGGAAGATTTTCCCGGAATCATGAATAACCTGGCTCCTCTTCTGGAAGAGAGGGAAAAGCTCCTGGTGGATCTTTATCACCTGGGGAGGGGTAGAGGAGAGATACGGGAAGATGTGAGCCTGGAATTCTTTCAGTACCTCATGGAACACGCCCTTGTGATAATGACCGATCCGCCCCTTGAGACTCTGTTTCCTGATGGGCGGGAGCGTGTTTGTGTGATAACAAATTTCATTTTCTTTGGCCTTATTAAGCGAGAGGGCGGGGGAGGAAAACAATGAAAAAAATGGTTTTGATTATCTTACTTGTGCCGGTTGTGCTCCTGGCTTTGAGCGGTGAGGATATTATCCGCAGGGTGGATAACAATCAGCTTTTTCAAGACCAGAAGTTCACGGCAACCATGATTATTGAGAAGGATGGCCGCAGGCTGGTTAAGAAATTTCACGGTTACGGTATGAACCACGGGAAGAAGTCCTTCATGGAGTTTACCAATCCCGAGGACTGGGGGATAAAGTATCTGAAGATCGAGAATGAGCTCTGGATCTACTTCCCGGACGCGGATGATATCATGAGAATATCCGGCCACATGCTCAGGCAGGGAATGATGGGCAGTGATATCTCCTACGAAGATATGATGGAAGAGGAGAGACTGGAGGAACGGTACGATATCACCCTCAAGGGGAAGGAGACCGTGAGGGGACGTCCCTGCTACGTGGTAGAACTGAAATCAGTAGTCCCGGATACAACCTACGCCCGCCAGGTTCTTTACGTGGATACAACCCGCTTTGTTTCCCTCAAACTTGAACTCTACGCTCGCGGCGGACGTCTCATAAAGGTCATGCAGCAGATGGACGTACGGAACAGCCGGGGACGATGGTATCCGGCGGAGATCGTTATTCGCGACATGCGAAGAAAGAACTCTAAGACTACGGTACGTTTTTCCTCTATGGCTTTTAACGTGGGAGTGCCGGAAAGCGTTTTCACGAAGCGGAACCTCCGCAGGTAAAGTCAAATGAGAAGAACGTGGCTGGTTCCTCTTATCTTCGTGATTATCTTCCCGGCAGCCGTTCATGGGGAGATTATCCTTTCCGGTCTGCTGCGAAACGACACAAGTGTCGTGGTAGAGGGAAAGGACGCCTATCTCATGGACCGGCTGGAGACGAGGCTTATCTTCACGGCCCGGAAGGAGGACCGCTGGAAATTCTACGCCGACGGCCGGGCTTTTCTTCTTTACGGAACACCCTGGATGGAGGCCGGTTTTAATCCCGCTTACCAGGGATACGCCTACGCGAAACTCATGCGAAGTTTTCTTCGTGTCTATTTTCCCGTGGGTGACGTGACCCTGGGCAAAACCTATATCAACTTTGGTAACGCCGGTATATTCAATCCCTTTGATCTGGACAGGAGCGTGAATTTTTCCGACCTGGATTACGATCGGGAAGGTCTCCTGGCGACGGAGCTCAATCTCTTCTCAGGAAACCTCCTCCATTTCAAGATTTTCGGCGGTATCTACAATTTTGACACCACGGAAAACAATGCCGAGCTTCCGGTGGGCGCCCAGTTCATCTTCCACGCGGGCAGTTTCGACCTGGGAGCAGTAATCGAGAGGATGGGACATAACCGGAACGTCGCCGGTGCCTGGTTCCGGGGGGATATCGTTGTGGGTATGCAGGGGGCTTACGGTTTTCATTTCGATGATGCCGTGGGTGAATATTATCACGAGGCAAACCTCGGGGTCGACTACAGCTTTCTCCGGGGAAAACTGATCCTTGCCCTGATGGTTTTCTTTAACGGGGAAGGTGCTCTGGATAGCGATAACTATCCGGCTTCCGGGACTTTCCCTCATGCCATGTTCTATCTCTACGGTACTATTACCGGTGTAATAAGCGAGTTTTTGAACCTGAAACTCAATTCTTTCATCAACTGCGCCGATGGAAGTTCCTACCTGATTCCCATGGTGGAATGGACCATCTACGACGGCCTGTACCTCACGGTACAGGTTCCGTTTGTCATGGGCAACGGCGGGGAATTTCCCGGCATGGCCGGATACAGTATCCATGACGGAGGATTTGGCACCCTGGTCCGTGTTGAGGGTCGATTCTGATATTATTTATTCTGATATTAAAATGGAGAACAACCATGCTGCTTGAGATAGAAAACCTTCACAAGACCTATCGGTCCGGAGACGTGTTCTTCCACGCTCTGCGGGGAGTAAACCTTTCCGTTGAAAACGGGGAATTCACGGCCATCGCCGGTCCGAGCGGCTCCGGAAAGACAACGCTTTTGAACTGCATGGGATGCATTGACCGGGGAGAGAAGGGGCGGGTCGTCCTGGAAGGGGATGACCTCATGGAACGGGAGAAGAAGGATCTGGCCCTCCTTCGACGGGAACACTTCGGTTTTATCTTTCAGACCTATAACCTGATACCGGTACTCACGGTCTTTGAAAATATCGAGCTTCCCCTGAAGCTCCTGGGGAAACACTCGGACGCCGAAATCGCCGACATGATCGATGAGATGCTTCGAAAGGTTGGCCTGGAAGGATTGGGGTACCGGAAACCACTTGAGCTTTCGGGAGGACAGCAGCAGAGGGTTTCCGTGGCCCGGGCCCTGATCAAGAAACCGAAGCTGGTCCTGGCTGACGAGCCGACCGCCAACCTGGACACGAAGACCGGAGAGTCGATTGTTGACCTGATGCGGGAACTGAATGAAAAGGATAGAGTGACCTTTATCTTTTCGACTCACGACCGCATGGTAATGGAACATGCCCGCCGCCTTATCGGCATGCGGGACGGTGTCATTGAAGAGGAGGGTTCGTGATGTCGTATATACTTAAACTGGCGGTCAAGAACGTGACGCGGGCGAAACGGAGAACGATCCTCACCTTCCTTATGGTCTCCTTCGGGGTGTCCATTTATGTTCTCATGGCCGGTCTTCTGGAGGGCTTTGATCGGAACACCTTCCGGAATACCATCGAGTTTGAGACAGGGCACTTCAAGATACGGGAAGACGGATTCAATGAAGACCGCCCTTATGATGTGGATAATATCATCAGTGAGACCGGGGAGGTCCGTTCGGTTTTACAAAACAATCCGGACGTGACCGGCTATTCAGGGCGGCTCCAGTTTATCGGCGAGGTCGATAACGGGATCGATTCAACGCCCATCCTGACCATCGGAGTCGACCCTGAACAGGACAGGACCGTCTTCGCCCTGGACCGGTATATCTATGAGGGCGGTTTTGAAGAAGGGGGAGTGATTCTGGGGAAGGACCTGGTGGAAGACCTGAAGCTTCAGATAGGGGACGTGACCTATATCACTTTCCGAAACGAACAGGGTATGATGACCTCGCTTCAGCTCTACCTCTCCGGCCTTATCAATACCCCTTATGCCCAGATAAACAGGGCAACGGCTTTTATTCTCCTGAAGGAGGCACAGTCAGGCATGAGCGTTGACGGTGTCACCGATTTCTCCGTTACCCTGGACGTGGACCCGCAGAACAGGGAAAGACTTTCGGACATGATGGAGGAGATAGACCGCGGGCTTCATGGATATACACTGGTACGATGGGACCAGCAGGTTGAAGACCTTCGATCCCTGACCCGTATGAAGAAGAAGGTATCCAGTATATTTCTTCTGTTTATCCTGGTTATCGGCGGTGTGGGAATCATTAATACCATGCTCATCTCGGTTCTTGAGAAAAGGCGTGAAATAGGGACCCTCAAGGCCCTGGGTATGGAGGACTCCCAGGTGAGAAACCTTTTTATCTTCGAGGGGCTGGTTATCGGTCTTCTGGGAAGCCTGTTCGGCCTGCTTCTGGGGAGTCTTCTCAATGTCTATTTCGCCGTGCACGGTATCGACTATTCCGGCATGGTCGGTTCCGAGTATTCTTTCATGGGGGTCATGAAATCGACCTGGCCTTTGATTGCCTACGTCCAGGCCTTTCTCCTGGCCGTTATCGCAAGCGTTCTGGCGAGTTATTATCCAGCCAGAAAGGTCATGGATATGCAACCAGTGGAATGCCTGCGGACGGTCCAGTAAGGAGGGAGCCATGTTGAGATTTGTACTCAAGAATATTCAGCGAAACAGGAAGCGTTCTTTCCTGACGATTCTTGCCATATTTTTCGCGGCCATGGCGGTGGGAGTGGCCCACGGATGGATCCAGGGAGTCATGAACATGTATCTGGACTCCTACATTAATAACCAGACTGGCCACGTCCGGGTCACCACGGAGGAATTCTTTAAGCGAGAACGTTTTATGCCGGTGGATACCGGTATCTCCGATTCCAATCGTCTGTCGAAACGTCTGGAATCCCTGGAAGGCGTCAGGGACGTGGAGCAGAGGGTGCGTTTCGGTATCCTCTTATCTAAAGAGGAACATACGGTCGAGGCCGTGGGGATGGGGATCGATCTGGAGAAGAACCACTTCAATCTTTCAGAAAATATCGTGAAGGGCTCCTTTACCGGAAGTGGTCTCTATATCGGGGAGATTCTGGCCAAAAGGCTCGGTGTCTCAGAAGGGGAAGAGATACTGGTTGCCACGAAAACTTCGGAAGGGGGCCTTAACGGCATCAAGCTCCGGGTGGAGGGTATATTCCGTCTGCAAAACGGTTTCTACGACCGAAAGTTTTTCTTTCTTTCTCTAGATGACGCCCGCAGGCTTCTTAAACTGGAGGATGCCATCACGGAGATACTGATATTTGCTGATCAGCGGGATGACACACCTGTTGTTGAAAAGCGGGTCGCTGACCTGGCGGGAAAAGATCTTGCCGTCCAGGATTACAAGATCCAGCTGGGAGACTTTTACGTGATGTTAGAAACGGCGAAGGTAGTTTATCTGATAATCGAGGGTCTCATACTTTTCCTGGGTTCCTTTGTTATCATCAATACCATGATGATGAACATCTTCGAAAGGATTCGTGAAATCGGCACACTCAAGGCGCTGGGAATGAGCGATCGGCAGGTCTTCTGGAATTACACGGCCGAGGGGGCCGTCATGGGAGCCATGGGAGGCGTGGCCGGAGCCCTGGTGGGGTTTATCTTAATTCTGTTTCTCTCCATTCATGGCGTCAATCTTGAGAGTTTTATGCAGGGGATTGATATGCCGATTGATTACGTTATCAAGCCGAGGGTCAACGTCTGGCAGCTTGTGGTGGCCGTCCTGCTGTCGGTTGTCATACCGGCCCTCTCGGCCATGATCCCGGCACGGTACGTGAACCGTCTCATGCCGGCCGAGGCATTAAGAAAATAAAAGAACATTTATCGCTTGATGAAGGAGTGTTGCACGGGAAAGCGACTGTGAAGATTTTATAAGATTTCTAAAAAAGAAGTTCATGATCCTATTTGAAAGACTGAAATATTCATGCGTGAGACAGCAAAGAGAATCGAATGAGAGAGAGGGACAGTTTATCTCTTTCTATTTCCTTCGAACGCAGATGAATGATATGTCGTCCGGCTGGGGCCTGTAACCGTTAAACCGGTAGAGCTCGTCCAAAAGCTGAAAGACCACGGAGCGGGAACCGGCCCCTGCCGCCTCCTGGAAGGCCTTCCTGAGGCGGTTGTGCCCGAATCGATTACTGTCCTCTTCATCCAGAATGTCCGTCACGCCGTCCGTGTAGAGTAGCAGGGTGTCCCCCGGTTCCATGGTAAGCTTGACCACGCCGTAACTGAGCTCCGGGTACTGGCCGATAAGGGGACCCGTGGAACCCAGCTCCTGGAGTATTTTTTGCTCATGGCTCCAGAAAAGGGCGGGAGGATGACCGGCCGAGGCGTATGAGACCACCCCGGATCGAGTATCCAGCTGGCAGAGGGCCGCGGTACTGAAATGCACGGAGTTCCCGAACTTCTCGTACACGTAATTGTTGATCTCATGAAGGGTGGCGTCCAGCAGAACGTTTCGCTCAGTGATGAGCTTGTAGATGCTCTTCAGCTCCGAACCCAGATAGGATGATGCGATTCCATGACCCGCCACGTCGCAGAGTATAAGCTGGTGAACGTTTTTCTTGATGGGGTAGGCGTCGAAAAAGTCTCCCGATAATTCACTGGCGGGCAGCATGCTGGCTGTTATGTCAAAGTTTGAGAAACGATCGAGGTCGGGCAGAAGAGAGGCTTGGATCTCGCGAATCTCCGCGATTTCGTTGCGCAGGTAGGCCTTGTGACGTTTTCGGAATTCCGCCAGGTGATGGAAGTAGAGGGCCTTCTCCAGGGTCCGGGAAAGCTGGTTAATATCTATCGGTTTCATGACATAGTCGAAGACCCCGTGACGCATGGTTCGTATAATGGTCTCCGAGTCGTCGATGGCAGTCTGTACCAGTATGATGGCGTCGGGTACCAGTTCGCGTATGTGGCCGATGAGGGTTATGCCGTCCATGCGGGGCATCATGATATCTATGATGTAGAGACTGTATCGGTTGCTCCTGGCCAGTTCCAGGGCCTTCAATCCGTTTTCTGCTTCTTCGGTAACGAGATTAAGACTGCGGCAGACCTGTCTGAGCAGGAGGCGATTGTTCGGGTCATCCTCGGCGATAAGCACGGGATAGTCAGAGAGTCCCTTACCGGTTTCCATGTGCCATGCCTCCAACTCTTTTCACGGTCTTATTCTGTTTGATCTCTGGCGCCATGGAGAGAGGGTAGGACAGGTGCCTGGCGGATGCAATCTTTTTTAGAGGGAATGCGCTGCTGCCCTTCTTTTTTTTATTGACCCTCTCTCCGGCCCCTGCTCTCTGTATCATTGAGGTCGATTCCGATCAGGGTATGAATGAATGAAATCTGTTTCCCTCTTTTCCCGACTGAAAGGGATCATCGATGATCGGTTCATCGACCTTATCACCGGAACCAGGGAAGATCCGGAACGGATAATCCGGGCCGTCCTGTTCGGTACTGTCGTGGCCATGACGCCCACCTTCGGTGTCCAGATGCCGATTGTAACTGTTGTCTGGTTGGTTACCAGGCCCTTTTCCCGGCTGAGGTTCAACCTTCCTATCGGACTTGGGATGACGTGGCTTACCAACTATTTTACCTTTCTGCCCTATTATTTTCTTATCTATCTGACCGGCGCTACAATGATCGACTGGATCTGGGGAGTGGCTACTCCCATGTCCTACGCGGATTTCGTCGCTCTCTGGAAACCCATCACGGATGCCGGGTTTTTCGAGACCGTGACAGGCCTTCTGGTCATTCTGATAAAGATCGGGGGGATCATGCTCTTCGGTTCCCTCCCATACCTTCTGGTGACCACCCTTTTAGTTTACAGGATAACGGTTTCCATTCTGAAACGGCTGCCGGCAAGGCGGAAGCAGGAGAATGGCACCCTGGAGTAAGTGGGGACCTGCGTATTTTTCCGAAGAACACCCCTGTTCGTAAAATCACATGAGGCAGGGGCTATTCTTTTGAGGGGCCTCCACGATATAACAGTCTGTATCCAGGCAACCGGATAGCTTTACGATTTCATCGCCGATACGTTTTGCTCGCCGGACGAGGTAAGAAACAGCCATAGGAGACAAAAATGATTAATGCAGAAATGCAGATCAATGATTCCCTGCCAGGTTCAAACCGATAACACCGATAACAATTAAAGCTATTGAGATATATTTAATCAGGTTTCCCGGTTCCCGGAACCAGAGAATACCGATGATAGTGATAAGGACTGTCCCCAGACCAGCCCAGATGGCGTAGGCCACGCTCACTTCCAGCCGTTTCAGGGCCAGGGTTATGGCCGCGAAGCTGAGGCCGTAAAAAACAAAGATCATGATCGAGGGGAGTATCCGGGTGAAACCGTGAGAGAGCTTCATACTTGTTGTTCCGGCCACCTCGAAGAGTATGGCGATCGTGAGATAAATCCAGTGCATTTACCACTTCCTGGCTGAATATGCCGATAACTATCGATATCCAAGGTTACCGATACGTATATGGCCTGTTCTGGCAAGCAGGAAATACATAAACAAACAAGAGGAATTATAATATTTGCAAAAAATACACAAAATGTTGATAATTCTATAACAGCAAAAGTATGATCTGTTTTAGAAATAATTTGTGAAGATGCTTTTACGTGCGGACAGTTCCCGTCGCCTTCCGCGGCGGGGACATTAGAGTTTTTGGACAGAAAGAGTTAAGGAATAAATCCTGGATCTGTGTGAATAGCAGGGGACAGGCTGGATAATATGAACAGAGAGGAACCCTGCACATCGCCTCAATGATTACCCCGTGAGAATCCCGCAGGAGAGGCCTTTATCGTGGAATTCGGTGAAATAATGGTTGAAAATGCGAGGGGATCCGGGTTAAGAGGTGACATAACACAGGAATATTTTCATTGTACACGAAACTGAAAAACCTGATGGCCGAAGCCCCAGCGGTGCCCCTGAGTGATGATGACCGTTATTTAATCCTGAGTGACATGCACCTGGGAGACGGTTCAAAAAGGGACGACTTTATACATAACGCGGATATGGTCCACACCCTTCTTGAGGAATACTACCTGCCCAGGAAATACGGTCTTGTCCTGAACGGTGACATTGAGGAACTGCAACGGTTCTCCCTGAAACATGTCATCATCCAGTGGCAGGAGCTCTACGGTGTGTTTCAGAGATTTATGGATGAGACATCTCTTTACAAGATCGTGGGTAACCATGACTATCGTCTCTTCTCCCGGCATTACCATCCTGTCAATGACGCCCTCTATCCCGCTATCAAATTTGAATACAAGGGAAAACAGATGCTTGTCTTTCACGGTCACCAGGCCTCTCTTATACTGGAGCGCCTGTATCCCTTATCGGAATTCATCCTGCGGTATGTGGCCAATCCCCTGGGCATTAAAAATTTTTCGGTGGCTTATAACAGCCGCAAAAGATATGCCCTTGAGAAGCGTATATACGGGTTCTCGAAAAATAACAAAGTGATCTCTATTATCGGTCATACCCATCGCCCTCTCTTCGAGTCACTCTCCAAAATCGATTCTCTGAAATTCAATATTGAAAAGCTCTGCAGGGACTATCCCATAGTTAATCAGGACGAGAAGGAAAAGATCCGAAGAAAGATCGGGCTCTACAAGAACGATCTTCAGAACCTGGAAAAGGAAGAAAAAGAGATGCGGATGAGCAGCGGCCTTTATAACAATGAACTTCTTGTGCCCGCTCTCTTCAATTCCGGCTGTACCATCGGTAAGAGAGGGATAACCGGGCTGGAAATATCTCATGGAACCATAGCCCTGGTCCACTGGTTCGATCGGAAAATAAGCGATAAATACCTCGCCTATAACGGGTATAATCCTGATCGTTTAAACGATAGTAATTATTTTCGGGTTGTCATAAAACAGGACTTTTTGGATTATATTTTTACTCGAACGGAACTGCTTGCCTGAGAAGAGTTTTACATTAATGGGCCTCAGGCCCGGGGAGGGAAGATGAAGGACACAAAGAAGACAATCTGGTCATGGGCCATCTATGACTGGGGTAACTCGGCCTTCGCAACCACAATCATGGCTGGATTTTTTCCTGTCTTTTTCAAGAAGTACTGGTCGAACCCGGCCAATCTGAATGAGAGTACTCTTTACCTGGGACTCGCGAATTCCATCGCGTCTCTGCTGGTCGCCATCATGGCCCCTTTCCTCGGGGCCATCGCGGACAAGGGTTCAGTGAAGAAACGGTTCCTCATTTTCTTTGCCTTTCTCGGCATCGTTATGACCGGTGCTCTCTGGATGGTAGCCCAGGGTATGTGGGAACTGGCCATCCTCTTTTATATTGGTGGAACCGTCGGTTTTTCCGGCGGCAACATCTTTTATGATTCCCTCCTTCCCGGAGTCGCGTCAGAGAAGAAGGTCGACTTTGTCTCTTCACTCGGTTTTTCCCTGGGATATATCGGAGGCGGCATTCTTTTTCTCATAAACGTTCTTATGTACACGAAGCCTGAGCTTTTCGGAATACCGGACGGTGTCACGGCCATACGACTCTCCTTTATTTCCGTGGCTGTCTGGTGGGCGGTGTTCTCCCTGCCGATCATTCTCTTCGTCGAAGAGCCTTATATTGAAGACAGGAAGACCATCGGCCGGGCCGTCGTTCTGGGCTGGAGACAGCTCATGGACACATTTCGTGACATCCGTAACCTCAAGATCGTGGCCATGTTCCTGCTGGCTTACTGGCTCTATATCGACGGTGTTGACACCATCATACGGATGGCTGTGGATTACGGGATGACCCTCGGTTTTGCCTCGGATTCCCTTATTAAGGCGCTCCTCCTGGTTCAGTTCGTAGCCTTTCCGGCCGCCCTTGGCTACAGCTGGATAGCGGGACGCATAGGGGTCAAGAACGCGATCATGACAGCCATCGGCGGGTATATCCTTATTACCATCGGCGGGTATTTCATGCAGGAGGAATGGCATTTCTACATTCTGGCCGTCTCTATAGCTCTCTTTCAGGGAGGTATACAGGCCCTTTCCCGGAGCCTTTATTCGAGGATTATACCGGAGGAGAAGGCCGCGGAGTTCTTCGGTTTTTACAATATGCTTGGCAAATTCGCGGCTGTCATCGGTCCTCAGCTTATAGGATGGGTCACCGTCATTACCGGGAACATCCGCTTCGGCATCCTCTCGATTCTGATTCTCTTTGTCGTGGGCGGATTTCTCCTCTGGAGAGTTAATATTGACGAGGGTGAGAAACTTGCTGAAAAATACCTCACCTGACACTGACCTGACACTGATTGGAAGAGAATAGTTCTTTCTCTTCCCTGAGGGAATGAAGAAGATATTTTCATTGCTTCGTCATCGCGACTTTGTCGGGATGACGAAGCAATCTACGTTGCAGGTAATCTATGATTCATGGAACCCATGCAGCGAGGGAGTTGAAATTGGATCAGTAGATCGCAACGTCGTCATTCTGGTTCCTCATGATAACAGGTTCCGCTTCCGGGAGATCGCTTTCCTCTGTACTTTCTACTCTGCCGGGAGTTGAAATGCGTTCCAGGGTATTTTCGCAACAGGAGATATAATCACGATACTCTTCTTTGACCCGTTTGCGGGCGGATCGGGTAAGCCCCTTATATCTTTCGGCCATTCGTGTCATAGATTCAGAAACCGCACGTTCAAGTTCCCTGCTGGTATAGTAATTATGGTCCAGGTCCTGAAGGGTATTCAGACGCTGGATGATCCTTGCCCTTTCCGCCGAGAGGAGGAGTCTGAATTCTTCCATTTCGAGCATGTTTCGCGTATAGGTTATAAAATGGTGTCCCTGCAGGCTGTAAGCGATAAGGTCCGGTAGCATGGAGAGGCGGTGTCTCATGCCGAGGAAGAGATAGCGGAGGTACTCCAGGCCGTAGAAACTCAGACTCTGCCAGATGAGAGAGATGAAAAGTATAAAACCCATGTGGGGAATGGAGTAGGGCGGAGGTGACACCTTTTTCGTGGGAAGCTTCTTTAGAAAACGGAGGGAACGGTCGAAATAACTTCTCGGCCTGTAGAGAGTCCGAAGGACCCGTTTGTACCCTTCCGCAAGGACTTCGTGTGGGAGTGTGGTGATGAAGTTGGCCTCCAGGTTGTGGGTGTTGCTCCCGGACCAGTCTTCCAGAAGGCGTCCCTCCTTTTCCAGTCTCCGGTAAAGCTGGGTATTAGGCATGGCGGCCAGAAGGCCGATCATGGCCATTGGGATGGAACTACGTTCCACGAACTCTATCATCCTGTCAAAAATAGTCTCGTCGTCCGTGTCGAATCCGAGAATAAATCCTCCGGCAACGGCCATGCCGTGGCGCTGTATCCTGTCCACGGCCTCCACAAGGTCTATTTTCAGGTTGTGGTCCTTTCCCGTGGCTTTCAGGGACTCCTCGTTGGGCGTCTCGAGTCCCAGGAAGACGAAATCGAATCCTGCGTCCTGCATGAGCTGCATCATCTCCTCGTCCCCGGCCAGGTCGACGCTCGCCTCGGTATAGAACTGGAAAGGATAACCGCGGTCCTTCTGCCATTGAATGATGGCCCTGAGGAGGTCCTTGACTTTTCGTTTATGCCCTATGAAATTATCATCCACAAGAAAAATCGATCCCCGGAAACCGGTGCGTTGAACCGCCTCAATCTCCATGAGGAGCTGGTCCGGGCTCTTGAGCCTCGGCTTACGGCCGAACATCTCGATAATGTCACAGAATTCGCAGTTAAAAGGGCATCCCCGTGAAAACTGGATGGCCATGGTAAGGTAGTTTTGAACCTTAATAAGGTCAAATCTGGGAATAGGGACTATATCCAGGGAAGGTTTCTCGCTGCTGGTATAGAGAGAATGGGCCTCTCCTCTTTCAAGGTCATCTATAAATCGGGGTAACGTTATCTCAGCCTCGTTCAGCACGAAATGGTCCACGCCATCAATTTTTTGGTAGGAGGAGGTAGGATAGGGTCCTCCGGCAACGATGCGGCAACCGAACTCTTTTGCCCGGGAAACGATCTCATCAAAGGATTCCTTCTGGATCACCATGGCCGAAAGAAAGACCAGGTCGGCCCAGCGAAGGTCTTCGTCCGTAAGGTCTTCTATGTTAAGGTCCACAAGCCTGCAGGTAAAGTTTTCAGGTAAAAGGGCTGCCACGGAGGCAAGTCCCAGAGGAGGTACCATAGCCTTTTTCCCGAGAAAAGGGAGGAAGCCTGTCAGGCTCCAGTAGGTATCCGGTATGGCGGGATACGCGAGAAGTGTCCTGTATTCCATGGTATAATCCTCCTGAAAAAATTATGCAGCAGAAACTGCAGAAAAAATATTGGAAACTGCATTATGCAATAAAGCTTTGAATAACAAATAATGCCTGAATTATTCAGGCACTGTTGAAACCAGGAAACCACATGGGAAACTGAAGACCGCTTATACAACAGGGGGAAGGGGATTGTCAATCAGATAATTTCCGGTTTATTAAAAAATGTGTCTGCAAGGTATAGCTCATCCTTTCGCGGCCAGTGTATAAACATCTTACCCCTTTGGGAAAAACCACGACCAGACAAGGGCGTCCAGAACCAGGGTCTGAAAAGTGAACAGCACGGAATCGATGATGGCCAGGACCTTTGATGGTTTCCCTCCCCCCGGCCTGGTCGTGGCCAGAGCGTCGATAAGCATGGCCGGGGCCAGGCCCACCAGGAAGATAACCCTCCGTATGGCGAACCACAGGCCGGCTGATGGCGCCTCAATGTATGAGAAGGTCAGAGGCATCCGGAGGGCTGATGGAAGAAGGATGAATATGTATATCCAGTAATAGATGGAAGCGGGAAACCTGCCGGCAACCTTCGATCTCTCGGGGTCCACCCGGAAGAGCACGTGGAAGGTGAAGAGAAAGAATCCTGCCGCCGCCGTGAACATGCAGACCGTCTCCTGACGGCGAACTGTTAGCCCAGAATCTTATCCTGAAATTCATATTCTGTCAGGATATTGAAATACCGGTCAAGAGAAGCGATTTTGAACAGTTCATGGACCATGGGTGGAATATCATAAAGAACAAGTTCGATCTCTTCCATGATGGTTTTGCGGGAGAGCTTTACCAGGTGACTCAGGCCCAGAGAATCGATACTCTGTATTGCTCTGAAATTCAGGGCCAGTACGTTCGGTTTATCCCGCAGGAGAGTCAGCCAGGTATCTTCAGCCTGCTGGACATTTTGGCTGTTCAGGCTTCCTGGGAGATGGAGGATGACCACATCACCGTGACGTTCAATTGTGAAATCTGACATGGGTACTCCGCACAGATTAGAATAGAACGAATGGTATCACTATACTCTATTCTGTCATCAACTTTATGAAAAGTGGACCGACCGGTTTGTCATAAATGTGAGTAAAGATGGCAGGATGGGGTATCTTGATCATGACAGGTCAGACCAGAGCCGGTTTGAACCTGTCGTCCATGAGGAAGTAGTCTCCCATCAGATATTCCTCGATCCCCAGCTCTTCGGCGGCCCGTCGGGCCACGTTCTGGTCGAGCCAGTTCGGCTGGTGGGCGTCGCTGCTTATGACGAAGCGAAACCTGTTTCGTACCGGGCCGTAGGTCTCTATCCAGTCACACTGCCAGATGTAGCGGTTGTTGATTTCAATGATAGCCTCATCCGGCAGCCTGTCGAAATCGGTACCCATCATGTGAGGATGGGCCACGATGACCGGTTTGCCCGTCTCGAGAAGTTCGTGGAGGCCAAGGTAGTCCTTCTCCGTGTCGCGGCAATGATAGACAAAGTAATCGACCGGGAAACCGGCCGCCAGGCGGGTCCAGCTTCCCCCGTCCACTTCCGTGCCCAGGAGAAGTCCGTGGGAACGAACCGTGGATTCGTACTCCGCGAAGAGACCGTCATAGAGGTATTCGAAGTGATCGCTGATACCGATCCTCTCGGCGTGATCCACGCGGGCCACCAGCTCCACGGTCTGTTGTTCCACAACGGACCCGTCCCCGGTGGAATAGATGGTATGGATGTGCAGATCCTGAGGGACCTTCATGGTTAGCATGATTATCTCCAGTATTTATTTACCCGAATGATCGGCTGGATGGGTAAAGATTCCATCAAAAGGTTGTATATTTTAAGAAAAGAGTCAATTTCTCTTTGTTACAAGGTATTAATAAACATCAGCAGTTATACCTGAAGACGCGTACTGTCGCGGATACAATGAATTATTGCCTCCGCCGCCGAAGGCGGCGGTTCGTCGTGAATTCCAATATCGAAAATGATGAGGCCGTTGTGCTGTATAATAATATTTTCCTGGCCACCGGGTCAGCCGCGAGAAGGGTCATACTCAATGAGATCGATGCAGATTTCAACAGCTGTTATCATTCTCTATTCGTGGACGCCGGATCAGGGGGAAGCTTTATACTCCTTCATGATAATACTCTCGGTGATGTGACCGACATATCCGGAGACGCTGGATTTAAGGTGGGCGCTGGAGCGTTAAACGGCACAACGGCGCCAACCTGTTATACCAATACCTATAAATCCGGGATTTCCGGTCTTTTCGTCAGCTACGGAGGTTCCGACGGAAATTACCGGACTCTTATGGACAACAACTGGAGACTTTCGGCCTCCGCTCCTTCTGCCGCACTGACCGGGGCCAATACCAACCAGAAAACCTGTTTCGTGGATGATTTTTACGGATACGACCGTGAACAGGACAGTACCTGGTCTATGGGGGCCTGCGAATATCCATGATTCCAATTGACATCTCTCCACGGAACCTGTAGGATGCGTCCCGGTATGATACCCTCGCGGGTCGGTTTCCACACGTGAAAAAAAAGTTACTGGAGGCGCCGTTATGACAAGCAAGCCCTCTCTTCCCCTTCCGCGGCAGATCGCCTACGCCCTGGGCCAGCTCGGCTGGTCGACCCTCATTAACATCATCGGGCTCCAGCTCGTCTATTTCTACATACCGCCTGACAGTTCCGGTATTCCCTACTTCATCATCCAGATATCCTTCCTCGGGGTCCTGAACGCCATCAGCCTTATCGCCGCATCGGGCCGGCTCTTCGATGCCATAACCGATCCATTGATCGCCAGCCTCAGTGACCGGAGCGGCCACCGCATGGGACGAAGGATACCCTTTCTCATGTTCGGCGCCATCCCGGCCGCCCTCTTCTGCACCCTCATGTTTGTGCCGCCGGTACACGGCGTGAGCGGATGGAACATCGTCTGGCTTGTCGTCATCCAGTTCCTGTTTTATCTTTTCCTGACAGCCTACGTAACCCCCTTCTTCGCCCTTCTGCCTGAGCTGGGTCACACGGCCAACGAGCGCCTGAATCTTTCCACCTGGATATCCATCACCTACGCCCTGGGTATCATCGCCGCGGCCCAGACTCCGACCCTGGCCTCCGTGCTCAGGGAATCTTTCGCCGTCCAGGACAAGGTCCTCTCCATCCAGTACGCCGTGGGAGGCATGGCCTTTATCTCGGTCCTGTTCATGTTTATCCCGGTGATCTTCATCGACGAGAAGAAGTACTGTGAGAGCATACCCTCGAAAACATCCATGTTCCAGTCCATAAAGACGACTTTCAAAAACCAGAATTTTGTTTATTATGTTGTCGCTGATTTCTCTTACTTCACCGGCCTCACAATTGTTATGACCGGCCTCCTTTATTACGTGACGGTCCTTTTGGGTCTGGAGGAGGCCCTTACCGGACAGATCCTGGCCATCATGGTCATCGTTTCCTTTATATTTTATCCCTTTGTTAACCTCCTGGCAAAGAAGGTGGGGAAGAAGATCCTGGTGGTCCTCTCCTTCTTTTTCATGAGCCTGATCTTTTTTATGATCTTCTTCATGGGTGAGGCCCTCCCGGTCTCCGAGAACCTTCAGGCTTACCTCCTGGCCCTCTTCTACGCCATTCCCATATCCTTTCTCGGTATCCTGCCCAACGCTATCCTGGCCGATATCGCCGAACACGACGCCATGAAGACCGGCATCAAACAGGAGGGGATGTTCTACGCCGCCCGCACACTGATGCAGAAATTCGGCCAGACCTTCGGCATCCTGATCTTCGCGGCCCTGACCACCCTGGGCAAGGATCCTGGAAACGCTCTCGGCGTCCGCCTGAGCGGGACCTTCGGTTTTATCCTCTGCGTTCTGGCCGGGCTCTTTTTTCTGAAGTACAACGAGAAGAAGGTCCTTAAAGAGCTGGGTGACGTGCAGGATACCTGATGGATCTCCGGGATGCAAAGATGAGCATGAGTATCAGGCAGTCAGCGAGTCTTGCGGTGGGGATACTGGCCCTGGCCGGGGTGATCATGGAGCTCTCCTTCAGGATGTCAACGGATATGACGGTTGTCCAGTTCTTCAGCTACTTCACCATCCAGTCGAACCTGCTGGTAGCCGTTTATTGTTTTTCATCCCTGGTGAAGAGGCCCTTTCTTCTTAACAGTTCCGGATTCTTCGGACTGGCCCTTCTGAACATTACCCTCACGGGGATTATTTACTTCATCCTTCTCCGGGGAACATATCCGATGCAGGGTATAGCCGTCTATTCGAACATGCTTCTCCATTACGCGGTACCTCCAGCCGCGCTTCTCCTTTTCTTCCTGGTCCGGGAACGGGAGCCCTTTCGGTTTCACTATATCATTTACTGGATCCTCTATACTCTGGCCTACCTGGTCTATTCCCTGGTCCGGGGAAGCGTCATCGGGACCTATCCCTATCCCTTTATCGACCTTACGGTATTGACCCCGGCCCAGGTCGCCCTGAACGTGAGCGGCATCGCCGCTGCCTTCGCACTGGTGGCCGCGCTTCTCGTCATCGTGGACCGGAGGGTGATTCATGGAAAAAAATGAAGGCGGGCTCCCGGCCGGGACCTGAGATGAAATCGGGCTACTGTTGACAGGATGCGTTCATTTCGCTATTCTATCAATATGAAAATAATCGACGAAATACCCGGACTCTACCAGGTAATAGCTCTGGAGCCCTCTCGTAAAACCGAAGGTGTGACTTTTGATATTCTTCCAAAAGATATTGTCTCCCGAGTCCATTCCGTGGACCGGGTGATACATGACCGGGAAGCGGTTTCCCCCGGCCCGGTGGGCGGCGTTGAACGTCCCTGGTATATGCATCCCGCCCAGTCGGACAACCTGCTGGTTATGGCCGGTACGCGGTACGTGGAACTCTATACACCCAATCACGGGAAGGTCGAGCAGTTTACCGTGACCCGGGATAGAATCACCATGGGTGACCGGGTCCTGAGCCAGGGAAGCTCCATACTGTTCTGGCCGGTCAATGTCTTTCACCGGACAATGAGTGAAAAGGAAGGTTCCGCTTCACTCACTTTTGCTGAACATCACGAAGGCTTTGATAGTACCACTAACTTCAATATCTATGATCTCGACCTGGATACGGGAGTGTATACCGTGATCCGCAGGGGTGAAGCGGACCAGGATGTGAAGTTTTAATCTTTTGTTACCCAACTTTGCTGTCGGTATTCTTATGACAAGAATTCCGGGAACCGGGGGGGCGATGAAATCGGGACTTTTCTGCGAGAGCTTGTTTGCCCAAAATCCATGTTTATGTCCTTTTTTCCACGGCGAAAAAAGGACCAAAAAACGCCGCCCCTGCCTGTGCCCAGAATGGGTACGGAGAGCTCCCTTTTTCCTCTGGCACATTCTCTCCAAAATATTTCATCGTGGGGGTGTTAGCGCG
>CAZYBU010000020.1:0-61417 GCA_964645775.1 uncultured Leptospirales bacterium | reverse complement strand
GAGCTGGCGATGGGACTTGAACCCGCAACCTGCTGATTACAAATCAGCTGCTCTACCAATTGAGCTACGCCAGCGGAACGCTGGAATAACTGTATTCAACAGGGGCCTTTCTGTGTCAAACAGATTTTAATATTTTATAGATAAACGTAATTTTATTGACAGTCACCACGATTGTACTGTTCATTGATTCATCAGATTTCATCCGGATTGACCGAACCATTCAATGACCCCTATACGATATCTCTTCAAGCGAGTCTTCTGGGTACTGTTTTCAGTGCTGTTTCTCTCCATTCCACTGTTGTCAAGCGAGGAAAGCCTGAGCCTTGATACTTGTATCCGTCTGGCTCTTGATAATAATCCCATTCTTCAGGTGAGCGAGGAAGAGAGAAAACACGCACTCAGCCAGTACAGGCTGACTACGGCACGGAACAATATCGGCATAGAGGGCCATATAAAAACAATCGAACGATTGAGTTCGGAGGATACCTCAACGGGAGTGGTCCGGGTGCCGGGTGTAGATACCGATATCGGACTTTTCACCGGTGTGACGGTAAGCTACCTTCTCTATGACGGAAAACGAAAAGGAACGGAAGAGGCCGCCCGGATGACAGTCGACCTTTCCAGGCTGAACATTCAAAAACAGAAACGGGACATGGTTTTTAACGTGAAAAAGGCCTACTATGAGTTTCTTCTGGCGCGAGATATCATGGAATTCCAGAAACGTCTTCTTGATAATATACAGGAAAAACTTGAAAAGATGAGAAGACTCTATCGTCTGGGACAGAGACCTATCCTGGATGTAAGCCAAACGGAAGTTAAATACTCCGAAAACCTTATGAATTACGAGGAGGCGGAAAACCAGGCAGCGTTTAAGAGGCGTCAGCTTTTCAGCGCCATGGGTATCCCTCCCCAGGACGTGGAGATTGAGGTCCCGGAGAAGGGAAAGCTGCCCGAGGTCAGATATAATGAGGATGAACTTTTCCGGTTTGCTGAAATATTCAGTCCCGCCCTACAGGTTTTTGAAGTAAAGAAGAGGATACAGAGAAAGAAGGTGGAAATCGAGAAAGCGGGCAGGTATCCCAGTGTCGCCCTGCATTTCGCTCTGGGAGTGGAAAACTCCAAGCTCTACGGTTTCGAGGACATACAGGAAAACTTCTACCCATCGAACTGGGCTCCGGTATTTACCTGGACCTTTGAGGCGAAAGTTCCGATTTACCACGGCGGCGCTATCGGTGCAAAGATCGATTCGGCAAAGGCGAATTTCAACAGAATGGTATACGAGGAAAAGGACGTCAGGTTGAACCTGAAAAACATGATAGCCAATAACCTTCAGGCGATGGACAACCTTAAGAACAGGATCTCTCTCTCCGAGAAAATGATCTCTGACACGGAAAAGCACCTTCTTCTTGCCACCAGGAGCTACGAAAGCGGGGCGGCTTCCCAGTTTGAACTTCAGGAAGCAGAGAGAGGTATCCTGACTGCAAAGATAGCTCACGTAAAGGCAAGGTATACCTACATGATGACACTGGCCACCCTGGCTAACATAATAGGGGTGGATGAGGAGAGAATATGTCGACGTTAGGACAAAAAATAGTACTGACCGTGGCTGTGGCCGTTATCCTTATCGTTGTTATTATCCTTGTCGGCCGAGGTTGTGGAGAGGAAGATAAAAAGGACTATGTTTTCAAGAAGAGTGACCGGGGTGATGTTGTTAAGACTATAACATCCACAGGAAAACTCAGTCTTATTGATGTCAGGATCGTACTGAGTAAGGTCGATGGAATTATTAAAAAACTGCACGCAGATTATAATGACAGGGTAAAAAATGGAGAGGTGCTTGCCCGTCTCTCTTCAGAGGAGATGGAGACTCGCCTGAAAAAACTTGAAGCTGGCTATGAAAGCGCACGTTTGAACCTGGAGGCGGCTCGTCGTGAATGGGAGGGAAAACAGAGACTCTTCAAGGAGGACCTGATATCAAAGCAGGGCCTTGAACTGGCTGAGATCCAGTACAAGAAGGCCCTGAGCGCCTACCGTCAGGTTCAGATGGATTATCAGAATGCCCGCCAGATGCAGCGGAACCTGACGGTGAAGTCTCCCGTTTCCGGCATTGTTGTCGCGCGTTACGGCGAGGAGACCCGTCCCGTGGAAAAAGGGACACCTCTTTTCGAGGTTGTAGAAAGCTTTGACCGGATGGAGCTCATTGTTCATGTGGATGAAGGGGATATCGGTTTTATAGAGAGCGGGCAGAAGGTTACCTTCACCGTTTCCGCGTTTCCGGGACGGGAGTTTGAAGGGACCATCAGGCAGGTCCGCATAAAACCGGTCAAGGTCTCCGGCGTTGTATCCTACCAGTCGGTAGTAATGTGCGAAAACCCGGAAAACATGCTTAAGCCGGGAATGACTGCCACGGCAACGATCTTTGTGGGCAGGAGGGAGAATGTTCTCCGTGTTCCGACCCAGGCTCTCAACGTAAATCCGAAGAACGAACCGTATGAACCGGGCAAGAGTTTTATCTGGAAGAAGGACTTCTCCCTCTCCGGTAAATTTCCCGCCAGGAAGGTTGAGGTTAAGACCGGCATTGTGGGTGACATGTACGCTGAGATACTGAGTGGTCTGGAAAAAGGGGAAGATGTCCTGGTCAAGATTCAGGTAAAAAAATGACGAAACGGCCAGTCATAGATATCCGTCAACTCTACAAGGTCTACGACCTGAGTGACGAGGTAAAGGTACATGCCCTGAATGACGTGAACTTTGACGTCAAACACGGAGAATACCTCTCTATCATGGGGGCTTCCGGTTCCGGGAAATCGACCCTCATGAATATACTCGGTTTTCTGGATACTCCCACATCCGGTTCCTATTATCTCGACGGTATCGACGGAAGTACCCTTGACGATGATAAAAAAGCTGAAATCAGGAACCGGAAGATAGGCTTTGTTTTCCAGGGTTTCAATCTGCTGCCCAGAACTTCCGCGCTGGAGAACGTGGAACTGCCCCTTTTTTACCTGGGAGGAGTCTCTTCCGAGGAGCTCAGCAGGAGAGCGAAGGGGTTTCTCTCCATGGTGGGACTGGGAGGAAGAGAGGACCATCAGCCTTCCAAGCTTTCAGGTGGAGAGCAACAGAGGGTAGCTATCGCACGTTCTCTTATCAATGAACCCTCTATCATACTGGCAGATGAGCCTACCGGAAACCTCGATTCCAGAACAACCGGTGAGATAATGGAACTTTTCACCCGGCTCAATCGGGAAATGGGCATAACTATTGTCATGGTTACGCACGAGGATGACGTTGCCCTGCATACGGACAGAGTCATTCGTTTCCGTGACGGTTATGTGATAGAGGATTCTCCCGTACGAAAGAGCGGAAAGAAAAGTAAGAGTCCCTTCGGGTCTTCAAAGAAACAGACAAAGAAAACTCCGGCAAAAGCAAAAAATACCGACCGATCCAGGCAAACCGCTTCTTCGAAGAATAAGAAGAAGTCCTCTCAGCGAAAATAGTATCCATACCATCGTCCATCCTGCCAGAGACCGCCGTAGATTAATGTAACACGTTATCTCTTTTTTTTTCATTTAATGCAGGACATAATTTAAGACATAATCCGGCTACACCGATATTTAATATATAAAATAGAATAAAGATGGTCCTCTGCGGCCTGGTAGATGTGCGGTGGTTGGAGTGTAACGCATCATGAAAAAGAGGTGAGGTCGTGAAAGAGGTCCAGGCAATCACGCGGTTTCAGAAATTTTTACAGGTGGAAAAGGGTCTTTCGAACAATTCGATTTACTCCTACACCTACGATATCAGGAAATTTAATGATTTTCTTGCGGGCATGAACAAGGATATCCTGAAAGCTACCCGGGAAGACGTTCAGCTGTTCCTGAAACATGAGAAGACAAAAAAGAATAACTCATCCCGGACCCTGGCACGGTCCCTTGCCGCTA
Source organism: uncultured Leptospirales bacterium (assembly GCA_964645775.1). Taxonomy (GTDB): domain Bacteria; phylum Spirochaetota; class UBA4802; order UBA4802; family UBA5550; genus CAZYBU01. The sequence continues at coordinate 57,476 of CAZYBU010000020.1, read as the reverse complement.
TTCGGCAGTTTTACAATTTTATCTCTTCGAGCATGGAAGAGGTTGACAATCCCACGGTTAAGATTGAGTCTCCTCAGATTGAACGGAGTCTTCCTGATTATCTCACGGAAGAGGAGGTTAACCGTCTCTTCTCATCGATTTCGGAAGATGATCCTTTTCAGCTTCGAGACAAAACCATCTTTGAGCTTCTCTATTCCTGCGGACTCCGTATCACAGAGGCCATAGAGCTCAAGCATCTCGACTACGACAGCAGGGCGGGGGAGATATCCATTATGGGGAAGGGGAACCGGGAGAGAATCGTTCCCATCGGGGATGAAGCGGTTCGGCTTCTGAACAGGTATATCCGGGAATCGAGACCCGTAATTCTCGGAATCAGGGAAAGCGAGTTCCTGTTCATAAGCAAGAAGGGCTCCATGCTTAACAGAAAAAGCGTCTGGAGGCTTTTGAAGAATTACGTGGAACGATCAGGGATCAAGAAAAATATAACGCCCCACACCCTTCGCCATTCCTTTGCCACGCATATGCTGGAAAACGGCGCCGATCTCAGATCTGTCCAGGAACTTCTCGGGCATGTCGATATATCGACGACCCAGGTCTATACCCATATGGCCCGTAAACAGCTCCAGGAAATTCACAAGAAACATCATCCAAAAGGGTAATCAGCCGATGCTTTTCAGAAAGTTGTCCATATTGCTGTTCCTTTCCATACCGGTTCTCTTCACCTGGGGGTGCTCCTCCACGGGAACGCTTATTGAGACCCGGTTTGATGCCAGCGCTCCTCTCCGGGTGCTGCTGTATACCGGAAGCGACCCTGTCCGTTTCGGCTCTACAGGGGATATGATCATCAAGCGGGATCAAAAAGGAGAAGAACTCTATCGTCTTGACAGAAAGACCGTTGTGATGAAACCGGAATCTATCGCGGACACCTATCGTATATCCTCCGAAAGCGGTTTCCTGGTGTTTAATGACAGTGTCTACCGGGGAACCCTGGAGGTCTCCCGGGTAGAAAAAAACGTCACAGTCATTAACGTTGTCCCTGTCGAATCGTACCTTCTGAGTGTTGTTCCCTCTGAAATTCCGGCAGGTTGGGAGGAAGACGCCCTTATGGCCCAGGCCGTGGCGGCCAGGACATACGCATACCATCAGATGGGACGGAAAAAGGGTAACTATCACGTTTCAGCCGGCACCTCCTCCCAGGTTTATAAGGGGATCGCGTCGGAGGACAGAAGAACGGCAAAGGCCGTATCGAAGACCCGTGGCACGATCATGACCTACGAGGGGAAGCCGATACTGGCCCTCTTTCATTCCACCTGTGGTGGTAAAACCGCGGATGACAGTGACGTATGGAACGGTGGAGATATACCCTACCTGGAGAGCGTGAAATGTGATTATTGCTCCGGTTCGGAGCATTTTCAATGGCCGGAGAGGATACTGATTCGAGACATAGAAGTCTATGTGCGGAAAAAGTACAGGGACATCGAAGGGATAGTAAGCCTCTCTTTTGACAAAAGGAATGACCGGGTCGTGCAGGTCCGGATACGACATTCCCGGGGGACCCTCACAATTCCCGGGAACACGTTCCGTCTTCTATTCCCTCCCAAGACGCTGAAAAGTCTCTACTTCGACGCCCGGGGCGCGGGTGATTCAATCATCTTTGAGGGAAGGGGCTGGGGACATGGAGTCGGCCTGTGTCAATGGGGCGCCCGGGGAATGGCTCTGAAAGGCTCAACGTGGCAGGAGATCCTGAAATTCTATTATAAAGGAATATCCCTGGAGCGCGTCCGGGACTGATGAGTAGCCGTTATACCCTCGACGATTTCGATTTTTACCTTCCCGATGAACTGATCGCCCAGAGGCCCTCCTTGAAAAGAGGGGGGGCCAGGCTCTTCCACCTTGAACGGAAGGAGTGCCGGTTTATCCACCGCCAGTTTCATGATATTCCTGGTCTCCTGAGAGAAAATGATCTGCTGGTCGTAAACGCGGTTCAGGTGCTTCAGGCCCGGGTCTATTTTACAAGGGGAACCGGTGGACGGGTTGAATTCCTTTTCACGCAACGGCTGGGTGAGGATATATGGAAGACTGTATCAAACCGCACGGCGCGTCTTATGCCGGGTGAACGACTGACCAGCGAGAAGGAGGCCGGCCTGACCATTGACGTTCTGAGACGGGAGGATGATTCTATCATCGTGAAGTGTTCCCGGCCCATGACCCCCGAACTCTTCTCCCGGGTCGGATCCATGCCCCTCCCGCCTTATATTCGAAGGGAGGCGGACCGGGAAGATTTTGAACGCTATCAGACAGTCTATGCCGAACGAGGGGAGGCCGTGGCCGCCCCCACGGCAGGTCTTCATTTTACTTCGCACATCCTGGACGAGGTGCGCCGAAAAGGGATTCCTGTCTCTCCTCTCTACCTGGATGTTTCATGGGGGACATTCCTGCCTGTCAGATGCAGGTATATCGACGAGCACAGGATGCACAGTGAAAATTTTCATCTGCCGGAGGATACGGTCCGTGAGATGGAAAAAACCCGCCGGAAAGGGGGAAGAATAGTAGCCGTGGGCACAACGGTGCTCAGGGTGCTGGAATCGGTCGGTGATGGGAACAGATGGAAGAGCGGTTCGGGAAGCACGGATATCTTTATTTATCCTCCCCGCAGGTTCACGTCCGTGGACGCCCTTGTAACAAATTTTCATACTCCCAGGTCGACTCTGCTTATGCTGGTAGCCGCCTTCGCGGGATACGACTGTATAATGAAAGCCTATGAAGAGGCCGTCAGGGAAAAATACCGTTTTTTTTCTTATGGCGACGCAATGTTCATAGAATAGTAAAAAAAACTTGTTCATTCAGGGCTGTCCCGGCGTTATATACATAGAAGAGAATCACGGGATGCAATGATGCTTATTGAAAGAATCGTCGAAATCTGTAACAGGCTTTTCCCATTCGCCGAGCAGGAAGAGTTTGATAACGCGGGACCCCAGGTGCTCTTCAGCGGGATAGAGACAGATCATATCCTTATTGCCCTGGATTGTGATCGGATGGTTCTCCAGGAGGCCATGGACCTGAACTGCCGCTGTATCATAACCCATCATCCCCTCATATTTAGCGGATTGAAGAGACTGAGGGATGATGACGCCCGGGGAAGGCTTATAATGGAACTGGTTCGAAGGGAGATAAGCTGTATATCCCTTCACACCAACCTGGACCGCGCATTCTATGACCGGCTGGGCAGGTCTCTCGGTTTTGAGCCGGAAGGCGTCATATTTGAGCGGCCCGGGAATATGCATCCCGGTCTCGGATCCCTCTCCACGGCACGGGAAGCCGTGAAGCTGCGAGACCTTCTGCAAAAGATAAGCCGGCAACTGGAGGTGAAAAACCTCCGGTACGGCGGGGATCCTGACCGGAAAATCGATCGTCTCGCATTTTTCAACGGTTCCGGGAAGGGGGCCGTTGAAAAGATTATCCATCTTCATCATCCCGATGTCATAATAACAGGAGACCTTACCTACCATACCATGAAGGAAGCTGAGGAATGGAACGTTGCCCTGGTGGACGCGGGACATTTCGCCACGGAACGACTGTTACTTCCCTTCCTGGCCCGGGAGCTGGAAGGCTCCCTTAAAGAAGGGGAAGAAGGGCAGCCGGTTTCCTGTGTCATATCGAAAAGAGAAAGGGATCCCTTTCAGGTCTTCACCCTGGATGAGTCCTGATACCACCGGAGGCTGTGTAATGCTGCTCAGTATGGATAGAGTCCTTCAGCTACTCGCTGAAGGCAAGAGCCTGGATAAGATCGCCGAAATGGCTGACGTAAAACCGGGTGATGTTGCTTCTGTTTTGGAAGAAGCGAGGCAAATACTATTAAAATATGAAAAGCCTAAAACAAAGAAGAAAATAATCATACGGAAGCAGGATGAAGGAGATAATAAGCATGATTTCGAAACACAGAGCATGATGGAGGGAGCGGACCTGATAGCCGTTCCCCTGGAGGCCTCCCTTGTGATCTATACGGACGGCGCTTCCCGGGGTAACCCCGGACCGGCAGGAGTCGGGATCGTGATTCTTGATGAAAACGATCACCAGGTGGGAAAGGTAAGCCGGTATATAGGTAAACGGACAAATAACTTTGCGGAGTATAAAGCCATTATCCAGGCCCTGAAGATCGCCGGTTATTTTAAAACACGAAAGGTGAGGATACGCACTGATTCGGAACTGATCGTAAAGCAGGTTCTTGGTGAATACCAGGTAAAGAAAGATGATCTGAAACCCCTTTATAAAGCGGTCATCGAACTGATGAAAGCCATACCTGATTGTCAGATAGAACACGTGAGTCGCAACCAGAACGATAAGGCCGATTACCTGGCCAAGAAAGGAAGTAACAGCGAGGGATATGATCGTTCACGATAATAATCACCGGACCGGAGAGATAGAAAACTCCTTTGAAAGGGATCCTCGGAATCTGCATCCTGTAATTTCAGCCATCCTGAAAAGCAGAGGAGTGGAAAAGGAGAAGAGTCTGCTCGATTTCCTGAATCCGGATCTCTGGCTCATGCGTTCCCCTTTTTTGATCAATGGGATGAAAGAAGCGGTGCTTCGCTTTCAAAGAGGAAAGGAGAAGAACGAAAAAATCGGAGTTTTCTGCGATTCCGATGTGGATGGAGTGACCTCTCTTGCCGTTCTCATGAAAGTTCTTGAAGGCAGGGAAGCAGATGTCCACATTCGATATCCTGAGGGAAGGGAAGGATACGGTCTGACGGATGATATCATTCGGTGGTTTTCAGAAAAGGGTGTGAAGCTTCTCATGACCCTCGATTCCGGTATAAGGGATATCGAGGAGATAGCCCTTGCCGTCGACCTGGGCATGGATGTTATCGTCCTCGATCATCACGTCTGCGGAGAAGAGCTTCCCCGCGCCCGTATCGTTAATCCGGCCTGCGAAGAGTCCGGTTACCCTTTTCCCAATCTTTCCGGGGTAGGAGTGACCTTCAAGTTCTGTCACGCCCTTATGCTCTCTTATCTTCCCGTTTTCAATCTGAGATATATCCTCCTCACGGGTAACGGTCGATTGATACTCCGGGTCATCGAAGAACTGGTTGAGAGTGAACCGGAGGAATATGAATCTGTTTCCCATCTCATGGCCTCAGGGGTATTGACGCCGGAGACAAGGGTAATCGCCACTGGTCTCACGGAAGAAGAAGAGACCGAAATAAGGGAAAAGTCTCTGTTCTCCACGATGCCGGAATTCCTTAAGCCCCTCTATACTTCATCTCCGCCGGAAGGCTTACGAGACCTGGCCCGCTCCCTGAACCTGAAGGGAACGGACATCCTTCCTCCGGAAGAGCTTATGGTCCGCCTTTTCCACAGAGTTCTTCTTGCCTCATCGATGCGGATAACCGAATTTCTGAATGAGGTCCTTCCCCTGGTGGCCCTGGGGACTATCGCCGATGTCATGCCCCTGCGGGATGAAAACCGGGTCCTTGTCCGCCAGGGTCTTGACCGTCTGGACAGGTTCAGGCAGGGGGAACTGGCTTCCTATTTGGAGGGTTCTTCATCCAGGGAAGATGCCGTGGCCTGGAAGATCGCCCCTCTTTTGAACACTCCTGGACGTTTCGGTGCGACCTCTCTCCTGGTGAAATATTTTCTTTCAAACCCTGATGGCGGAGCTCTTCACCTTGAAGAGATCAGTGCCCTGAATTCCCACAGACGCCAGCTCCTGAAGCAGATGCTCGACCCTGAAAACGGGGAAACCGGCGCCCTCCTGGTTAGTGAACATAAGAACTGTGTCGTGGGCAGGATGATGGGACAGCCGGAGGGATTGAGCGGTCTTGTGGCCGGACGCCTGGCGGAACGGTATGGCAAACCGACCCTTGTGGCGGCCTGTGACCCCGATAGTGACGAGGTACGGGGATCGGGGCGTTCTCCTGACGGGACAGACTGGTTTTCCGTGGCCATGCTTTTTGAAGAGAAGTTTACCAGAATCGGAGGACACGCTCAGGCCTTCGGGTTTACCATAGAGAAGGAGAAGTTCGATTCTCTTTGTGCTCTTATAGATGACGCCCTGGCCGAACCGCGGGAACGGAAGGCGGATAAAGGTATTGTCTTTGAGCTGCCACCGGACCAGGTGACCTTGAATTTCCTGGAACAGCTCGATTGGCTCAGGCCTTTCGGAAAAGATAATGAGCCGCCACTTTTTCTCGGAAGAAAACTGGTCGTGCAAAGCTTCCGGCGGATGGGGAATGCCGGTAAACACGGCATATACCGGTTTCATGGGAATGGCCGGGCCAGTGCTATCGGATGGAACCGGGCGGATGAGATGAACGAAGCCTTTATGAAGGGTGTCCCCCTCGACCTTGTCTACCGGCTGGAGATAAACGAATACCGGGGTAACAGGGAGCCGAGGATGATAATTGAAGATATCCGGGTAGGCACGGTGGAAGAGAGGCTATCTGAATGAGAGGTCGAAGAGGATAAACTCGACACGGTCCGTTCGTCTAAAGCCTCCGTAGGTTCGTACCGGTTCGCTGTTTCCAAGGCCTGTGGCCTCTACCCTTTCCGGATCGATACCCTTCTCGATAATATACTTCCGGCAGATATGGGCCTTTCGGACGGTGGCGTCCTTGTAATCGAATTCCGAGGAATGGCCCACAACTTTCAGGCGGCAGCCGGGCATCGCTTTCATCAGTCGGATGATCCGATCGAGCTCATGCATACCCTCCTCTTGCAGTTTGAACTCCCTTGAACGGAAAAGAAGGTCATCCGGCCTGTCCGTTTTGTATATGTTCTCCTTCTTTTTAAGTCCGAGGACCAGGATCATATCCAGGGTCTCGGAGACCTCCTGCAGGCTGCTCTGTTTATAGTAGGCCAAAAGCATCTTGTCCGTGCGTGACTTAATTCGCCGGGCTTCTCCCAGGACACGCGCGGTCTTCAGTTTAATGCGCGCTATGGAAATAAAATACCAGGCACGATCCAGGGTGTTTTCCTCCAGCTGAATTCTGGCCCGAATGATATCGATGATACCGTCAGAATATATATAGTAGGGGACATGTTCCCTTATAGATGAATTTTCATCGATTTCAGCGACAATCTCTTCTGCCTGAAGTATAAGCGATTTGACCTCATCCTTCTCAATGGAAAGGGCCGGCAGAGGAATGAAAATGATGAGGCACAGGAGTATCTCAGGGATTCTTTTCAATTTTTTTCCTGACCTCCATCTCTTCCTGTTTCGCGTTATAAAGCTCCTTCTGCGCGTTAATGAGGTTAAAATAATATTTCGCGATGCTTATCTGATAATAGGCTTCATCTACGCTGTTTTCCTCAAGAAGCTTATTTGATGCCTCAATCAGCCGGAATATTTCTTCTTTCTCTTTACTGGCGTACATATCCACATTTCCCGGAAAATCTGAAATCATCTGGCGCACTTCAGTTATAAGCTGTTCGACTTCCGGCTTTCCCCGTGCAAGGAGGGGAGAGGGAAAAACAGAGATAAGGATAATCAGTAGAATAAGAATGCGGCTGTTCATGAGCCCTATTCTGCGTTATAGGGCGGGGAGAGTCAATACTTTTTGCTTAACCTGAATTCATCTCCACGAGGATATCCCGTATGACTCCCAGAAGGTCTTCCCTGCGTACCGGCTTGGAGAGATAAGCGTTCATGCCGGATTGAATAAACCGTTCTCTGTCCCCTTCCAGGGCGTGAGCGGTAAGGGCGATAATGGGAATGTTCTTCCAGCTTTTGTTGCTTTCTCGAATCATTCTGGTCGCCTCGACTCCGTCCATTACGGGCATCTGCACATCCATGAGAACACAGTCAAAAATATCATCCTCAAGGCGCTGGAGAGCTTCCCTGCCGTTAGTGGCCGTATCTACCCGGTAACCGATCTTTTCCAGAATACGTTTTACAAAGAGAAGGTTGGTCTGGTTGTCCTCCACAAGGAGGACATGGAAACGGGCAGCGTCAGAGATTGGGGCCGGCTCTTCGGCAGCCCGGTATTCTTTTTCTTCGGGAATCGGCATCCTTTCCACGGGAATAACACAGGTGACACGTGTTCCTTCTCCCGGGGTACTGTCGACGGATACGGAACCATGGAGGATATCGGTGAGGCGTTTGACGATCTGGAGACCGAGACCGGCTCCCTGAAAGCTCCGGCTGAAGGAGCTCTCTATCTGAGTAAAGGGCTCAAAGATATAATGCATCCGGTCTTCCGGTATCCCTATACCGGTATCCTGCACCACCATCTTAAAAGAGGAACCCTTAAACTGGTCTGTTTCAATAAGTGAGAGATAGACTTCCACTGAACCTTTTTCCGTAAATTTCAGCGCGTTACCCACGATGTTGAAAAGTATCTGGCGGATACGTACAGGGTCACCCAAAACCCTGCTGCGAAAGTCGCATTCCATCTCAACATGAAAAGTAAGGGAGCGGGATTGGGCCTCCTGGCGGAAGGTGTCCCGGACCGTGCTGGCGATTCCCTCGAGAGAGAAGGGCTCGTGCCGGAGCTTCATCTTTCCGCTCTCTATCCGGGAGAGATCGAGGATGTCACCGATAAGCCGGGCAAGGTTATCTCCTGAGCGGAGGGCCGCCTCCAAATACTCTCTCTGCTCATTGTCAAGGTCGGTGGTGGCAAAAAGCTGAACCATGCCGAGAATGCCGTTCAGGGGGGTTCTGATTTCATGACTCATGTTGGCCAGAAATTCACTTTTAGCCCGGCTGGCTGATTCAGCCTGGTCGCGGGCTTCGGTGAGCTGGGCTTCCATCTCCTTCCGGGGGGTAATGTCGGTCAGAAAGGCGAGGACCGCTGGACCGGAATTCCAGGAGATACGGGTGCCGGATATGTTGAGCCATTTAATCCTGTCGTCAGCCGTTATGATCCGGAAGTCATAGGATGGATTCTTCCCCTCCTCGATTCGGGACTGATGATGCAGAATGACCATCTCCCGGTCCAGGGGATGAACGAAATCGAGAAAAGGACGGGAAAGCAGATCGTCTCGTTCATGTCCGAGTATTTCAATAACCCGGTTTGAGACGTAGGTAAGCGCTCCCTGGCAGGCTATCAGTATTCCTTCATTTAAATTGTTTACCAGGTGAAGGAAAGCATTATCCCTGATGAGTTCTTCTCCCCGTATATCCAGTTTGCTCCTCCTGACCAGGCTGAGGGTGCGGCAAGGCTGGCGTAAAACAACGGGTCGTTGTCAGACGCGTGTACGCTCTGATAATGACAGACGATCTCCTCCGGTGTCAAGCAATCGGCATTACCCGGTCCCTTTTTTCTTTCTTTCCAGCCAGACCGGCAGATAGACAAGGGAGAAGAGAATGAAGGCCAGGGCCTCAAGAACAAGGATATACCAGGGCCAGGGCCCCATTATATCCATGATTGTGTTCGGCGGTTTGCGGCAGAGAAACAGATAATTCGTGCCGAGAAAATGATTAACCGGTATGAGGATAAGTCCGTAAAGGTTTGTTATGATTAATACCCTGAGAGGGGAACGGGGGCCCGGACGGTAACCCTCCACCAGCGTGAAATAGAGTACAAAATTGATCAGCAGGGTGTGGGAAATAAACTGGTGAATGAAATGGTAATGGGGAAAGCCGTAGGGTCCCAGGGCCGGAGAAAGGAGGACCTGGGGAGCCGCAGCTAATCCCCAGAAGTATATAACTTCGAGAAAGGTCTCCTTGCCGGTTATAAGGGTAATGATGGCCAGGATGATGGCTATCCCGCATAACTGGAAACCCATGTGACTCGCAAGCTCATCCTGTTTTAGCAGGATGTACCAGCTTCTCTGAATAATTTCCAGGACAATCATAAGCGCCAGCAGCGTGTATCTGTAAGGTTTCCGCCAGTGTCGGAAACGTTCCCGGCGAAGTATGTAGATCGTCAGGAACAAAAAAAGGATAGATAGAGTTATGGCGACAATATGGGGCAGGGCGAAGGGTTTAAAGGGTTCGATTACAATGGGATAGGCACGGATGAAGTCAGGCAGATAGGCTTCCATAAACACTCCCGGTTTCAGGTTTCTTTGTCATGGTTGAGGGAGGCCGTCAAGGGAATTTCTCCTGGACAGAGTTATGAATATCAGGAGATGTCAACAACGAGGACGGTCAGGTCATCATCAAAGACGTCTTTACCTCCCGACCAGGACCAGAGTTCGACTATAAGCCGGGAGGTAACCTCATTCGCTTTTAGATCGGCTGTTGAACGTATGAATTCGTTAAACTTCCGTTTGCCGAACATCTTCCCCTCATTATTCATTATCTCAGTTACACAATCCGTGTATAAGATGACGCGGTCCCCCGGTTCAAGGGGTATCTGCAGTTCACCGAAGGGTTTTTGAACCATCGGTGAGATCATGGCTCCTCCTGGGAAGTAATCCTTCACGTCCCCCGTGGATCGGTGGTAAACGATTGTCGGCTCATGTCCCGCACGGGCCAGATGGATTACGCGTTCTTCTATGTCAATATAGGCATAACCGGCCGTGAGAAAATGCTCATCCAGGTGCTCTACCATGATGCGTGACATCTCTGTTAAAAAGTCGGCCGGGGTCCGGGCTCTCTTCTTAAGGGTCGAAAAGGTGACCTTTATCATGGAAGAGATCAGGGCCGCGGCGATGCCGTGACCGGACACGTCTGTTATCAGGATACCCAGGTTTTTCTCTTCAACAACATGAAAATTGTAGAAATCTCCTCCCACCTTCTCCATGGGAACATAAAGAATACCGATCTCAAGTCCCGCAAGTTCAGGAGGACGCGAAGGAAGGGTGGAAAGCTGGATCTTTCTGGCCATGCCCAGATCCTGTTCGATGACATGGATTCTCTGTCTATGCTGGGCTATCTGTCGCAGAAGCAGGGTATTCCTCAAGCGGATTGAAAGATCGTCCCTGGAGATCGGTTTCATAAGGTAATCGCTTGCCCCGGCCCGGAAGCTTTCCTGGATAAGCTCAACCTGTTCTCTCAGGGTAAGAACTATTATAGGGAGTCTCGATTCATTGTATATGGCCCGTATGTTCCGAATCATTTCCGGGGAGGATAGACCCGGAATGAAGGCGTCCAGCAGCAGAATATCGGGGAATACCTTTCTCGCCTCTAACTTCTCCATCGCAAGGAGGGCGTTGGTCTCGATCATCGCATTGTACCCCTCCCGGACCAGGTAACCTTCAAGAACCCTGCATATGAGGGGATCATCATCAACCACCAGGACGGATACATTCTTAGCTGAATGTTGCCCTGTTTCCTGTGTATCTGCTGCCGCGGAAGCATCCGGCAGAAGTTCAATTTCTCTGGAACCGTGTTCTCTGTGGGGAGACTGGAGGATGCGTCCTCCCCCTTCAGGGGGCAAATGGATCCGGAAGGTAGATCCTTTACCGGTCTCGGATTCGACGTGTATACTGCCGCTGTGAAGTTCCACCAGGTGTCTTGAGATAGAGAGACCGATTCCAGCGCCTTTTACTCTTGAATCCGAATCCTCGTTCTCTTCGAAGAGGTTGAAAACCCGGGGCAGCATATCATCGTCAATGCCGGCGCCCGTGTCTGTCACGGAGATCTCGACCAGAGATATCTCTTCTCCCTGGATAGTCGAGACTTCTACTTCAATATAACCGTCAGAGGTATAGGTAATCGCGTTATCCAGGAGATTCATGATGACCTGGTATATCCTCTTTTCGTCGCACATGCAGGATGGCACATCCTCCTCCGAACGGAAAGAGAGAGAGAGAGCCCGTTCCACGGCATACGGACGCATAATCTGTACGGCCAGTCCCGCCAGGGTGGGGATGTCTGTCCAGCCGGGGGAGAGATCAATGCTGTTATGACGAATACGGACGTAATCCGCGATATCTGTTACCAGCCCGGAAAGGCGCTCCAGGCTTGCCCGCATGAGGTCCAGGTTCCTGTGAGCCGCGTGAGGAACGGTTCCGTAGGTGCCCTGCCTGATTGAATCCGTCATGGCCATAAGTGAATGAAGAGGGGGCTCCAGCTCATTACCTATGCGATAGAGAAAATCATCCCTGAGACGATCGTTTCTCTCCATGGCGTGGATCATCTCTTCCTTCATGCGGTTGACGCGTTCCATGTTCTCGAGAGCCTGATCCCTGGCTTCCAGTCTTTCCTGTTTCAGCAGGTTGATGCGGTCATTGAGGGCCAGGGTTATGAAGAACATCAGGGCAAAGAAACCGGCCTGGTTGCCATAAAGGGTCAGCAGGTTGTCAGGCAGTTGTCCCCTTCCCCTGAGGGCAAAGAAGATAAAACCGATGATCATAAAAGCCCAGGCCGTTAGATAGTAGCGGGCCGGCCTGTACCCGCCTGCGGTAATGAGGATACCGGCAGCAAGATTGGTGAGGGCCCATATTAGAACCGTAAGGGTATAAACGGATAGCATCATTCCGGGACCCAGAATGACCCCGAAAACTCCTGAAAGAAGAAATAGAGGGGCCAGCATGAGAAGAAGTCTGTCCATAACGGGAGCCCGTTTCCAGGTTTCAAGGAATCCCCGGGCGAAAAGCATGGTGACCGCCATACCAAGGCTTGAACTGAGGAAGTAGAGTGGGAACTTCATGTCACCGGGGGGTACTCCCAGTATTTCGAAAAGATGACCGTTCTGAATAGACTCGAAAATCACATAGCAAATAAGAAATATCATGAAAAAGAAGTAATTCCTATTTCGAAAAACCAGTATAAGGACCAGGTTGATAATGGCCAGAACCAGGGCGGCCCCGTAATAAAGTCCGAAACCGTAATTTTGAAAACTTATTCTGCCCATGAGTCGGTTGGGGGTCATTACATGGAAGGGGAAACGCATGGTCCCGCGGGTCTGTACTTTGAGATGAAAGGTTGAAGGTTTACTTTCAATACGGGGAAGATTAAAGACAGGATACCTGAGCCTGTAGTCCCGCTGGCTATATGGGGTATTGTCTGTTATTTTATGCTCTAATATTGCCTCATTTCTGTCTTTGAAGAAAAGTGAGACCCGCTCGACCATGGGATAGTCAAAGACCAGGACCCAGTCTTTTAAATCAGTGTCGTTTCTGGCCTGGAAACGGAGCCAGTATGTGGATTCCGTGAATCCGAAATTTCCGTGAACGGAAGAAAGAGGTTCGAAGTCTTTTCCGGTATCGAGCGCCGATATCTCATAGATTGTCAACTCGCCATTCGGGTCTTCCAGGTAGTGGAGGACCGGTTTCAGGTCATAGTCGTGATTTCCGGTTAGAATGATTTCATCTTTGATTGGTCCGGTATGAGACGAGAGGAGAGCCGGAAAGCTGAACAAAAAGATGAGGATCAAAAAAAATAACGTGAGAGGCGCGAAGGATGCCCGGTATTTATGTTTTGTTTCCATGTGAAATTGCATTGAGATGAATGACAGGGAATATCGATGAGAATATGCTTCTGAGAAAGGATCCCTTCTCCGTTGTCCAATTTCAGGTGACATTACGGTTACACTACGAAATGGGACACATTTATGACAAGAAGAATATGTAATCCGGTTGACCCTCAGGGGCTTTACAGAGTAATGTTCGATGGGTACCGGGTGTTTGACAGTATGGATATTGCATTTTACAGAAACCTGATCGATAACCTCTATGAAGGTGTCTATTATGTGGATGCCGGGGGCCGTATAACCTACTGGAATCGGAGCGCTGAACGAATAACAGGTTACCAGGCTGAAGAGGTTATCGGACGTCCCTGCTCGGATGACATTCTGATGCATATAGATCACAGTGGAGTCAATCTCTGCGAAGAAGGATGCCCCCTTGCCCGTACCATGTCGGACGGTCAGCCTCGGGAGATTTCCGCCTTCCTGCATCATAAAGAAGGATTCCGTCTTCCGGTCAGTATACGCGCGGCTCCGATCCGTGATGATGAAGAAAAGATCATAGGAGCTGCTGAGATATTCACGGACGATTCTCCGGAAGGGGATATCTTGGCAAGCAGGGATATCCTGCGCAGGCAGGCCCTGACAGATACCCTGACCGAAGCGGGAAACCGGAAAGCCGGGGTTCTTCTCCTGGAACACCGGATCATGATCCTGGAGAGAGAGAACATCTCCTTCGGCCTTATCATGTTCGACGTGGATCGTTTCTCAAGGCTGAATGAGCAATTCGGACCGAACACCGCGGACCGGGTACTCAAGATGACCTCCCGTACCGTGGGCAGTATACTCAGAAGCTTCGATACCCTCTGCAGATGGGAGGATGACGCCTTTATCGTCATTTCACCCAACGTAACAAGAGAGGCCCTGCTCGATATTGCCGAAAGGATACGCGTATTCGTGGAAAACAGCTGGATCATGAGCGGCAGCAATGTCAGGATCCAGGTTACGGTATCCGTGGGTTGCGCCATGGCCGGAACCGGAGATGATTCAGTTTCCCTGATATCCCGGTGCAGGGATGCCATGATGCGTCATCACCTGGAAGGGCATAACCGGGTTTTCTACCTGTAAAACAACTCGTCTGCTGAACGTATTTTTACTTATACAGGGACAGTATTACTCTTGACCCTCCTGTCACGTTCCTCTATGGTGTTTCAGTGAAAACTTCAGTCGGCAAAATTACCGGAGCAGGGGGATCCTCCTGGTGGAATATGGTTGAATATCTGCCGGAGGCCTTCCTGTTGCTGGACCTCGATGGCGATATTCTCTATCATAATCGTGAGATTGAAAAGTTGACCGGTTTCGCGGGTTATTCCTTTCCCCCGAATATCATGAATCTGATTATAGAGGAGTTCCACGAGCAGTTCAGGTTCACCCTCGCCTCCATGCGGTCGGAACGTTCCTATGAACGGAGTGAGGTTGTACTGAGGGGGGAAAGAAGTTTCATTCCGGTAAGTATATCAGTAAATCCCGTTTATATCGAGGATGACGTCGTCGGGCTTCGCGCCATAATCATGGATATTACCCGCAGGCGGGCCCTTGAGGAGAAACTTCATCGGAGCGAAGAGCGTTTTCGTATACTTTCCGACACAACTTTGGAGGGGATCGTATTACATGATAACTGGCGCATCGTTGATGCTAATCAGGCCTTCAACCGGATGTTCGGTTACTCCCTTGAGGAAGTGATCGGTAAAAGCATTTTTGATTTCCTGGACCGGAAAAATCACGATCTTGTCCGCAGCTATTTCGAGCAGAGAAAGGACCATCCCTGTCAGGTTAGTGCCCGGAGAAAGAATAACCAGATAATAGAGGTAGAATTCCTTGCCCGATCTCTGTACCGGGAGGGAAGAGAGGTCTTCTTTGTATCCATTCGGGATATAACCGCCCAGAAGCAGTATGAATACATTCAGGAGCATGAAGAGCTGACCGGCCTGTTGAATATCAAGGGCTTCAACAGACGATTACAGGAACATCTGAACCTTTCTTCGGAAAAGAGGAAGAAAATTGCTGTTATGACCATCCGGCATGACAGGGATCAGCTTAATGTTCTGAAAAATGTTGATCCGGACATGGAGCGAATACTCATGAATGCTCTCCCTATTGAGATTGCCGAACGGCTTGTGGGAATATTCTTCGGCGGAGACGTTGTCGCTCGAACGGGTGAGAACGAGTATATGACCATTCATCCTATCCCCGACACGGATGATCCGGACAACACGGTTAAGCTCATACACAAGCTGTTATCAGTGTTTAACGAGGAATTTCTCCAGGGCATACGTCTGAAGGCTATAGCCGGCGTGACCCTTTACCCTGACGATATCAAAGTGGCCAATCCTTTCCGGCTGATTACGCAGAGCCGTCATGCCTGCGATGAAGCTTTCACAAAAGGGAGCGAATACGTCTTCTATAACGAACAGAGCCACAGGGAGACCAGGGAACGGATCGAGTTTATCCGGGACCTGATCATAGCTGTACGGGAGGAGATGTGCCGGGACCTTTTTCTCATGTATCAGCCGAAGGTGGAATCCTCGGGGAGAATCATGGGGATGGAGGCGCTGGTTCGCTGGAATCACGCCAGGTGGAACGGTCCCCACGGCTTTGTACCGCCGGACAGGTTTATCTCTCCTGCCGAGGAGGTAGGATTAATAGGAGAGATCGGACAGTTTGTCCTGGAGGAAGCCTGTCGACAGACGGTGAAATGGCTGGATGAAAACAAAACGTTCTCCGGTTTACAGCTGGCAGTGAACGTCTCTCCGAGTCAGCTTACGGAAAGTTTTGTCGACGAAGTAAACCAGATCCTGGAAAGAACCGGTCTGCCTCCCCATTCCCTGGAGCTGGAGATTACGGAGCGGGAATTGGTCAAGGAGCAGAATATCAGGGTACTCTCCGGACTCAGGGAGAAGAACATCTCCATTGCCATAGATGATTTCGGTATAGATTATTCAGCCCTGAGTCTGCTTCCCAAGCTTCCGGTTAACACCATAAAACTGGATAAATCGTACATCGCCAATATTGTCTACGACGTAGACTATGAGAAGCTCGTTGCCTGTACTATAGATATGGTCCACGGCTTCAGCTACAATGTAGTGGCGGAAGGAGTCGAGGAAATGGTGCAGGCGGAGAAACTCTTTTCCGAGATGAAGTGTGACCGTATCCAGGGATTCTATTATTACCGCCCCATGCTTCCGGAGGAATTTGAACGTGAAGTGCTGGAAAACAGAAATTTCTCGGAAAACTGAATCCTTTTTTCCGATTGACCCTTATATCAGGATCAGGTAGAGTAGTTTCGTGGGAGCCTTTGATTATACAAAAGTAATCGATGAGATTGCCGGTCACTTTAAGGCGACGGATATCGATTATCAGGATTTTGACAGATCGAGTACCCGTTTCAATGTGTCCATGATCGATCCCCATGGAGAAAAGCTCGATTTTGAATTTGTTCTAGCTGATTACCACATGTTTGTAACCTTCGATGAAAAGTATCAGAATGAATCGGAAATAAACCGGTGGATGAGCGAGTTCGAATATAATCTTGAACAGGCCTTTAACCGTAATATAGGTATTGATGTACAGCATTCCGGGGGTACCTGGAACGTTAAAGTTGAATACTGATGAGGAGATTAGTGATGAAAGTAAATCGTATTGTTGTACTGGTTGCTCTATTTATCCTGATGCCCATGATTATACTGGGCGAAAAAGACTGGTCGTACGCCAAAAACGGCGTTTGGATGAAATGTTCCGATGAATATACCCTTCAGGAAAACCGGCTGAAATATGGAGAGAAGGTTTTCTTTTCCGGTAAGGGAAGAAACATAACGCTTTTGATCATGGACAATCGTCTCGCCGAGAATTTTGACAAGCTTGTGGTTGAACAGATCGTCCAAAAATACACGGACAAGGGATATAAAAATATCAATGTCAATCGGATAGAAGAGAAGCTTCCCGTAAATATAAAAGGCTCCTCGAAGAAAGAGGACGTTCCCCTGGTACGTCGCTTTTTAACGGCAACGGTCGATGTTAACGACAAGACCCTTAACCTGGAGCAGGATATGTATTTTTTCTCCCACGGAATTCGCGGGTACGTGATGTATTTCACCAGTGTGGTAGGAGAATTTCCCGGCAAGAAAGACGTGCTCTCTTCGCTCACGCTGGTATCCGAACCGGAAAGCAAGTAAAAATACCATTACGGGATTCTCTCTCGCAATCGGGCAGACGTCTGTAAAGGAATAGGCCAATTTTCATTTTATTCGGCTGTCCAGGGTCTCCCGTACGGCTCGCGCCAGGTCGTCCGGCATGATCGGTTTCAGAAGTATCCTCTCTATGCCGAAACGTCCCGTCAATTCTTCAGAGGTTTTGTCGTTGTATCCGGTCATGAGAAGAACCGGCAGACTGAAATTGTCACGGTGCAGTTCCGTTGCCAGAGTCAGGCCATCCATGCCAGGCATGGTGAGGTCCGTTATCAGGAGATTGTACAGGTCAGGCGCTTCCCTGATGTGTTCAAGGGCCTGCAGGCTATCCGTCATGTGCTCGGCTGAATATCCAAAAAGCTGGAGCATTCTCTGGATGGTAGTGGCAACGTCCTTTCTGTCATCCACCACCAGTATATTCTCCTTGCCTTTGGGGGCCTCTTTCTCCCTTCTGCCGGTGTCGGAAGCAGTTTCACCTTCAAATATTGGAAGATAGACACGGAACAGGCTTCCCCGCTCCGGTCCGCTCTCCACGGTGATGGCGCCTCCGTAATCGGAAACGATTCCATTTGCAACCGAGAGTCCCAGGCCGGTCCCCCCCTCTTTACGTGTGGAAAAGAAGGGTTCGAATATCTGCTTACGTATGGACTCATTTATTCCGGGGCCGGTGTCCAGCACCTCAAGGAGGATATATCTCCCCGGGGGGACATCCTCCCGGTCCTGGAGAATTTCGCGCTTCTGGACACCGAAGGTCAACCTTCCTCCTTTATCCATGGCCTGAATAGCGTTTGTGCCCAGATTCATGACTATCTGGAGCAACTGGGTCGGGTCCGCTTTAACCATGGGATTGTCATCTCCCCTGTTGAGCTGAAGCTCTATGTTTTGAGGTCGAAACGTATTCAAAAGCCTGAAACCCTCTTCCAGGATTGTGTACATGGAGACCGGAACCGGGTTTTTCGCTCCTTTTCTCCCGTAGGTAAGGATCTGGCTGACCAGGTCCCGGGCCCTGTGCGCGGCGCTGGCGATATATCCTATCTCTTCCTGAATGGGACTGTCTTCGGAAAGCTTTCCCTGTATTATGTTAGAATAGCCGAGTATGGGGGTCAGGATATTGTTGAAATCGTGGGCTATCCCTCCCGCCAGTCTGCCTATGGTTTCAATCTTGTGCATGTCCGCCAGATGGGATTCGATTTTCTTTTTTTCTCTGCGGGTCTGGATCCAGTCGGAGATGTCCTCCATGACACCTATGGCCTCTGTGGGAGAAGTCCCGGGATTGATGGGATTAGCGTGAAGACGTATGTAGGATTTTCTCCCCCCGACCTGAGAAAGGTAATTTCCTTCAAAATAGCTCTGGCCGCCGTTAAGGCTTTCCCGTATACACTTCAACATCTCATCATTTTTGATCTGTTTTAATGTATTGAAGCCGAGGATCCCCTCCCTCGGGGCACCGATAATGTCCGCGAATTGCTGATTGCAGTTAATGATGGTACCTTCCCAATTCAGATGGACGAGTCCCAGGGGAGAGTTATCAAAGATGGTCCTGAGCCTCTGCTCCTTCTCCTGGAGCTCCTCCTCTGATTTTTTTCGCTCCGACACGTCCCGGGTAATCCCGATGATACTTTGCAGTACGCCGTCGTCATCATAGATAAGCTGCTCGATGGTTTCAAGGTATTTTATTGCGCCATTGATGCGTATAGGAAAAACGTATTCTACCCTGTTTTCTCTCTGTTCAACGGCCTGGCCGGTCCGTGAAAGGATACGGTTAATCTCCTCGCCGGGGATCTCAAAACGGGCGAAACATTCGATGATGTTCATTCCGGTCATGCTTTCCGGGGCCATTCCCAGAAGCATGCGAGTGTCGCCACCCATGAACTGGATCTCTCCCGAGGGAGCCGTCACGTAGATGACTTCGCTGATATTATCCGTGATGAACCGGTACCTCTCTTCACTCTCTTTCAGTCGTTTCTCTGTCTTTTTCAGAGGAGTGATGTCTACCCCGATGGCGCGCAGGCCCACGGCCCGGCCCTCCTGCATGATGGGACTGGAATAGATCAGGACATCAAGAATAGAGCCGTCCTTCTTTACGACAGGGTATTCACGCCCCTGGTTGTCATGTCCCGCCAGAACCTGTTCCATAACGGTTAAGGCGTCATCCCTCACCTCTGGAGATAAAATCTGGAATATGTTCAGACCGGCTTCCAGATCATCATGGGTATAGCCGAACATCTTCAATCCGTTATCGTTCACGAAAGTGAAGCGGCCGGTAAGATCTGATTCGGCCACGGCCTGAGGAAGCAGGCTGGCCAGGTCTCGGAAGCGGACCTCGCTTTTCCGCAGGGCATCGATAGCGGAGAAGAAGCCTCCGGCCGGGCCTCCAGAAGAAAGATCGTCGGAAGAACCCATGCCAAAACGTGCAATTCTGGAAAGTTCGTAGGTACGTAACAGGCTTTCCCGGAAGAGTGAAATCCCGCAGTTTCTGGGGAGAAAACCGTAGTGATGAATTCCCCTGACCACTTCCACGGCCCGTTCGTCCATGGGGTCCAGCATAAAGAGAAGAGGGATATCGTGGTTCCTGATTATCCTTCTTGCCGTATCAGCTGATTCCCTTTCTCTGCCCGGTTCAATATCTATGAGGACCATTTCGATGGGAGGTTCATCAGAAAGACGGGATATCCCTTCAGCGTTGTCATGAAATATCTCAGGGGAAGGGCCATCCTCCAGGAGAGGAAAGTCGGGACAGGCAGGGTCTTTTGAAAGGATGAGGAGTTTCATTTTGTCTCTGGTACGGTTTATTTTCTTTGGGAAATAAACAGGCTGTTATTGTACCAGTTGAATATTCCCGGTCAAGAAGTAAAAGGAAATAGCGCCAGGGCGTTAATCGGTTATTGCGACAGTTTTGTCTGCGCGATAAGGGTGAGATAGTTTTTTTAAGTCATTATTCCTGAGGATGGTTTTTTGTGCGCTAAAAAGAGTTAAGGAATAAATGCCGTTTCCTTTTTATCGATTCCATCCGGTAGAGGCACAGAAAGAAGAAAAATCATGTAATGAAAAATCTCTCTTGACTCCCACGAAAATTTTTTATAAAAAATTTACGGTCGATCTGGTTCTGGAAAATATTTGCGATATTTTTCTTGTTTATAGAGAGTACCCCGGTTAGTCGGAGCGAATGTAGATGAGCATAACAAAGGAAGGTTTAAGCGAAATAAAAGTTCCTGAACGGAACATCAGCACCATCGGGACGGAACGGCAGATTAACCGGACCCGGTATTTTTTTCTGGTATTCTTTATTGTTGCTGCGATCTCCTCCTGGAAAAACGGATCTTCACCCTACACGTATCTTTCCATTCTTGGGACATCCTGTGTTTTCCTTCTTCTGGCTGTCTCGAACCAGGTCGCCATTTCACGGAAGATTATCTCATCTACCCTCGTTTGGGTTTCTGTTACCATCGAGTTTCTTCTTATTTTCCTTTTGAAATGGGCCATGCATTTCGACGAATCGGTCGGATACTCCATGACCCTTAAGGAGCCGGCCACATTCCTGGTTTACTTTCTCTTTATGGCCATGAATGGTCTCCGTTATAACAGACGACTGAATATCTATGCCGGTTTTCTCTCTGTGACAACGTATGCGATACTTCTGGTCCTGGGTTTCGCCGTGGGAGGCCTGGAAGCCGTTCAAAATCCTGAACGGCTTTTCGAGGTGGGAACCGTACGTCTGGCCAGTGAACTTCCGAAGCTCCTTTTTCTCATTATCTTCGCGTACTTTATGCAGAGAATGGCTATCTTTACGAAGAATAATATGAAACAGCTTGAACTCTCGGAGCAGGGTTCCCGGGAATACGCAAGCAAACTAACCCGGATAATAGATACCATGGAGAAGGCGGCTGGAGATCTTCTTCAGGGATCAGAGCTTTTGGGGCGAAACTCTTCCGCCATTGATGATATCCTGAAAGATTTTGGAGAGCAGATGGAAAAGGTGGAGGGGGTCTCCGGAAATATTAATCGAAGCGTATCAGCCGTTAAGGATAAGGCGGCCTTTCAGCACACAACCGTGGAAGCAAATTTTGAGAAAATTGGCGACATCACCGATCTCATGGAGACCATTCATTCGTCAAGCTCCCGCCAGGCGGACCGGGCCCGGGATGCAATGGAACTGGCTAATCGCCATGAAAAGGCGATCCATCATGCCATCGATTCCATGAAGGAGATGAGTGAGAACTCCAGAAAAATCGAAGAGATATCTAAAACCATAAGTGATATAGCGGATCAGACCAGTCTTTTGGCCCTGAACGCGGCTATTGAATCCGCCAGGGCGGGTGAGCAGGGAAGAGGATTCGCGGTTGTGGCGGACGAGATATCCAAACTTGCCGCCATGAGTATCGATTCTTCCAAGGAGATCCACTCCATCATCAATACCACGGTGCAGAACATGGAGACCGTCTCGGGTCGTATCGGAAATCTGGCAGAGTTCGTGGAGAACATGGGGGGCTTTGTTAGAGAAAACGCATCTTTCATGAGTGAACTGAACAAGAATACCGGGCGAGAGGTGGAGGAGGGCAGGAAGCTTTACGAGTCCTCCCAAGAGGTGGAGCTGGCCGCCGGTGAGGTGACGGAATTTGCTTCAGAACAGGAAAAGGCCCTGGAAGAGATAAACAGCTGGTTTGAGAACATGAGGGAGCTGGGTAACAAGGTGGCCGGTAGTATGAATGAGATGAGGAATCTGGCCCTTTCCCTTAAGGAACAGTCCGGTAATATGAAAGAGATAACAGGACGAAACGAGGATGAGTAAGGAGAACCGTTCTCTCAGGAGGGTCAGCTCAGCGGGTGTCCTTGCCGGCTCCCTGGATGAGGCGCTGGAGATGGCTGAGAAAAAGGGTCCGTGTCACTCAAGATCACCCCTGCGCTTTCCGGCTTCTTTCAAGTTCATCAAGGAATGCGTCCTTTCCTCTCCAGATGCCGTTGATCCAATCCCTGAAGCGCTGGCTGTATTCGGCATCATTAATATAATCACCCCGTAATTCGGAAGGCACAGGGAATACATTAACCCGAACAACTACCTGGCGAACGTTTCCGGCATGGAAGTCCCAGAAGGATTTAGCACCCTCAGGATAAAAGATGGTCATGTCTACGATATGGGTAATAAGATCACCCATGGCATCCAGAACAAAGGAGACCCCCCCGGCCCGCGGTTTGAGCAGATGCCGGTAGGGCGACTGTTGTCTCTCATGTTTTTCCGAAGAGAAACGGGTTCCCTCCACGAAATTCATGATGGAGACTGGCATGTCTTTGTATTTTTCGCAGGCTTTCCTTGTCTCCTCGATATCTTTTCCGGCGAGGTGGGGCTTCTTCCTAATAAGTTCTTTTGAAAAGCGCTGCATGAAGGGAAAGTCGAGAAGCCACCAGACCGGCCCCAGGAGGGGAACCCAGATAAGTTCCTTTTTCAGAAAATACCGGAGAAAGGGTACACGGTTGTGAAAAACCTTCATCATAACCAGGATGTCGTTCCATGTCTGGTGATTGGAAATGATAAGATACCAGGACTGATCTTTTAAATCGTCACCGGTGAATTCGATGTCCCATGTAATGTCCTTGGTAAAGGCCACGATAACGTTATTAAGGAATAGCCAGGTATCCGCCACAAAGATCGCCATCTTTGTGGTAACGTTCCTGACCTGTCGTAGAGGTATAAGGATTTTGCCCACGGCTATGGGGATAAGAATAATAAAACCGATGACAGTGTTAACTACATGCAGTAATATGGATATGGAACCGATCAGGGGTGCCGGTAAAAACTGGAGCATGGATAATTGACCTCGATTATCAAATTGGCCGGGATCGTCTGTTCAATCCCTTTTCGGGTTAACAGGTTAAAGGGGAGCGGCAGGTAATCAAGATTTTTTTGTTAACCAGGTCATTTTATATGACACTATTAATACTATGAAAGAGAAAACACAAAAGAGAGTATCCCCATGGTACGGCGCCATCGTCACATTGCTCCTGGTTTTTCAGGCATGTACCGGTGACGGTAAGAATTCCGATACCCTCTATCGTTTCTTCGACCGGGAGGGAAGATCCGGCTTCGTAAACAGCCTGGGAGAAATCGTGATTAAACCCAGCTTCGAATATGTTAAGGATTTCAGTGAAGGACTCGCCGGCTTCCGGGATATAGATGGGAAATACGGCTATATCGATACGGAGGGTCATCGGATTATTCCTCCCGATTATGACGATGCGGGCAAGTTCAGCGGAGGACTCGCTGCAGTTCAATCAGGGAACAAATACGGTTTTATCAACCGTAAAGGGAATTTTGCCATCAAGCCGTGGTTCGAGGCTGTTGGACCTTTCAGGGAAGGGGTTGCACCGGTTATGGTCAATGGCAGATGGGGGTATATTAATTCCAGGGGAGAGATGACCATCCCCGCAGGTTTTGATGACGCCGGTCCTTTCAGCCAGGGGCTTGCTCCTGTTTCCCGTAATGGAAGATATGGTTTTATCGATCGTGAAGGCAGGATGGTGGTACCCTTCCGATACAGCCGGGTGAAGAATTTCAGCCAGGGAATTGCCCCTGTAAAAAGAGATGATGAAAGAGGGGGCAAGTGGGGATACATTGACCGGGAGGGGGGGTACACAATCCCGCCAAGGTATGACCGGGCCTGGAATTTTATTAACGGACTGGCCCGTGTCATTGTGGATAATAAGATAGGCTATATCAACAAGAAGGGCCGGCTTGTTATTGCGCCTCAGTACGACGTGGCCCTCGATTTTAACGAAGGCCTGGCCCTGGTTAAGGACGATGTCTCGTGGGGATATATTAACCGGGAGGGAGAATATGTTATCGGTCCGATGGAAGTGGAAAATGACAAACCCTTCCGTGATTTGATGGAGGGGAAGGATCGCTCACTGTGACTTTATCCAGGGGCCGCTTTGCGGCATAGTGTCTGAAACTTTTCCTGTGTACAAGTGTGTATCCTGCCTGATAAAACAGTCATATTTATTAGATATATGTTTTTTCGAGGCGTCAAGACGTAAGGTCGCGTGATTATTATAAATGGCGGAATGATTTTGTAATAAACAGAGCGCCCTATCTATTCTTCGGTTTCTTCGTCATCTTCGCGGGTCTCCCGTGCCCTGATTTTAAACGTTTCCAGGTTCTCTGTTAAGGCTATGGAACTCTGGTCAATGATCCGGGAATAGCTTCGGACCATGTCGGAACTCTCCAGAGTTTTCTGGGAGATATCGGTGATGGTGTTAATCGAATTATTAAGTTCATCAACCGTGTTTTTCTGTTCCCTGGAATAGACATGAATGCTGTTGGCAATCTCGCTCAGTTTTTCGATCTTTGCCTGTATGTCGTTGTTCATGGTATCCAGCTTTCCGGTAAAATCGATCGTGCCGCTCAGTACCTCCCGAGTTTCCAGAATCTTCTCCCGGATCTCGTTAAAGATATCAGCGGTACTGGTAATAAAATTGAGCTCCTTCTGAATACGTTCCGTGTGTTCCGTTATGGTCTTGCTGATGTCGCTGGAAAGCTCCGATGTCTGGTCCGCGAGCTTGTTAACCTCGTCGGCGACCACAGAGAAACCTTTGCCCGCGTCGCCGGCCCGGGACGCTTCGATGGCCGCGTTTAGAGCTAAGAGGTTAATCTTGTCAGCCACGTCATTGATTTCGTTAATGGCCCCCTCCAGCTCATGGAGGTAGTTCGCCATGTCTTCGATTGCGCCTACGGATTTGTTCATGGTTTTCTCACCCGACTCCACGAGGCCTACGGCCCCTTCGATACTTGTGGTCAGGTCTTCGATACGTCCGGAAAGCTGCCTGCTGCTCGTGTTGATCTCCGAGATATCCTTTTTGATCTCGTCGGAACTCTCAAGCTGCGCCTCGATATCATTCAGGTTTGATTCGAAGGATGACGCCATCTCCTCGTAGGCGCTGGCTGTCTCTTCAATGACCGTGGCCAGTTCCCTGGCAATGTCGGACAGGTCGGTGGAAGACGCGTTAAGATCGGTGCTGATCTCTTTAACCTCCACGGAACTGGAAGAAACGGTCTCTACCATGGAATTGAGAGAGCTTACCATGCTGTTGAAGGTCCGGGTTATGTAACCTATCTCGTCATCTATCCTGACCGGGATCTCTATATCGAGATTTCCTTCATTGACCATGCGAACTCCCCGTGAAAGGGACTTGAGGGGATTTACAAGGATATTCGCGAAGAGAAACTGGAAGCCGAACCGGACAACAAGGACGATTGCGGCGAGCATGATGACCAGGTTGATGACCGTCGGATGAATATAGGCCCGGTATTCGACATAGGGAAAGCCGGCCTCATAGAGCATATCTCCTTTCCTGTTAACCAGCATGAAGGCTGTAAGGTGATCATTGCCTGCCTTTCGGTAGAGGCGGGTACCCGGGTCATGCATGGGAGTCAAGAAATCGAGTATCTCTTCCCTTAGTTCGGTTCCCTCTTTAGAAGAGGAGGCCAGGTGTTGTTTTAATACCTCCTTGATGGGGTCGAAGGGGCCTTCCACATTTTCAAGGAGAGAGAGCAGGGAAGAACGAAAATTTTCCACAGGGAGTTGTTCAATCTTTATGGTGCGATACTGAATCTCATCATTCAGTTCATTTATATATTCCGTCAATACCGTAGCGGGATCTCCGGATCTGTTTAACGGATTGTTTACGAATCGGGTAATAGCGCTTTTATATCCGGAAAAGAAGGATGGGGTGTCCCGTAATAAACGATTGAGGCCGTCTTCGAAATTATCCGGTTTAAGTCTGCTGATACTGTACCACATGAATGTGTTGTAAAACTCGGGACGCAGCTCTTCCAGGTCGAGGGACGTCCCTCCAAAGACCCGCCTGAACTCTCCTTTTTCGGGACTATAAGATATAAGATACTTCGCGTTGTATTCAGGTTCTCCGGTTTTTACCAGGGAGCCGGCGGACCTTCTCTGAATCACATCATAGGCCTCGTCCCTGTCCCGGAGGAAGACGAAACCGGCGAACTGGAGAAAAATAAGGACCATGACCAGGCTGATACCGATTAGTTTGCCCATGAAAGAGATTCGCTCACTGGTATGGTTCATGTAGACGACCGATACCAGGAAGAAACCGAGGACATTAAAGACGACCCAGGAATTATGAAACACGTCTCTGCTTATTGCGCCGTCCCGGCTAAGGGTATTTGTAATGGAAGGGATCATGGAAGCGAACACAAACGTAATGATCAGAAGAAAGAGGGCGAAACGGTATCTCTTTCCGCGGAAGAACAGATTCCATATAGCGACAAGCACGTAGAGAAGCAGGTAGGCCATGATAAAGAAGGAAACGATTTTACTCATCCTGTCCGCGTCGAAATCCCAGTAGTGGGCCCGAAAATGGTAAATGATATCTGATTGAAGGGTGGTCATGATAAAAACGGCGGTTACTCCCGCAGCGATAAAATAGAGTATCGCGAGGAATATGTTTGTCGCCCTGCGGCTTCTTTCCACGGGAAAATTGAAGATAAAAAGGACACTGTGGGTAATACCCAGAAGAATAGTGAAAACAGTAATCCATCTGTGGTAGGCGGCAAGGGGATGATAGAGACTGGAAGAGATCACGTATCCGAAATTGAATACCGACATTATTCCGTAGGCCAGCCCCAGGTGCAAGGTGGTGCGTGATTTATTCTTAACCGTAAGCAAAAATATGGACATAATGGCGAAGAAGACAACGCCAATCAGAGCGCCAATGGAGAAGGAATGTAAATAAATACTATTCATCGGCCAACCTGCCGGTTTATTTCAGGCTTGCGTGATTTTTTATTACCCAGATTCATTTTGAATAACCTGCACGGGTATTTTTGCCGCATCCGTGGTTGATGTCAGACCTGCGTGGGGAACACTCTCATAAAATGCTGTAATATGAATGTCCATGCTTCAAAATATATCAAAATTTCGTGGAATGCAATAATCTTTTTTCTTTTGTACTGAAATGATTCGGTCAGGGCCATCTTTACAGGTACAATAGAACCATAAGTGAAGAAAGTGCTTGCGGCCATGATGTTCATGGTAATATCTGATAGATAAATCATTTCTGTGAAGGAAAAACATTCCATGTCCGAAACGATTCCCCTTTCCCTGACTATCGCCGGTTCCGATTCCGGAGGCGGTGCAGGCATCCAGGCCGACCTGAAGACCTTCTCCGCCCTCAAGACCTTCGGGACATCAGTTATCACGGCCATTACGGCTCAGAACAGCCGGGAGGTACTCGGTATCCATGAGGTCCCTGTTCAGATTATCCATGACCAGATTCGGGCCCTGGCCACGGATTTTTCCGTATCATCGTTCAAAACCGGGATGCTCTTTTCGAAGGAGATCATTGAATCCGTCGGGAAAGCGATCGATGAATTCCGGTTACCCAACTATGTGCTCGACCCGGTAATGATCTCCAAGTCCGGGGCCAGGCTGCTGAAAGATGACGCTATTGAATCCCTTAAGGAATTCCTTGTCCCCAGATCTCTTGTCATAACGCCCAACCTGCCGGAAGCGGAGGTGGTGACAGGTGTCGATATCATCGATAAACAGTCGTCCGACGAGGCGGCCCGGCGGCTGCTTGATCTTGGGGCAGGATGGGTCATCATAAAGGGAGGCCACCTGGACGGTGAGCCGGTGGACCGGGTCTATTCGAACGAGGTATCCTTTGAAATGCCCGGAAAACGAATCGAGACGAAGAATACCCACGGCAGCGGATGTACCTTCTCCTCGGCCATAGTCGCTTTCCTGGCCCGGGGATTCTCCCCTCCTGATGCAATCAAGAAAGCGAAAGAATACATTCATGCGGGTATCTTCCAATCCCTGGATATCGGTTCCGGCCATGGGCCGCTACACCACTTCCATCCATGGTACCCGTTTGAATAAATTCCGGGACCGGGGCTGTTCAGGTATTTCACAACCCTGGAGCGCCGTTCAGGCGATCCAGGGGAAATATTATTTTTACTCCTCGGCGTAAAGGGCGTCGATCCTGTCGGCGTAGGTCTCCAGGATCACTCGCTTCTTCGTCTTCTGCGTGGGAGTCAGCATGCCGTTCTCCTCGGTGAAACGTTCCGTAAGGATGGCGTACTTCTTGATTTGCTCGAAACGTTCCAGCCACTCGTTCGCCTTTTTAACTTCGTTATCGACCAGCTCTTTTAATTCATCCGTTGAGACAAAGTCATCGCCAACGGAATAGCATATCTCGGCTCCCGTAGCGCTGGACCATTTGCATATGCTTTTATTGAAGGTTATCTCCTTCTTCTCGTAAAGGTCCGTGAAGTAGTTGAAGTTGGGGACCAGCAGGGCGGTGATAAAGTTTCTTTCGTCCCCGACGAGGAAAACCTGTTCAATGACCGGGCTGGTTGAGAAGAGGTTCTCCAGCTTGGCCGGGGCCACGTTCTTTCCCGTGGCCGTGCAGATGATCGCCTTCTTCCGGTCCACAATCTTGACGTATCCGCCGTCGTCCTTAATGACCAGGTCCCCTGTCCTGAACCACCCGTCTTCGGTGAAGACCTCGGCGTTCTCCTCCGGACGGTTCAGGTATCCCTTGAAAATACCTGCGCCTGAAATTTCCAGCTCCCCGTCGTCGGCCACGCGGGATTTGCTCCCGTTGGCGTCCTTACCGACGAATCCCGGTTTACATGCCGTGATGGGATTCAGGATACAGGCATTAAAGCTTTCCGTGGATCCGTAGCCTTCAATAACAGGGAATCCCATGGTGTAGAAGAAACGGAGCAGGTCCTCTGAGATACCGGCGCTCGCGGAGAAGGAATAGCGGAACTGGTTCCCGAACAGGGCGCGGACTTTCGCGAAAAGTTTGTCCGCCACCGAGAACTGTAGCTTCAGCATAAAAGGAAGTTTGCTTTTAAGATCAAAGTCCGGGTGCATATTGTAGCGGCCCAGACCGTCGTCCCGGTACTGGAGGGCCTTCATGCCCACCTTCATGGCCCAGTCGAAGAGCTTTTTCTTCGCTGGGCTGGAACCGAGCTGCTGCTGGAAGGTGATATATATCTTTTCATACAGCCTCGGCACGCAGTTGATCCAGGTGGGGTTGTATTTCTGCATATCCTCCAGAAGGGTGCCCGGTTTGTCCGCGTAGGCGATGGTCGAACCCTGGCAGACGGCCAGGAGCTGGCATGATCCACGGTCAAAGATATGAGATAAGGGGAGAAAACAGAGGGTAACGTCCTTCTCCGTTACTACCATTCCGTGTTTCTCGAAGTAACCACGGACCCCTTCCAGGCGCGAGGTGGCGCACCAGTGCGTGAGTAAGACACCTTTCCCCGCTCCGGTTGTTCCGGATGTGTATAGGATCGTGTAGAGATCGTCTTCCTGAAGAGAGTTGAGACGTTCCTCGTAGGCTGAACGGTTTTTCTGCAACCAGGCGCGCCCCTCTTTCATGAAATCTCCCATGCCGACAAGCATTTTGTCATCGGAGGTGTATTCCAGGTCCAGGACGATGATTTTCTCCAGTCCTGGCATCTTCTGTGAATCTTCCAGCAGGATGCGGGCGTTTTCCCTGGAATCGGCAAGGAGGTACCGGCACCCGGAGTCGTTCATTATATAGGAGACCTCGTTATTAGACAGGGTGGGATAGATGGTTACGCTCACGGCGGCGATACAGGTGAGGGCCATATCTACATGGGTCCAGTAGGGGGACGTGGCGGACATTATGGCCACCTTCTCCTGCCGCTGGACCCCCATCTTCAGAAGGCCCCCGGCCAGGGCCTCAACCCGTTCGTTCATCTCCTCCCAGGTGAAGGACCCTTTCTCCTCACCGGGATAAAGTTCATGGTTGAAAAGCTGCGCATTCTGTTCAGGCACGCTTTCCACGGTGTGACGATAGTAGGCTCCGATGTTTGAAAAGGCTTTGTATTCCATGGGTACCTCCTCTTAGGTATCATCTGTTAGGGATTCATCTCGTAGGTGTCTTTCAGCGCGTAGACGTGATTGTTTAAAACCCTCTCGTAACGCTCATTGTCCACTACGGGACGCTTGATCATTTTCAGGCAGGTTTCCTGCTGTTTTTCGTTGGTGATCGGTTTCCCGTATATCTGGAGGGAAAATTTTGAAAAATCCCGGACCATGAAATCGAAGATCTGGTCGATCAGATCGTCATCCACGTCATAAATGGATCTGTTCTCAAGAATGAGCTGACCATAGGCCACCAGGGTAAAGAGTTCACCTACATTTAGAAGGAAATCTATATCCTTCCCCTGCTCTTTGAGTGTCTCCATGGAGGCCAGCATGAACTCCTTGAACGCTTCTATCTGCTCCTTGAAGACGTTAACGTTGGGCAGGTCCACGCTGCTGTAGGCGATGTTGTAATCGTGGAACTGTATCTTGCTCAGTCCCTTTGTCGGTCCCTGATGAAAGAGAAAATCGTCGTTGGCCGCGTCCCTCCTCTGAGGCACCTCCGGGAAGGTCCCTGGATTGAAGAAGTAGTTCGGCATGAACTTGACGATGAGGGCCATGTTGACATGTACCGTTCCTTCCAGCTTCGGAAGAGCCCGTATGTCACGGGCCGCGGATTCAAAGTACATGTCCTTCTCAAAACCCTTTGCCGCGATGACGTCCCATAGGAGATTTATCACCTCTTCTCCCTGGGTGGTGACCTTCATCTTGACCATGGGGTTATAGAGAAGGTATCGTTTATCCTCTTCACCGGCGGAACGCATATAGTCCGTGGCCCTGAGGGCGAATAATTTCATGGCCACAAGGCGACAGTAGGCGTCCGAGAAGAGCTGCTTGATATGGGTAAAGTCCGTTACGTAATGATCAAAGAGGTTCCTCTTTGACGCGTGGTTAAGAGACTCGTAAAAGGAATGGGTGCATATTCCGATAGAGGCCCATCCCAGGTTGAACTTGCAGATGTTGATTGTGTTCAGGGACGCGTCCCAGGCGTCCTGTCCCTGGTCCGTGATCTCCGCATCGGTTATGGGATAGTCGTGAAGAGCGTACTCCGCAACGTAGGACTGGTTGTCTATGACATTCTTCACGCACTCGTATTTCTCGTGCTGAGAATCGACCACGAAGAAGACGTACTCGCCTGTTTCCGCCATTTTTCCGAAGGTGGAGACCATGGCCGCCTCGTTGCCGTTACCGATATAGTATTTGTCCCCGTTGGCCAGGTAGGTACCGTCCTCCTGAGGGTAGAGCATCATGTCGCTGGAGTAGATGTCCGCCCCGTGCTCTTTTTCGGAGAGACCGAAGGCGAAGATGGAACCTTTCTTCAACTCTTCCACAGCCTTATGTTTGACTTCCCCGTTAGAACCTATAAAGATCGGTCCCAGTCCCAGCTGGGAAACCTGGAATGTGTACCAGTAACAGAGGCCGTAGAATCCAAGGATCTCGGCGAAATCGACGATCCGGGAGGTGTCCCACCGCTCGTTTCCGTCACCGTACCCCTTCGGGGTAAAGAGTTTCGCGAAAATCTGTTCTTTCGCCTGGAAATCGAGAAAGTCCTGGTACCAGACGCTGTTATGATCATCTTCCTTGATCTTCTCCAGTCCTTTATTTTCGAAGAACTGGATCGTCTTCTCCATGATATCCCGGGTCTCCTGGTCAGGGTAGTCACGGTTCATCTTTTTCGGATTTAGAAGGATTTGTTCCATTACGTATCTCCTCATCGGTTATCAGACCGGTATCCTGCGCCGGTACTCTTTTCTTATATCTCCTGGTCCCTCATCCTGTAGGCGCCCTTAAGAGCGTAGACCTCTTCGTTAAATATTTTTAAGAACCTTTCCTCGTTGGGAAGGGGCGTCCGGATAACGGCAAGGGAGAGCTCCTTTTGGAGGTCGCTGCTGGACGGCTTCATGTGAATGTTCAGGGCGTACTTCGAGAAGTCCCGGACCATGAAATCGAATATTTCATCAAGCAGGTCATCGGAGACGTCAAAAAAACTGCGGCTTTCGATGATGAGCTGGCCGTAGGCCACCAGGGTCAGTATTTCGCCAAGGGCCAGGAGGTAGTCGATGTCTTTCGACTGTTTCTCGTCCGGACCGGCTTTGGCCAGGAATTTCTTGAAAAGCTTGATCTGTTCCTTGAATATGTTTACGTTCGGGAGATCGACGCTGTCGTAGGCGATGTTGTAATCGTGGAACTGTATCTTGCTCAGACCTTTTGTGGGTCCCTGGTTAAAAAGAAAGTCATCGTTGGATGCGTCGTCTCTCCTGGGCACCTCCGGGTACCCGGCCGGATTGAAGAAGTAGTTGGCCATGAACTTTACGATAAGAGCCATGTTAACATGGACCGTCCCCTCAAGTTTCGGAAGCATGGGGAGTTCGTGCTTGGCGACCTCGAAGAAGGGTTCGTTTTCGAAGCCCTTGGCGGCGATAACGTCATGGAGCAGGTTCAAGACGTCCTCCCCCTCCCGTGTGACCTTCATCTTGACCATGGGGTTGTACAATAAATAGCGGCGGTCGTTTTCGCCGGCCGATCTCATGTAATCGACCGCCCGCTCGGCGAAGAGTTTCATGGCCACGAGCCGGCAGTAAGAGTCGGTCAGGAGACGTTTCACGTGAGGGAAGTCGGTGACATACCTGCCGTAGACGTTCCGGTTAGCCGCGTGATCAATCGATTCATAGAGGGCATGGGTACAGAGGCCGATGGCGCCCCATCCCAGGTTGAACTTGCAGACATTGATGGTATTCAGCATGTCGTCCCACGCCTTCTGGCCCTTCTCGGTTATCTCGGCGTCGGTGATGGGGTAGTCATGAAGGGCGTACTCTGCCACGTAGTTCTGTTCGTTGACCACGTTGCGTACACATTCGTAGTTTGGGTGCTTTGAATCGACCACGAAGAAGACGTACTCGCCTGTGTCCGCCATTTTGGCGAAGGTGGAGACCAGGGCGGCCTCGTTTCCGTTGCCGATATAGTACTTGTCTCCGTTGGCCAGGAAGGTTCCATCCTCCTGTGGATAGAGCATCATGTCCGTGGAGTAGATGTCGGCACCGTGTTCCTTCTCCGAGAGGCCGAAGGCGAAGACACCACCTTCCTTCAGGAGATCGGCGGTCCTGTGCTTAACCTCCTCGTTGGATCCCATCCAGATGGGTCCCAGGCCGAGCATGGATACCTGCCATGTGTACCAGTAGGTCACGCCGTAGAATCCGGTGATTTCGGAGAATCCGCTGTTCCGGTACGTGTCCCACCGCGCGTGTTCTCCGGCGTATCCTTCGGGAGTCATGAGGTCCGCGAAGACCCGGTTCTCCTTCAGGAATTCGACGAAATCGTAATTCCAGGTCTTTTCGTGCCAGTCTTTCTTTATCTGCTTAAGGCCTTTCTTCTCGAAAAAATCGATAGTCTTTTCCATGATCTCACGGTCACGGTCTGTTGCGCAGGGGCGGGTATAGTTTTTGGGGTTTAAGAGTATCATAGGTCCCTCAGTTCATTATATTGATAGAAGCATGAATAATCATCATGAAACCGAACATCATTCGGAAAGTCAAATAAAATTCGGATTCCTCTTGCATTTTTATTAAATGCGGTATCCAATGGTTGTCAGAGGGAGAGAGAAGACATAGAGGTTTTGCGCTTCAGTTCCCTCGATACGTTTCCGGCTCCGCCATGAACACTCGGGGAGCATTTTGCCGTATCGAACTAAACCCTGATTGACCGAAGGTTGTATCGAGGGGGTCCGGTAGCTGTATTGGCAGTAAAAGAAAACTGCTTACTGTCTGATAACGTGAATCGAGTCGCATCAGGATGAATAGAATGAGCAAAAAACAGACACTGACAGATCTGAAACAGCAGGAGAGGGAAAACCGTAAGCGGTTCATAATCGACGCGGCCCAGAGGGTATTCTCAAGCCGGCCTTATGACAAGGTGAGTATGCGGGAAATCGCCGACGAGGCCGGCATGGCCACCTCTTCCCTCTATACCTATTTTCCGAACCAGGAATCCCTCTTTATCGAATCGGCCATCATAAACATTCACCACTACAGGGAATACATACAGAATATCTCGGAAAGAGAAATCCCGGTAGAAGAGAAGATCCATCAGAGCGTCGATTACTTCATCGAGTACGTGGCCCGGAACGAATCCTTCTTCCGGATGATGGCCCTCTTTATGACCTACGGCCAGCTTAACGACGAGTCCCTGGCCATGCTTAACGAGGCCATCCGTGAAATTTTTGACGTCCTGGAAAACCTCCTCGGGGAAGCCTCCCTGAAGGGTGACCCGCGGAAATGCGCTCATTTCTTCCTGGCCGCCCTGAACGGTATACTGGTGACCTATCGGAAACTGCCTGGCCGGGACGAGGAGGAGATTATCCTCCATATGAAGGGACTGGGGGACCTGATGACCGAAATGATACTTTCCATGAGGGAGGAGTGATGGGTAAGGAACCGATCCCGGTAAGCCCGGAGGAGCTGGAGGAGATCCTTTTCAGGCATTTCGATGCGGCCTCGAGCCTGAACTACGCGATAAAGATCGTAGGCCATCCCGGGGTGGGCAAGTCCGATATTGTTCGCCAGGCGGCCCGAAAGAAAAACTGTTATTTTATCGATACCCGCCTGGCCTTCAAGGAGAACGTCGATCTGGGAGGATACCCGGTCCCGGACCATGAGGGCGAGCGTATGGTCTACTACAGGCCCCGGTTTATCCCGCCCCGGGAAATGCCGGAAGGATATGAGGGAATGGTCTGGTTCCTTGACGAGTCGAACCGGGCCCATCCCACGGTCATCCAGACCCTTTTTCAGATCATAACCGACGGTATCTGCGGGGAGCACGAACTCCCCGCCGGGACCCATGTGGTCCTGGCCGGGAACCTGGGGGAGGAGGACCTGACCACCATCACGGAGTTTGACGACTCCGCGCTGGACGGACGCCTGGCCGTTTTCAGACTTGTACCCTCGGCCGGTCAGTGGCTCTCCTGGGCGCATAAAAACGAAATACATCCGTCGATTATCCGGTATATCACGCTTTACCCGGAGAGGCTTTGGGAACCGTCCCGGATCAATCCCAATCCCAGGGGATGGCACCAGGTATCCTCAACTCTTCGTGACGTTTACGGACTGGAGAGCGACCGGGACCTCATGATCTTTCTGGCAGGATCGGGCACCGAAGTCCTGGAAAAGGTTGTCATGTCCCTGCTCGGGGAGACGGCCGGTCACGAGTTCATTTCCGAGCTGGTTGCCCCGAGGCAAATAACCACCGAAAATATCCTTGAAGGGGACGAGTCTGTCCTTGAGAAGCTGAAGGAGGGGGAAATCCCGGCAGAGGATCTGCTCTGGTCCCTTTCCGGAGCGGTCCACCATCTAACCAGCCGTTCGGCGGCCGTCATGGGCAATCTCTCGGAGGGAGAAAAACGAGAGCTGGCTAATGTTCTTCGATTCGTGGCTGTAACCCGGGCGGATACCCGTATATCTTTCTTTTTTCTTATCATGAAGCAGAGCGGTATCCTGACCGCCATACCGGGCGCGGTGCGGGAATACACGGATGAGGATACGGGAGAACGTATCCTTGACCTCTTCGAATCCTTTCTCCATGAGTGACGCATTAATACAGAAGGACTTTCCCTGGGAGGAGTCCCTGAAGGAGCTCTGGAAATCGAGCCGTTTCGTATCGTACTTTTATCAGATGGTCCGTTTTGTGGAAACCGATGCCCTTCCTACCATGGCCCTGCACGACGGGGAACGACGTCTCATACTCCTCTATAACCGGGAATTTATTCAGGGCCTCTCAAACGAAGTGAGGATAGGGCTCCTGGTCCACGAGATGATGCATATCCTGATGAACCATGACCACAGGGCAGCCGGGTACGGCGACATCTACCTTGTCAACCTGGCCCAGGATATGGTTGTAAACAGCTATCTAAAGGAGAGAAGAAAAACCTTCTTCTCCCGGAGCAGCCGCCCCGTGCGTCCCCCGGAACTGACTCTTCCGGAGGGACTGCCTCTGGTGCCCGATTCCTTCCGGATGGATACCGGCTTGCCGGACCCGTCCTGGGAAGATCTCTACCTCTGGCTCAGTGAACATCCCGATGATGTGAAGAACGCGTTGCCGGGTGTGAATATTGAAAACCGTGAACTCTCTTCCACTGAACGACTCCGGGAGAGCCTCTCGGACCCACTCGGTATCGGCGAGAAAAATGAAAGGCCCTTCTCGCCTCTCCGCTTCGATGACCAGGAGGGGATCGCCTTCGAGGACAGGGAGGGAAACACCTCTCCCACGGGCGTTCATCTGTTTAATCCCGGGGCCTCCCGGAACCTGAAGCATTCCCGGAAACAGCAGCTCCTGGATATGGCGTCCAGGGACGCCTCCCTGGACGATGAGAGGGTCTATCATGAACTGACATCTCTTATCCAGCCTCCCGTGAAGGAGACGCTCGGCAAATGGGAGCCCCTTATAAAAAGCATCATAGACCATTCCTCTCGCCGCAGCGACTGGACCTACAGTTATTCCCGTTTTAACCGGAGATACTTCGCCAGCGGAATCTATGCTCCGGGACGCATTCTCCACGAGAGGCGGCTCCTCACGGTGACCGTGGATGTCTCCGGCTCCATGGTATCGGTACCCGGTCGACTGGAGCGGGCCTTCGGAATTATCGAGTCCCTCCTGGACCGCTTTACCGTAAACCTTCTCTGCATCGACGATACCCTCTTCGTGCCCCGCAGGGGACGGGACGGCTTCGTGAAGTCCGGGAACACGATAAAACCGTGCCGCTACAAAAAGGGGGACTGGAGAAACCTCCGCACCGGGAGCAGCGGAACCACTCTCTTCGCACCACTTTTTAACGAGTACATGGAGGGACACAGGGAGGCTCTCCTGGTCCTTACCGACGGACAGATCTACGACCTTGAGAGGCTCCAATCCTATGAGCCGACCCTCTGGCTCGTGGCCGGCAGGGAGCCCTTTGCCCCTCCCTTCGGGAAAACCTTTTATCTGGAGAACGAACGTGGCAGGAGGTGACGCGAAGAAGGAAAAGGACCTCTACGCTCTTATAGAAGAAGGGAAATGGAGCAGTCCGGCCGAGAGGAAAGAGATCATGGAGAGCTTTCTCAAATCAGGCGACCCGGAAGCCGTTTTGCTCGCCGGTTCTTCCTGGGAAGACTTTGATTTCACCCGGGGACAGGAGGCGCTCCAGGCCCTGGATGATGTGGAACCTCTGTACCGTGCCGGTATATTCTGGTCCACCTTCGATTACCGTAAGGGTCTTAATCGGCTGGTCCGACAGGGAGACACGGAACTTCTCTACCGGGCGGGACGGTTCTGGAAGTGGAAGGATACCGATGACTGTCTCGAAGAAATCATCAGGAGCGGGCGAGCCCGGTATATCTACTATGCCGGGGTTGAATGGCGTCATGTCAATCTGGAGAGGGCTTTTGAGGCCCTCCTGGAGACCGGCTCGGCCGGGTTTATTTTCTACGCCGGGGCCCACTGGAAGAGGTTCGATTACCGGAAGGGGTTCGAGGCCCTGATACGGGCCGGAGACCCCGAGTATATCTACAGGGCCGGGACACTCTGGAGGGAGTTCGATTATGAGCGGGCCTGGTTTTTTCTGGAACGCAACGTCACCGACGGAGAGCGGTGGAGAGGGCAGGCCTTTGAGAATGAACGGTGGCGGAGGGCTCTCCTGGAGATATGGAGGAAGTACCGGGAAAAAGCGAATTAACACCGGGTTTGCGTTGAAGACCTGAACTTATATCCCCTTCTTGACAGCCTCAATAAAATCTATATTACCCGGGTCCCGCCCATGGAGAAGGGCCAGGTAGTAGGAGACCCAGTCGCAGGTATACACCAGGTCTATGATCCTCCCCGGAAGGTCACTCCTGTCGCTGGTAAGCTCTATCACAGGCACGTTCTGCCCGGCCAGAAGTTCCCGGGTCACGGAGAAGCGGGCCCGTATCGGTTCTGGGTACTCCCTGTCAATAATGGAAATACAGGAGAAGGGATCATTTTTCCCGTCCACGTACTGCCATCCTGTTATCTCGTTGTGGTTCATCTCAGGGATAATGTTATGGAAGGCGTGGACCTTGCTGTTCTCGTTTAACTGGCTTTTAAACCGCATGCCCACACCGTTGGTGTAGCCAGCGGCGGAATAGATGACAGGTATGCTTCCGTGGATCTTCCTGGCCGCATCCAGGGCGCCGTTCCCCTTCCGGCTGTATTCCTCTCCCCGTATCACCAGAAGTTCATGGATAGAATCGATGGTTTTTTCCTGGTCCGGGATAGCCTCCATGGCCCTGAGAAGGCGCAGGAGGGCCACCATCATCAGGTAGAGTGCGTATCGGGGCTGGTATCCGGCTGGAAGTTGTATCAGAGGAAGGGAATCTTTTTCAGCGATTCGAAGCAGCTTCCCTCCCGATGTGACGCATATCACGGAGCAGCCCCGCTTTCGGGCAATTTTCAGGGCCGAAAGGGTCTCTGCCGTGTTGCCTGAATAGGAGGTCAGAATGACCGGCCAACGGCTGTCTAACCAGAGAGGAAGACCGTAGTTTCTGTTTATCTGGAGGGGGACCCTTATCTCCTCCCTGAGCATGTTCAGGGCCAGGTCCGCGCTGATGGCAGAGCCTCCCAGCCCGCTGTAGATGATTCCAGGATAGTCTATCGGCAGTTTGTCGCGGTTCCGGATCCCGATCTCCCGGGCCTGGTCTACCTGCCTGTGCGATTCAAGGAGAATGGAAAAAAGATCGTCCCTGTCGGGACTTCTGTCTATGGGCATGGGTGTGTTTCTCCCCTCTGTTTCGGTCGGAAATGTAACGTCCCATGGCACGGCCTATGGAACAGTAGGCATACCTATAACATGACGGTCACAAGTACAGTAATTTTTGCTGTTGCATGAT
The DNA here is from genome assembly GCA_964645775.1 of uncultured Leptospirales bacterium. Classification (GTDB taxonomy): domain Bacteria; phylum Spirochaetota; class UBA4802; order UBA4802; family UBA5550; genus CAZYBU01. The sequence goes on along the minus strand of CAZYBU010000020.1, from coordinate 18,141 downwards.
CTATTTCGGCACTTAGACTGCACCCCTGGATGCAACCTTCGGTCACTCGGGGTTCAGTTCGATACGCGTATCAGGCCATCTCTTGTTCCAATTACATTGTATCGAGGGGAGCCGGGTTGGCGCAAATGGCAAGAAACAGAGAGTTAGTCGCACCGGGGGCGTAGATTATGTCAGGAGGCTGAAGAGTCATATCGCTGATTCTACATTAACAGTTGGTCACGTCTCCACCGGATACCTTTTAAAGTAGAAAAATGCCCCGACCAGCATGAAGGTACAGAATATAAAAACCGCGCGAATGCCTCCCGGGTCCTCGACCGTGCCGCCGAAGAATTTCAGGCTCAGAGGGCCGAGAACGGCGGCACCTCCGGCCGCCACCTTTATTCCCAGGCCCATGAGCCCGTCGTACATGGCCTCCCTCCGGTACCCGGTCCTCTTCTCGTCAAGGTCAATGAGGTCCGCGAAGATGGGACGGATCAGAACAAAGAAGGAGGCCAGGGGAAAGATAAACATCACCATGGGGACTGTGGCGTGAATCATGCGTATCATCCCTACGTTCAGCGGTTCCTTTCCAAGGGACTGGATCAGGGCATCCGCCAGCCATCCGATAAATGGCCAGGTGTCCATGATCGATATGACCGGCAGGGCCACCGCGAAGAGGAGGAAACTGGTCCCAAAAACCTTCTTCTTTCCGTAACGTGTGGAGAGCCGGTAGACCGGCAGAAACATGACCAGGGAGGCAATGACAAGTGCACCCTGGATGTATCCCCCCACGTGGGCCTCGAATCCCATGATCAGGGTCACCATGAAGGGAATCATGATGATAAGGATATTCAGGGAAATCATGAACATCATCAGCGTCAGAATGAAAATAACAAAGGGGCGATTTTGGAAACAGTAAAGGACCGATTCCCGGAAGGTGAAAGGAACTTCCTTTGCGGCCGACCGGGGAGACTCCTTCACGAAGGTCACGGAAAGCCAGAAGAGGAGAAGGGCCATGCAACCGAACACGAGGATAGCGACCCGGTATCCGTCATCAATGGGGATGAAGGGAAAATCGATACCATGGGGAAAGAATCTGATAAAAAGACCGACGGCGATGGTGGCGGAGAGGGTGCCCAGTACCTCGAAAACCCCCATGTAAGAAGATATCTCCACCCGTTCGCGGATACAGGATGAGATTTCCGGAAGCAGGGAAATGTAGGGAGCCACAACGGCCGTGTAGAAGACCCAGAGACCCGTCAGGGTGGCAAGAAGCCAGATCACGTTCAGGGAAGATCCCGAAGGCGATGGAGGGAAAAAGAGAAGAATTCCTGAAATCACCAGCAGGGGGGCCCCGAAGATGATCCAGGGTTTTCTGCGGCCCAGGGGAGTGTTGAACCGGTCCGAGGCGTAGCCGATCATGGGCGCGGAGAGGGCGTCGATGACGCGGGTTGCGATGTTTACCAGGGCGAAGGCGGAATAACTGACCAGCATGATCCTGTCTCCCCCGGGTGTGCTTCTGCCCGTGTAATAATATAAAAGCCAGCTCACGGTGATCATATTCATGAGGGATGCCCCCATCTGTCCCGAGGCGTAGATAAGCTTGGCCGGCAGGGAAAGTCCGGAACTTTCCGCTGATTGAAGGGATTCTTTCAAGGCTGATCTCCCATCGAAGAGTATACTTCTATTATATTGTCATAAGAAAGTCAGCCTGAATATTTTTCGAGTCTTTTTCCTGTTATTGATTCTTATCCTTGTTCACCCAGAGGCGCGTGGCTTCCACTGCCAGAGGAAAGGAGAGAGAGGGCAGAAAGAAGTGCCGTTTAGGTTTTTCCCCGGTCATGATCTTTCCCCATTCTGTCATGAAAGCGTCCCCCTTCTTTTTGCTGATGGAGGCAAAGGCGTCGAGAAAGAGGGGATTTTTCCCGCTGAAAGAGGCCATGCGGGCGGACCAGCGGAAGTCCATGCCGAAAAGAGACATCCAACCCAGGTGGTATTTCCGCATAACTTCCCGGGAGAAGTCAGAGGTTTCAAGGGCCTCCTGGATTGTCCGGGCCGCGATCTCTCCCGCGTCCATGGCGTATTGGATACCTTCCCCTGTAAGGGGGTCGATCTGTCCGGCCGCGTCCCCCACAACCAGCAGGTGATCATCAAAACTTTTGTCAATGCCTCCCAGGCGAAGGGGAGCTGACTTCATCTCTTCGATCTCGGCGCCGGGACCCAGGGCCCCGGCCACGGGTTCATACTCCGTGAGGATGCGATGATGGAGTTCCTTTAAATCCGTGGTCTTGGCTTTTCCGCCGGGGATGATGTAACAGCAGAAAACCAGGTCTCCACCCGACTCCCTGAAAAGGGCGGCGTAGCCGGGAAGAAGATATTCCGGGTAGAATACGATACCGTCGTGCTCGAAGTTGTGAGTGTCTCTCTTTATGTAAACGCTGGAGCAGAGGGCCTCCGGCGGATCATGCAGAAGACCCAGTGAGCGGGCCAGGTGGGAAGAAGCGCCGTCTGCCGCCACAAGGATCTTTGCCGTTACATGTCTTCCGTCCCGGGCCGTCACGGTCCAGACTCCATTGTCCCGGTCCAGTTTGGCTTCCCTGACGTGGAAACCGGGACGGAATTTCACTCCGGCCTTTACCGCCGCCTGGACGGCGTGGTGATCCATGTCCTTTCTGCGTATGGCCATGACCAGGGGTTCTCCCACCTGGGATGCGGAGTCACCATAGTAGGCGATACCTCCCGGGCTTACCAGGCCGCCCATAGCGGCCGGGTTGCAGAGCCCCGCCTCCTCCAGGGTCTGGAGAGCACCCATGCGGGAAAGGTGTCTCCGTGCCCGGAGGGTTATGGCGTCCCCGCAGATCTTTCTCCTGGGGAATTCTTCCTTATCCAGAAGAAGAACCGAGTGGCCCGCTTGCTTGGAGTAGAAGGCGGTTGTCACGCCTCCCGGGCCGGCCCCCACGACCGCCACGTCATATTCTGCCTTATTCTCATTTTCCATAGTCGCGCTCTCCATTTTGCCGTTCATTATGATAGCAGGCGTAAGAAAATAGTAGGTGACCTTCACGCCCGCGAAAAGGTATCCTGCTGCATCACCCCTTCAGGAGGTTTGCCATGACGCGCGCAGGAAGATCGATGTTTGTATTCTCCTTCTGGGTCTTCGCCTGTGGGATCGGACTCATGTTCTTTCCCGCATTATCACTCTCTGTCCTCGATATCACCATGTCGAGCTTTATCCCGGTACGCCTTTTCGGGATGGTCCTCCTCTTTCTCGGCATCTATTACGTGGTCACGGCCCGCCATCCTGCATGCTGGCCCTTCTACCGGATTACCGTCTTTACCCGGGGATCGGCCCTTTTTATCGTGATCATATTCGTATTGATCGGCTGGGCTGAGCCCCTGGTCGTCGGCTTCGTCGTAGTTGACGCCCTGGGGGCTCTCTGGACCTTCATGGCCCTGAAGCGAGACGCCCGTCAGGGTTCCCTGGCATAACCTTAGCTCAGGAGTCCTTGCCGTAACCGATGGTGGCCATCATCTCCTCGATCTCCTGGAGGATGGCCGGATCATCGATGGTCGAAGGAACGTTAAACTCCTGCCGATCAGCGATTTTTCTCATTGTCCCCCTGAGTATCTTGCCGGATCGTGTCTTGGGAAGCCTGGGGACCACCACCGCCTTTTTAAACGATGCTACGGCACCGATTTGATCCCGCACCATCGATATGACGTCGGAAATTACATCCGCTTCACTTTTCGTGGTTCCCTGTTTGAGAACGAGAAACCCGACCGGTATCTGTCCCTTGAAGTCGTCGGCAACGCCGATGACTGCGCACTCGGCAACGTCTGGATGCTGGGCCACCACCTCTTCCATTGAACCGGTAGAGAGCCTGTGCCCGGCAACATTTATGACATCGTCAACGCGGCCCATGATGTAGATGTAGCCTTCCTCGTCGATGTACCCGCCGTCCCCTGTGAAGTAATATCCTGGATACATGCTCAGGTACGACTCGACGTAACGGTCATCGTTCTCCCAGAGGGTTGTGAGAGTCCCGGGGGGAAGGGGCTGTTTTATGACGACCAGGCCTTCCTTGCCCCGTGAAAGCTCGTTTCCTTCCGGGTCGAGGACACGGACATCGTAACCGGGAACAGCTTTTGTGGGGGAGCCGGGCTTGACCGGGAACTTCTCGATGCCGAGACAATTGGCCGCGATGGGCCAGCCGCTCTCGGTCTGCCACCAGTGATCGATAACAGGTCGCTGAAGCAGATCCGCGGCCCACTGGTAGGTGTCCGGGTCGAGTCGTTCGCCGGCCAAAAAGAGGTACCTGAAATGGGAAATGTCATGCTTCTTCAGGTACCCGCCATCAGGATCCTCCTTTTTTATGGCCCGGAAGGCGGTCGGCGCAGTGAAGAGTATTTTTACATCGTGCTGGGAGATGACCCGCCAGAAGGCTCCCGGGTCCGGCGTGCCGACCGGTTTTCCCTCGTAGAGGATGGTTGTGCAGCCTGTAAGCAGAGGTCCGTACACGATGTAAGAATGGCCCACAACCCAGCCCACGTCTGAAGCGGCCCAGTAGACGTCACCCGGCTGCGCGTCATAGACGTTCTTCATGCTCCACTTGAGGGCCACGGCATGGCCCCCATTATCCCGTACGACGCCCTTCGGCTTACCCGTGGTTCCCGAGGTGTAAAGAATATAAAGGGGGTCCGTTGCCAGGAGAGGAACACAATCTGCCGGTTTCGCTTTTTCCATCTCCACCATCCAGTCAAGATCGCGTCCTTTCATGAGGGTGGCTGTCACCTGCGGCCTCTGGAAGATGACGCATTTCTCAGGTTTATGTTCTGCCAGGTCGATGGCTTTGTCCAGGAGGGGCTTGTACTCGAGTACCTTCTTTCCCTCGATGCCGCAGGACGCGGAGACGATACATTTCGGTCTGGCGTCATCTATACGGATGGCCAGCTCGTTGGAAGCGAAACCTCCAAAGACCACGGAATGGATGGCCCCGATCCTGGCGCAGGCCAGCATCGCTATGACTGCCTGGGGAATCATAGGCATGTAGATAATTACCCTGTCGCCTTTCGTCACTCCCTGGGCGGCCAGGACTCCGGCGAAATGGAAGACCCGGTCCAGCAATTCCCTGTACGTGAAGGATTCAATAGTGTCCGTTACAGGACTGTCATAGATCAGCGCCTTCTGGTCTCCGCGACCCTGTTCCACATGGAGGTCCAGAGCGTTATAGCAGGTATTTATTTCACCGCCGGCGAACCAGCTGTAGAAAGGTTTTTTCGCGTCCTCCAGCACCCTGTCATAGGACTTGAACCAGTGAATGTCCTCTGCCGCCTTTTTCCAGAATCCCTCCGGGTCCCGGATCGATTCATCATAGATTGTCTGATAGTTACCCATATTCTAGCCTCCCGTGTATTTATAACAGGACACCTTTCTTTGTCTGTTGGCATCCTGATTGGTATTCATGCGTTTGTTATCTTTTCTTTGAGTCTCAGGACTATGGAATTGTCCGGTTCCAGTTTCAGTGCTTCATCCAGTATATGCTGCGATCTTTCTCTGTTCCCTGCCAGATAGTATGAATGAGAAAGATTTATCAGGTTTTTCACATGCTTCGGTTCCCGGATGCGGACACGTTCACCCAGCTCGGTCGCTTCGGTATACCGGTCGATCTTACGGTTACAGTAGGAAGCCAGGTACAGGAACTCCGAGTCCCCCGGGTTCTCCTGTATATATGTATTCAGATATTCCAGTCCTCTTTCAAATTCTTTTTCGCTGACATCAATCTTGACCATAAGCCTGAGCGCCTCCCTGTGACGGGGAGCTTTTTTAAGGGCTTTTTCAAGGGTCTCTCTGGCTTTTTGTGGACGGCCTTCTCGGAGTAGGCGACTTGCCTGGTAGACGCTGTTTATGACCGATTCATCGGCGCTTTCACGTTCTACGTCTGTGACCGGCCCGTACCGTATCATGAGCAGGGAGAGATCATCCATCACTTCACCGCTCTCCTCAATATGGCGAACCAGCCTTGAGAGAATTTCCTGACCGTCCGGGTTATTCATGTCGGGAGTCTCTTTTATGGTTTTGTCCATGAGGTGGAGAATTATCTTTTCATCCTCGTTGATATACTCCGTTCCGTCAGCCTCCTTCATGCGGAGATCATCCTTGCCGTCAGAACCCATGAGAATGATGTCATTCTCCATGAGCTGTAACGTCTCAACGTGTATGCTTCCGCTCATTCCCGTGGTACCTATCTTACGGAAGGTCAGTTCCCTGTCGACGAAGCGGGAATGATCATCCCGGTACATAATCATAAAGGGATGTTCGGCGTTAATATAATAGAAGAAACCGGTAGCCTCGTCTACAAGACCCACAATCATGGAGATGAGCATGGATCCGTCGAAACTTTCAAATATCTTATGGAGTTCCCTGACACAGTTTTTAAGCCACTGTTCCGGATAGAGCTTCTTCTCCCTCTCTTCCGTGTGGGTTCGCTCGATGATGTTCTGGTAGACGGAGCCCAGAACAAGTACGCCCCCGGCCCCCTGCATAGATTTACCCATGGCGTCGGCGTTGATAAAGGCAATAAATTTCTTGTTGTTCAGATAAATAGTATGGGCCGAGCAAATGTCCCCTCCTATCTCCTTCTCCCGTTCACGGAAAACGAAACGCTTCTTCTGCTGGACAATGAAGTCTACGTTGATGATTTCGCTCTCCACGATCTTCATGATCAGGGGATTGACAAGAAGGGTCGTAAGGTAGTAGTCACCGTCCTGTTGCTCCTTCAGATTCTGGACATCTTCCAGACTTCGGTTTAATTCATCGGTGCGTTGAATGACCTTCTTCTCCAGGTTTATGTTCAGCTCCTCCACTTCGTTATGCATGCTTACGAATCGTCCGGCAAGGGTGTAGGTGATCGAAAAGAGGAGGAAGGCGAAACCCCATCCCGTAATATAGACAGCGCTGTTCATGTCCAGAATCACTACAAGCACATCATGGATCACGGTAATGAAGAGAATTATGGAACCATTCATGAGGGGGAGGGAGTTGGGTACTTTCTGGATAACGGCCCGTACGGTCCAGAATAAATATAAAAATATGAAAAACAGGACAAAGAGAAGCACGATGCTCCTGAGTTGCATGAATACATGGTAGTCCCATGAGATATTAATGGCCACCAGAGGGATGAGTACCAGAAAATAATAAAAGGCGTTCTTCTTAAAGGATTGGTCCAGGCCGAAATATGTCTGAAAGAACTTGGCCCCGAAGAAGACGGCAATAAACTCCATGGAGACGATAACCTTCTGGAAAATCAGGTAGGGCAACCATGGGATGCCGGGTATGGCCCCAATGAACATGTTAATAGTGTAAAGGGCGAAACTGATGAGAAGAAGAGAATAGTACAGGTTCGATCGGTCATCCCTTCTCTGGAAGTAGATCATGAGATGATAAGAGGCTATAAAGAGAAGAAGGGCGAAGATGATTATGTTTATATCGATGTTCAGGAAGGTGCTTACCTTCTTTCTCTTAATCATATCTTCCCATGGGCCGATGAGCGGCTGGTCGGTAAATGCTCCCTCGGCCCGGGTATAGATGGCGACAATTAGATCGTTATCCCGCTTATCGTGAAGCAGCATGGTCGGAACGCTGTAGAGCCGGGTAATGTTCCAGAGGTTCCGGGGTTCCGGGGGAAAACTCCCGGTCTCACCGATGAGGGACCGGTTCAGGTAAGTTTTGTCAGACCATATTATCCGACCGAGAAACAGTCCCAGTTTTTCATCAGAGGGGATCTGGGAAGAATTGAAACGGTGGCGCAGGTACACAAATCCTTCCCCCCGGGGCAGAAGACGGGAAAGTTTTCTGGGGTTTCGCAGCGGCCTGAAATCGAGTTCTTCAATTTGGAGAATGGGTAGTTCATCCTTGGAAACCGCGTATTCCCATCTTGTAAGGTGGATGTAGTTCTCTTTTTCACGGAAGAGTATGTCAGACTTGCATGCGGAAATTAAAATCGTAAGGAGGAGTAAGAGTGCTATGAATATGACATGTTTTCGTTTCGTCATAGGTTTCTACCGTTCGGAACATTGCCCAGCCTACATCATATTGAAACTCCTGTAAATCCATTTATGTCTCAGGACCGATTATTTGCTCTCCTGAGATCCTTTTCATGCGGGCTCAGGATGACACGGCGCTGTCGTGGAGTGAACTGTTACTGCTTAATAAGGCCAAGTAACTGCGGGAGTATAAGAGAAATTTCCGGTATAAAGGTGATGAAAAGGAGTACCGCTATCATGGAGAGGTAAAATGGCAGGATCGGTTTGACTATAGAGAGAATATCCACCTCGGCCACGGAACATCCCACAAAGAGAACGCTTCCAACGGGAGGAGTGCAGAGACCTATGGTAAGGTTCGCTATCATGAGGATACCGAAATGGACCGGGTGGATACCCATCTGAGCCATAACCGGCAGAAAAATGGGTGTGAAGATGAGAACAGCGGGCGTGATATCCATAAAGGAACCGACCAGAAGCAGGATGATATTGATCATGATCAGGACCATGTACCTGTTTTCCGACAGGGCCAGAAAAAGGGAGCTGATATCCTGAGGGATATTCTCAAAGGAGAGTATCCACGACATGGCCATGGACGTGCCTACAAGGAAAAGTACAATGGATGTGGTTACCGAAGTTTCACGTATAATCTCCGGAAGCTTGCGAAGGGGGATCTCCCTGTAAATGAGCACGGAGAGTATGAACGAGTAGAGGACAGCCACGCCCGAGGCCTCGGTGGCCGTGAAGATACCTGCCAGTATGCCCCCGATCACGATGACGATAAGGAAAAGGCTGGGGAGGGCGTCCAGGAAAAGTATAACCGATTGTTTTAATCCCATAACCTCTCCCCGGGGATACCCCTTGCGGGCCGCGATAAAACCTGCCACTGTCATCAGGGCCAGGCCTATGAGGATGCCGGGGAGGTATCCTGCAATAAAGAGAGCCGCGATGGATACGCCACCGCTGGCCAGGGAGTAGACGATGAGGATGTTGCTCGGCGGTATTATCAGGCCGGTGGTCGATGACGTGATATTTACTGATGCGGCGTAGCGTATGTCGTACCCTTCTTTCTTCATGCGTGGGGCCATGAAACCGCCTATGGCGGCCGTGGCGGCGACCGCCGAACCGCTTATGGAACCGAAAAACATGGATGAGAGGATATTCACGAAAGCCAGGCCTCCCGGCAGACGCCCCACGAAGACTTTGGCAAAATCGATGAGCCTCCGGGCGATCCCCCCGTGGTTCATGAGTTGTCCGGAGAGGATGAAGAATGGAATGGCCAGGAGGGCGAAGCTGTCGAGGCCCGTGGCGATCCTCTGGGCCATGGTCGTTGAACTAATCTCAAAGGACTTGTGAAGCAGCAGGGTAGCGAAAGAAGAGAACCCGATAGCGAAGGAGATGGGCACACGGAGGATCAGGAGAAGAACAAATGACACGAAAAGTACTGCCGCGGATATCCATTCCATTATCTGCCACCCTTTATGGTCTTGGCAAGACCCGTGATTGAATAGATGAGTATGAGAAACCCGGAAAGGGGTATCACGCTGTAGACCCACGCAAGGGGAAGCTGAAGGGAAGGGGATATCTGTCCGAGCTTCCAGGTGACAGATACCAGGTGGTTCCCACCGATAATAAGGATCGATATGGCAAAGAGGGCTACCACGCAATCGATGAATATGTCGAGCCTTAGTTGTCCCGTTTCGCCAAGTTTGAGGTATAAAAATTCCATCGCCAGGTGTTTTCTGCGGCCGACACTGTAGGCGGCCCCCAGGAGGGCCAGCCAGATAAGGAGGTACCGGGCCAGCTCCTCGGTCCAGGAACTCGGATTAAGGAGAATAAAACGGGTAAAAATCTGCCACAGGACATTCAGGACCGACACCGTGAAGATGATGACCAGGGTCCAGGAGAGAAGGAAGTCGAGTCCTGATCGAATCCTCTGAATCATCTCTGCTCCTTCGAGGCTTCCCGGATTCTTTCCAGGTAAGAGTTAAGGGTCTCGTTTTTCGAATATTCCCTGAAAAGAACGCGTGATCGTTCACGGAAGGGCCCTTTTTCAATATTCACTACCTTTACTCCCGCCTTCTTTACCTCTGAGAGCGCCTCTTCTGTGGCCTTCTCCCATAGCTTTTTCTGAAGCCGGGCCGATTCCCGTGCCGCGTCGAGTATCCCTCTCTTTTGCTCTTCGTTCAACATTTCCCAGGTCTTCGTTGAGATAAAAAGTGCGTCCGGAACACCGGTATGCTCGTTCAGACAGTAGTATCTGCATATTTCGTAGTGCCCGGAAAGATAAAAGCTGGGAGGATTGTTCTCCGCCCCGTCCACGATTCCCTGCTGAAGGGCTGTGTAAAGCTCACCCCACGCTATCGGGGTGGGTGAGCCGCCGAAGGCTTTTACCATGTTCATGGCCACAGGGCTCTCCTGGGTGCGGATCTTAAGGCCCTTCAGGTCGTCCGGGTGCAGGATGGGCCTGTCCAGGGTGTAAAAACTTCGTGATCCCGCGTCGTAGAAGGTAAGACCCTTTAGATAATAGGGGAGGGCCGTGTCCAGGAGATCACGGCCGATGGGACCGTAAAGGACACGATCCCTGTGCCTGTCGTCATCAAAGAGGTAAGGGAGTCCCAGAATTTTAAATTCCGGTACAAAACCCTCAAGCACGCTTGTCGAGACCTTGGTAATATCAATGGCACCTATCTGGAGAAGTTCAAGAAGCTGCCGTTCGGAACCGAGCTGCTGTGAGGGATAGATAAGGACCTCCATGTTTCCGGATGAGCGCTTCTCCACGTCCAGGGCGAAGTGTTCCATGGCTTTGTGTACCGGGTGAGATACCGGCAGGCCATGGGCCAGACGTAGTGTGGCAAGGGGCTCCTTTCCGCCGCAGGACAGGGATGAGAGCGACAGGGTAGATAGAACGAACAGGAAGAGAACAGTCCCTTTCAGGGTATTCGGCGTATCTTTCTTTTCAGTCATGGTCCGTGAACCTGGAAATACAATCTTCCGGCAGGGAGAGGTATTCCCTGGCGTTATGGAAAGCCATGTCCTGGAGTATTCGGCCGATTGATTCGTAGTCCTCGGGAATCAGGCCATCGTGTATCTCCCGGCCGAAGATTTCGGCCAGCACTCTTCGGAAGTACTCATGCCGGACAAAAGAGAGAAAACTGCGGGAATCGGTGAGCATGCCGATAAAGGTCGATATCATTCCCATGGAAGAGAGGACCTCCATATGGCGTCTCATGCCGTCGATATGATCGTTGAACCACCATGCGGAACCGAACTGCATTTTTCCCCGGACCGGTCCCTCCTGGAAGTTGCCGATAGTCGAGGCGATCACTTCATTATAGGCCGGGTTCAGGGTATAAAGGATGGTCCGGGGAAGCTTTCCATCCAGGTTCAGGTGGTCAAGAAAGCGGTTAAGGGGAACGGCCACGGGAGCGTCATTGATGGAATCGAAGCCTGAATCGCGGCCCAGGCGTTCGTGCATCCGGGAGTTGTTGTTTCGCAGGGCAAAGAGGTGAAGCTGCATGACCCAGTTCCGCTCATGGAAGACGCGAGCCAGGTCAGCGAGAAGACGAAAACGGTATAGCTCCCTCTCTTCCATGGTAATGGTACGGTCATTCCGCCTCTTTGTCATGACCTGGTCCAGATCCACGAGGTGTTCTGTCCCCGGTTCCACAGGTATGGTCGAGAGGGAAAGGTCCGCCATCCTGCACCCGAGTCTCTGAAAGTGGTCCGCGCGCTCAGCCAGGCGTTCCACAAGGTCATCGTATCCATTTATCTCTTTTCCGCAGATTTCTTCCAGTCGCGCGATATCATCTTTCCATGAATCGGAATCAAGGGCCAGGTATCGGTCGGGCCGGAATGTCGGCAGAACGATAAAGGGATACTTATCCCCGGTGATCTTCTCATGGGAGGAGAGTGAATCAGCCGGGTCATCGGTTGTGCCTATCATGATCACCTTCATTCTGCGGAGGATCTCCCGGACACGAAATTCGTCGGATGAAAGAAGTTCCTCAGCGGCCTGGAATATATTGTCAGCCGTGTCAGGACAGATGTAGATATTACGGATACCGAGGATTCGGTCCAGTTCCAGGTGACTCCAGTGATAGAGAGGGTTTCGTATGAGGCCGGCAAGGGTTATGCTCCAGGCCCGGAACTTCTCCCCGTCTGTGGCCTCTCCTGTTATGAGACGTTCTTCGATCCCCATGGTACGCATGGCGCGCCATTTATAATGGTCGTGATCGAGCCATATTCTGGTCAGGTTTCCGTACATCCGGTTTTCTTCGATCTCTTCAGGAGGAAGGTGTGTATGGTAGTCGATAATGGGCAGGTCGGCCAGGTAGTCGTGGTAGAGCCGCCGGGCCGGGTCGCAGGTGAGCATAAAATCGCTGTTGAATATGGACATACTGTTCATTCCTCCTTTCACATTTCAATCTACCTTCCACTGTTACGCAAGAAAAAAAACAAATCCTGAGGGTATGCTGAAAACCCTTGACCTGAAAGCTCTGCGGCAGCATCATGAAGTATGATGATTGTCGCGGGCCTTCATGTACGCCCTCACTATTCCGTCGCCGCAGATGAAAACCCTGTGCCTGAACATTTATTATGTAATGAACGCGCTCTATACAGATAATGAAGGAAATATATTTGACCTTCCGGGAACAGAGCCCCTCTTCCGGTCGGGCAGGAGAACGCTCTCTGTTTCTGAGAATGAGATGATTCCTCTTCCTTACGGGAGCTACCTCTTTTCCCTTCCCGGAAGGCTCCCCATGGTTCTCGGTTCGGAAAAGGAGAAGCCTGAACCCCTGAGGAAAGATCCCACAGGAAGGTCCGCTACCGCCCTTTCGGCCCACTGTGCCTCGGCCTACCTCCGCACGCTCCTCCCGGCCTTTAAACGGACTGCAAGGGCACCGGCTCTTTCCCTGTGGGCCTACGCCGGTGTGGCGCTTTTGAATGAAGGGGTTCATGTAGCGGCCATGCGTATCGATCCGGACAGGAGGTCCGATCCTGAACTGCATGAAGAGACTGATCTTCTAAATGATTCCTTTCGGGAGAAGCTGAAACGGTATCCCGATAACCGTCTTGTCCGTCAGCTTGTGACCTGTTCAGGGGAATACGGCTGTCTATGCGCCCGGAATTTTTTCCTGGGACGATTCGAGGCGCCGCTGCCATCCTCCCCGGCCTGCAACTCCGGCTGCCTGGGCTGTCTTTCTCATCAGCCGGAGGCTTCGGCTTACAGGGAATCCCAGTTCCGCCTGACCTTTTCCCCCACGGCGGAAGAGCTGGCCGAAGTAATGCTTGAACATTTTGATCGTGTCCCGGAGGGGATAGCCAGCTTTGGCCAGGGATGCGAGGGAGAACCGCTCCTCCGGGGAAAAGATCTGGCCAGGGCAATTTCCTTGGTACGGGAGAAAACCGGCGCCGGCACGATCAACTGCAACACCAACGGTTCCCTTCCGGAAGCCCTCAGTGGGATGATCGATGCCGGCCTGGATTCCGTTCGTATAAGCCTGAATTCTGCCACGGAGGAATACTACAACGCCTACTACAGGCCGCGGAATTACACCTTCGATGACGTGAAGCGAAGCATGGAGAAGGCACTTGACGCCGGGATTTATCTTTCTCTTAACCTGTTCTTCCTGCCCGGTTTTACCGACTCTGACCCGGAAGTGGCGACTCTTTTCGATCTGCTGGATGAGTTCCCGGTACAGATGATCCAGACCCGCAATCTTAACATGGACCCGGACATTTACCTGGACAGCCTCGGTTTCGAGGACCCCCCTGCTGTCGGCATCAAGTCACTGCTCGGTTTAATGGGGGAAAGATACCCGGATCTCCGATTCGGGTACTATAATCCATCCCTGATATAAGGGAATAGTTACCGGCGACGGTTAAGGGGGTTGTATGAATCGTTTCCTCCGGAGTCCTTCCGGTGGTAAAGGGGACTCTCCCTTTCATATTTTCTGCTCTCGTGCCTCCGGTCCAGTCGGTTGTCATAATTCTGTTCTGCCATGGTGGAACAACCGATCAGTGTCAAACCGGAAAGGATGCATGCCGCAAAGAGTAAACTCAGAAATCGAGGCATAATCATTCTCCTGCTTTCATCTCCACAAGGGAGAACCAGTTTCTGTTGTCGGTCCAGCTCCTGAGAATGTACAGGCCGCTATCCCCTGCCATGGATTCTATGGTATCCGGTGTGTACTTGTGAGAATTTTCCGTATGGATGGTCTCCCCTTCCCTGAACTGGACAGTAAGGCCGATATTCTCGATATTCACGGTCATGTCGGAATCGGCTACCAGATACATTTCGATTCTGTTGTTTTCTTCATTATACACGGCCCTGTGGGTAAACAGGCCGGGGGGAAAATCAGCGTCAAGCTCGCGGTTCAGAACTTCAAGAAGATTGAGGTTGAAGAGGGCTGTTACTCCCCGGGAATCGTTGTAGGCCCTGAGAAGGGTATCCTTCTCCTTAACCATGTCGAAACCGATAAGAAGACGATCATCCTCCTTGAGATTCTCCGCGAGTTCTGTAAGGAATTCCCGGGATGCGTCCTCCTCGAAATTCCCGATGGTGCTCCCGAGAAAAAGGTATCGGGAAGGGCGATCGGTTACCACCTGCTCCATGTGATGGGTAAAATCGGCTATAATCCCCATGACAGGAAGGTCGGGGTACTTTTTTTCAAGGGTCTCCATGGCCGACTCAACCGCTTCCTCGCTTATATCGACCGGAACATACCTCAGGGTTTTAAGCAGATCGGAGGGCGCCGCGTCGAAAAAGAGGGATATCTTTTCATGGGAACCGGAACCGAGCTCAATAATGTCACATTCGGCGCTTTCTTTCATGTATTCTGCCGCCATCATCTGGATGATACTGTGTTCTGTCCGGGTGGGGTAGTATTCATCAAGCAGGCAGATCTCTTCGAAGAGATGGGAGCCCTTCGCGTCATAGAGATATTTACAGGGGAGGTATTTCGGATCTCCTGAGAGTCCCAGTCTAACGTCATTCGCCAGGGTTCCGGCGAAGGCCCTGTCGAGATGGTTTATGAGCGTATGGTTCGACATACTATTAGGAATCCTCAACTTTTTCGATCTGGCAGAGGAGGGCCTTATAGACAGGGAAACCGGATATGGGGTCGAAGTTACCCATGTCCGTGCATTCGTTGATGTTAGATTCCTTCCATGGGTCCACGGAGGCAGGACCTCCCCCTCCCATGCTGGCGTCAATCGCGCCCTGAACGATGTCAGCCGTGACGCGGGCTTTCATCTCAACTTCTCCCCTGGGGGAGGTTATGCGTACCCGGTCTCCATCCAGTATATGACGTCGGTCCGCGTCTAAGGGATGGATCCAGACAAGGGGTTCAGGGTTGTCACGGACCAGGCTTTCCACTCCATGGAACTGGGATCGAAAGTCACTCCGGACCCTCGAGCCGGAGTTAAACACGAGAGGATACTCATCCAGCATGTCGGGACGGGAGAGGGGGCTTTCGACCGGCTCACTATAGAGGGGAAGAGGAGGGTACCCGAATTCTTTTAACAGAGAAGAAGTTATCTCGAACTTGCCGCTCTCTGTGTTAAATCCGGGACGTCCATCCGGTCGAAGCATACCCTTTTCCCACTTGCGGTAGACAATATCCTGCCGGGGAAAGGAGACGATACCTTCCTTCTCCCGGACATCTTCAGGAGAAAAGCCTGAACCTTTGAGCGTATACTCCAGCACTTCCTGCTGGTTCTGTGGAAACAGGTGGCCGTACCCCAGGCGGCCGGCCAAATCGGCCATGATCCGGTAGCCGCTCCTGGCCTCACCTGGCGGATCAGCCACCTTCTCCCGTATTCGGAAAACCGGTCCGTAGGACATATATGACTCATGTTCGTAGAGATAGGCCGCGGGCAAAACGATGTCCGCGAAGGCGGAATCGGCCGTCAACTGGACATCGATAGTAACAAGAAAATCGAGTTCCATCAGTGTCCTGCGCCAGAGAGAAGTCTGGGGCCAGGATGTCAGCAGGGAGGCGCCAAGAATGATCAGGGAACGGAGCCTGTAGGGAATCCCGTCCAGGACCGATCTCGGTATGGATATGGCATGGCTCTCGCCCCGGTAATAGCTATAGAGAGGGAACTCCTTTCGCCCGATAGCGTTTTTGGGGTCCGGATTGGCGATAAGACCTTCCCTGTTAATTGGGAAAATATTTTCCGGCATGGAGAAACATCGACTTCCGGGGGTGTCGAGGTTCCCGGTGAGGGCCCACAGGGTAAAGACGGCCCGGATAGACTGAACTCCGCTGTTACTGTATTCGAGGCCGGTGTACATGACCGGCGCTACTCCTTTTGCCCGGGCAATGCTCTCGGCCAGCAGTTCTATGGTCGGGGCGGGTATGCCGGTTATGGATTCAACCACGTCGGGCGGGAATCGCTGTGTATAATCAGAGAATTCGTCAAAACCGACTGTCCAGTTTTCAACGAAGTCGTGATCGTAAAGACCACGTTTGATGATCAGGTTGCAGAGCCCCAGGGCCAGCGCCCCGTCGGTTCCGGGCCGGATCGGGATCCACCAGGCTCCGGTCTTTTTCCCGGTCTCAATATTCCGTGGATCGATAACAATGACTTTGCTCCCCTTTTTCGAGGCGTGGAGTACCCTGTCATGGTCCCTGGGAGGAGAATCGGTCCAGGGGTTGGAGCCCCAGATAACGATAAGATCGGCGTTCTCAATGTCGGAGAACATCTGGTGGTACATTCCCCCGAAGGTGGAATGAGGAGCCATCATGGCGTAGGCGACGTAGCAGAGTGCGCCGACCCCGAAGGTATTGGGAGAGCCCAGGGGAAAAAGAAGGGAAGAAGCGGAGGAGATGGCCGCCTCCTTCGGCTGGAATATGTCGCAGAGGGCCCGGTCGAAGCTTCCCCTTCCGGTATAGACGGAATTAGCCCGGGCACCATGCTTTTCGGTTATATCGAGCAAACGGCCCATTATATGGTCGAGGGCCTCGTCCCAGGATATTTCATCAAACTCGAACGTACCCCTTGCTCCTCTCCGCTTCAGGGGATGGGTAAGACGGTGGGGCGAGGTCAGGATATCAGGTCCCTTTTCCCCGAGACGGCAGATGGCCCCGAGAGGATGGGAGTCATCGGGACGAACATCCACAAGTTTGCCGTTTTCCACGCGTGTAATGACCCAGCATCCCGCCGGGCAGATTCCGCAGATGGATCTTTTTTCTCCGGGTTGTAAAGAGATAGAGGCCTCCGTGCCTGTATGAAGGCGGTTCATAGATACTAAAGAGTATCGCCTAAAACGTCAAGGAAAGAAATTTTCTTGATTATTTCATCTCTCTTTTGTTATAAAAAGGTGAGAATATCTCTTTAAGGAAATTGTTATGAAATTAACCCGGAAACAGGAAGAACTCTGCATGACGAACAAATGGAATTTCTCCGGTTTACGCGCCCTTTTTCTCAACTGTACGCTGAAACGGTCGCCGGAACGTTCCCACACGGAAGGTCTAATCGATATGTCGAGGAAGATCATGGAGAAAAACGGTATCGCCACCGAGGTCATCCGACCCGTTGATTATGACCTTGCCTTCGGGGTATACCCGGATATGACCCGAATGGGCTGGGAGGCGGACCAATGGCCCGAAATATTCAGCAGGGTCATCGATTCCGATATACTCATGATCGGCACCCCCATATGGCTGGGAGACAAATCCTCCGTGTGTGCCCAGGTCATTGAGCGTCTCTATTCCTCCTCCGGAGAATTAAACGAAGCGGGACAGTACGCCTACTATGGACGTGTGGGGGGATGTGTCATAACCGGCAATGAGGATGGCGCCAAGCATTGCGCCATGAATATACTTTATTCACTTCAGCACCTGGGTTATGTGATACCGCCCCAGGCGGACGCGGCCTGGCTGGGAGAAGCCGGACCCGGCCCCTCGTACCTGGATGAGGGTTCCGGCGGGCCCGAGAACGACTTTACCAATCGTAACACCACCTTCATGACATGGAACCTTATGCACATGGCGCTGATGCTGAAGGAACGGGGAGGCATACCGGCACACGGCAACCAGCGTTCAGACTGGGAGGCGGGCTGCAGGTTTGACCATGAGAACCCGGAGTACCGCTGACGGGCTGGTGTTGAGT
>CAZYBU010000019.1:0-61917 GCA_964645775.1 uncultured Leptospirales bacterium | reverse complement strand
TTTAAAGGGGAGATTGATAATTACCGGATTGAAAAAAGGTATATCCATAAAAATGGCGGGCTTATCTGGGTGGATTTATCTATTGCCGCTATGAAAGACGAGAAAGGGGATATCAGTCATTTTATCGGGATGGTTAAGGATATTACCGACCGCAAAAAAAACCAACAAGCTTTGAAAGAAAGCGAAGAGAAATTTCGAACAATATTAGATACCGCCCCTGATGGAGTCATGACCTTAGATTTAAATGGTGATGTCCTCTCTGCAAACAAAGCTTTCGAGAATATGCTTGGTTACGAAATTGATGAATTAACTACTATTAATATTACCGAGATAGATTATTTAGAAACTCCAGAACTAACCAGGCAAAGAATAGAAAATATTAAAAAAAATGGATCTGACCGATTTGAGACAAAACATTTGAAAAAAAATGGTGAAATTATTGATGTCGAAATTTCAGCTACTGTTGTCAATATAACTAGCCCGATTTTTGTTGCCTTTGTAAGAGACATCATCGAGCGTAAGCAGGCAGAAAGAGAACTGCAAATCAAAAATCGCGTTTCCAATAGTTATATTTATTCAAAACAGGAAGATTTCTATAAAGATGTTTTGGATATTTTTAAGGAAATCTTTGTAAGTGAATATGGTTTTTTTGGCTACATAAACGAAGAGGGTGATTTTGTATCTCAATCGATGACAAAAGATATTTTTAATCAATGTCAGATTAAAGACAAGAGTATCATCTTCCCAAAAGATAATTGGAATGGTTTATGGGGTGAAGCACTCAAATGTAAAAAGACTCTATATCAAAATGGAAACCTGCAATTTCCTGAAGGACATATTCGTCTGCAAAATGCTATTGCAGCACCGCTTGTTATAAACAATACACTGATAGGACAGATAGCACTTGGAAATAAGGAAAGTAATTTTAATGAAAATGACAAACAATCAATAAACAATTTATGTGATTATATTGCACCTTTGCTTCATGCCAGATTAAAGGAAGACACATACAAAAAGGATTTACTGATAGCCAAAGAACAGGCCGAAACTGCTAATGTTGCTAAATCGGAATTTCTTGCCAATATGAGCCACGAAATCCGTACACCGATGAACAGTGTAATCGGTTTTTCTGAATTATTGCAAGATACAGATTTAAACAAAACTCAGAGACAGTTTGTTGATACCGTTATTACCAGTAGTAAGGGGCTTCTCGGTATTATAAACGATATACTTGATTTCTCAAAAATTGAAGCGGGAAAACTGGAACTTGAAATAATCCGAACAGATATTATTGATTTGATTGAAGAGACAGCCGACCTGATAAAACATCCAGCAGGTAAAAAAGGTGTAGAACTGCTCCTTAATATTGACACAGATTTGCCGAGATTTGCCGTGATTGACCCACTGCGAGTGCGTCAGATACTTGCCAACCTGTTAAGTAATGCGCTTAAATTCACTGAAACAGGTGAAATTGAATTGAAAGCATCTTTGCTGAAAAGGGAAGGCACCCGTGGACATATAACGTTTTCTGTGCGAGATACCGGCATCGGTATTTCAGATGCTCAGAAGGAAAAGCTATTCAAAGCATTTTCTCAGGCCGATAGTTCAACAACGCGTAAATTCGGCGGAACAGGCCTCGGACTGGTTATCTCAGATCAACTTGCACAAAAAATGGGTGGTAAACTTGAGGTTGAATCTGTACAGGGGCAAGGTAGCGAATTTTATTTTTCCATCGAAGTTGAAGTTATGGAAGGTGAAAAACCGGAAAAAACTGACGTTGGCAACCTAAATAGGTGCCTTGTTATTGATGATAATCGTAACAACAGAACAATTATGGAGCATATCCTTGAGAAATGGGGCATCGAATGCGTTAACTGTGATAATGGGTTTGAATCACTAAACGTAATTGAAAACAGCAAGGCCTTCGATGTGATTGTCTGTGATTATCATATGCCCTATATAGATGGTCTCGAAACCGTAAAAATGATACGGGAAAAACTGGAACTGCCTCCGGAAAAGCAGCCGGTTATTCTTCTGCATTCATCTTCCGATGATGTGGAATTGCAGTATAAATGTAAAGAACTGGGTATTTATTTCAGACTTACAAAACCAGTGAAGCAGGGTGAACTTTTAAATTGCTTTTTAAATATCCAGCAGGGTGTTCTTGAAGAACAGGTCGATAAAAGACCGGATGCAAAAACAGATAAAGAAATAGTCAAAACTATAGATGCTACGACTTATAAAATTCTTATCGCAGAAGACAATCTAAGCAATATGCTTTTAGCTTCTACTCTCATCAAAAAGATTATTCCGGGAGTAGAGATAATTGAAGCGGAAAACGGAGAAGAGGCATTTGATAAGATTGTATCTCTTAAACCGGACCTCGTTTTTATGGATGTACAGATGAAGAAAATGGACGGCAATGAAGCTACTGCGAAATTGCGGGAATTTGAATCACACGAAAATATTTACAGAACTCTTGTGATAGGATTAACTGCCGGAGCTTTAAAACAGGAAAAAGAGAAGTCACTGAAAAGCGGCATGGATGATTTTTTAACCAAGCCGATGGAAACAGATAAATTGAAAGATTTACTGAATAAATATCTGGGTAATGGGGAAAAACAGGAAAAGATAAAAAGTGAAAGTGAAATTCCAGAAAATAATTTAGATCACTTTGATCGAAAAGAGCTTCTTGGCCAGTTAGATGGTGATTTTGAAACGTTAGATATGATAATATCCGGATTTATAGATGATACTGATAAAAAGATAGCTGATTTTGAAATTTTACTAAAAGAAGATGCCTTTAAAGAAGCCGCTAAAATTGCTCATTCTTTGAAAGGATCAACAGCTAATGCCCGATGTGGTATTTTGTCAGAACTTACGAAAGATATTGAAAAAGAAATTCTTTCAAAAAATAGAGAAGCAGCACTTGAATTATTACAAAAAATACAAGAGGAATGGAAAGTCCTGGTGCCGATTTTAACGAAGGGTGTTTCAGGGTAAACCTCCTGTCCACACCAGACGCTGACCAGGAAGGTCAAAAAAGTTCTGACTTCGTCGGTCCTTTGGGCTCAGAATGATACAAAGAGAAAAAACAATCTTGACATGAGAAACCCGCCAGAGTCGGAATTTACTTTGCTCCGGGGAACAAGCGTGAAGCAGGCGAAACAAAGGCATTTGCAGTCTGGAAATGAGGTTACCCGGCATCTTTAGTATTTGACATCCTGATCAATTCGAAACAAAATTCTCTATCGACTACAAATCCAGGGGGACTTTCATGAAATCGATCCGGATCATATTGCCTGTTGCTATCATTATGTTTTTCGTGTCGTGTGAGACCTTAACGGAGAACCTGAACGCCCGGTCCAGGCTGGCGAAATGTAAATACGAGGTCACTTCCGTCAAAATTACGGGAGTGAAGCTGAAAAACATGAAGCTCTCCTCACTGGAAACGGACGTGGTGGTCAAAGTAACCAACACCACGGACGGTGAAGTAGCCATGGACCACGTAAAGGGACATATCTACCTGGACAATAACAGGACCACGGACCTTGAGCATAAAAAGTTCGTGCGTATCCCGGCGAACAATTCCGCTTCCCTTACTGTTGACGTCTCCGTTCCCCTGGAGGGCGCCCTGAAAGGGCTCTCTTCAAAACCGGAGAAGATCATCGTTGAGGCCGTTGTCTACATGAACCTCATCGTGGGCGGAACCACCCTGGGAATGCCGGTCGGCATAAAGGTCCGGCAGGAGTTTCCCATTCCCTACGACACCATCGCTTACCTGGCGAAACGCGAGCTCCGGAGAATGGGTCAGAGCGGCATACAGAATATCTTTCAGTAAGCGGTTAGTTATCTGCGCAGTACGCGTTTCTTCCAGATGCCTGAAAGCAGGCGTACGCCGCCCCGGAAGACCTTTCTGTTTATGATCATAAGCAGACCGTCGATCATCTCCCGGTTGAAATCCCCTCCCATGAGAAGAATAAGCCTCAGGGGTGCCTGCTCCATGGTGGCCTTCATCATCAGGGAATTGGGGCTCTCCGGGTCGTTGTCCACGTACTCCTGCCCCCTCTTTTGCATGAACCGGGCCATGATGCGCCCGAAGAAGGTATGGGTCATGTCGCAGACAGGTGTGTTGATGGTATAGGGCTCCCCCTCAACAATCTCGTTGGAGGGGAGTTCCCTTCCCAGGAGGGTTCTGAAGTCCTCATCCTGAACGACAGCGTCGGCCGGGAAGTTCCGGTAGGCCTCCAGGCTGTCCTTTTCCGGTATCTTCGCCTTTGGATGGTCCGATATGACCTCGATTTCGGTCTCCAGCCGGATATCTCTGGAGGAGGCGCCGATACCAATCGTATACACCCCGGTTTCGATGTGCCAGTCATTCAGTTCCGTGTTAAAAAACGCGAAGGAACGGCCGTCCAGGGAGAAGGATACCTCCTTCTCTTCCCCCGGGTGGAGGGAAACCTTTTCGAATCCTTTCAGCTCCTGCTTTGGCCGGAAAACGGTCGAATTCTGCGGCCGAACGTAGAGCTGGACTGTCTCCTTTCCCTCGACCTTTCCCGTATTCGTTACCTTCAGGGTGATCGTCACGGTATCCTGCTCCGTGAACCGCTCTCTGTTTTGCCGAAGGTCGCCGTAGCTGTACTCCGTGTAACTGAGTCCGTGCCCGAAGGGAAAGAGCACCTCCTTACCCACGGTATCGTAGAACCTGTAACCCACGAAGAGGCTCTCCCTGTATTCCACGGTCACGGGCCCGCCCGGAAAGTTCGGGCAGGATGGGGTATTCTCCAGGCGAATCGGAAAGGTCTCGGCCAGCTTCCCCGAGGGATTCATGATGCCGTAGAGGATGTCCGCCAGTCCCCCGGCTCCGGCCTGACCGCCCAGGTATCCTTCAAGAACCGCGTCGACCCGGCCGATCCAGGGCATTTCAACCGGAGAACCGTTGCTGAGGACCACCACGACCCGCTCTTGAACAGCGGCGACTTCTTCGATGAGACGAGTGTGACTCTCCGGGAGGCGCATCTGGTCCCGGTCCATGCCCTCGACTTCAAAGAGGTCCGGCAGGCCGGCCGCTATTACCGCCACGTCGGC
Organism: uncultured Leptospirales bacterium; assembly: GCA_964645775.1. Classification (GTDB taxonomy): domain Bacteria; phylum Spirochaetota; class UBA4802; order UBA4802; family UBA5550; genus CAZYBU01. The sequence continues at coordinate 56,829 of CAZYBU010000019.1, read as the reverse complement.
ATCCCGCGAGGTCTGGACCGCTTCACGGATAAGATCGTCGTCCGGGTTGTCGCTCCCTTTGCCGTAACCGGGAGCGAAGGTAATGTTCTTTTCACCCGCGATGGCGATCATCTCGTCGAGGAGGTTGTCCAGACGGCTCGGGTTCATGAGGGAACTGCCGGCCCCCTGGTATCGCGGGTTCCGCGCGAAATCTCCCAGGAGGGCTACCTTCACGTTACGGTCAAGGGGCAGGATACCGTTTTCGTTTTTCAGAAGAACTGTTGTCTCTACTGCCGCCCGGCGGGCCAGGAGGTGGTGTTCGTCCCTGTCGTAGCTGAAGTCTTCTTCGAGGGTTTCATGGGCGCGGAATACCATGGTGAGGATGCGTTTCACGGAACGGTCCAGGACCGCCTCGTCCAGTTGGCCGCTTCGCACCGCCTTCACGATCACTTCGTCGTTCACTCCCCGTGAGCCGGGCATCTCCAGGTCCAGGCCGGTTTCCAGGGCCAGTATGCGGTCGTTCAGGGCCCCCCAGTCCGTTACGGCGACGCCTTCGTATTCCCATTCTTCTCGTAGAATCTGTTTCAATAAAACCGGATGTTCGCACCCGTAGGTGCCGTTTATTCGATTGTAGGAGCCCATGACGGTCCAGGGCCGGGCCTTTTTCACGGCCCTTTCAAAGCCGGCCAGGTATATCTCCCGGAGGGCCCGGTCGTCCACCACGGCATCTATGGAGAGGCGCCTGTGCTCCTGGTTGTTGACGGCGTAGTGTTTAAGGGATGTTCCGATACCCCGTTCCTGGACCCCCTGGATGAAGGCGGCGGCCATCTCCCCGCTTTGGAAAGGGTCTTCGGAAAAGTACTCGAAGTTTCGTCCGCAGAGAGGGGAACGCTTGATATTGGACCCCGGCCCCAGGAGGACACCCACCTTCTCCTGCCGGCACTCGTCGGCGATGGCCCGGCCCACATCTTTTATCAGGTCCCGGTTCCAGGTGGCGGCCAGGGCCGAGGCCGTGGGAAAGCAGGTGGCCGGCACGCTCTCTTTCAGGTCAAGGTCGTCTCCTGGCTCAATCTGTTTCCGGAGGCCGTGGGGCCCGTCGGATACCATGATCGAGGGTATGCCGAGACGTTCGATATCTTCCAGGTTCCAGAAGTCTTTGCCGGAGCAGAGGGCGGCTTTCTCCTCCAGGGTGAGTTTATCTATAAGGTCTTTGATATGCTGTTCCATCGGTTCTCCTCTTTTCCGTATGTTGATTGTCCGTTCTTGTGACGCAATCGAAAAATTAATTGTTGTTTTCCCATGGCGGACAGCCTTATCTATGCCACGGCCGTTATGAACGACGCCCTTCTCTGGACACAGGACTGTGATTTCTCCGGGATTGAAGTGGTCAGATATAATAAAAAGAAATGATATTGGGTTGACCCATGCATTAATGAAACGCTTAAATATAATGAAATGGTGACCGTAACCGCGGGCCTTTTGGCGCTGGTAATCAACATGGGTACTCTCCTGGCCGCGGAGCATATCTACGGTACATAAAGATCGGGATTATATAATGTTAGCTGGTGTGTCAGAATTAATGATTCTGAACGACTCAAAAGGAGGCATAATCATGAAACAGGTTTACATGTCAGGTTCGTCAGGCGCGGTCTACGGCCTGGGATTCATCGGGGCCCTTGTCTACTTCATCTCCACGGCCACCGGTTTCTGGATGGGTGTCCTGGGCGTCTTAAAGGCCCTTGTATGGCCGGCCATGCTGGTCTTCTACGCCCTGAAAGCCCTGGGTGTCTGAATAGAACCATAAGAACAGGATGATGCCTCTTCGGTGGTACCGATAACTATCGGTCCCGGACGAAGTAGAGGGTCAACGTTTCCTGTATATAAGGAAAAACTCATCCTGCATAAAATCGCAGCTTTTCTCCAGGTTCAACCCTGGATTATCATGAGCCCGCTTATGATGTTTTCATTAAAGCGTTGTGTTCGTTAAAAAAGTTTTCCCTCGTATCCTACACCGAGACGCACGTGATCGTATTTAGAGAATACGTACGAGAACTCGAGGAAAAGGTCCTTCATGACAAGACGGGCCCCCACTTCAGGTCCGCTGTCATCAACAGGCGTACCATGTATTGTTGCCATGGGAAAAACGGAAAGGTAGTACCCTCCGAAGATCTGGCCGTATATAAAGTCGTTCCCGATTCGCACAAAGCCTCGGAATGGAAAGTCGAGCAGGAAATAATGCTCAACCTTGTATCCCATATCCTTGAACTCCTGGCGGGTATCATCTCTGGTGTCTACCAGGAAGCGCACAATGTTCGCCATGGTAGCCACGCCGATTTCCGCGCCGGCGCTGAAGATAGGGACAATGTTAAACCTGAAGTCAAAATATGCGTATGCCCTGAGATCAGCGGCGCTGAAAAGAAGAAAATTGTACTTTGACGAATCAAGGTCGAAGTTGTTATCCAGAAACTGGTTCTGCCGGAACATGCCGAAGGTGGCCCCGATACCCCAGTCTATATTGAAAATTCTTTGCCTGTCGGCCTTCGTGTCATTAGTGTCTTCATCCGTTTTTTCTTTTTCTTCTCTCTTCTCTGCAAGGGTTAATCGTCTTTTCGAGACAGTAACGACTTCGCTTTTTGAAAGGATGATCTCATTGCTGTCCGTGAGATTTTTCCGGATATAGTAGTTCTGATTGTTCTCGTAAACGACATATCCGGGTATAAATGACATGTCGTTTTTGTAGATGTATTTTTTTACCTTGTAATCGTCGTTATACAGAATACGAAGAACCTCGTCCCTTTTTATTACCTTTGTCTTGTTATCCGGCGTTTTGTAGGTCACAGAATACCGGGTGTCCCGGATAACATCGGCCTCGATGATTGAACCGTCTTTAAGGAAGATGCTTTCCGCGAAGAGAGCGTTAAGGGGCAAAAAAAATATTATCAAAACTAATGTCATTTTTTGAATCATGATTATCACCTTTGATTTTTTCTTATGGGCACAACTGAAAATCAGCATTTACCGAAATCGAAAATACCGATTTAACAAAGGTTATGCCCGCAGGGGGACGTCCCTATTTGTTCCTGAAAGTCCTCTTAGAATAATTCATGATACATATAGAGTGTGGAATTGTCAATGTATAATAAATTGGAACCACGCCTCTCTTTCCGTCAGTCACGGTAATTTTACCAGGGATAGGGAAGCTCTATGTCCAGAGGCCCTGTATCATCGCATAACGTGGTGCATGATCACAATATTCCGTAATATTTTTATTGACATTTGCGTAATATTTATCTATTTTTTTTGGGCAGGAAAAAAACACGACCGGTATATCCATGTCTTTACAAGGCTTATCTTTTTTTCGTATTACGGCAGACCCGATAGTATTAACTGAATTCAGGGCAGAACAAATCAGAAAGACTTTGAAACAGGGAAGGGTGGCGGCTCTTCTCATTATGGTGCTGGTTTCGGTTCTGATTATCTCTGATATCTTGTATCATGGCTTTCCCATTGGTTCAGTTCTGGTAAGGGTAATTACTATCGCCGTATCCCTCGGATTTATTATCGTGTCCCTTACATCGCTTCAGAAATTGCATGCGGTCATTGAGGCCTTCTACACCCTCTTTCTCATGAGTATTGTGAGTATGATGTGCGCCCGGCTTCTTCTCTTCATGGGAACGGAATACTTCTATCTCATGATAAACGGTACAGTCCTCTCAATCATATTTGTATTTATTTTCGCCACCGGAGGTTTTCGGCAGAGCTTAATCGTGTACGGGATTCCTCTGGCTGTAACAGCGGCGTGGGTTGCGCGGAACATGGAACATGACAGGATCGTGTACGCTTCCGGAATGAACCTTTTAATCATCTCGATTGTGGGAATTGTAATGAGTGAAGTCCGTTACAGGCAGTGGTTCAGGGAGTTCCTTTCGGGAAGGACCATGAAGCAACAGAATCGGAAATTACAGGATAAAAAACAGGATATTCAGAGAGAACTTGACCTTGCAAGGAATATCCAGGCTTCCCTGATACCGGCAGAGGTCCCTCTCGTGGAGGGTCTGAAATTCGCCGCCCGTTATGAACCCATGAGAGAGGTGGGTGGCGATATGTACGACTTCATGTACTTCCGTGAACCTGATAGGATTGGAATCTTTATCTGTGATGTAACCGGTCACGGCGTCCCGGCGGCGCTTATCGCGGGAATGGTTAAATCTCTTATTATATCCGCACCCATTGACCCGGATAGGCCCGCGGTTCTGCTTGAATACATTAACAGCAAGGTCCTGGGACGGACCCAGGATAATTTTATTACCGCCTGCTTCGTCATTTTTGATCAAAAGAACAGAACATGCCGGCTTGCCCGGGCGGGGCATTGCTGGCCTCTGCTGGTTCGTGACAAAAAGGTCCGGGAACTGAAAAGCAGAGGCAGGATACTCGGTATCTTTCCCGAGATTACCTGTGAGGAGATATCCATACCTATGAACAAAGGTGACCGGCTTCTGCTGTATACAGACGGTCTCTCTGAAACAAGGAATAGTGAAGGCGTTCTTTTTCAGGACAGAGATTTCTACAGGTTTCTTGAATCTCATTTTTATCTTTCACTGAATGATTATCTGGATGCGCTGAACGATGAACTGGAAGTGTTCAGGGGAGGCAAGGCATTATCGGACGATGCCTGTATTATCGGTCTTGAAATAACATCCTGAGAAATTGAGATTAATGGAGAGCATCAAGTGGCGCCTCAATTAGCATGGGTTGGTATTTTTCAGGATGGATGTAGATGACCCAGAGACTATTACCTGTTGCCATTATCTGGCGGGCCGTGTAATACCGTTTTGGCCATTCCCCCTTATCGGAAGCAAGAGGTTCCGGTCTGTAGAGGATGGCACTATTTCCCTGCCTTATTTTTTTAAAAGAAGAGAACGTCACTGCCATGATATTCCCTGATCCCGCCTGGCAGTAAACAAGAATAAAACGTTTCAACTTGCTGTTATACGAGAGTGAACATTCTCCCATGGTATCTTCCGGATACCCTTCAGCATCTGAAATATCATCAATCCAGTTGCCATCATTTCCAAGGTACCGATAACTATCGGACTTTTCGATCATCTCCGGTCTGACCCGGGCTATCCGGACCGGTGTTTTGCCGGTTGAAGGGTCAGGATGGTGACCGGTCAGGTACAGCCAGTCTCCGTGCTGCAGGATGGAGGTACCAAAAAAGGGATAATCTCCCGAAAAGAGTCGGCCAAGGCGCTCTACTTCCATTGGATCACCCGGTTTCCAGCCGGACGGGATATCCCACCTGGCCAGGCCGGTATGGTCAACCTGGAATCCCAGGTATTTTTTCGGTTCCGTAACGGTAATCCGCACGTAATAAAAATAGATACGGTTGCCGAGCCGTATTCCGTCAAAGGGCCAAATCCTGTTACGAAAGGGATTTTCATCCTTCCGCAGCTTTATGAAGGGCGCGACCTCCCCTTTCTCCCGGTAGAAGCTCATGGGAAGGTCTGTAATGTTGCTCTTCTTCAGGGGAGAAGAGAAAGCCAGCGAATTGGAGAGCATCCTTTTTATTTCATGGGACTGGAGAAAAGTTGTCTCAACAGAGACCTTTTCTTTCTTTGAACCGATCATGGTATCGGCAAAGGTCCATATAGTAGTGTGCCGGTCAAAAGTAACGGGAGATACCCCATCCTGTCCGGCGATTGCGTCCAACCGGGATGGGGCGAATACACCATGATGTACGGTCTCACTTTTTCCGCATGAAATGAGTAAAAGAAGAAGGAAGGGTAACGCGATCCTGCAAAATGGATACTGTTTCATAGAGAGAGGTTTTTGTTCAATGTATGGCCTCTTCCGGGCAGGAGAGAGCGCAGGCGAGGCAGGCGCTGCAGCCGGTCGGATCGACAACAGGTCGTCCATCCACCATCTTTATCTGACCATAAATACATCCTTCGACACATATTTCGCAGCCGGTGCAGAGATCATAATCAATGGTAGCCTGGTTGGTATGAACTGCCGTTCCATCCGCTTCAATAGAAGCGTGGGGTTCTCCTGTCATGGGACCGCCGCATTCCATGCAGGCTTTCATAGAGCAGGGCATGTTGCTCGTGATCTCTTCCGCGGCGCCGCATCGCAGGCAGGTACAGACTGTTGCGTCCATGGCATGTTCTCCTGATAAATACTGATCAATAATTGGGCGTTATCGCAGGTGCATTTGTTGCCGAATTCGGCAGGATGACAAGGAGAAATCAGAGTTTTTCGAAAAACTGGAACACGGCCTTCAGCTCGCTGTTCCAGTAGTTGAAATCGTGTCCCATCCCCTCGGCTCTGTGAAACCGTACCCGGGTATCCGGGCATGCCGTTTTTATGGTCCTGTAGAGGGAAAGGCTCTGGGAGAAGGGAACCACCCGGTCAGCCGTACCGTGGCCGATATAGAGAGGTATGGGGCAGTGGCCTGATTCAATATAATTTTCAGGATTATCTACCCTTTTCCATCGTTCCCTGTGGAGAGAGTAAGGCCCATATACCCCGGCCATAAGACGATCAGAAGGCATGTCCGTCTGGTTGAAGTCCCCTGAAAGGACCGCTCCACCGATAAAAAGATCCGGGTTTTTCTGGCTGACAAGGAGGACTCCCCGCCCACCCGTCGACAGTCCCAGAAGAAAATTTTTCTTTCTCTTTTTGAAGATTCCGTATTCTTTTTGCATAAACGGCAGGAATATCTCCTGGACCCATTTTCCTCCGGGTGTGGGTCCCCATCGTATTCTTGTTTCAGGGTAATACCTGGATTCATAGATACTGATATTCATCTCGGGGAAAACGGCCCGGTAGCCGTACTTCTGGCAGTAGTCCAGGAGGTCTGTCTCCCGGTGCCAGCGGGTTCGTGAAAATTTCCAGCCGGGAAGAACGAGCAGTGATGCCCGGACTTTTTTGGGAGGAGTAAAAATGTCCACGGCCACGGACCCTTTCTTTGATCCGGCATAAGCGGGAACCATGATCGTTTCCATTCTTTCTGGGCCTGCCCATCCTGCCCTTATAAAAAACAGGGATATGAGAACCGGAATGATCGTTAAAAGGATTGATTGGAGTGATTTACGTTTGCGCGGATTCACTTGATGTAAGCTTCATGGTTGATATTTTTTCGGCTACATTGAGCCACCTGTCGCGGCTTTCATTCTTCCTTTCCCACAGTTCATAATCAAAGTATTCAATCTGGCCAAGAAAGTCAGTAAGGTCACTGCGATACTGTCGGCGAGCTTCCTCCAGGCGGCGTATAAGACGGGCCAGTTCCAGGTGTGAAGAAACAATATCTTCCCTGCCCGCGGTATGACTGGCCATGCGGGCCTTGATCTCCTGTATACCTTCTTTGTAATCGATCATGAGTAGTATCTGCCCGGTTTGTTTTCTGAAATCAACAATAATTTACATTATATAATTCATTTCGATCCATTCCTGGACGAGATAGACAATTTGTGCAATGATACATTTTGTCCAGACAATTGCATATTCATTCGATATTGTATAGTTGTGGGAATCCGACTGTCCGGTCGATGCATGGTTCCCCATAAACAGGAGGTTAGCCATGAAACGTATACAAAAATTATTCGTCCTTTTTCTCAGTTTTTCCTTTGGACTCCTGTTGATATCATGTGGCGGTTCGAAATCGGGTTCCGTTTCCGATACAGGCGGTTTTGTCACCATCGGTATAGAAGATGGCGCTGAAGATGTTGAGCCGGACAGGATATTACTTGTGGAATTCGCGGGTCCCATGGATGAAGCTTCCATAACAGATGAAACCTTTCAGGTCAATGATTCATCCAGCAACCCTGTGGATGGAGATATCTCCTATAACTCCGAGGATTACACGGCATCGTTCACCCCATCTGGTCCCTATGATTATGATGAGACCTATACGATAATCTTAACAAACGGTCTGCAGGATGAGAATGGGAACCATCCTTCTGAATCGATTACATCAAGTTTCACCATAAAATCTGATAACGATTCTCCCGTTATACAGACGGTCTCCCCGGCGGAGAATGCAACCGTCGATGAAGATGCTGTCATTACCGTAACCTTTAATGAGCCTGTTTTACCCGGTTCTGTTACTCAGGACAGCTTTAGTGTTACACGTTCCGATGAAACAGTAGTGGATGGAGCATTCGTTTATTCCGATAACAATCGTTCAGTATCATTCGAGCATCAGGGCCTTGCGTCTGAGACGGTTACAGTGGATATATCCGGCATTAAGGATGTTAATGAGAACATCTGTGATGATAAAAGCTGGAGTTTCATGACAACCTGGGTGGAGGACGCAGTCGCTCCAGAGCTTGATTCTTTCTCCCCTGACAGATACGATGTTGGTGTTGAAGTGGATGAAAATATTGTACTCAATTTTTCCGAGGCCATTGAGCCTTCCACGGTAAATGGTTCATCCATACATGTATATGTCGGAGGCAATGCTGTTGGAGGTACTTTTTCCTTTGAAAACAATAACAGCAGAGTGGTTTTTAATCCGACTGATAATCTGGAATGGAATACAGAGTATACGGTTGATGTCACCGGTTCGGTTGAAGACCTGGCTGGCAATTCCTATGGGGGAAGCAGCTGGAATTTTGTTACGGAAGGGGAATCCAGTCCTGACGCTCCTTACGTGCTTGAATTTATTCCGGTTTCAACCACAGGAGATGTTCCTGTAAATACCGTGTTTACGGCCCGTTTTAACAAGGAGCTGGATCCGGGGACGGTCACAGCGGGTTCTGTGAAACTGATTCGTGAATCAGACAACACTGAAGTGGATGGCGTGGCTACCTATATGAACAAAACCATTGTCTTTGATCCCGCCGTGGATCTGGAGGGTGGTGAAGAATATACCGTGCAGATGCGTCCCGGTATCGAGGACCTGGATGGAAACGCCTTCAGCGGTCTTTCATGGAGTGTTTCCATCACGGACACAGTTAATCTTGATCCCCTTAACGTGGTTTCGACTAATCCCGCGGATACTGCTACGGGTGACTGGGGAAATCCGCTTCACGATATTCCCCTGAGTGTAACCTTTGATCGGGCGGTAAACCCTCTTACCGTCACCCCTGCGAATATCAGGCTTCTGAAAGAAGGAAGCGAAGAAATTTCCGGTACCGTGGAAGTCATCTCTCTGAATAAAGTTCGTTTTACGCCTCAGGAAGATCTGGAACGGGAAACCGATTACACGTTCCAGGTAACCGGTGGGGTGACGGATCTATGCGGAAACAGCGTTGAGGGCTCCGGACATACTGCAGGTTTTACAACCCTGGAAAAACTCAAGGTCGTAAATCATTATTATGAGGATGGGTCGTATGATGAAAATTACACATCCTACGCTCAGGCGTATGTGGACAATTACACAGATTCGGATGTTGAAATTCACAGCTATATAGTTGTAGAATTTAACCTTCCGGTTGATGCTTCCTCCATTTCAGAAAAGATATTCGTTAAAAGAGACAGTATGGGTACCTGGGAGATCGCGGATAGCGCCGAAAACAATTATAATGTCATAGGAATGATTTCCGACGATTTTCCGGATGAAACTCTCAGGGGCCAATACATAGGAAAAGCGTACGCTGATCCAGAAGATCCTCATAAAATTATCTTCAGGCACCACATGGTTATGTACGCCAGTCCGGGCGGGACCTTTGACTGGAATAATCCGAACTGGAACGGCATAAAACCGAATTATACATACGATGTGGAAGTGCTGGATGGTCTTAAGGATCAAAAGAACGGATTCATAAAAACTGCTGGGAGTGATAATGAAAGGAGCTGGTCTTTCACCACCATTGACGTGGATTACGGTCTTTACTGGTTCAGGGACGGGTATCACGCGTTGAAATACGTTCCGGGCCGCCAGATGCCCCTGGAATATTACGATCCCATGAAGCCGGTACTTCTTCATTGTCACGGCTGGCAGAAAAATTCTACCGGGTACGATGGCAGCGATTTTCGTGATTACCGGCGTGAGAGTTTTCTCTGGGGAGGCACCGATGGAGCTGACTGGGACAGTAACATGGAAGACACCATTGATACCCTTGATCCCTGGAAGAACGGGGCCGATACGACCGCCTACCCGAACGGAGGAGGGAAGGACTGGAACGTGGGTCAGTTCTTCTGGACCCAGTTCGCGGACAATGAGGACCAGGGGGGAGAACTGACTGATGATGAAGGGGAGAATAAACCGCGCAGAGCTCAGACTCCTATATGGAGCATGTACGGTCCCTCGTCACAGTCTGACCGCCGGGCGGAATACGCGGTTAACGTCCTTTCAGGTAGCTCTTATGGTATGACCCGTGTTGCCGATAATTCACCTGACCGGGCCCTGGCCACAATCTTCACGGACACTCTTCAGAGTGCCATTGGAAATCGTCCCGCCGGATATGACGAAGAATTCCGTCTAAGCGCTCATTCCCTGGGTAACCAGCTTGCTCATGGTATTCTGATGGTACTGAAAACCCGTCATGAACAGGGGGTTGTGACTGATACTGTAATGCCCACCCGCTTTTTCATTATCGATCCCTACTGGGTAGATTTCAGGTATCCCAATGGCGATGACGGATTCTGGTATCACAATGATCATAACGACTGGGGAGGGATCGTTCCCATAGACCAGGGATACTGGGGGAGGAATGAGAGCCCGGTAAAGCCGCTGGTGGATTCGGGCGTGATTACAGGGAACGCTCCTCCTGGAGAAGTCTGTACCAGTATAATCCAGGATGTCCTGTCGTATTACGAGAATACGGGTATAAAAGGACATAATTATCTGGCTTTTGAAATATATGATGTTTCGCGTACAACGGATGGTCAGGTGGGTATGTCATTCGGTTTTTTCAACGTGTATGTATACAATGGAGATAAAAATCAATATATTCGGGAAGAAGCTGCCATGGTCTATTCACACTATGAATGGATCGGTGGCCCCTCTTCAGCCGGCGACTGGGCGAAACAGCACGTGAATGGCCGGCTGCAGGTGTATTATCAGTACGGTTTTTCGGTCCCAACGGGGGGGCTTTCTCCACGATCATCGGCTCTGGATATTAAGCTATCCATGAATCGGTATCTCTCCGATACGGAGAAGGGCCGATTCGCCTATTCCAGTGGTACCTATACCTCTGACTGGACTGATGATACGTTTCAGTGGAAAACGATTATTGAAGACCTTGACGGCTCCGGGGGCTTTCCGGATGCGGATACAGGTGCCTGGCAACGTTAATACAGATATTTCCTCCAGTTTGCGGGCCATGGACTTACGTCCATGGCTATTTTTTTATTTGCAATATTTGACAGCTTTTCTCCTTTTTTGATTGAATTTTATCTCGGACGGTATAATATCGTAATTCTCATAAGGTTATCTTCCAACTTAGTATCATGAAAAAACGGCTGTTTACAGATTCCATTCTACTACCTGTACTTTGTATTGTTGCTAGCCTGATAATCCTGGCCATACTCGGCCTCATTGATCCACTCTCAGGTCTTTTGGATGGAATAGCAGGAAAGATTCTCCGGTTTTCAATCTATCTGGGTGGAGCTTCGATTCTGGCTCTCCCTCTCCCCCTGGTAATGCTTCGAACCAGAAGGATCATGATCCAGAAAACCCGGGTTGAGATGAAACGATGCCTTGATATGGAAGAGATCCTTCCGGAAACAGATCATCTTTCACTGTATGAACTGGCCGTGAGCCTTAGCCACTATTATGAAGAGATGAGCCTTAAGTTTCTGCGGACCAGGACTCTTCGAATTCATGTAAGCAAGCTGATAAAGCAGATATCAAATCTGATTTCACAAATGAAAGAGCAGGGGAAAAGCGTTGAGTATATGACCGATGTCCTCCAGCAGTTCGCGGGAAAGATCAACCAGACAGGCGAGATGTCATCGGAACAGGCGACGAATATTTCATCACTGGTCAATCTTATCAGGAGTATGACTAATACCGCTGAGATTCTCAGTAATAGAATACAGGGAGCTATCGGTGAATCGAGCTCCGTGGCAGATGAGTCACTTGAAAGTCAGAAACAGCTGGGAGAAATCACGGACACCATGCTGACGGCGGTTCAGGACACCAAGAACATAAGTTCCGTTTTGAGTGTGATTGACGAAATATCTGACAAGATAAATCTGCTATCCCTGAACGCCTCAATCGAGGCAGCCAGGGCGGGTGAGGCCGGGAGGGGTTTTGCCGTGGTGGCCGAGGAAATTTCCAAGCTGGCCGATCAGACGGCGCAGTCCGTAGGGAATATATCAAAAATGATTATAGAGAAAAGTGATCAGCTTGAAGAGAATATTCACTTTATCCAGAATACTGTCTCTTCTGTGGAAGAGGTCCTTACCCGTATCAATGAAGTTAACGAGGAACTGAAAAGGATAGCGAAATCTGTCAGTGATCAGACCCGGCTCAATAGCATTGTTTCCGGGGAGGCCAATAGAATCAATACGGATTCTGAGAGCATTGATGACGCTATCACGGAACAGAAAGTCGATATTTATGATATCTTGACTCATATCCGCAAGATTATGGAAAGCACAGCCGGTAATCGGGAAATCCAGGAAAATATCGAAGAGACCATGGGTAAGATCGAAAGCCTGGTGGAAACAGATGACACGGGTCTGAATAACTGAAGATACCGATGCAGACCCTTTTAATCATCACGGATATACATCTTACACCGGACGGTGAACCCGCTTTTGGTGTAGATACATGGGAACAGTTCCGCATGGCCCTTCAGGCCGGCCTTCGTTCTAAACCTGAGGCCGGTATCCTGGCGGGTGATATCTGCTTCAGGGAAGGATCGGAGGAGACCTACGGGAGAGTGGTGACTCTCCTCGGAAAGACAGGTATACCCTGGTATCCCGCTTCCGGCAATCATGATGATTCCGAAATGATGGCGCAGGCTTTCGGCCTGGAACGGGATCTGCAAAAAGGGAAGCTTGTATACCAAAGAGAGATAGCCGGCGCCACTATGGCCTTTCTCGATTCCTCTTCCGGGAAAGTTGATGCGTGGCAATTAAACTGGCTCCGGAAAAATCCGTCCCCGGTCGTGGTCCTCCATTATCCTCCCGTTCCTGCCGGCGTACGTTATATGGACCGTAAGTACCCCCTTGAAAACCGGGAAGAGGCGCGCAGGATGCTTCTCTCCGCCGGTGTTCGGCTGGTCATATCGGGCCACTGTCACAGCGGCCGGTTTCTTTTTGATGGGAACATGACCGTCCACCTGGTACCCTCAACCTGGTATCGCATGGACCCTGATTCGCGGAATTTCTCCATCCTTGGACATGAACCGGGTTGGGGCCTTCTGAGGATACCTGCTGCGGGTCTTCTCGTTCCGGTAAACGAATATCTTCAGGTCACGAACCGTAACTGATCACGTAACCCGATCCTGCCGATAGAGATAGTAGAACAAGGCAAGGAGGAGAGGTTTCATGAAAAATCAGAACGAACTGTTCGAGAACAGGTCCGTGGGAAAAAATGAAATTCCGATAGAACCGCTGGAAGAAGAAATGAATATTGCCCTGGACAGGAAGGTTGTGTCTGTCATAGATGAATATATTCGCCGCTTTGATTCAATTAATGAGTTGATCGAGGTGAAAGGAAAATTGATAGAGCATATACGGAAGGTGCAGTAAACCTATCGTTCCTGTTGTGAGAAAAATAATTGATTGTATCAATACATTATAGCTGCATATAATTTACCGGGTATCGGTAACCCTGCCCTGAATATTTTTCATCTGGAGAATAACCGTGAAACAATTCGCCCTTATCCTGAGTGCGTACGTATTCGTAATTTTGATATTCTCTGTGTTGTACTTTCCAGCTGAAGGGAACCCTTCCCGGGTCTGGCTTCGAACCGTTGACGCGGAAAGCGAATTAAAAAGCGGTTCCACTTATCATAGGGCGGAAAACCTCTTTGATCGTTCCCCTGACTCCTGGTGCGAAGGGATGAATGGGGATGGCGCCGGAGCACGGGTCACTGTTAACCTGGCTCCCGGATCTTCCGTACAATCTCTCCATCTGTTTAACGGGTTCGGTCACACGAAATATTGGGAGATGAACAACCGAGTAAAAGACATCATCATTGATGGAATCACGTACCGGCTCGAGGATCGAAAAGGTTTTCAGCAGGTCTCCCTGAAGAAGAGAAGCGGCGATACGCTGACCCTGAGTATTGCCTCGGTCTACAAGGGGAGCAAATGGCAGGATACCTGTATCGCGGAGATAGCCTTCGGCCGGGAACCTGCCATGAACAGTAAACCTGACCCGGACTATCGATCTCTGGAGGGAAAGAACTGGGACGTTGACGGTGACATGCATGGCAATCTCCTGATCTTCCGCCGGGGATATCTCTTTACCGTGGAATCCGTGCCCTGCGGTGATGAAACCTGCCCCTGGCTGTCCACCGGAAGCTGTTTCCCTCTGGGAGAAGGACGGTATTCATGTAAAATTGTGCAACATTGCCATAATTATTATAATTATGAGAAAAAGGAAGGGGGAAAGGTCTGCAAGGATCTGGATTTTCCTTTTATACTGGAAATTGACCGTGGAATACCTTATGTTACATATAATGGTGAACGCAGAAGACTCGTTCCCTATAATTAATAAAATTTAGACAAGAAAAAGATTTGCAATCATAACTATTAGTGGATATTGTGTAATCATATTATAGCGTTAAGGAGGTATCCATGGCTGAAGAATTCAAGCCTGGTTGCGCTCGTCCCACCGGAGGACCGGTCGGTGAACCGGCCCCTGTGGATGAGGAACGCCTCGAAGAAACCGAAAAGGAGGATAAGCACATGATAATGGTTGGTCAGAAAGCTCCTGATTTTACCGCTCCCGCCTATCATCAGGGTAAATTTGTAAACGTCAAACTTTCCGATTATCTTGGAAAGTGGGTCATTCTCTGCTTTTACCCGGGTGATTTTACCTTCGTTTGAGCTACTGAAGTCTCTGCGGTTGCAGAGAAACACGACGAATTCAAAAAGCTTGGCGTAGAGGTTCTCTCCATGAGCGTGGACAGTGTTTTTGTCCACAAAATGTGGGATGAAAATGAACTTTCTAAAATGGTTGATGGTGGTATTCCCTTTCCCATGCTCTCCGATGGTGGAGGCAAAGTCGGATCAATCTACGGTATCTACGATGAGAATGCCGGTGTTGAGACCCGGGGACGATTCATTATCGATCCGGATGGCATAATACAGGGCTATGAAGTCCTGACTCCACCTGTTGGTCGAAACGTTAGCGAGTCACTGCGTCAGGTGCAGGCCTTCCAGCTTGTACGTGAAAGTAAGGGCTCTGAAGCCACTCCCTCAGGATGGAAACCGGGTAAAAAGACCCTCAAACCGGGTCCGGACCTGGTCGGCAATGTCTGGAAAGAGTGGAAAACAGACCAGGCCTTCGACTAAACAACCTGCCAGATACCATTAGATGACAGGGCGGCGTGTAGCCGTCCTGTTGTCATTTTAACCCCGTTTTAACTTTCCAATCTTTTTGACAGGTGTCCCATCCTGCTGTAGATTGGATGTATTATTGAATCTGGAGAATATAATGCCTGAATTACCCGATGTTGAAGTGTTTCGCCAGTATGTCGACTCAACGTCACTGAACCAGGAGATCGATGAGGTCAGGGTGCTGGATAAAGATGTACTGGGAGATGATGAAGATGAAGATGATTTCGGAAGCACACTGGAGGGTGATCGATTTGTTTCAACGGACAGGAGGGGTAAGTATCTCTTCCTGGAGACCGACGGGGGACGGGCCCTTGTCATGCATTTCGGCATGAGCGGTTATCTTAAGTATAGGAAGAGGGAGGATAAGGTCCCTCTTCATTCCAGGGTACGTTTTGATTTTACGGAAGGGTCCTCCTTATTTTACATATCACAACGCAAACTGGGGCTCCTGGCCCTGCCGGGAAGCAGAGACCGCTTTATACGGGAGCATGCCATAGGCCCGGACGTTTTGTCCCTTGACCGGGAGGAATTTGCCGAACGGTTGCTGCGAAAAAATGGCATGGTAAAAACCGCTCTAATGGAGCAGTCCCTCTTTTCAGGTATCGGGAACATATATTCAGACGAGATTCTCTTCCAGGCCCGCATTCATCCGAGACGAAAAGTAAACGATTTGTCAAAAAAGGAAATCACAACACTGTACCGGAAAACCGGACGCATACTGGAAACAGCCATTGACCGCATGTCCAAATCCGGCTCCTTCCCCGCCGGATTTCTGCTGCCCAGACGCCATGAAGGGGAACAATGCCCATATTGCGAGGGCACGGTTACAAAGATCAAAGTAGCCGGCAGGGGCTGCTTTATCTGTCCATCATGTCAGAAGGAGAATCCTTGAAGGCCTGGATCGCTTGTTCAGGATATTACTATTCTTACTGGAAAGGTGTTTTCTATCCCCGGCAGCTTAAAAAAAGGAATGGATCGGCTGGTACGCTGAGCGATTCAGTACTGTTGAGATCAATAATACTTTCTATTCTCTTCCCCCAAAAGAGAAGTTGATCCAGTGGCGGGAAGAGACACCTTCCGATTGACTGAAAAATCCCGGTTATTTCATTGACTGTTCGAGAAGCTCGTCCATGAATCGGGCCAGGTCGTGCAGGGTCTGCACCTCGCTCATGACCGTGCAGTGAGGCCTATACAGGGTTGCGATACTGTCCCCCCAGGTCCACAGGTGTTCACTCTCCGGATTCAACCAGAAAATGTGGCGGCAGCGGGAAGCTATGGTTTTAAAACATTCCAGTTCCGTGGACTGGTGGTTATTCCGGGCGTCTCCCAGAATGAGTAGTGTTGTTTTCCGGTTCAGGGAGGATGCGTGATCCCGGGCCAGGGAACGGAATGCGGCTCCGTAGTGGGTGCCGTACCCGTAAGTGAAATACCTGTCATTAATAACGCCATTAATGGCCCTTTCCGGGTCCATGTGCCGCAGGAGAGGGGTGATCTCCACCAGGCGGCTCACGAACGCGAAGGTTTTAACTCTGGAGAAGACCCCCTGGAGTGAGTGGGTTAGGAGGAGCATGAAACGATTGAACTGGTTAACGGAATTTGATACGTCGCAGAGAACAACCAGCTGGGGACGGGTTTTCTTCCTGTTATGGAAATAGAGTTTCATTGGGACACCACCGTATTGCAGGCTCCCTCTCAGGGTGCTTCGGATGTCCACGGTCCCCCGTTTCATTCTCTTTTTACGGAGGGAGACCCGGCTCCGGATCTTCTGGGCCAGGCGGCGAACCTCCTGCCTCATCTGTGTAACTTCTTTTGCCGAGAAGCGGTAGATAGGTCGCCGATATAGTTCCTCTTCCCGCCGGTGTTCCTGTTGGCCGGCATCGAGGCGTTCCCTTGAACGAAGCATTTCCTCAACTATTCCGGTCCGTTCCTGACGCGATTTCCGGTTCCATCGGGAGTTGTTCCGGATTCTCTCCCTGAGCATCTGTGTAAGAGAATCGCCGGGGACCGGGTTCCCTTCCCCGTCAATGGAAAGGGCAATCTCCATTGCCAGCTCTTCGGCATCCTCCGCGTCGGGAGGCTCGTTATGGGCTATAAGTTCCCGGAGGTCCCTCTCCAGGGTATCATCTACATTTTCCCCGGCGGGTGTGCCTCCCATCCAGGCATCGAATATTCTGTCGAAAATGGATATGTCAGATGAATCACGGACCAGAAGGGACCGGAATGCGGCTTTCATCCTGTTTCGACTGGAATAATCCACGAATTCCAGGGCCCGGTTCAGGGAGAGATATTCGTCTGTGGAGACCGGTATTCCAGCGTCCCGCAGAGCCATGGCCAGTTGCTGGATGGTCTTCATTGAAGATTCTTAAGCGCCGGGGAACTGCCCTCCATGGCGGCCTGAATGTCGCCCTGGTATTTTAACAGGATATTAAGGTTTTTCTCAAAAGCCTCCCGGTCCAGGACCTCGTGTCCCATGAGGAGCAGGGAACGGAGCCAGTCGATGCTCTCGGAGATACTGGGTGGCTTCCGTATCTGGAGTACCCGAACGGCCTGTACGGCCTGGACAACGCCCCGGCGCAGGGCTTCCGGCGCTTCGGGTACTCTCCGGGTCAGGATCTTCTCCTCCAGCTCCTCGGAAGGATAATCGATATGCAGATGGAGACACCTTCGTTTCAGGGCCTCGGTCAGATCCCTTTCACTGTTCGATGTCAGGAAAACAGGTGGTATAGACCTGGCCCGGTAGGTGCCGATTTCCGGTATGGTGATCTGAAATTCAGACAAAAGTTCCAGAAGGAAAGCCTCGAACTCTGAGTCGGTCTTGTCGATCTCATCAATAAGAAGAAGAGAATTGGAGCTTTCCTTCAGGGCTCTGAGCAGGGGACGGGCGATAAGGAACCGTTCCGAGAAGAATATGTTCCCGTCTTTCTCCAGGGCCTCGACCGCCTCCTCAAGAGTACCCGCGTCACAGGTGAGCTGGTGTATCCTGTCCCGGAGAATCTGTGTATAGAGGAGCTGCTTGCCGTATTCCCACTCGTACAGGGCCCTGGACTCATCGAGTCCTTCGTAACACTGAAGACGGATGAGTTCCCTGTCCAGGGCCTCGGCCGTTGCCCGGGCGAGGTCGGTTTTACCTACACCGGCAGGCCCCTCGATGAGTATGGGTCTGCCCAGTTGAAGGGCCAGGAAGACAGTCGTGGCGATCGATTCAGAGGGAAGATAGCTCACCTCTTCAAGCCGGTCACGCGTTTCATCAATGGAAGAGAATGTTTTCATGGGCGCAGGTTCGCCCCTCCGGCAAGATTTACAAGGACTTTTCCGAGGGCAGACGTTCAAACAGGGCAAGAAGAAATTCAAGATCAGATGAACGTTCCGGTTCGTGCTCGGACGTCCCTTCCCTGATCCCGGCAAGGAGTCTGAAGACGTTTTTCAGCAAGGAGGCGGGCAGGAGGGGCAATTTTTCCCCATTCATGTCGGCTTTCAGCTGGTAATTGAGGAATTGACTGACTTCAAGGGTGATTTTTTTCAGCGTTTCTCCCTTTTTTTCATGGCCGGATTTTTCTGCCAGATAGAGGCCAAGGCCGCACACCATTTCCACGATAGATGACCGTTCCAGGAGACCCGATGTTTTGAGTATTCTGCGAAGAAGGGATGGGTCGGTGTCCGTTTCCAGGTAACGTTCAGGATTAAAATCTGTAACGGAAAACCTTCCATGGGGCACGGTATTCAGGGCCGGAAGAGATAGTTCCTTCATGAAGGGGGCAAGTTCCTCCGGCGGCAGGGCCAGTAACCAGTCAATTTTTCCTTCCGGTTCGGATCGTCCGGTGACCAGGAGAAGGTCCGCTTCAGGACCGCCGCTCACGAACCTCTTGGAGCCGGACAGAAGAACGCATCCATTTTTTCTTTTTATAATCATGGGGTCTTCCCGCTCCTCGGCATGACAGAGTGCCCCCAGGAGGGGCGTATCCTGGTCAGCAACGCATTGGAGGATAGGTCTCACCAGGGCCGCCTGGACCACCCAGAGAAGGGCAAGTCCGGCGTCCCCGCTCCTGCGGGCCATGACCAGAGAGGGACGACTTCCGGTTTCAAGAGCAGGCGGCCAGGCCTCCATGATTGATTGCCAGAGATCGAGAGAGAATTGTCTTTGCCTGTATCGGGAAAGAAAGCTTTCTTCTATACTCGTGAGGATTGATTTTTTCATACTGGGTATGATTCTAATTATGGACTGATAAACTTGAAAACAGTGATGAGAACCGTTATCATGGCGAATCCTGTTGTGATAAGAACCGTAATACGATTGAATCTTTTATCCACTTCTTCGAATCTACGGTTGGTGTCTGTACGTAATTCTTCGAAATGTTTGTCGACCTGCTCGAAGCGTTTGTCGACCTGCTCGAAGCGTTTGTCGATCTGCTCGAAGCGTTTGTCGACCTGTTCGAAGCGCTTGTCAACCTGCTCGAAGCGCTTGTCGACCTGCTCAAAACGTTTTTCCATCTGCTCAAAACGCTTTTCCATCAGGTCGAATCCCTGCTTCATCAATTCACGCTGGTTCTTCAGTTCCTCTTCCACCCGGATCTGTCGTTCTCTCAGCTCGCGGTCATAATCGGGCAGGTATTGTATCAGATTTATACCGGTCAACCATTCCGGCAGGTGGTCTTTTACATAAGATCCTATCTGGGAGAGTTCTTCTTCTTTCAAGGCCATGGTATTCCCGCTCCTTTTTTGAATCATAGTGAGTCTTCTCCTTATTGTCAAGTTAGTTCTCCTGACAAGGTACACGTCTGATTCTGCCAGATTGTAAAAAGATTAATGCTTTTATTGGTCTTTATCCCTTAATGATATTTGCTATAAATAATCTCTACTCGTCCCGCCGCCGAAAGCGGCGGAAATAGTCTATTATTATCTGCACGAAAGCAAATTTAGTAAAAAAACTGATCTGTTTTTACAAAAAAAGAACCGGCCGGAGCCGGTTCAGGGAATGGAATGGTTAAGAGTTCCGTCATATCGTAGGTTCGGGTGCTTTCTTCGGTTTCTCCTCCAGTTTGTCATAAGCTACAACCAGATAGATGGTAATATAGGCGGTGAAAAATGTCGTCACTGCCACGTCTATGACTATACCCAGAATGGGGAGGAGCGCAAAGACGGAATTTATTAATCCGACCAGCACGCTCAGGGCTATCATGATAAGGAACAGGATAAAGGTGGTACCCAGGTTCGCTGTAACGGTGCGCACACTTTTACCCAGTGCGGAAGTGGCGCCTTCCTTGTCAATCATGACGGCGATTACGGCAAAGAGAAGCAGGAAGAGTGCTATCACTCCGGGAATAACCAGGAGAACCATGCCCACGGTTATGATAAGAGCCGTCAGGATAGCTGTAATAGCAAGAGGGGTAATGTTACCTGTTACCGCTTTCCATCCACTCTGAAGGGACGTTTTTTCGTTTTTCATAGCTTCATCAGCCATAGCTACGGTCATACCGTGGGCCAGCAGGCCAATGATCATGCTGATAAACATAATGAGAAGGCTACCGCCAAGGGCCCCTCCTATTATTGATCCCACATTTGTGGATGCTGCACCTTTCTCAAGGAGATTCGCGAAATCGGGCGCCATGGTTCCCACAAAAATCAGGGAAAGCAATGTTACGATGATAAGAAAAACCAGCATGGGTACAAAGATAAGGGGGTTTTTCTTTGAAATTGTAAGACTGTCCTTTAGAATGCTGAGTATATTCATATATACCTCCTGTCAGTTTTTTCTACGGATTCTGTCCATACAATAAATATAATAAGTTTTATATTTAGAATCAAGTTTTTATAAATAAAAATAGTAGCAGGTAGGATACTGCCTGAAAGGATATCACCCTTAAAAAGGGGATAAAACAGGGCATTTCATCATTGCCCTTTTAATGGAAGCATAGATTATGTCTGAATATTTAATATTCTGGGAAAAGGCGTAGCTATCCTACAACAACATTGACAAGCTTATTCGGTACGGCAATGATCTTGCGGACCTTTTTTCCCTCCATGTACTGTTTGACCCGTTCATTTTGAAGGGCGAGCTTTTCAAGTTCTTCCCTGTCGAGGCCTGAGGGGACCATCTCCTTTGCCCGGACCTTCCCGTTTACCTGAAAGACGAGCTCAACTTCATCGCGGGCCGTCAGCTCGTCGATACAGACAGGCCAGGTGTGATTGATAAGCATATTGTCATGGCCCAACATCTCCCACAACTCCTCGGCCAGATGAGGTGTGAATGGGGCAAGCATTCCCAGGAGTCCATTCAGCAGTTCTGTGAGCACGGCCCGTCCCTGCTCTGTATGGAATTCCTCCTCAGGGACCTGGTAACAGGCGTTCGTAAGCTCCATGAGACGGGCTATGGCCGTGTTATACTGGAACCGTTCCTCAACATCGACAGTGACAATCTTTATGGTTCGATGGAGTTCAATACGTATCTTCTTCAGGGAATCGGAAAGGCCGTCCTGGTTAATTCCCTCCATGCTTCCGTATTCATCGGCCCACGAGGTAACGAATCGCCATACGCGGTTGATGAATCGGAAGGAGCCTTCTACTCCCTTGTCGGACCAGTCAAGGTCTTTCTGGGGCGGGGAAGCGAAGAGCATGAAGAGTCGAACGGTATCGGCGCCGAACCGATTAATGATTTCATCCGGGTCGACGATATTTCCCTTGGACTTGCTCATCTTGGAACCGTCCTTGATGACCATTCCCTGGGTTAGAAGGTTCCTGAAGGGTTCCCTGGCATCATAAAGGCCAAGATCGTTCAGGACCATGGAAAAAAATCGGGCGTAAAGAAGATGGAGAACAGCGTGCTCAATCCCGCCGATGTACTGGTCCACAGGCATCCAGTAATTTACTTCTTCCGGATCGAATATCTCTTCCGAACGAGGTGATGTGTATTTCGCGTAGTACCAGGAGGAATCGACAAAAGTGTCCATGGTATCGGTCTCACGCCGGGCTTCACTCCCGCATTTGGGACAGGTGGCTTTATAAAAGGACTCCATTCGTTTAAGGGGAGAGCCGGAGTCCCGGGAAAAGTCGACTTCCGTGGGAAGCTCTACCGGAAGATCTTTCTCCGGAACCGGCAGGGCCCCGCAGGATTCACAGTAGATAACAGGAATGGGACAACCCCAGTACCTTTGCCGGCTTATGAGCCAGTCCCGGATGCGGTAATTTATTTTCCGATCGCCAAAACCTTCTTCTTCAGCCAGATCCATAATACCGTCCATGGCCTCCAGGTTATCCTGGCCGTTGAAGGGTCCGGAGTTGGCTATGATTCCATCACCTGTATAGGCGTTTTCCATCGTGTCCGGATTCAGTTCCTCCTCCCGGTGTTGTATAACGACACGAATCGGTATGCCATATTTGCGGGCGAAGAGGAAGTCCCGCTCATCATGGGCGGGCACGCTCATGATGGCCCCGGTTCCGTATTCCATGAGCACAAAATTTGCCACGTAGAGAGGTATTTTTTCTCCGTTGAAGGGGTTGATGACCTTCAGACCGGTATCCACTCCCTCCTTTTCGCGGTTCTCCGCTGTCCGTTCAATGATCGATTCCTTCCGGCTTTTCTCGATGTATTCCCTGACCCTAGGATCATCCAACTTTTCAAGTAATGGATGTTCCGGCGCGATAGCCATGAACGTAACGCCGAAAATAGTGTCGGGACGGGTCGTGTATATGGGAAAGTCCTCGCCGGTTTCCAGCTTGAAATTGGCCATCAGTCCCGTGGATCGGCCGATCCAGTTTTTCTGCATGGTGAGGACCTGTTCTGGCCAGCTGCCGGAAAGATCCTCGTGTCCCGCAAGCAGGTCCTCCGCGTAATCGGTTATCTTAAAGAACCATTGTTCCAGCTCCTTCTGGACAACGGGAGATTCACATCTCCAGCAGAGACCCTGTTCCACCTGTTCGTTAGCCAGTACCGTGTTACAGTTAATACACCAGTTGACCGAGGCCTTCTTCTTGTAGGCCAGGCCTTTCTCGTACATCTTAATGAATATCCACTGATTCCATTTATAATACTCAGGACTGTAGGTGGTGACCTCCCGTTCCCAGTCGAGGGAGCATCCCAGTCTCTTGAACTGTTTTTTCATGTGGGCGATATTCTCTGATGTCCATTTCATGGGAGGGATGTTGTTCTGGATGGCAGCATTCTCGGCCGGAAGGCCGAAGGAATCCCATCCCATGGGATGGAAAACATTATACCCTTTCATTCGCATGAAGCGGGCCACCAGGTCACCAATAGTGTAAACACGGACATGTCCCATGTGCAGACGGCCTGAAGGGTAGGGGAACATCTCAAGAACATAGTATTTCTCTTTGCCCTTGATAATGGTATTTCGAAAGGAACCCGCATCCTCCCAGCGCTGCTGCCATTTTTCCTCGATTGAAATAAAGTCGTACTCTCGTTCCATGATACCTTTCCTTATATTAACTCATTATCATTTGCGGGATCAGGCCTGTTCCGCCAGGAATTTGATGATTGATTCGGGGGACTCGCTTTCAATGATGCGGTCCCGCATGTCAGGCTTTTTTAAGAGTCCCATGATTCTTGAGAGAAGTCTCAGGTAATCCTTGTGCTGACGCTCTCCGGCCACCACCAGTATAATCAGATGTACCGGCTTTCCGTCCATGGAATCGAAATCAATACCTTTCCGTGATATTCCCACGGCAAAAGTCATGTGTTTTACGTTTTTGATTTTAGCGTGGGGAATTGCAATTCCGAAGCCGATACCTGTGCTCATGATCTCTTCCCTCTCTTTAAGGGCGTTGATAAGTGAGGGAATATTATCAGTTATCCCCGAGTCTTTAAAAAGAACGGCCAACTCTTCGATAGCTTCAAATTTATCGGTGGAATCCAGATTCTTTATGTATTTTTTATCGGTATAGTCAGTTACGTTTTCCATGGCGCACCGCCTGAAGGATGGGTTGAATCACACATAATTCGAACCGGTCGCCATGGTTGTCAATAGAAATTCTGAGGCTGATCGCTTCGGTTGAAATCGGGGCCAGTACAGCATACATTATTGATTCTTAGATTAATAAACAACTTCTGTTATGTCAGAAATAATGTTTGACCCGGAGATATTCAAGTATACCATTAATTGTCAGTGATTGTTCCTGAAGATGCTTTTGTGTGCAAACAAAAATGCCTTACTGTCTCCGCCGCAGAAAACGATGGGATAGTAGATTTTTTTATAGCAAACAGAGTCAGGGAATAAAGACAGGAGTATGAACAAGAGGGTTAATGGTAAAAAAATGAAAAGGATCAGTCATGTAGGAGTATTACTATTGCTGGTTATTTTCTCTGCCTCTTTGAGCTTTCTAAAAGCAAAGGATGACCGGGTTGTTTTTGAATTTAAATATAACCGTCTGGCCCGACTGGCGAGCAACCAGTACGCTCTCTGGATCGAGGACAGCCAGGGAAGGTTTGTGACCACGGTCTTCGTTACTTCCTTTACGGCTGAGAAGGGATACGCGACCCGGGAGGACAGCCTCCCTCTCTGGAGAAAACAGTCGAACTGGAAGAAGGTAAGGGGTGACCGCCTGGACGTTGTGAGCGGTGCCACTCCCCGTAGCGGTACCCAGCGTATCGTGTGGGACCTCATGGACAGGGAAGGCAAAAAGGTGGCCCCGGGGGTTTATACGTATAAACTGGAAGCGAACGTTCACTGGGATAAACGGATACTGTACAGAGGGACTCTGCGGGTGGATGGGAAACCCTTCAGCGGAACAGCTGAACTAACCGACCGATCGGAAGATATCGCGGAGAGGGAAATGCTGATACAAAACCTGAAGGTGCGTTGTACCCCCTGAACAGGCAGGGTATGAGACTTATGTTGTCGGTACGAGGATAAGAACGATGAAACGGTTTGAGTTTGAGGGCGAATTCTTCTCTGAGTTGGTTGAATTGGACGGGCAGCAGATGGAACATGTCGGTTTCCGTTCAAAGGACGGTTCTTTCGAAGAGACCCTTAACTCTCTGGCCGATGGGGGAGACCTCCCCCGCAGGGCCAGACTTATCATTGAGATGCTTGACGAACAATAACCGGCAGACTACTCGCTTTTCCCTTGACAGTATATGATGAGATTGGGCCTCTTGCAGGATAATCTTCAAAGGTCCAAGGGCTGTTATGGACGAACAGGAACCATTTCTATCAAGGATACAGCATCGAGTTAGGGAAAGGCTTCGATTCCTCTCCAGTCGTTCTGTCATAACAGAACATGGCTTTGTCTTTGTTATAGCGATAGTTATCGGTATCATCGCCGGTTTCGGATCCCTCCTCATTCGTCTCCTCATTCAGGCTATTTCAGGTTTTTCCTTTCCGGGTGACGGCAGCCTGCTTGAAAACATCATGGCTGCCCCCTGGTACATGAAGATACTTATACCGGCGGCCGGGGGGCTGATAGTGGGGCCTCTCATTCATTTTTTCGCCCGGGAAGCCAAAGGCCACGGGGTACCGGAAGTCATGCAGTCCCTTATTCTGAAAGGGGGTGTAATTCGACCGAGGGTAGCCCTGGTAAAGATTCTCTCTTCTGCCGTAACTATAGGTACGGGGGGGTCCGTGGGCCGGGAAGGACCGGTTATCCAGATCGGAGCGGGAGTAGGGTCTGGCCTGGGCCAGATATTCAAGGTTTCCAACCTGCGGATGCGTACCTTTGTGGGATGCGGCGCAGCGGCTGGTATAGCCGCGGCCTTTAACGCGCCCGTGGCCGGGGCTCTTTTCGCCGTGGAGATCCTTTTACAGGACTTCACATTTACGCAGTTCTCGCCCATCGTTATCTCCTCGGTCATAGCTACGGCGATATCTCATCATTTTGAAGGGAACCTGGCCGCTTTTCCCGTGCCCGGGTATTCCATGAACAGTTACCACGAACTCGGTTTTTACTTTATACTGGCAATCCTGACCGCCATTGTTGCTCTGGTTTTTATTCGGACTCTTTATTTTTCCGAAGACTTTTTTGACCACAGACTGAAGATGCCTGAATGGCTGAAACCTGCTCTGGGCGGCGCCCTCATGGGCGGGTTGGCCATAGCATTTCCCCAGGTCATGGGAGTCGGATACGAAACCATAAGCCAGGCTCTTCATGGGCAGACCATCGGTTTTTGGCTGCTGGCCCTTATCGGAGCCAAGATCCTTGCGACCTCCATTGTTCTCGGTTCCGGAGGATCGGGTGGCGTCTTTGCCCCTTCATTATTTCTGGGAGCCCTTACCGGAGCCTTTTTTGGAGGGGCCGTTCACGGGTGGTTTCCGGAATTAACGGCTAATCCCGGGGCTTACGCCCTTGTTGCCATGGGTGGCCTTGTGGCAGCTACCACACGGGCCCCGATAACGGCTATCATCATGATCTTTGAGCTGACCAGTGACTACCGGATCATTCTTCCACTGATGATCGTTTGCATCTTCAGCACGGTTATCGCCGCCGCATTTTCCCGTGAATCGATTTATACCCTCAAACTGGTTAAGAGGGGTATGCTGATAAAGGATGGGGCGGAGACAAACATTATGCGTTCCATTTTTGTGGGAGATATCTACAGCCGGGAGATGAATACACTTCATGAAGAGGACAGTTTCGAGGAGGTGGTCAACACCATTATCATGGGCCGTGATCCGTATTTTCCTGTTTTGAACAGGGAAGGTAGTCTTACAGGGATAATCTCTCTTCATGACATCAAGGAATACCTCAGTCAGGGTGACCATCTGAAGTCACTCCTTATTGCGGAAGACATGTCAAACAAAGAACCCATACGGGTCGACCTGAACGATGATTGTCAGACGGCCCTTGACCGTATGGGCAGAGACAATCTCGTGGGACTCCCTGTCGTGGATCCGAAAAAACCTGAAAGACTTCTCGGAATGATCTGGAGGAAGGACATTATCGACGCCTATAATCGTGAGGTCGAGAGCCGGGACATCGCTTCCTCTTTCGCAAGCCGAATTACCATGAAGAATATCGATCAGTCTGTTCATTTCATGGAAGGTTACGCTGTTACCGAGGTTCCGGTACCGGCATCCTTTGTCGGCCACACTATCCGGGATCTCGGTATCAGGGCAGACTACGGCGTGGATGTCCTTTTAATACGACGTAATGATGAAAAGGGTTCCAGGATCAAGGCCATCCCAAACCCGGAGTATGTTTTCTCCTATAATGATTCCATTGTCGTCGCTGGAGAGATCGGAAAGATCGAGCGGTTGAAGACAATGTAAGCGTTTTTGACCTTAACGATTTCCGCGACGTTTCATACCCTTCACTAAATCTCCTGATTATAACACCGTGTTTCCCGGTAATTACGGTTATATGTGAAAAGAGGCAACTATGGCAACCCCTGTCAGGCCGGAAGGGGGTGAAGCCTGTACATCCGTAGATGAACTTATCATCCTGGAACACAGTTTGTCCCATCGTTTGAGCGACCTTAGTGATCTGAATGAGCTCTGGACCTTATCATGGAAGCTGTAATTTTCCATCAATTCAGTTCAGCCTCAGTATCAGCGTTACCTATGATGAGGGCCGGGGCAACCTGGATGAGAGGAAAAAGGCGGACAGGGTCTTTTACAGGGCAGGGGAGATGGGACGTAATCGTGTTGAAGAGGAACCCTGATCGGCATTCTCCTGAAGCGGGAAAAAGTATTGACGTGTAAGCAAATGGGAGTAGTCTGTAGATACAGAGGTTTATTTTTAATCCAGGGGATGATCATGAAGGTTGTTCACGTTTTCAAACGTATAGAGATGATAGACAATGACATTAAAGAACTGAAGAAGCTGGAGAAAACCGTTGCCCGGAATAAGTCCTTCTCCACGCCGATATACATGTCTATTGAAAAGCAGATAAATATTCTCCTGGGTGAACGGATTAAGCTTCTGGAACTGAGGATCGAGAATCCTCCTGAAAATATGGTTGAGCAGATTGAGGGTAAAAAAGAAGAACGTGAAGAACGTATAGAGGAGCAACCCAAAGCTCAGAAAAAGAGCCCCAAGAGCGCTTCACGGAAAAAGCCAGCGAAAAAACAGAAAAAGATTGATCATGAGACTCCGGATGAAGAGATCCCCATGCTTACCCAGGACCAGATTGACGCCCGGTTTGCATCTGCGACCGGTGAAAATGAAAAGACTGAACCCAAAGAGAATGAGAAGCAGAAGAGTGATACTTCCTCCACGGGAGATGACGTGAAGATTCTGGATTCAGCACTGGAGCAGGGAAGTCTGGCGGAAGAGAAGGGAGAAAAAAAGACGGCTGAAAAGGACAGGAAGGTCCGTTTTTTCAGGGAAAACTTTCCCCTGGATTCTTACTGAGAATTACCGTCGGGCTCGTTCTATCACGAATTCCAATCGCATCTTTTCAAGAAAGTACCGAGTTGATGTTCGGCTTGATGAATTACCGGAGAGGTACAGAGATGCAATTTGTCGTTCTGTGCCTGTTAGTGTCGAAAGCCTTCCGTTCAGTGATTCCGGGAGGTTCGACAGGAGCGCAGGCTCAAGGGGCTCCTGACCCGGCAGGTGAAGTATGTATGTGACGGTATCGTTTTCCTGTACCAGTTGCGCTGATAATCCCCGTATATCATGTCCCGAATCGGCAGGTTCTTTGTCTGATTTGAAATGTACAAGATAGAGATCGCGTATGCGGCGACTCTGGTTTGTAAGGCTCAGGTTCCCGACGGCGTCTGATTCAATTTGGTAAAAACCTGTGGGAGGCGGAGCATTCCCATGTTTTTTTATCTGCTGTGAAACAATGCGACAGAAGTGGAACATGATTATGAGGCTTCCACTGGTTCCTTCAGACTGACGGATAAAACTGAAAAGGTTGCCTTCTTCGTTGATGCAGAAAACAAACAGATACTTATTCATCTCCTGATAATATACACCCAGGGACCTTTGCCTGTGCTGGGTGTAGAGAAAGTCGAGAAGTTTCATCCGGGGATCAGTCCCGGCGAAGTGATAGGTTATCTCTCTTCTCGGCTTAAGGGAGAGAGAACTGAGAAGCCGTACCTGGTTTATGTATAATTCGGAATCGACTTCCCCATCCTGCCTGCAAAGGGTTATGAAACCCTTTCCAAGGGACGAGACGTATCTCCGGTAACCGTCAGGGACCTTGATATGCTGGAAACCATCAAGGATAACATCCGAAAGTTCCCTGTATATCTGACCGGCGCCTGAAGGCGTAACAACATCCAGGATATGCTCACGGGGGGCGGGAATCGTGATGGTGTCTTTCATGACATTCTTCAGTACGTCTGAGAGTTCCTTTAGAGATTCATATTTATCGATATAAGACTCTCCCCAGCTGTTTCTGTACACATGGTACCATGGAAAACCGGACTGGTTGTTGTCCGCGTAATCGAAGATAAACAGACTCTGAAGGGTAAAGGCTTCCTGAAGAAAATAATCATTCTTCAGGGGAGGAATATTCTGATTGAAGAGCCGGTAGGTTTTCCCGAGCAGGGCGATCATGAATGCTTCGTCGATTTTCCTGTAGGCGGATTTGATTTTAATGCGGCTGAAATCAGGATGGTATAACTGGTTCACGGAAGCCCATGTCAGGAGTTTGACCAGGAGGGGATCTGTTTTCAGGGTAACCTCTTCAGAGTATCCTTTTCCGTCTGAAACCGTCTTATACAGTCTCCATGACCGGGTCTCTATCCCTTCACTGGATGGATCGACATATAGAATCGATTCGCTCGGGGTCTCCCGGAAGGTAATGTAGTCGTCGATCTTATTCTCCGCCGGAGCGAAGTGGCTTTTGATCTTTCGGCTGAGCAGCTTCATGTCTTCCCCGGACATGGTGCTGGAGATACTAAGGTTGGGAAAACTTGAGGATATCCTCATGTAACTGTTCACCATTCCCCGTCGCACACGGTTCCAGAACTTGATGAGCTGTGTGTAGTTCCAGGACTCGAAATTATCAAGCTCTCGTATTCTGCTGTTGCTCCATCCCCATTCCTCCACGTACTCAAACATTATGGCAACCGGATAGGGAAGTTTTCGGCTCTTTTTCAGACCCTCGTAACGTGAAAGCTGGGGATTAATTTTAAGGTAGAAATTTTCCTTCAGCATCTCCACTCGTTCTTCTTCCCCTTCCTGGGCCCTGTAATATTCCAGGACCTCGTCGAACATAAGAAGGTAGGAATCGAGGATATGGGGTGTGAGCTCTTCCCTCAGGATGCTGCCTTTCAGCCGATAGCTCAGGAGAGGATTGGTCTCTTCCGTGATAAGGTATTTTTCCAGCAGGCCCATCTTGATTATAGACTTGTAGGGATTACCCAGAGACTTAATAATCTGGAAAAGGGCGGCACCCACGAAATCTTCCCGCGAGATATGGTGGAGGTTTCCCAGGTCAACGAAATGTTCCCGGAACTCGTCTTCAGGGACCTGATCGATCATTTTTCGGTATTCACTGTCTGGTACCGTTTGAGGAACCACCCACCAGAAGGGTGTCTTGCCCGCGATGATAATGGAACTTCTGTAAAATTCATCCATAAGGACGGAACCGGATGCGCTTCCAAGGGCCTCTCCTTCAGCATCAGCGAACAGACCCTGCCTGATCAGGTTGACGTCGTTTATGAAGAAGTGGAAATCACGTTTTGTCTCCCTGCGGCTCCACTCCTGGATGGCTGCCACCTTTTTGGAGAACTGGTCGAAAGCTTCCTCCTCAAGAGCTGAACGATCGACACATACCCAGAAGTCGAAGTCCGAGCCTCGATTATAGGCCACTGTCCCCACACTCCCCATGACGGCAAGCATTTCGATAAGGGGAGAATCGGAAAAGCGGGGAACCTCGGAGAGGCGAAACCGGTTCCGAAGGTCCTGGCGGACCTTTTCGTCACTGTGACACCTCAGTATACCAAATGGAGTGTTGCCGTCAATATATCCCGGAACCTTTGAGTGGTTAACTGAAAAAAGGGCAGGTAGGATCTGTATGACTTTCAGGGCCATGCGGTCCTGTATCAGGTCCACGAACCGTTTGTACCGGAGATCGTTGAATTCCTGAAATCGTTTATAGTTGGACCGGATGCGTTCTAAAAATTCCATGGTGGCTCTGATAAAGAAATGCTGTAATACTATGAATGATAAGGGTCACTTCAAGCAAAAAAAGGTATACCGGGTGAGACCCGTCAAAACTGATTGACACTTTATCTTGACAAATGGGTGCTGTCAACTTACCCTTTCTATTGAGGTCATCCGCACATGGATTATGAAGATATCATCCTTGATAACCGCGACATAACAATTGATCCGGATATGCTGGGGGGAGAGATACAGACCCCCTTCGACAGGATTCTGCCTGCGCGACTCTGTATTATACCTATACGGTATCGTCCCATATTTCCGGGTATTGTAACTCCCCTGATTATCTCTAACGGGAAATACAGTGAAGCCATCGAAAATGTCATGAACGAGTCCCGTTCCATAGGCCTCGTCCTCATAAAGGATGACAACAAGGATGACGTGACCCCTGAAGATCTCTATGGATATGGTACCGTTGCCCGTATTTTAAAAAAGATAAACCTCCCTGATGGGGGGACCAACCTTCTCATTAACAGTGTCAGGCGGTTCCGCATCAATAAAATACTCTCTGATTCCGATGACGAACTCATTGCCGAAGTGGAATATCTCGATGACAAGAAAGCGAACCGTAACAGCAAGGAGATCAAGGCGCTGACCCGGGAGATTCTCGGTCAGCTAAAGATGCTTTCAGAGAATAACCCCCTCTTTACCGAGGAGATGAAACTCACCATGATAAACGTGGATGAGCCGGGTAAGATCGCTGATTTTGTTACCACCATCCTGAACGCTGAAAAAAATGAATACCAGGAAGTCCTCGAGGACCTGGACGTTCGTAAACGGTTGAAAAAGGTACTCCATCTTCTCAACAAGGAAATGGAGGTCGTTTCCGTACAGAAGAAGATCCAGAACAATATAAGCGAGAAGATCGATAAACAGCAGAAAGAGTTTTTTCTCCGGGAACAGCTTCGGGCGATCCGGCATGAACTGGGAATGGATGAGGATGAGCGTTCCAGGGAGATCCGACGTTTTAATAAACGGGTCCAGGAGATGGAACTCAAGGGAGAACCCCTTACCCGTGTGAATGAAGAGATCGAGAAAATGACCCTTATGGACCCTGCGTCATCGGAGTTTACGGTCTCACGAAATTTCACGGAAACAATACTCTCCCTTCCCTGGAACAAATCGACTCAGGAGATCACGGACCTGGAACGGGCGGAGAAGATACTCGATCGTGACCACTACGGTCTTAAAGAAGTAAAGGAACGGATCATCGAATTTATCGCCGTTCGGAATCTGAACCCGGATTCGGGCGGTTCAATTATATGCCTGACAGGCCCTCCAGGTGTCGGGAAAACATCTCTGGGGCGGTCCATCGCCGAGGCCCTGAATCGTAACTTCTACCGGGTTTCCCTGGGAGGCATGCGGGACGAGGCTGAGATCAAGGGACACAGGCGGACCTATATCGGCGCCATGCCGGGCAAGATTATCCAGGGGATGCGGATCTGTGAATCGATGAACCCGGTTTTCATGCTTGATGAAATTGATAAACTGGGCCAGAGTTTCCAGGGAGACCCGGCATCCGCCCTCCTTGAGGTCCTGGACCCGGAACAGAACCGTGAATTCCGGGATCACTACCTGGACATACCTTTCGATCTTTCCAGGGTCCTTTTCATCACAACGGCCAATACACTGGACACCATTCCTGCGGTTTTAAAGGACAGGATGGAAATTATCCGTCTCTACGGATACGTCTCCCATGAAAAGTATGAGATCGGACGGAGGTACCTTCTACCCCGACAGCTGAAGCGGAATGGTCTGAAACGGGGGGATGTTCGACTCACGAAGAAGGGTTTTTTAATGGTTATCGATGGATGGGCCAGGGAGGCGGGGGTCCGACAGCTGGAAAGGAATCTGGAGACCCTCTGCCGAAAAACAGCTGTTCAGATCGCCCGCGGTAATAATCCGGATAGAAAAAATCTTTCCGGCGAACAGATTCGCGGATACCTGGGTCCGGAACGATTTACCGACGACGAAATACTTAGCCTGAAGAATCCCGGGCTCTCCGTGGGTCTGGCGTGGACCGTCATGGGGGGAGCCATCCTTTTTATCGAAGCCGTGGCTGTACCTGTCCGTCAACAGCCGGGGCTTAAACTTACAGGGCAACTGGGTGAGGTAATGTCGGAATCGGCCGGTATCGCTTTCAGCTACATACGTTCTCTTTTCGAGGACAATCGGGAGACAGCCGAGTTTTTCGATTCCCATCAGGTACACCTCCACGTACCGGCCGGCGCCATCCAGAAGGATGGCCCTTCGGCCGGCATAACCATGGCAACGGCCCTCTATTCCCTGGTTTCCGGGAAGATAATGAATCAGGGTATGGCCATGACCGGAGAGCTGACCCTTACGGGAAAGGTCTATCCGGTGGGTGGCATACGGGAAAAAATTATTGCCGCGCGGCGGTATCATATTCGTGAGATACTTCTTCCGGAAGGAAATCGGAAAGACCTGGATGAAATCCCTGAATATGTCACGAGCGGAATCGAATTTCGTTTTGTCGGCCATATGAACGAGGTGGTCGACGTGGTCTTTTCAGGAAAAAAACGGGGATGACAGGGATTTACTGTTGAGATTATATTCCCTGTGTGAAAGAATGCTGACCCACGGTAGTTTCATCATTGGGGATCGCAGGAGGATGTGTAATGGCCATTAAGAACCTCATGGAGGAGATAGTATGGAATGTTGTGACCGAGATCCTCAAAAGCGATAACGATATCCTCTGGGAAAGCGAACACATTGATGATATCGTGGCTTATGTATGTAATCGTCTGCCTCCCCGGTATGTTACCAGCGAAAGGGGTATTCTCCATGGGAAGCTGGAGAATCGCCTGAAAACTCAGCAGAAGACCGATATCTTTCTGCTTACGTACGAAGCCATAGAGGTATTCAAGAACCGGAGGAATGGCATTTCGCAGGACCAGAAGGATTCTGCGGATTATTCACTGCGCCGGTTTCCTCATATAATCGGAGAAGTTCTTGAGGAAAGCACCTTTTCTGTTGTTTCCGACATACAGATAACCCTTCTCTACGAAGGTAGGCCCCTGGAGATGGTGGACAGTGACTGGAATAATCCCTATGTCACCAACAGGGCTACCATGGGATATTTTCATTTCTGGCCTCTCCTGGATAAGACCCTGGAGAAGAGGGAATATTATCTGTTTGAACTGAAATTCGAACATCCGCAGATGAAAGAAAAGATTGTCGAATTTGAGGTGGATCCTCATTCCTGCGCCGGACTGGGCCTCTCATGCGTTGTTCCGGTGGTCCTGATGCAGGTTAAGGAGGGAGTGGACCTGGAGAGACTGATCTCCGGTTGATCATGCCTTTACCCTTCTTTCTTTTGCTCTTCAAGAAACAATGATATTCTGCGGGCAAGGGGGGCCGATGTCTTTCCACGGACAATTCCGTGTTTCTGGGAATATATCCTGAAAAGTTCCCTGTGGGTGGTCCCCACGGAGGAGAAAACGGTCATGGCGCTTTCCGGGTGAACGACAGGATCATCGGAACCCTGTATGACCAGCGTTGGAACACGGACATCGGGCAGTTCCTTTTCAACGGTCTTCATCAGCTTCTCAAGCTCAAAGATTCCATGTACAGGGTTTCTGTGATAGTTGATGTGGGGGTTCTCCGGATGGTTATCCACGAATTCCATGGAACCCTTTTGCACGTTGAATCTTTTTAAAATTTCGTTCCAGAAAGTAATCGCGGAAGCGAAACGTGTCCGGATATCCTGAAGGCGAAGAGGAGCGCTAATGGCTATCACGGAGTGTATCTGGAAATCCTTTCTCGCTGACTGGAGAAGGGCGAGACCGGCCCCGGTGGAGAATCCGCACAGAGATATATCTTTACAGAAATGTTTCAGAATGATGTACCCCCGGTTGACGGAATCGTACCATTCTTCCCATCCGCGTGAAGCGAGGTCTTCGGGAGAGGTTCCGTGTCCCCGGAGGCGCACACCGTAGACGGTATAGCCCTGCTCGTGAAGATGTTCTCCCAGTACTCTCATCTCTTCCGGGGCTGCCATATATCCGTGGATGAGAAGTATGCCGTGTTTACGTCCGTTTTTCAGAAAGAAAGGACGGCCTATCTCTTCCGTATGTGTCTCTTTCTCGGGGCGGTAAGATTCCCGCTCCTGACGGTAGAGCCTGAAGTCCGCCCGGAGAAACTCGCGGTGGATTTTTCGTCTCAGGATAGGGGGTGGGATAATCATGATCGACTGGAGAACGCGTACAAGATGACGGATGGGTTCAATCTCATTATGCAGGACCTCTAGAATATTATCCTGCCTGAGGGTGTGAAACTCATAAAGGCTGCTGAAACGGTTCTGGTTTCGCAGGATGGTCATCCCTTTGCGGGAAATCAGACCGTTGGAGTAGGCCGTTGCAAGGAGGTTTTCCAATTTGTCATGCAGGTCATCGGAGAGAAGGTATTCCTGGTCCAGGTAGAGGGTGGAATGGGCCGTGGCAAGTTTCAGGTCTTTAATCTTCCTTATGGCCAGGTAAGCCCGCGCTTTGAGGTCATCCAGCGGGATTTTGTTTGTAGGATAACTGCAGATAAACCAGGAGAGAATATGGTCGTGATTCACGGTTGTCATCCTGTAGATGGAGGACATATAATCACCCATGTAATTAGCGCTTATTTTCCGCAGGGGAACCTCAATCTTCGAGAGATCTCCAGAAAGGAAGAGCTGTTCCTCATTAAGCTGTTTTTTCATTTTCTTTGAACGTTCCAGGTATCTCCCCGCGGGGAGAGCTTCTCCGAAATTGACGTCTATATCCACTCCGCTGAGGATCATCGTCCCTTCCACCTGCAGTTCTTCCAGAAAACGGTCCGAAAGGTTTCCGGCATATTTTTCCACAAGCCTGGAGATAGCGTTTTCCCGCGCCCTGACCGGGTAATAGGTGATGTTAATGGGTACGATATTCGTTTCCAGCCGGGTTATCTGGTTTAACTCTTCCCTGCGCAGGTCGTAGTAATTAATGAAAGCGTAGAGAGCCTCTTCATTCCCTTCTTGAAGCAACCGGGCTATCTTTCTCCGGTGGAACTCCGTCATCAGGGCCAGTCTGGCTGAACCGGTATGGGGCGGTCTTCGCATCCCTGAGTTGTAGATTAGGAATTTTCCCTTCTCCACGATTTTCTTGTCCTTTATCATCTGGCCTTCCGGGAAGATGATAACTGAAGAATCTCCTCTCAGGAGGGCTGCCCCCAGAATTTTATCCCTTTCCGGGTTCCGGGTTGATATGGCGCCGAGATTACTCATTAGCCGGCCCAATCCGCCTTTGAAAAAATCATGAAAGGCCAGCGAGTAAGAAAGTTTTCCCGTTTCTCTGTGAATAATGTACGGCAGGAAAAGTGTCTCCATGCGGGTGAAATGGTTTACCGTGTAGAGCACCGGCTCATCCGGGACGTTCTCCTCGCCGTGAACACGAATATCCACATTCGTCGTCCGTTCAATGGCTGCGAGGGCTCGAAGAGCCGACCGGCTCAGAAAGTTGGATATGGGCATACTATCGCTCCTCAGTATTTGCCTGTGAAATAATCCTTCAGGATATCCGGATGATCAAAGACAATATCGTTCGGTATCTCGTTCCGGGGGAAGAGCCTGGCTTCCGTCGCGTCGTCTCCTCCCCTGGGTGAACCTTCCGCCCGGGCCAGAAAGACCGTGGAGATGGTATGTTGCCTCGGATCTCTGTCAGGAGCAGAATAAGTGTGAAACTGTCGCAGAAGTTCAACCTCAAGACCGGTCTCCTCCAGGGCCTCTCTTCGGGCCGCATCCTCCAGGGATTCTCCATAATCGACAAACCCTCCCGGCAGGGCCCAGCCGAGTGGGGGGTTCTTTCTGCGCACAAGGACTACACCTTCCTGCTCTTCCAGCTCGATTATAATGTCAACCGTGGGTATGGGATTTCTGTATTGTGTCATAGCAATAATGTCCTCATAATCAATTATAACATTAACACACGTTATGCACAAATATTTTTCCCGGGTAATGATTTATACAGGGTCCTTTTTGGTTAAGTATGCCTTATGTGCTGCCGATATTCACTATACGGTCATAAACCCGTTCACGGAGGAACGGGCGACCCTGGAGGACATAGATGGAAGATCTCATGAAAATGGAGGATCGTGAGATAAACAAGGGTCCCGGTACCAGTGAAAGGGACCGAATCCGGGAGTACAGGAAACGGATAGCAGATGAATCGTATCTTGAACATGCTATTAACCGGATCGCAACCGATCTATCTCATTATCTGACCAGATAATTGCCGTAACAGCTGTGAAATTCGAATGTTCCGGTATATGAACTGGCCGGGAGCGGATAAGGTATGTCCGAAAAACAGAACGATTCCTATCAGGAGATTCAAAGAAGCAAAACTCTGCGAATTCTATTTCTGCTTCTTTTTACCATTGTTCTTGTAGCCCTTTTCTATATTTTCCGTCCTTATATCTGGGTTTTCCTTGCCGCACTGATTTGCTATATCGGTGTAGTCCCGCTCTATGACTGGCTTCAGGAAAGAATCAAATACCAGGGGATAACGATTACTCTCATTACCCTGATGGTCTTTCTTATCATCATGGTACCCGGGACCCTTATTATCATCTTTCTCGGGGACCAGACCTACCAGGCATACGTCTTTGTCCTTGATAAGATTGAAAGTGGCGCCCTTCAGAGAATGCAACAGAACGAACTTTTTTTAAAGGCCCTTGATGCCCTGAATATCAGCGTCAATGACCTTACGGTACGGATCGGAAAACTGATTGAAAAGACCGCGGGGAATGTTTTTGCAAACATTACATCTTTCCTCGCCTATCCCCTGACCTTTTTGGTTAATATCTTTTTCATGGTGCTTATGCTGGCCCTTCTCATGAAGGAAGGGCCCCAGCTGGAGGAGAAGTTTTACCAGGTACTGCCGTTTCCCGAAGATATTGAACGGAGAATCGTGGAACGCCTGAAGGAAGTCATAAAGATCCTTCTGGCCGGAAACCTTCTGATTATGACACTCCAGGGAACATTTCTCGGTATCGGTCTCTATATAGCCGGGTTTGCCACACCCCTGCTCTGGGCCATAATCGGGTCGATCTTTTCTCTTATCCCGGTTATAGGGACAAGTTTTGTCTGGATCCCGGCGGCTGTTTTTCTCATCATTGAAGGAAGTTTCGGATGGGCCTTTTTTATCATCTTATGGGGACTGGGTTGGTATCTCTTCTTTGAAAATATCGTGAAACCCTGGGCCTTCGGAGAGAAGCTTAATTTCCATCCCATGCTTTTCTTTTTTCTTCTGCTGGGAAGCATTCAGGCCTTCGGATTGCCTGGGGTCATCATAGGCCCCATCCTGCTCACCTTCTTCTTCTCTCTCTGGGAGGTCTACAGTATCATTCACAATATTCAGTTGACGGGTCGAGCTTCTCCGGAAAGTGAACAATCAGGGGAGAGTCAGTAGTATTTTCTATTGACATCTAAGCGGCGTGGTCCTTTGAATCGAAAGAGAAAGACTTCCGGAGAAATGTGTGTCCATTACTCGAAGAGATTTCCTTAAATTCGCAGGCATTACCGCCACGGCAGTGGCCGGAAGCGCTCTGAGTCTGAAGAACATTTTTGACAGAGACAGGACCCGAAAATCTGAAGGGACCAGCTATCCTGCCCTCTGCCATGCCTGCGGATATGGATGCGGTCTTCTGGTCCAGAGAAGAGACGCGTCCCTTTCCTTGAAGGGAGACCCTCTTGCCTCAAGGAACAGGGGGAGGCTCTGCCCCAGGGGATATGCTCAGATTGAAGAGTATATAACTCGAAAGAATGAATCACCGGCAAAGGTCCGGTATCGCCCCCCCGGCTCACGTATCTGGCAAAACCTCTCCATGGACGATGCCCTCAACAGAATAGCCCGAAGAGTGAAAGATACCCGGGACAAAACCTTCCTCGTGGAAAAGGATGGATTTCACCTTGCCAGAACAGATGCGATTTTCTGGTCTATCTCAGCTTCACTGAAAAACGAAGAACTGTATTCGTGGAAAAAACTGGCTATCCTCACGGGCGCGGCCCCTGAAAGGATTGACCGGGGCTACCGCGCTCAAGAAAGCCTCAGGGAACTGGAGCGAACCCTCGGGTTCGCTGCTACAACGAATCCCTGGGAAGACCTGGGCCGCGCTGACTCGGTTCTGATTTTCGGTTCTGAAACAATCATGAATCAGTCCGTTGTAACCTCCTCCCTCCAGGAGGCGAAAAGCAGGAAGGCGTCCCTGACTCTTGTCGACTCACGGCTGGAACGACCCGCATCCCTTGCCACGGATTTCGCCGGTATCCGCAAGGGTACGGAAGAGGCCTTCATAAACGGTATTATCGCCTATGCCCTGGAGAAGAACCGCTATCATTCTGAATACCTCCGACTTCACACAAACGCCACCTGCCTGCTCCACCCTGAATTCACCCTCGACTACAGGGAAGAGAATGCAGGGGAGAGGAGTACCTGGAGCTATCAGATCGACCGGAAGGGAATTCCGAGAAAAGACCGGAGTCTGGATAACAGGTATTCTGTAATGGCTGCCATGAAAGAGCATTACGGGTGGTACACAACGAGGCGGGTATCGAAGATAACGGGCCTTGATGAGGGATACTTTCGTCATCTGGCTCACATGCTCACAGAGAACGCGAACCACAGGACGCTTGCCCTTCTTCTCCCCTCGGATGCATCCTTTCTAAGGGCCGCGGCCATCCTTCAACTCGTTCTGGGTAATATCGGTATTCATGGTGGAGGGTTATACCTGGCGTCGCGGGAGATGAATGAAACCGGATTTCACGCCTTCCGGGCCGGGAGCCCGGATCTGCCGGGAGGAGTGGAAAGTCCCCGGTTCGGTACAGATGGGAATATAGAGAGTTATATTATACGAACAGTACAGGCGAGCAATGACCCGGCAAGTGAAAATATCCGGGGTCGAAGCAGATCATACCTTGTAAGCCAGCTCCGGGCACTTTATGGCAGGGCGGCTGATGAAAGGAGTGATTATGCCTTCGCATGGCTTCCCAGGGCAGGAGCTTTTCCCGGTTCTGCTGAAGGTGGATTCATTATCGGCAGCGATACTCTGAACTGCGCCCCCCTTCCGGAACTCTCCTCCATGAACTGGCTGGTCTGCATGGACAGTTGGGCCGGGGAGAGCGCGACTTTCTGGATGGACCAGCCTGAAAGCCATACGGAAGTATTCCTGTTACCGGCGGCCGGCCCCCTTGAATATGAAGGGAGTGTCACATCCTCTGACAGAAGAGTGCGGTGGAGCAACCCGGCTTTCCCCCGCAGAAAAGATGTGGCCACATTTCTTGAAATAGCCCATGTCCTTTTCAAACGGTTACAGGATATGTACAGGATGGAGGGTGGAATCTATCCTGAGCCTCTGCTTTACGGTGACTGGCAGCAGAATCCTGATCCCCGAAATACTTACCGGGAGATAGCCGGTTACACAGACAGGGGAAAGCCTCTCTCCGGTTATGATGATCTTTCCGCCAGAGGAGAGACCATCTGTGGGAACTGGACCTTCTGCGGCTCTGCCGGTAAGGTGATCTCTTCTGCCGAGGAGCCGAGGACCGAACCTCGTGTCCGGGAGGAGCCGGTGTCTGAAGGATGGTTCTGGCCTTTCGGAAGTCATTATCTGTATAACCGGGCCGGTCTCGATTTCAGGGGACGACCAATGAAGGAAGAAAAGAACGTTATCGAGTGGAGTGGATCAAAATGGTTACAAGATCGCCCTGATGGAGATGGGAAACCGGGTAAAAAAGGTTCTTTTACTGCCCTGTACGAAGGCGTTGCTCGCATTTTCGACCCCCGGGGCCTGGAGGCTCCATTGCCGGAATTCCATGAGAAACCGATTGATCTTTCCTTTTTCAGAAAAGACGCCCCTCTTTTTATGCCCATGTTTTTCTTCCATCAACCTCTTCGAAGGAACCGGGTTGTGGACCTGAGACTGGGGCTGCTCCGGGAGGTCTACCCCGGTCCTTTTATGGAAATTGATCCGGTTACAGGCCGGGAGATGGATCTGAAGGACGGTGATACTGTTATTGTCACCATGGAGGGGGTTTCTTTCCGTTTGCCTGTCGTTATTACTCCCAGGGTACTCAACATCGCCTACTATGGCAAAAGGGTCCGTTCCCTGGTGATTAACCTGGACTACGAAGGTTTCAGCACTCTTCCTCCCGGCCAACATCCGGCCCGTCCCCGACCTGAACTCGTACTTGGAAAAGGGGAGGTCCGCTCTTGAAAGATTACGCTTTCTTCTATGATTCAAGCAGGTGCACTGGTTGCCTCTCCTGTCAAACCGCCTGCAAAACCTGCAACGGCCTGCCCCCAGAAAGGGGCCTGCCCCCAGAAAGGGGCCTGCCCCCAGAAAGGGGCCTGCCCCCAGAAAGTTCGCTTGAAGCACCCTTTCAGTGGGACCACAGAACCCTTCCGCGTCTGCTTTCAGCCAGGACATGGACCCTCGTTCGGGAACAGGTCTCTGATCAGGACAATTTTTACCCCAGAATATCATTTGAGCTTTTACGTTGTCGTCACTGCAAGGATCCCAACTGCCTGGTTGTATGTCCCACAGGGGCCATCGATATTGAAGAGGGATGGGTCCGGATCGAAAGCGGGAAATGTATCGGGTGCCGGGAGTGTGTGTACGCCTGTCCCTTTATGGCTCCTTCCCTTACGACGGAAAATCTCCTGGATCACAGGGGGGGTATCCGGGTGCCCGCGGACACCGTGGCGAAATGTGATGCCTGTGGAAGCAGGCCAGGAGAAATTCCGGCCTGCGTGGAGGCCTGTCCCTCCTCGGCACTTA
This sequence comes from uncultured Leptospirales bacterium, assembly GCA_964645775.1. Taxonomy (GTDB): domain Bacteria; phylum Spirochaetota; class UBA4802; order UBA4802; family UBA5550; genus CAZYBU01. Next base: position 14,514 of record CAZYBU010000019.1, on the reverse strand, counting down.
CCTTTGATTACAGGACCCGGATACTGGGGAAGGCCCGGGAAAGGAGAGATGAGGTTCGGAGGGAATATCCTGATGCCTTTCTTTACGGGATTCATGAGTTCGGGGGACTACGCGTCATAAGTCTCTATCTTTTTCCGAGGGAGATGTATGACCTTCCTGCTTCACGCAGTTCTATCCGGCAGAATCTCAGGTAGTCTGAATATCCACTTTATATTTTTGCTTGACGCCCCCTCTTACTCAACCTAACATATGAAAACCGTACTTATTATGTATAAAAAATGACCAAAGGGACCTCAGGATGAAGAAATGGGCCATAAATGGCGCACCCATTGTTACGCCGGAAAAGGTTCTCAAAGGATCCTCCATAGAGATATACAATGGAAGAATCGATGCCGTTAAAAAGGGTGCGCCCTCAAGTCAGTTGGTTATTGACGCCGAAGGTTGTGTCGTTTCACCCGGTCTTATTAATGCGCATGATCATCTTCTGGGGACCTATTATCCCAGGGTGGGAAATGGTCCCTATGAGAACTGGTTGCCCTGGGATAATGATCTGAAAAGCTCTCCAGTATACCAGGAGCGTCAACAGATCGAGAACCGTGACCTTTATCTCCTGGGAGGATACCGTAACCTCGTTTCCGGCGTGACGATTGTCTCGGACCACATTCCCCATTTTGTCGGCGATCCCTTTTACGATATCCTTCCCACAAAAACTGTACGAGAATTCGCTCTGGCTCATTCCATCACCAGTTTCGCACTGGCATGGGGAGATGGCATCGACGTGGAGTACCGGCTTGCTGTTGAGAAGGATATCCCTTTTGTGACCCATATTGCCGAGGGTTTTGACTCTGAAACCGTGAAGGACCTTGAAACGGTGGAACGCTCTGGAGGTCTGGGAGATCACTCTGTCTTTGTTCATGGCATCGCTTTTTCCGAATCGGACATGAAAAAGATTCGAGACACGGGAGCCTCGGTTGTCTGGTGTGCGGAATCGAATATGTTCATGTTTAACGAAACGACGAACATTAAGATGCTCCTCGATTTCGGCATCAACACCTGCATTGGCACGGATTCACCCATGTCCGGTGGACTCAATCTTTTGGCCGAAATGAAGTTTGACCGAAACCTTTACCGGGAAGTCTATGGGGAAGGCCTGTCCGATGAGCAGATAGTTCGAATGGTCACAGTCAACGGTTCGAAAGCCTTCAGACTCTATGATACTGGAAGTATCCGTGACGGGAACATAGCTGATATTCTCCTGGTACGTGACAGAGGGACAACGCCTTATGACGCTATTGTATCTGCCGAGCTGGCCGATATTGAACTTGTGGTAATTGACGGAAGGCCGGCTTATGGCGACCGCCGTTTTAAGGAATTCTTTCATGCCCTGGGTATTGAGTGCCAGGATATTATTATCGATGGCGTTGAAAAATGTATTATTGGAGACGTGATCGGCCTTTTAAAACGGATCAGCAGGGCCGTGGGATTTAAAAAAGATCTTCCCTTTCTGCCCGCTGAATTCGAGTTTGAAGGTTAACCTTAAGAGGTTTATCCATGACGGCACCTAACCAGCCTTCCGGGATTGTCCCCCGCACATATAAATCCGGTTCCATAATATATTTCGAAGGCGATAAAAGCGAATATATCTATATACTGAAAAGTGGCCGTGTGATGCTTACTTACACCAAGCTTGAGACCGCCGAAGAGATTAAAGAACCGGTCAAGCAGGGTGAATTTTTCGGAGTCAAGTCTTCTCTCGGCAGGTACCCGAGGGAAGAGACGGCCCAGACCATCGGTGATACCGTTATCCTTGTCATGCCGATTGTCGATTTCGAAAAAATGGTTCTGAAAAACTTTAATGTTGTTCGTAAGATGCTTCGTGTCTTCAGCAACCAGCTGAGACGTCTCGTACGGGCTGAGCGAGCCGTTCTGGGAGAAGAAGAGACAAAGTATCCTGACCAGGAACTCTTTAAGATTGGAGAATACTATCGCCAAAGCGGTGAACACGGCAAGGCCATTTACGCCTATAAAAAGTACATGGAACATTATCCGGATGGGGAATACGCCTCCCAGGCCATGCAGCGGATAAAAGGTGACTCGGGCACAGCGGCAGTGGAAAGTGGCGGTGATGACTATGATTTTGATGTCCCCCCGGATACGCCTGACACAGGAATGGACGATGGAATGTCCGATTTCTCTCTTGATGATGACGAGCCTTTATCTGCCGAGAACCCCTTTGATGATGACTTAGGTCTGGAGAGGTCTCCTCTTTCTGATGAAATGGATGATTTCCTTTCTGATGACAGTATGGATGACTTCTCCTTTGATCTTCCTGAGGAATCGGATGAGAGCGTGACCGACCTCTTTGAAGAGGGTGAACGGTATTTTGAGCAGGAAGATTATCCGAAAGCTCTTGAACTCTTTGAAAAGGTCATAACCGCGGAACGCTCCGGTGAACACCATGTCCGGGATTATAACGAACGTTCTCATCTCCGTATCGGGCAGTGCCAGATCGAGATGGGTCAACTGAAAAACGCCCTTGAGACTCTTAACACCCTTGCGCGTGATTTTCCCGAATCACCCCTTGTTAAGGAGGCCCTTTTTCATATTGGTCTTGTTTTTCGGAAGGCGGGTAAAGGTGATAAGGCGCTTCCTTATTTTAACAAGGTGCTCAATATGCCGCCCGGTGATGATCTGAATGAAAAGGCAATGAAACACATCCAGATGATACAGAAGGGAGGGTAAAAAATGATCCTGGATGAACGTTTCTTCGATCGGTTTGGAGTGGAGTTTGGTGCCGGGCATATCATCTTCTGTGAATATGAACCGGGAAATGAATTTTACTTTATCCAGACCGGTCGCGTAAAAATCGTTAAGATCATAAATAACATGGAAAAAACCATAAGTATCCTGGAACCGGGAGACGTTTTCGGTGAGATGGCTATTCTGGAGGAACAGCCCCGTTCCGCTACAGCCATTTCAGTAGATAATACACGCCTGCTGAAATTTCACAGGGACAATTTTGATACACTCCTCCAGGGTAATCCCCAGATGGCTTATAAGCTCCTGGTTATCTTTTCCAAGAGAATCTATGACGCTCGTCGACGCCTGAAGATTCTTCTGCTGGATGAAAATCAGCATAAGGTTATGGATGTTTTGAACATGCTTGCCGAAAATGACCCTTCCCTTGACCTGGACAATCAAGCCTCCCTCCAGGTAAACGCGGCCGGGATCGCGAGCTGGTCAGGGCTTGACGAGGCGGAAGTTCAAAAACAATTGACACATCTGGCCCACCTGAACAAGCTTGAACTTCATGGAGACCGGATTGTTGTTCGAAGTATCCGGGACTTCCAACGGGTGGTGGACACCCGAAGGAAGAACATGTATTCATAACGGCTCCCGTAGCTCAGGCGGATAGAGCAGTAGTTTCCTAAACTATGTGCCGGAGGTTCGAGTCCTCCCGGGAGCGAATCTTCTCAGCGCAGCTGGTTTTTACATCGAGAGTTCAGCCGTGGCCGCAGGGAAGGCGTCTATCATGTAATAAAGGCGCACATTGCCTTTCACTTCATCCTCATTAAATCGAACGGTTACCCCGGTGACCCTCCCATCTTCTGAGGTTTTCACCTCTGTCTTCTTTGTATAATAAAGAGGGAAAGAACGGCCGGTTTCCCTGTTTACCAGCAGGAGGCTGTAGACGTGGTCCCCTTTCTTGAGACGGCCATCCGTAATGGAAACCGTGGCCGATGTTGTATTCAGGGTGAACTCCGCGTTGCCTGTGCCTTCAGGCATTCTGTCATTTCCCTCTACTTTCATGTTGAGCCCTCCGAAGGCGGCCATGTGACCGGTTTTGAAGTCGGACATTCCCATGAGTTTAAGAAAACGGCCGTAAAACTCGATTTCATCACAGAGAGTCAGGGCAGACAGGGTCGGAGATTCAAGAATGGCTCCACTTACGGGATCCGCCTTTGTGTCGATACGGTATTCTCCAAAGGGCATGTCCCAGGAACCAACGAAATTAATTTTGAAGCCGTCGTAATTATGAAAGGAGAGAAGCCCCCTGTCATAGTTAAGAACGAGAGGAAATCGCTCATCAAGTTCGGGATTAACTACGGTCTCCCCGTTTTCCAGTTTTCCAGCAATGACCCAGACCAGCATTCTATCCTCGCTGCCTTCCACTATGCCGGCCATGTAATGGAGAGAATCGAATCCTATCTGATTCCAGGAGGGAAGCATGTTCGGCTTCGGGGCCGCGAACCTGCTAAGGGCGAAGGTTGTGGTCACGTCTCCCGCTTTGGAAGGGATGCGATAGGGGAAGGGCCCCTCTTTCCGGGGAGGAAGGGTAAAAGTGAAAGTCTTTTCAAAGGTACCGCCCCTGTTTCCATTGAAGAATTTCAGTCCAAAGCGGAAGGGATCGACCTTGTAGGTTCCCGATACCTTTATTGTGAGATTGCCGGATGATCGGGACCAGGTCTCTTTTGGGAACAGGGTTATGAACTGGCGGTTGGCAGATACATGGACCCGCATCTCCGGATCGCCTGAGACGCTTACGTCAAGGTTTTCCTTCTCAATAAGTGACTTGATAGTGTCGCCCTTCTTGCGCACAAAAAGAGTAAAACAGAGGGCCTGGTTACCGTTGATCTTTTCCGGGGTCTCAGTCAGTGTCCCTCCGAAACGGGTCGTGTAAAGGAGAAAGGCGCCCTCATCCGGCAGGTCTTCACCCGGACCCTGTTTGCTCCGGATGTCTGCTTTACCGGCCTGCGTCAGGGGATAGTCATAAGGCACGTAGAATATGCCGCCGTTTTCTCCGGCAATAGCAACGCCTTCCTTGCCCAGAGCGGGTGAGCTGTTCAGGTCGTTACGGTCTTCGTCGATGCAGAGATAGGACCATCGAAGGGTGCCATCCGGATTAATACAGAAGAGCCTTCCTTCACCGGAACCGACATAGATCAGGTCTTTGCCGTCAACGGCCGGTGATGAGCGTATCGGTTCCAGGGTGTCATAGGCCCAGATAACTTTCCCGGTCTTCGGCTCCAGGGCGTACACCGTTCCGTCCGAAGAGGGCATTATGATCGTACCGTCAGAGAGCTGTGCGGGACTGGAATAAATGTGGCCACGGAGGCCCTGTTTCCACAGCTCCCTGCCGTTCTTCTGAGAATAGGCCCGGACATATCCGTCATAGCCGCCGATAACAAGAAGACCACGCTCACTGTCATTGGTAAGCAGGGGAGAGGATGCATTGGAGCCGAGTCCTCCCGAAGTCCAGACATTCTTCGCGGTTTTCGTGTCGAAGCAGAAAACGTTTTTCATAGCCATAAACTGGGAGCCTGAGAACATTCTGCCGGTTTTAACGTTAACGGCAGGCAATGACCATCCCATCTCATTAATGATATACTGCCTGAGTCGTTTACCCGAGTCACGGTCCATGGCGTAGATGAGATAGTTGTCATTGGGTGCTATAATGGTCCCATCAGCCAGCATGGCGATGTTACCCTCGAACCAGTCGACATTATAGGTCTTGAGACCAAATTTTTCTTCTACCTCCTGAACGGTATGGGCGCGGCTTTTCCAAAGCAGATCTCCCGAGGAGCGTTCCATGCAGTAGACATGGGCGTCACCGGAGCCGACATATACCCGGCCCTTATCGTCCAGCAGGGCCGAGGAATCGATGACCTCGCCGGTCTTTACCTTCCACTTCAGGGAACCGTCCTTGCTGAGAGCATAGAAGTAATGATCCGCCGAACCGACATAGACGTTGCCTTCTCCATCAATAACCGGTGAACTGAATATTCCCTTACCGGTTTTGAAGGTCCAGGGGCGAAGATCGGGATTGACTTCAGGCGTAACATCGGACCGGCCGTTCTGCAGGGCATTAGCCCGGAACTTGGGCCAGGGACTCTCCGGGTCCAGGGGAACGGAACGAACGTTCTTCTCTGAAGGCATGTAATCGTGATTAAGCTCGGAAAGAGCTCCTACCCCAAAATATATAAGGAGTATACCGGCCAGGGCGAGCAGGATGTAGCGGATTTTCAGAAACTGTTTGATATTCATGGCGGCCTCCGGGACAGGAATAGATGTATCTTACAGCAATAACGTTAAAACCGCAATGATTTTTGCATTTTTTACCCTGGCAAAGTCAATATTTATTCCCTGCCTTATATTTTATTTGCCATAAAAAGACGCAATTATCCCCGCCGCCCGATACGGCGGGGATAATAATTCATTTTTATCTTAATTTCTCGATTGAAGTGAGGCATCTTTAGGTATAATTGCCGCTTTAAAGCTGAAAATTCATGACAGAGAGTTCCGACTCCGTACGCATGAAAAGGGCCATGGAATACTCGGCGTGTGACCACATCAGAGGAGTGGCGAATGTGATATAGCCATCCGGGTTCTCCCTGCACTGCCGTTCCACGTCTTCGTACGAGAGCTTCATGTGATTCAGTTCTTCAACGATATGGTCATAGCTGATTCCCGGCACCAGAATATGGGGATCAAATTCCTTGTCAAAATCGTTGCCCGGAAGCCATTCAAGCTTCTTGAATTCGTAAAAACGTTCCGCCGTGGTAAGATGTTCACAGAGGAAGCCTTCCCTTGTCATGTACCCTTCAATGATAGTCATGATCTCGTTCCCCCTCTCCTTCTCTCCCCGGGAGAAATAGTACTGGGCCAGCATCGCCGTGTACTGTATCCAGGGACCGTTCCCTGCGTGAATATGGGTGCTCGGATCCTCGATGAAAGGGAGATACCTCTGAAGCATTCCCAGGTCCGGGTCCCAGAGGTTGTCGTAGATAAAGTTGATGGTCTCCTTAAAAAGAAGAGGGTCACCGGAGAGGGATCCGTCATCGCTGAAGAAGAACGGGCTCAACAGAGTGATGTCCGGTCTCAGGTCCACGACCCCGTCCGGTCTCAATCTGCGCACGTATCTCTCTGAGTGGGAAAAGACGTTCTCCAGGGTGCTTTCGAAGCTCTTTCTCAGTCCCAGGGCTTCTTTGAACCTGTTCCCGCAGTCATAGGTAGTGCTTACATGATCTATAAGTTTCAGCATGAGAAGACAGGCGTAATTCACCCAGATGGTGTATCCTTCCTCAATGGCCGATTCATGGATGGAAGTTGTTGAATAGAAGAGGTGGATCTCTCTCCGGTAGTAGTTTGTAAGTGCGTAGCGTACTCCTTTCTCCAGGGCATCCAGGTATATGTCCAGATCCTGGATCATTACCTCTCTCTTCGCGGCTGCCAGGAGATAGCGGGCTATGATGGTAACCCCATGAGCCACGTTATCTTCCTGTTTGTATATTCCCTTATCCTCCGCGTCTACCCCGTACCTCTGGCCCCAGTATCCGTCCTCTCTCTGACAGGCCATGATAAAGCGGGTTATTCCGGAAAGGAGGCGAAATGCTATGTCACCGCACCGGAGGGGACTGGCCGATACCCTGAAAAGCATCCGTGAAGCACAGGCGCTGTCTCTTGGGTAGACATAAGGATAGCGGGAACCGGGCATGGTGGCAAGAAGGGCCGTTCCCAGGGGCGTGTCGAGGGTACACTGTGATATGATGTTAAGGTGCGTGTTTAGTTCCCGGTTCAGATCGAGCATGCTCCGGTTAATCAGCGGAAGGTCCGGGTTATCTTCCAGGTCACGGTGATGCTGGAACCTGTCGGCCACGACTTCTTTCACTCTGTCGCGAAGGGACGAGTCCGCGTTTATAAGGCTCTGGAACCGCTCGTTTCGAAGCATAAGGAAGTCGCTGTTCCGGGAGGTCTCGACCGTGGCGTTCCTCGGCTCGTCTGACATCAGGGCCATCTCCCCGAAGAATTCTCCTTCTCCCAGGATGGCTATAAGCCTTTGAACGTTTCCGGTACCGGAATAGACTCTTACCTCGCCCTTCTGGATAAGATACAGGGCGTCTCCTTCGTCCCCCTCTCTGAAAACCTTTTTCCCTTCGGAGATCGATATGATTTCAATCATGGCGAGCATCTCGTCGAAATGTCGGTCATCCATGGCCGTGAAAATAGGTATGGAACGTAGTGTGTCTCTGAGTTTCCGGTCGATATACCTGCGGTTAAGTATGTCTCGAAACCGGGAAGAGGATTCGACCAGCCTGCCGAGAGATTCCCTGTCCAGGGAGAGGGCACTCACCGGGCCGTCCGCAATGGCGCTGTTTCCCCTGGGTTCATCTGAAAAGACCAGACCTTCTCCGAAAAAATCCCCTTCCTTCATGGTGTAGATTTCTTGTCTGGGGTCCAGCTCGGTCGGTATGACGGCCCGCACCGTACCTTTCAGGATGAGAAAAAAACGTTCGTTAAACTTCCCGTACCGGGCTATGATTTCTCCATCCTCGAACTCGAAGAGCTCAGCTCCTTTCGCGATGGTATCCAGAAGAGAAGGCTCAATGAGAGAGAATAATTCCAGCTCCTGGAAAAAGGTGCCTGTAGTGAGTTCCGTAAAGCGGGGAAGACGGGAGAGGAGTGATGAAAGTTCAAGGATTGATGTCTGACGCATAATGGCCTCCCTGGCAGTACTTCTGTGCATTTATAGTAACGGTGAACCGGTAATGCCAGATTTTTTTTCTTACTACCGATAAAAAGGCTGGATGTTCTTTGGGGAGGTCTGCACTCTCATCAAAAATTATGAGGTTTCCTGCCTGAAATACCTTGACCTGCAAAGGTGGAGCAATTCATTTGATTATAATAACGAGGGGTAAGGGAGAGCAATCTTAACGTAACGGGAAGAGTCTTATGGAGGATAAGCTTACATCTGTCATTGAACGGTATCACGCCCTGGAAGAGGAGATGGCAAATCCCGAAATTGTCTCTGACCAGAAGCGGTTCCGTGAAGTAAACCGTGAACATTCCCAGCTTGCTCCCATAGTGCAGCTTTACCGGGAATATGTCGGTCTGAAAAAGGAGCTGGAGGATAACCAGGAACTGCTTGAGTCGGAAGAAGAGAGCGAGATGAGGGAGATGCTTCAGTCGGACATCGACTCTCTGGAGGAGAAGATTCCGGAAGTGGAAGATAAACTGATGGTCCTGCTACTGCCGAAAGATCCGAATTCAGGCAAGGATATCATTATGGAAATTCGGGCAGGCACCGGCGGAGATGAAGCCGCCCTGTTTGTCGCTGATCTCTTTCGTATGTATTCCCGTTATATTGACATTTCCGGACTGAAGATGGAAATCATTGAGGCTGCTCCTACCGAGATCGGAGGATACAAGGAGGTCCTTTTTGCCGTGAAGGGCTCTGATGCCCATGATAACCTGAAATTCGAGTCAGGAGTCCACCGTGTTCAGAGGATTCCCAGCACGGAATCGGGAGGCCGTATTCATACATCTGCCGTTACGGTGGCCGTTATGCCCGAGGCTGAAGAGACCGATATTGAGATTCCTGAAAATGACCTTCGTGTGGATGTCTACCGCTCTTCCGGTCACGGAGGTCAGTCGGTCAACACCACGGACTCGGCTGTCCGTCTTACCCATATTCCCACAGGCCTTGTGGTGGTCTGTCAGGATGAGAAGTCCCAGCATAAGAACAAGGCCAAGGCCCTCCGTGTACTTCGCGCCCGTCTTCTGGAGAAAGAGATGCAGGAAAGGATGGCTCGTGAGGCGGAGATGAGAAAGATGCAGGTTGGAAGCGGCGACCGGAGCGAGAGGATACGCACGTATAATTTTCCCCAGTCCCGGGTGACAGACCACCGTATTAACCTTACCCTCTATTCCCTTGAATCAATACTGAACGGCGAACTCCAGGAGATAATCGACGCTCTTCAGCGATACCAGGTTGATCAGCAGCTTAAAGTTGTCAATACCGGGGCGTGAGCATGCCCCATATCGTAAGGACAGTCCTCCAGGAAAGCATCAAGCTTCTACAGGAAGCGGGTATCCATGAGGCAGTGGCCGACGCGGAGGTCATATGCGCCCATGTCGTGGGAGAGGAGCGGTTTCGCCTTCGACTGGAAGGTGAAACGCCGGTTGCCGGAGAGAGGAGAGAAGAGATCATGGATCTGGCCAGGAGGCGATGCCAGGGAGAACCGGTAGCCTATCTGACAGGAGAAAAGGAGTTCTATTCTCTTCCCTTCGGGGTGAACCGATCGGTCCTCATACCGCGACCGGAAACGGAACTTTTGGTGGACCTGGCGATCTATTTTGTTCCCTACATGGGAGATGCTCTGGATATCGGAACCGGCTCTGGGGCCGTTGCCGTGGCCCTTAAGCATACCCGCTCCGACGTGAGCGTGACAGCCACGGATATCTCGCCGGAAGCCCTGGAGACTGCCCGTTCCAACAGTGATATGCTTCTCGGGCCGGGAAAGATCGAGTTCCTGGAAGGGGACTGCCTGGGGCCGGTCGGGGAGAGGACTTTCGATTGTATCATTTCCAATCCGCCCTATATTGACCCGGCCCGTAAAGAAACCCTTCAGGCGGAGCTTTCTTTCGAACCGGAAGTGGCTCTTTTCTGCGATGAGATGGGGCGCGGAGTCACGGGACGCGTACTCCGGGAAGGGAGGAAAAACCTGAATCCGCGGGGGCGGATACTTATAGAGATAGGCCACGATATGGCGGATTACGTCCGGGAACTGGGAAAGGAACTGGATATGGATGTTTCGGTCATGAAGGATTACTCAGGCTTTGACCGTATCATGGTCGCAGCTCCGAGGTAGAGAGACCCGGTCTTTCGCACCAGCGGCGTAATCCACACTCTTCGCAGGCCGGGTTACGGGCATAGCATACCTTCCTCCCGTGGCGGATAATCAGAAGATGGGCCGTGGTCCAGTCACTGTCGTCTATCAGACCGGTCAGGGATTTTTCGACCTTTTCCGGGCTGGATGAGTCCGCGTAACCCAGCCGGTTGGCGATCCGCAGGACATGGGTATCAACAGCCAGGGCAGGGATGGAAAAACCGATGGAGAGGATTACGTTGGCCGATTTCCTTCCGATACCGGGAAGTCTCATAAGGGCCTCCCTGGATGCCGGCGGTTTTCCATTGTACTCTTCCGTGATAATACGGGAGAGTTCACGAATGTGGGATGCCTTGCTTCGGTAGAATCCCGTTGGCCGTATGATTGCTTCCACGTCCTTCTGGCTGGATTCGGCAAGGGTGGAGAAGTCAGGATACCTGCTGAAGAGTTCCGGGGTCACGCTGTTGACCTGTTTGTCCGTGGTCTGGGCGGAGAGGACAACGGCCACCGTAAGCTGGAAGAGGTCTTGGAACTGGAGGTCCGTTTCAGGATCTCCATGCAGTTCCCTGAGTTTTGACAGAATCTTCCGTGATGTTTTTTTATCCATGTATCATGGCCCCGATTCGGGGAATGGCAAGGTCCAGAGCCCGGGCCCTGTGGCTGATCCGGTTTTTCTCTTCCGCGGTAATTTCAGCCATGGTGCATCCCCGTTCCGGCAGGTAGAAGACCGGGTCGTAACCGAATCCTTCCCCGCCGGAAGGGCGGCGGGTGATCATTCCGGGACACTCTCCCCGTACGGCCCACACGTCACCGCCGGGAAGGGCTATAGCCATGACGCATACGAAGCGGGCGGTACGATTCTCATCAGGTACATTCTCCATCTCGGAAAGTAAAAGCAGATTCCGCTCTCCGTCACTCAGTTCCGATCCGCCATACCGGGCGGAATATATCCCCGGTTTTCCTCCCAGGGCGTCCACCTCCAGGCCGGAATCGTCCGCAAGAGAGGGCCTGCCACTCCATATTGAGAAGGCCCGGGCCTTGATCAGGGCGTTGTCCAGGAAGGTCTCACCTGTCTCTTCTACTCCGGGAATTTTTCCCAGATCCGGGGCGGAGACAGGTGTCAGGCCTCTTGTTTCCGAAAGTCGGGCCGCTATTTCGGTAAATTTGTGACGGTTTCCCGTGGCTATTACCAGTTTCATGGTAACCCGGCTGAAAAGGAATTGAAAACCTGTGACGAAACCTGATAGTTTGTTCCATCAACAGGGCAGGATAACGTCATAATTATGTTCGACAGAAGGCTTATCAATCTATTTTTATTTGTGGTACCGGAACTGGTCCTTCTAACGGGTGTCGTAATTCTCTGGTTTATCTGCGGAGCCCGGACCCCTCTTCTTATCGACTTGGTGCCTTATATGCTCCTTTTCCTGTTATTATTCCGTCTGGGCATCTTCATTTTTGTTTCAGCAAATATCTCCAAACGCGTGGAGACTATCCGGGACACTCTGGACGAGTTTAAGAGAGGACGGTTTCTGACCCGTAAGAAACTGGAAGGGAACGACGAACTCACGCGTATCCTCCGGGAGATACGAATAGCCGGCCGGTATGTGGATAATCTGCTGAACAGTCAGAGAAGGGAGATAGAGAAGTTCAACGAGTTTTATAACAATATGGTCTTCTCCATGAGTTCCTATTTCATTGTTTTGGATGAAAACGAGAAGGTGAAGTTTGCCAATGAGGGTTTTTTAAAAAAATTCGATTTTACCCTTGATGAACTGGTGGGAAGAAAGATAGAGGACATCTTCTACTTTGTGAACGCCCGTATCCGCGGCGCCCTGCAGAGGACTATTGTGCAGGGAGAGACAGTTGTTCTTGAAAAAATTCACCTGCTATCCCTGAAAAAAATTTCCATCATCGCGGACGTCAAGATCTCCAGTGTCATCGTTCAGGGAAGGAGACAGATCATCGCAATTATTGATGATGTCACCAATACCCTTCGAAAGGACTATCAGCTCAGTCTCATGAGCCAGATATCTCGCTCGATTCACAGCGATAAAGAGATCGACACCCTTCTCCAGGCTATTCTAACGGGGGTGACATCAGGCTCCGGCCTCGGGTTTAACCGTGCCATGCTTTTTCTTGCGGATGGCGAGGAGAAATTCCTTACCGGAAGAATGGCCGTGGGTCCCGATTCATTTGAAGAGGCCATCGAAATCTGGAATGCGGTCACCATGAATGGAGGCGAAGGAATTTCCCGGGACGAAGAGAACCAGAGGGGGACGCGACTTCTGGAGTCTGTCAGAAACTCGAGCTTCAACCTGTCGGAGGAGAATGTCTTTACCTTCGCTTTCCGGAGAAAGGAGCATATTCAGGTCATTGACGCCTGGAACGATCCCCAGGTGACGAGTGAGATCCGGGAGATGCTCGACGTGAAGGAGTTTATTGTGGTCCCGCTGGTGGCCGTGGGTCGGCCCATCGGGATACTGGTGGCGGACAACAAGTTCAACCAGATTCCGATCATGAAGGACACGATTGAACTACTTATGGTCTTTGCCTCCCAGGCCGCCCTCTCCATCGAAAGCTACCGGAACATGGAGTCGACCAAGAAGGACATGTACCGGATGGAACAGAGGCAGGAAGCGATTGTCGAATCGGAGAAGATGGCGGCCGTGGGGAGGATTGCGGCCCATATAGCTCATGAAATCAGGAACCCCCTGGTGACCATGGGAGGGTATGCGCGACGGATTATGCAGCTCTCAAAGGATACCCGCCAGGAGGAGAAGATAACAGACTCTGCGCGGATTATTCTCAAAGAATCGGAACGCCTGGAAAAAACCCTGTCCAACGTTATGGATTTTACCCGTCCATCCCGCCAGATCATGGAATTTAACAGTATCACCGATATCGTGAGAGATACGGTTGAACTTCTGCACAACCTCTTCATGGAGAGAAAAATTGACATTGAGCTGGATTTGAACAAAAAGGTTCCTCTGGTCAAATCCGATTTTAATCAGTTGAAGCAGGTAGTACTTAACCTGTTACAGAACAGTATAGATGCAATGGGTAAGGGAGGCGTAATCTGGATTAAAACTGATTATGATGAGAGTAATGTCTATATCTCACTTGAAGACACAGGTCCCGGTATCGATCAGCCGGACCCATCCGTTGTCTTTGAACCCTTTTTTACGACAAAAACCACAGGTGTGGGACTGGGCCTGGCCAATGTTAAGAAGATTATCGGTGATCATTATGGTGACATCACAGTAGAGAACCGTTCCGAAGGGGGTGCCCGTTTTGTCATTACACTGCCGGTTCCAGCCTGATAAAAATTATCTTGAAGAAGCGTGAGGTTCTTTGTATAATAATATCATGAATACACGGGGAAGGACGAGCAGGTTTAAGGAGAATATTCACATTTGTGGCAGGAGGATCCAATGAGCAAACTGCTTATTGTTGAAGACGAACAGCATCAGCGGGAACTCTACAGCATGGAGCTTCAGGATAAGGGATTTGAAGTCGACCAGGCGTCAAATGGGAAAGAGGCTGTTGAAGCGGTTAAAAACAGCCATTATGATCTGGTGATAATGGACATTCGTATGCCGGAGATGGATGGTATTGAAGCACTGGGAAAGATACTTTCACGCGATAAGAAGATTCCCATAATTATCTACACGGCGTACTCAAACTACAAGAGTAATTTCATGACCTGGACTGCGGATGCCTATGTGACAAAATCGTCCAATATTGATGAACTTGTTGATAAGATTAACGAGGTTCTGGACGCAAGAAACGCATAAATCGAAAATGTAGCGCAAACAAAAAGGGATGCCGATCGGCATCCCTTTTCTTA
>CAZYBU010000018.1:21738-62293 GCA_964645775.1 uncultured Leptospirales bacterium | reverse complement strand
CACGCCGGGAGGAGAAGGGTCTTGTCCCTGAGAACATCGCTTCCCGTTTTTCTGTAATGCAGGATGTTACGGGTAAAATTATACCGGCTCCGATTCCCCGATGAGCTTCCTTCCCGGTGATGATTGCGAAATGCCCGTATGGACGCTTCGATACGGGTTTCGTAGCCCACGCTTGAATCGTGCTCATCCAGCTGAAGTATAAGATAGGGTTTACCCGCGCCGTCCAGTATTTCCCTGAAGTAATCAATGATAAAGGAGTCGGGGGAACACTTAAAGGAGGTGACCAGTACCGGGTAGAGACCTTCCATCCGGCTTACGTAATGGGCGGCGCGAAGGATGACCTCTCCATAGTTCCAGTGGATGGCCCGAAGAAGGGGTTCTATGGCTTCATGGGAAAGAGAATCGACATTGAGCATATCCTGGAAGATGTTCATGACACCCTGGCGTGAGAAGATATCCGGAATATGGTTGTTCATCTCATCGCTAAGGAGGGTATAGGGTCTCCCCAGAAGGGCCACGGCAATGTCATCCTCCGGCAGGAGTTCCTCTCCCTTCTGAATCAGTGCCCGTTTTTTCTCCCGGAACCATTGACTCGCCTTTTCGTAGGCTTTTCTGACACTCCGGGCATCCTTTACGAGGCCCATCCGCTTCATCATCCCCTGGAGCAGGTCTATAGTGCGCTGGCTGTTCCGATCGTTGTGATAGAGAAGGGGAGAGAGAAGGCGGGATGGATCTTCCATGATTCCATGGGCAATGGATGGGGCGTACTGTGTATAATAGCAATAGTACCTGAGAAGGTCACGTTCACGGTTATTACTGGCGGGCATGAGTACGGTGGGTATGAAGAGAAAGTCCGCGTTCTTCTCAAGATAACGGACCTGCCCCAGGAAAGAAGTCATGGGAGCGCAGAACTCGGAGCCCGCGTCCTGCTTCCCCCGTTTGAGGGCATCCCTGGCGCTGGAACCCTCTACCACCTTCAGGCCGATGGACCTGAAAAAATGCCTCCAGAAGGGATATTCAGAAGCGAGATGAAGCCCGAAGGGAACGCCGATTCTGATTCCGGTCTCCTTCTCTTTTAGGGCGAAATGACGTTTTCTCATGGGAAGGAGCCTGTGTTTCAGGCCCTGTTGAACGTAACGTTCGGTCTGGTAATCCCTTCCGCAGAGGAAACCGAAAGCCGCAGTCTCGCCACCTACCTCGGCGATGCGGATGGTACACCTGTTTGTGCAGAGCTCGCAGGTCTCGCTCCGCAGGGGAATCTCTTCCCTGAACATCTCGATGCCCCTGAAACGGGTCCCGGTACTCACTTCATCGGCCAGCTGAAGAGCCGCCCCCAGGGCGCCGGTCAGGTGGCAGTACTTTGAAACTATAATGGGTCTTTGGAGTTTCTGCTCGAAGGCGGCCACCAGGGCTCTGTTCTTAGCCGTGGCGCCCTGGAAGAATACTTTTTTTCCGATATTTTTTTCCGTTGCGACGCGGGAGAGATAATTGTCCCGGATGGCGTGAAGAACGGAGGCAAGTATCTCATTTACGGAATAGCCGTGGCTGAAATAGTGGTTCAGGTCCCTTTCCATGAAAACCGTGCAGCGGTCACTGGCCAGTGGGGAAGAGACCTTCAGAGTACGATCCGCGTATTCTGATAGAGGGCAACCCAGCTTCTTCGCCTGTTCCTCAATAAAACTTCCGGTACCGGCGGCGCAGACGTTGTTCATGACTGAAAAGTTTACACGTCCATCCTTGAGGGTGGTGAACTTTGAATCCTGACCGCCGATCTCAATGATGGTGTCGACCTCCGGGTCTATCTCCACTGCGGCCCGGGCGTGGGCCGTTATTTCATCGATGACCAGGTCCGCTCCCGCGATGCTGCCGATGAGTTTCCGTCCGGAGCCAGTTGTCGACAGCCCGGTTATCTCAGCGGAAAGGGAAAACCTGCGTATCAGATCATCGATGGCCTCAAGGATGACCTGAAATGCCTCCACCGGTCTGCCCGATGTCCGGGTATAGAAACCGGCCACTACCCGGCCCTGATGCTCCAGAAGAACAGCCTTGGTGCTGGTCGATCCTATATCCACACCCAGGCGGAGGCCAGGGGATTCATTCTCTGAGTAGAGGTCTACCTCCACTGCGGGTATATCAGGATGGAGCCTGGATGAATAAAGGTACCTTTGAAGACTGGTAAAGTCGGGATATCGTGACAGTTTCAGGTCCAGGGAGGGATAATGGTAGGATTTCTCCCCGGCCTCCGTTAAAAGGAGGTCCGCTAGTTGTGAAGGTGTCAGGGTACTCTCATCTGCTTCCGTCCTGTCCATGTGGAGGAGGGCGCATCCCAGGGCCGTGTACCATGGAGCCAGACCGTCAACGATAAGTTCAGCCGCCATGAGTTCTTCCAGGTGCCGGACCACGGCCCTGTTCCGGGCCACGCCCCCTGAAAAAACCACGGGAAATCTCAGTTCCCTGCCGGTAAGGAGGGTGTCTACTATATTTCTGGCCAGCCCACGGGAAAGCCCGTCGCATATCTGGGCCCGGGTATACCCCTCCTGCTGGGAATGGATGATGTCGGTTTTCGCGAAAACCGAGCATCTGGAAGCGATATCCGGGATATGGTCACGGTTCTCGTAAGCGATATGGCTGAATTCTTCGATTCCCGGCAGGTTAAGACGCGTGGCCTGTTGATCCAGAAAGCTGCCTGTTCCTGCCGCGCAGGAAGAGTTTGACCTGTAGTTGAGGTAGTTGCCCCGCTCGTCAAATTCGATGAGACCGAATTTTTCTCCTCCCACGTTCAGCAGGCTCTTCGCGTCGGGATGCAGGTGGCGCAGGGCCCGTATAAGGGCTATCCGCTCATCGAAGCGGAAGGCGTCGGGAAAGGTCATCGATGTTCCGGTCGAAAAGGCTATACCCGAAACGGGATAATCGGGAAGATTCGTTAAATATTCCTTTATCTTCTCAAGAGGATGACCGTCATGAAAATGATAGCCTTTCTCAAGGACGTTGCCCCCGGAATCGATGATAACCACCGCTGTGGTTACAGAACCTGTGTCGATTCCAATAATGTTGGATTGATTCATGAGGATAACAGGTTAGAAATTTCTCTGTACATCAGACCGAGTAAGTCGGTTCTTTTTTTAACAGGATCTCCTTGATTCTGTTGTCTCCGGCGGAGAAATAGATAACATGGGATTCCATAAGGTCGTATTCGTCCAGAACGGCGTTAAAGGCCTCATCCTGGCTCAAGTCGTAGGCACCCATGGCCTGAAGGTTATGGGCGTTGTTATAGATAGATTTCATGGCTCACCCTGCCGGAATGGTATTGATAGCGTCAAAACCGCAATATATTAATAAAAATATATATTAAATGGTATGTGTAACAAATTCTGTTATCAAGGCTAAGAGAATTAATACTTTTGTAAAGCAATTAAAATAAAAAAAATGGAAGTGTTATGTCCCATCTGCCCATATTTTTACGATTGACTTTTAACAGCAGCGGCTTTTATCTGGCAAAAATTCCGGTATATTATCCGGGTTTTATAGAATACTGCTGCTTCCGGAGTAAAAGCCTTGATTCCTCCACGAAAAAGAATTCTGCCTTTGACGGTTATTCTTGGTCTTTTCATGATAACGGCTTCCCTCCTTTATGGGGAGTACCGATTTGACTTTATAACAGTCAGTGATGTTGTGAAAAAAGTTAAGAAACGTTTCGGTGAAATTGATTCGTATCAGGCGAAATTTGCCATCCGCAGCACAAAAAGGGGTAAGACCCGTCACCAGACCGGTGTACTCAAGTACAAGTCTCCGAACCGCCTTCTGATTCAGTTCTTTCGGCCCAGCGGTCAGAGAATTGTATCCGATGGCTCCATGATGTGGATTTATATCCCATCCATGAATGTGGTCGCCGAGCAGGACCTGAAGTCAGGCGACCAGGGACTCTTCGGTTCCGGCACGAAAAGCGGGTTACGTCGGCTTTTCTCGAAATACCACTACCGTTTTGATTCAAAAAAACAGCCGACGGAAGCAAATGGAGAAACGTATTATACCCTTTACCTTAAGCAGAAAGAGAGCCGCAGTGGCTATAAGCATCTTAAGCTATGGGTCAACAGTGACTACATGATTCAAAAAGCGGAAGGCGAAACAACCACCGGCAAACATGTTGTAATATCATTTACGGATATCAATACAGAGGTTCGGCATCCTTCCGGGATCTTCAAGTTTGACGTCCCCCCCAGGGCGCGGGTCATCAAGAACCCCATGATTTCCGAGGAGTAATCAGAGAGTGGATAGTATTGGAGAAAGACTGAGGACAGCCCGGGAAAACAGGAAGTTGTCCATTCGAGACGTTGCAGATGAAACGAATATTACTCCCATGTACGTGGAGGCCCTGGAAGATGAGGAGTTTGACCGGTTCCCCAGCGAAACCTATCTCATAGGGTTCCTCCGCTCATATGCCGATTTTCTCAGGCTCGACGTGGATGAAATAGTCCAGGCGTATAAAGGGTACAGGATCGGTGAAAGCGTAACTCCCCTTGAGGAGCTCACCCGTCCGACCCGTCAGAGCGCGGGTACGGTCCTGAGCGGATTCTTTGGAAGAAACAGGGGAATCCTCCTTCTTTCAACAGCCGTGGCGGCCGTGGTTCTTGTGGCCTTTCTCGCGGTCCGGGCATTTATCTCTTCCGGCGTGGACCTGGAGGATTCCGATTCCATTGATTCCATCAAGAAAGAATACCAGGCAAGAAACAGTGAAAATGATATAGGCACCATCCGCCCCCTTCAACTGGTCAATGATCGCGGTTTTGTCCTCGTGTATAAAGGGGAGGCTGTTCAATTCATGGTTGAAAACAGGGAAGTTATCTTTACCCTCAAGGATATCGTGCCCGACCCACCCGGGAGTGAACGGGTCGTGATTAAGCTTCTTCCCGATGGTGAGAATGAAACCCTTGTCATGGGTGACACCCGGCGTATCGACCTGGAAGGCTCGCCTCGGGAGCTCTTCTTTACCCTCAAGGGCCTGACAGAGAACAGGGCCAAACTCCTGGTGAAACTGGGAGAATCTCTGAAAAAAGACGAGGAAGTCACACTTGACGAGAAAGAGCTGGCTGAAGAGGAGAGGGACGGCACGAGCGTTGTGGCTCTGAACAACCGGAATCTCAAGATCGTCTTTGTGGCCGAGTTTACCGAAAAATCCTTTATTGAAATATACCTTGATGGCGTTTTAAAGAGCCGGGGATTTATACCGAAAGGAACGGTTGAACGCTGGGAGGCCAGTGAGTATATTCAGTTGAAAATCGGTAACGCCGGGGGCATCAAGGCCCGGATAAACGGCGAGCCCTATGATTTCGGCGGACCCGGCCAGGTCGCCAACAAGGTCATTACATGGAAGAAGGACGTTAATCGTCCCAATGTATATCACATTGAGGTCAAGGACTGGTAGGTCCCTGACGACGGGATGCAGTTCTTGGACCGGACTACCTATTCCATTATTTCTCTGGGATGCTCTAAAAACCTGGTGGATTCCGAGTTTATGAATGGTAGCCTGACGCAGGCCGGTTTTTGTAGAGCGGATGACACCCGGGAAGCTCATATCCTGATTATCAATACCTGCGCTTTTATAACACCTGCCATTGAAGAGTCTCTCGAAGAAATCTTCGATGCCCTTGAGGAGAACCCGGACCGTAAGGTTGTCGTAGTGGGTTGCCTCGGTTCACGATATGGGAGAGAAATCGAAGAACAGATACCTGAAATCACACATGTAAGCGGAATACCGGGACCCGCTTTCGGCCGTGAACTGGCCCGTTCCCTCGGACTGGAACCGGTACAGGGGGGCCATGACGTTTCACGTATTCCCCTGGTGGAGGGCCTGCCCTACGCCTATCTGAAGATCTCAGAGGGGTGCTCCAATAACTGTTCCTACTGCACCATCCCCCTGATCAGGGGCCCCCTGGTGAACCGATCTCTTGATGACCTGGTAGCTGAAGCGGAATCCCTTGTGAAGCGGGGGGCACTGGAGCTGAATATCATAGCTCAGGATACGTCACTCTACAGGGATGGTGATCGTGATCTTTACGATCTTCTTAATGCCCTTTCGGAACTGGAGGGTCTTCAATGGATTCGAATACTCTATTGTCATCCTGACCATCTGAATGAGAGGATTATCCAGGGCCTTAAGCTGCGGAAAGTTGTGCCTTATCTCGATCTTCCTTTTCAGCATGTTAACCGTGACATACTTCGCGCCATGAACCGGAGGGGCAGCGGAGAGGTTTACAGGAACCTTGTACACAGGCTGCGCAGGGAGATTCCCGGTATCACCCTGCGGTCCACCTTCATGACCGGCTTTCCGGGCGAGGGGGAGGATGAGTATCAGGAGCTCCTGGAATTTATTGAAGAGATCCGTCTCGACAGGATAGGGTGTTTCATATATTATCCGGAAGAGGGTACCGGGGCCGTGAAACTCCCGGGTAAAGTTGACCCGGACGTGGCCCGGGACAGAGAAGAGGGTGTCATGACATTACAGCAGTCCATTTCTGAAGAGCTTCTCAGGCAAAGAATAGGAAGTGAAACAGACGTTTTAGTGGAATCGGTTCTGGAGGATGGGAGCCTGGTCGGAAGAACTCCCCAAGAGGCGCCCGAAGTTGATGGTATTTTTTACTTGACCGGTGTAGAAAAACAGCCAGAGTCGATCGTAAGAGCAAGGGTAACAGATACCACTGAACATGATCTCTTCGGAGAACTAATCCTGAGGGACCCCGTAAATATATGAATATCCCGAACATTCTTTCCCTTTCACGAATCTTTTTGATTCCAGTTTTCCTCTACCTCCTGGCTGTTCCCAGCGTGGAGTACCGAATATGGGCACTTGTCGTATTTGTTATCGCCTCCTTAACCGATTTCATAGACGGGTGGAGCGCCCGCAAACTGGGTCAGGAGACGGAGTTCGGTGAGTTTCTGGACCCGCTGGCCGACAAGGTCCTTGTGGTGGCCACACTCCTGGCCCTCGTTATCCTGGATCCTTTTGTCCCCCTGTGGATGGTCGCTGTTATTGTGGGAAGGGATATTCTTATCACCCTGATGCGCTACCTTGCCATGAAGAGAGGGACTTCCCTGAAGACCACCAGTTTCGGTAAGATCAAGACAGCCTTCCAGATGACATCGATCGGTATTGTTATCCTGATTTTTATCTACAGGCCGACCGTGGAAAAGATGAAGGTTTCAGGTATCCTCGACATGACTCTCTCAAGCCATCCTGATAAATGGCTGCTGGTGGCTCCTTACTGGTTGATCTTCGTGGTCACCCTCCTTACCGCTCTTTCCGGCTTACATTATCTGATTATAAATGGGCGTATCCTTTTGCCCGGCCCCCTTTCTGAGGAGAAGTCCGATGAAAAGCAAGATTGAAGAGATACTCTTTACCGGTTTTTACAGCGGTTATTCTCCGGTAGCGCCGGGCACGGCCGGGACCCTTGTCGCTCTTGGCGTCTATCTGATCATTTACTATTTCGCGGGACCGGCTGTTATGTGGGTAAACATGGCCCTGGTTGTTCTCCTTGCCTGGCCGACAATACTTCTCTGTGGCAGGGGAGAAAAATTTTTTAAAAAAAAAGACCCGGGGGAGGTTGTCCTTGATGAAATGGCAGGTTACTGGCTCGCCCTCTTCGCGGTTCCTTTCAACTGGGTCGCTGTGTTTATGGCATTTCTCCTTTTTCGTTTATTTGATATCGTGAAACCTTTTCCGGCCCGTCAGGCTCAGTACCTGGAGGGAGGGATGGGTATAGTGTTGGATGATTATATTGCCGGAGCCTATACCGTGTTGATATTGCAGCTCGTATATCATATCGGGGATGGATTTCCGACATTTTCATTTTTAAATGGCATATTCTGACGATACTGTATAGTAGAAAACTGTAGAAAGGTGACCCTTTGCAAATGATCCAATCTCTGCGCAAAGCTCTGATCATTCTTTATCTCGCGATGCCCCTGGCCCTGTCGGCCCAGAATGATGCATCCGTGAGTAATATTACCGCGGCCATGGCCACCAGGGGACAGGACGCCTGTATAAAGTGTCATGAAAACCAGGCTGAGAGGAGGTTGAACCAGCCTGTACTCGACTGGATGATGAGTGTTCACGCTGTCCGTGGGCAGAGCTGTAACGGATGTCACGGGGGAAACCCGGAGATATTTGATGAAGAAAAATCCAAATCCAAAGAATACGGTTTTATTGGTAAACCGGGCAAGGAACAGATTACCGATTTCTGTGGAAGGGGAGGGTGTCACGCCCGGGAACTTTCCGAGTTCAAGCAGGGCCCCCATTATCAAACCGTGCTTGAGACCGGATTACCCTCCTGCGTGACCTGCCACGGTGACCATGACGTAAAACAGTCATCAAGTGATATTATTGACAATAAAAACTGTTCCGTTTGCCACGGTCAAGAACGGGCCAGGGAAATGCTGAAGACTATGAAGATGATCGAGTTCAGCATTGACGCCATACAGGAGAATATCGAGTACCTGGACAGTAAACACGCAAACGTGGATAATCTCTCCAGTCGTCTTAACAGAACGAGAAGCCTCTTCCATTCCTATGTCCATATCTTCTCCCGTGAGAAGGTTCGTTCCACACAGCAGATCATCCAACTGGAGATCCAGAACCTGAGGAGTGAGTCCCTTACCCTCCGGCGACTTGCCCAGAGGCTCGACATTCTCTACTGGGCCATGCTCACCCTCGGTATTGCAATAAGCCTATACCTGATGGTCTATACCATCCTTACCCTGACGAGAAGACGCCGATACAGAAAGGACCTCTGATAATCGATGGATTATCTTTTTAATCCAGACAAACTCAAGTACGTAAAGAAGGGTAAGAACTATTCCGGGTGTCTTCTCTGCGCCCTGCGGGACAGAGAACCGGATGTGGAGGCCCTGACCCTCTATCGGGACGACCTGGTCATGGCTACCCTGAACCTCTATCCATTTAATCCAGGCCACCTTCTCCTTTTTCCTTCCCGCCACATTGAACGATACCGGGACATGACCGATGAAGAGATCATGGCCATGCACCGCCTCCTTACCGGTTCTTTGTCCATACTTGAGGAACGGTTTTCCCCCGCAGGATTCAACCTGGGCTACAACCTGGGAAGGGGAAGCGGCGCCAGTATCGCTCATATCCACCAGCAGGTCCTTCCCCGCTATGAGAATGAACTTGGGTTTCTTGAAGTGATGGCCGGTACCCGGCTCATGGTCCATGATCCCCGGCAGGTCCTTGAAGAGCTCAAGGACGCCTTTTCCCATCTTTCCTGAATCTCGGTACGATTTGGAATTGACAAAAGTCCGGATATATGTTTAGTTAGTTTGGAATAATTGTATGAGGAGGTTACTCATGGCCGTTAATCCCATTGTCGATTCCCGGGACGTCAGATTTGTCGTTTTTGAGATGCTCGAAACGGACAAGCTGACAAAGTATGATCATTACAGCGATTTCGATAAAGACATGTTCGAAGATGTGCTCAATCTGGCAGAGAGTATCGCTGTTGAAAAGGTTTATCCTGCCAACGCTGAAGGAGATAAGAACCCGGTCACCTACGATCCGGACACGAAGGAAGTTCGTATCCCGGAAGCCTATTTTGAAGGGCTGGACGCTTACTATGATGCAGGTTTTCTCGGCATCATGATACCCCAGGAATACGGGGGCATGGGAATGCCGGCGGTCATGTATAACGCTGTAACCGAGTATTTTACCGCTGCCAGCACTGCCTTCTCCATGTATCCAGCTTTGTCCATAGGGGCAGCTAACCTGATTATTAATTTTTACGAAGGTGATGACAAGGACGTAATTCTTGAGAAGATGCTTTCAGGCGAATGGGGCGGAACCATGTGCCTGACAGAGGCGGAAGCCGGTTCTGACGTCGGTGCCCTGACCACAAAGGCAAAGCGAAAAGAAGAGAAGGACTTTATCATTATCGGAAACAAGATATGGATTTCATCCGGAGAGAACAATTACTATAAGAACATGATTCATCCTGTCCTTGCCCGTATTGAAGGAGACCCGGAAGGTACCAAGGGCATATCCATCTTCATGACTCCCAAGATTAATTTCGACACGTCCGGCAATCTTCAGGATGAAAATGACGTTATCTGCACAGGTATTGAGCACAAGATGGGAATCAATGGTTCCGCTACCTGTATGCTCGCCTTTGGTGACGAGGAGAAATGTACAGGTAAATTACTGGGGCAGGAGAAGAAAGGCATGCGTATCATGTTCCAGATGATGAACGAGGCCAGGCTCTATGTCGGACTGCAGGGCCAGGCCGTAGCCAGTGCGGCCTACATGCACGCCGCAACCTTTGCAAAGACACGTATCCAGGGTGTTCATGTCACCCAGATGATGAACCCCGAGGCTACGAAGGTAGCCATCATCGAGCATCCTGACGTTAAGCGCATGCTTCTCGGCATGAAATCGAAGGTCGAAGCCATGAGGAGCCTGGTCTACTTCTGCGGATACATCCATGACAGGATAGAGACAGCGGAGAGCGAAGATGATAAAAAAGAATTCCAGGGCCTTCTCGACTTTCTGATCCCCATTACCAAGGCGGGTAACACAGATATGGCATGGGAAGTGACCGGTGAAGCGGTTCAGGTCTATGGGGGATACGGCTACTCATCGGATTATCCTGTTGAGCAGTATGCCCGGGATTCCAAGATCCTCTCTATTTACGAAGGAACCAACGGTATCCAGGCCATGGACCTGACCATGAGAAAACTTCTCATGAACGAAAACCAGTATAATTACTCTGTCTACCAGAAACATTTTCGCCAGACCATAGATAAGGCGAAGGGTGTGGTTGATGACAGGTATGTCGATGCCATGGAGAAAGCCCTGGCGAAGATGGACGAGACCGTCGAGCATCTGAAAAAGCAGATGGCTGAAGGCAAGTTCCTTCATCTTTTCGCTGACGCAACTCCTCTCCAGAGGGCGCTGACCATGCTGACCTACGCATGGATGCATCTCTGGGCCATGACGATCGCGACCCCGAAGATGAAAGAGCTGGTCGGTGACAAAAAGGGAGCCGAGCGGGAAGAGTTCCTCAACGACAACTTTGAGGCCGCCTATTATTCCGGGCGCGTTCTCTCCGCCCAGTTCTATATTGGAAAGGAGTTCCCAACGTTCTTCTCCATGTGCGACGCAATCCTTGACGGTGAGTCAGCCCTGTTGAAGACGGGGCTCTCAACTTTTTCGGCATCACCCGAAGAGTAGAAATGAAAAGGGCGGGGCAACCCGCCCTTTCCATTGTAAAAGGAGATAGTATGGCACGGCACCTCAGACCCTGGTGGATCAGGCCCTTTATCGTAAAACATCTTATGAATCTCTGGCCCCCTTATCTTTTCAGTGGTATTCACATTCGCCGTGTCTCACCGGGACTGGACCATATCGAGGTGGAGCTCCGGGACAGGGTCTTGAACCGTAACTACCATGGAACGCATTTTGGCGGAAGCCTTTACGCCATGACTGATCCCTTTTACGTGCTGATGATTACCTGGAACATAGGGGACGGTTTCGTGGTCTGGGACAAGGCCGCCCGCATTGAGTTCCTGCGGCCGGGAAGGAAGACCGTACGGGCCGTCTTTGACCTGGAAGTAGATGTCATTCAGAAGCTCAGGGAAGAGGCCCTGGAATCGGGGAGGGCCAGGACCGAGCTTTTCGTCGAGGTGAAAAACGAATCAGGTGAAATAGTCGCCCGTGTCACCAAGGAGATCGTTGTTCATCACCGTGTAGAAGGCTGAACCGGTTCAACCAGAACCCAGGCCGCCCCGAAGCCAATATTGTTGGATCCGTATTCCACCCAGGCGTATCCCTTCTCTCCCCAGCGGTCACTCCATGAATTTTTCACAAGCCAGGCGCCTTTATCGTCGTCCCAGCCCACTATGACCAGACCGTGGTTGATGTCCCTTTCCCCTGAAACCGGGGCGTGCTCGTCAAATATTCCTCCGCTGTAAGCCTGGAATGCGGGGGTCACCTTGATACAGGCGGCCAGGGGACCGTATTTACAGAGGGCCTCTTTCATCTCCCTGTTTGTGGGTATCCCGGCGTTCGGTTTCACATACCCCCAGGTCTTGATGCGGTAGGCGGGGTTGTCCACGGGAGAGCAGCTCTCTTTTTTCATGCGATAGGGTACGCGCTGTTCGTCTGATACACTGTTTCTTGTCAGGTAATCCAGAACATGTCCATACCAGCCACCGGTACAGTTTCCGGCGTCGCGACCCTGGCTGTCACGTGCGCAGTTCAGAAGGTACTGCTCCGAAAGGTCCACATTTTCTTTTCTTCTCAGAAGATAATTCGACTCTATAATCGACGCGGAGGTGAAGGCCCAGCAGCATCCGCATGTTCCCTGGAAGCGGACAGGAGTGACTATACCCCTGTCTCTCCAGTCGAAGGCGCGGGCCGAGGGTGAAGGCGCGGCCGGGATATCGGTGTCTACCTGGTCCCGGGCCTCCTTCTTCTTCTGTTCCAGTTTCTCTTTCTTTTTAGCCAGTTCATCCTTCTTATCTTTATCTTTCGAATCGGGAAGAATGGGAACAATGGTTTTATCGCTGTACGGTGTCTCCTCTTTGTCAAGGCCGTCGTCCGGCTTTACTTCGTCCCGGCTGTCATCGGTGTGCCTGTCATCGTCGAAGGTATCGTCGTATTGGTCATCGTACCTTTCCGGCTCTTTATCCGGGGTAGTGTCCCGGTGATCATCGCGTGTGGCTCTCTCCTTTTCCTTCTCTTCCAGGCGCCGCAGTTCCCGGTCCAGCCGTCGAAGAGCGTCATTCAGTTTGTCAACCTCATCCTGCCGATCTTTTTTCTTCTCCTGGAAGCGTTCTGAATAGTCTTTTCGGTAGTCCCGGAAAAAGGTGTTCCAATCCTGCCGACTCTTGCGCCACTGTACCACGGATTTCAGGCCCAGGTCCGTGGGAATTTCCATGCCGGTAATGGAGTCGATTTTATACTTCATCATCTCGTTCAGCTCGACCCGGAATTTTAAATTCCGTTCCCGTATGTCTTTCAGGATACCCCGCATCAACTTCTGGATCTCTCCACGATCCCGAAGAATAGCTTCTCTGTCCTGACGGTACCGGTTCAGAATCTCTTCTTTTGTTATGGCGTCGACGTCCCTTCCGGGTGAGAGAAAGAGAAAGGGCAGTAGAAGGAGTATAAAAAGGGAAGTACGTTTCATCGTTTGCTCCCATTGATCTCAGGTTTGGATAAATGTAATAGATGGGGGAAGAGATGTCATTCGAAAAAATGATGGTAAATTACCCATTTTTTCCCTTGACAGAGAAAAAGATACGAAGAAATTTTTCTCAGCCACGGAGGAAGTCGGGTGAGAATCCCGCGCTGTCCCGCAACTGTGATACCGATAGTTATCGGTTAAGCCAGATCTTCCAGTGACTGGATTCCTCGAGGATAGGGAACCGGTCAGCGATTCAAACTCCAGAACTCGCTTACCAGCCCACCTCACGATCATAAGGAGAGCGACGGATATCCAGCGGTCCAGGGAATACCGTTTCTGTCTTATCTCCAATCTTGAGATTGTGAAAGGTGAACGAAATGAAAGAAACCATGAAAGCTGCTCTGATGGCCGTACTGTTTGTGGTCATTCTCCCGGGAGATCTATGGTCCCAGGATGATCCGGTTGAAAAACCGGGTAAAGAAGAGACTCGAGAAGAAAAAATTCGTAAAGAGGAAAAGACCATTATCGTTTCCGCCTCCCGTATCGAGATGGAAAAGAGGGAGTCGGGAAGTCATATCACGGTCGTAACGGCAGAGGATATCGAACAATCCGGGTACACGGACATAGCTTCTTTGCTCCAGGGTATTCCTGGAATACACCTTTCCCGGAATGGTGCCTTCGGTGGCCAGACAACCCTTGCCATGAGGGGAGGAAAGTCGGGTAATATTGCTGTTTTAATTGACGGCGTGAAGATGAACAATTTTACCTCGGTTAACCGCGGTTTCGATATGGCCCATATCCGGCTCCACGATATCGAAAGAATCGAGATCACCCGTGGGGCCAACAGTACCACCTTCGGTTCCGAGGCAACGGCCGGAGTTATTAATATTATCACAAAGAAGAGTTCCGATGGAAAAGTTACCTTTGACGTTGAAGGCGGTTCTTACTATACGTTCAACAGCGGGGTAGCCTACGGGATTGATCGAGAAAAGATATCCTTTAATGCCGGTCTTTACGGAGAGTACAGCGACGGAATTTCGAAGATTACGGCCGACGATGAGACGGACCCCTACAGGAACATTTCAGCCTCTCTCGGCCTCAGGGCCCTGCCCGCCAGGGACATGGACCTGGAGTTTATGGCCCGGTATCTGGACGCCCGTTTTGAGGTGGATGATAATGCATCCACGGGAGACACGGACAGGTTTAACAATAACCGTAACCTTGCAACGGGCCTTGCGTTTCGACACTCTCCATCTCCATGGATGAGGTACACCGCATCAATTGGTTACATGTACTATGGGTACCGGGACAAGGATCCGGGAGAATCAGCTCCCTGGGAACTGGTTACCCACGCCCCAAGGGGAAGCGTGGATGTTGAGTTTAACATCATGGAGGTAAACAGGATAGTTATCGGTGGGGAGTGGTTCCTGGAGACCGGGAAGGTAGATTTCGGTTCACCCATCGAGGAGAGCCGGTTTACACACGCTTACTACATCCAGGATCACCTGAGCCTCTTGGACAGGATTTTCATTGATGTCGGAATGCGTCTGGAGCTTAATACGGATTTTGGGTATTTCCTCTCTTACAATGCTGGTGGTTCCTTCATTGTACCGAAAACGGAGACTAACATAAAGGTAAACTGGGGCCTGGGCCACAGGATGCCCACCTATTCCGAGATATACAATCCATGGGAGGTGGCGAATACATCACTTGACCCGGAAAGTTCAATGACCGTGGATGCGGGTGTCATTCAGCCCCTCTGGAAGGAGAAGATTTCACTGGGGACCTTCTTCTTCTACGGAGAGCATTATGATCTTATTAGCTATCATGACCCGGATGGCAACTGGATGACTCCGGATGGATATTTTAGAAATGAAAACGGCAAGGTTACCTTCATGGGAATCGAGTCATTCGTAGAGATTACCCCCCTTGATTGGCTCTTCCTGAAGGCGGCCTATACCTGGACCGATGCCAGGGACACAGATGGCGGCCGCTCACAGAAACGGGCAGAGCACCAGGCCTCATTAGAGGGGAGGGCAACCTTTATCAGAAAGATCGATGTCTCCACAAAGGTTGTCTTTGTCTCCGACCGTATCGGCTACATGGACGCGGAACTCCCCTGGTACATAAAGTGGGACCTCATGGTAGCATGGAGGGTAAGAGAGAACCTGAAGGTTCACCTTCGGGGCGAGAACCTGACCAACAGCAGCTACCAGGAAGCAAAAGGTTACCGCATGCCCGGGATCAGTATCTATGGCGGGGTAAAGGCCTCAATATAGATAATGGACATGGGACTTCCTGTTCGATACATTCTTCTCTCCCTCCTGGTCCACGGTCTGGTCTTCGTCGGCCTGGCCTACCGGCCCGGGGGGAGGGAAGTCCTGCTTGAAGTTAAGCGGGGTCCCGAGAGCAGTCGACCCTCGGATGAAGCCCGGTCGTCCCCCGTGCGCCGGTTTCAGGTACTGGTTGCCGAAACTGTTTCCCCGGTTCGCGAGTCCCATTACAAAAAAATCGAAAAGAAGGGGGAGAATGTCACGGAACGGATACGTGGCGTTCTTTCCCTCCAGGCCCGGGAACTCGCCCGGAACCGGGGGCCTGTCTATCCCCGCATGGCTGTTCTCCGTTCCCGGGAAGGGGTCTGTGTTATCGAGATGGATGTCCTTTCTGATGGAAGGGTGGGGGAAGTCAATGTAATCCAGTCGAGTGGGTACACTCTCCTTGACGATGCGGCCCGGAAGGCGGCCGCGTCCTGGAGGTTTACTATTCCGGGTAATATTTCTCTGTCTGAATCCGTGAAGGTCAGACAGAGGATTGTGTTTCGATTAGAGTGAATCCATATAACCCTGTTGTTTCAGCCCTCTTCGTCGGCGGTGATATTAAAACATTTTTTGGTTGCACTTAAAAGCACCTGGGAATAATTACTGTTCTAACATGAAAAAGGTTATCAAGAAAATACTTGAAAAGACAACTCTTGAACAGAAAGAACGGAGTATTATTGAGCATTTAACGCCCTTTATCAAGGGTTCTGATACAGTTCTCGATATTGGCGCAAGGACAGGCAGGCTGACGCAAAGGCTCCAGTCAGCGCTGTGTAACCAGTTTTTTGCTGTAGACATTGAGCAGCAATCAGAAACCTATATGCCCGTTTCGGTTGTTGACGGAAAAAAACTCCCTTTTGAAGATAATACGTTCGATTGCGTACTGTTTATCGATGTTCTTCATCATGATATGTCGCCTGATGAAATGCTTGCTGAAGCGATGAGAGTTTCCAGCAGGTATGTTTTAATTAAAGACCACCACTGGGAATCGAAAATTGATCTCATTTGGTTGAAATTTATTGATTATCTATCCAACAAACCTTTTGGGGTAAAAATACCCAATAATTTTTTTACTATTGAAGCCTGGAAAAATGCGGTTAGAAATATCAACTTACGAATTATCGGTATTAAGCTGTATCAGTCCCGTCTGGATCCGACAAAGCAGATAATTCTTAAGCTGGAGAAATCTGATTAATAAATTTCATTTTCGCTTTTCATGTACCATCCGGCTTATCGATACATTCATTGATTTCAAAAATTTTCTGCCATTCTGAGTTTCTACTCACCTGTACAATAGATACATCATCTCCGCCCGCGTCCTGTAGACCTTTGAAACGCGCATGATGTATACTCCCCTTTTATTAAAAGTTTCAGGTTCGCAGGCCTCGATGCGTCCCGATATCTTCTCTCCGTCCACGTACAAATCGGCGAAGCGGCCTTCCCGTGAGGTGATTCGGTAAGTGTGCCAGGTACGGGTATCCAGGCTGACCTGCCGGTCGCAGACCGATACGTTACCCTCGGAAAGGGTCAGGTTAAAGGCGTGACCGTCGGGTAGCCGGTAGAGGAGGGCCGTGACCTCTCCCCCCTCCAGGTGACGGGCCCGGCATTCGGCCGTGAAGGCGGGCGTGGTGGTGAAGGAGCGGAAGAGTCCTGTTAAAATGCCGGAGGGAGAATCCACCGTGAGCCTGCGACTTTCCTTTGAGCCTGCGAAGGTAACCCCGTCCGGGTCGCTCCCTTCAAGGTGCCTCCATCCTCCCGGAGTGTGTGAGTCGCTCCATTGCTGGAACGTCTCTTCGTGGATCCAGCTCTCGCCGGTTTCGGCGGCCTCGCTCTTGCAGGTCTCCAGGAAGGCCCCGTAGATCCAGCCCCGGACGCCGTCGGCTGTGGCCACCCGGTACCAGTAGTCCCGCATGTCGCCCACCTGCATGGTGTCCACCGATTTCT
Organism: uncultured Leptospirales bacterium; assembly: GCA_964645775.1. Classification (GTDB taxonomy): domain Bacteria; phylum Spirochaetota; class UBA4802; order UBA4802; family UBA5550; genus CAZYBU01. The sequence goes on along the minus strand of CAZYBU010000018.1, from coordinate 44,838 downwards.
CAAGCTGAATCAGTATCTCGCCCTTCTCCGTGCGGCCGGTGATGGTACCCTCCAGGCCGGGGCTGGTGCGGATATTGACTCCCCCTTCCGTGGCCCGGTAAATGCGGGTCATCTCCGCGCTGGTGGGGAAGCGGTGCGCGAAGGAGGAGATCATGCTCTTCAGGGCCTGCTGGAATTCCCGGTCCGTTTTTATCCCCTTCTGCATCAGGTCAAGACTGAAGCGGACCAGGTGGGGCAGGTAAGATGAGTCAGGATACCGGTTATGAAACCGGACAATGGCTCCGGAAAGGCGTTCAGGATGACGCCTGCGGACCTTTTCCAGCTCCTCGAAGTCCAGGTCTTCAAGAAAGGGGCTTCCCCTGTGTTTTGAGGCGAAGGTGTCATAGAACCGCCCCCCTGGCTCTATCCAGGAGGTGTTCTTGCCCATGAAAAGCTGAAGGTCGCCTCCGCTCTTTTCGTTCACCTTTTTCAGGCGGGTAGTTATCTTCTCCCGGAGTCTTTCACCCTCAGGTGTCCTCGATTCCACCCGGTTCAGTTTCCGCAGCTTATCTTCGAAGCGCTCGTTCATCTTCTCCGCCAGTCGGTTGTGTGCCCGGACACGGTAGTAGTGGAGCTTGCCCGCCTCCTCGTATTCGCTTCGGGGGAGGATCCGGTTGCAGCAGTTTATGGCGTCGATGTAATCTTCGTCCTCAAATTCCCTGATACAGTCCCGGCCGGTTTCGGTGTCCAGGTGCCGAAAAAGAATAACTCCCCCTGATGCCAGCAGGATAATAAGGACAAGAAAGAGAAGGGCTCTTTTCACCGGAACCGTCCTTCAATTATCATTCCGAGTAGTTGATGAGCCCGGTCCAGGTAGAGACCGCTTTTTGAGGCAACCTTCTCGTTATAGGCGGCTAATCCGAAACCTTCCGTGTTGTCGAACCTTCCCCTGCTGTCGAAGCAGAGGAACGGGACGGGATCGTCGCTGTGGGTGCGAAGCTCTATGGGTGTAGGATGGTCCGGCATGACCAGGAGGGTATGCGTATACCTCCCGGAGAGTCCTTCCATGACAGGTCCCACGATCCTGCTGTCGAAATCTTCTATGGCCTTTACCTTGTGTTCGATGTTTCCCTCGTGCCCCGATTCGTCCGGGGCCTCCACGTGCAGGTAGATGAAGTTGGTCTCCTCCAGGTTATCAAGGCAGGCCCGGGTCTTTCCCTCGTAGTCTGTGTCCAGGTAGCCGGTAGCCCCGGGTACATTGAGGGGAGACAGTCCCGCGGCCCGGCCGATTCCGTGAATCAAATCGACGGCGGATATGGTATGACCGATAAGGCCGAACTTCTCCTGGAGGGTATCGATGGCCGGACGCCTTCCGGCTCCCCATAGCCAGATATCAGTGGGATGTCCCCTGAACTTCCCGGAAACTTCCGCAATTTCACGTGAGGACGCCATGACCTCACGGCCCCTTTCCATCAGTTCCCTGAGGATATCGCTCCCCGGCCCCGAGGGCAGGTGGGGCGACGCCTGCCGGTCGGTAATGTCATGGGGAGGGACTGTCTCAGGCAGTCTATCGTGGGGATAGTTCTTCCAGTGGAGTAAGTGACGGTAGGATACGCCGGCGTGAAAGTCTAAATCCCGGGTTCCCAGGGAATCTTCTATTTCACGTAGTACGATCTCTGCCAGTCCGTCCTCCACGTGGCCGGCCGTGAAATCTTCCATGATGCCGTCTTTCAGGGAGACGAGGTTGCAGCGAAAGGCCGCGTCGTTTTCAGCCAGTTCGATGCCCTTATTCAGGGCCTCCAGGGGAGCGCGGCCGGAATAATACCGTTCAGGGTCGTAGCTGAAGACCGAGAGGTTGGCCGTGTCGCTTCCGGGTGGCATGCCCCGTGGGACAGTTCGAACCATTCCGGTAACGCCCCTTGATGCCAGGTCGTCCATGTTAGGTGTGCGGGCGTACTCCAGGGGGGTCATCCCGTCCAGGGTGTTCAGAGGACGGTCCGCCATGCCGTCACCCAGGAGAACGATATACTTATCCTTCAGTTTCATGTAATAACCCGTGTTGCCGTAATCGGGAATGGGGGATCAGCTTCCGCCGGTTATCCAGCGGGAACCGTCACTGTACCATTCCTGCTTCCATACAGGTACACGCTTCTTGATCTCGTCAATGATAAAGCGGCAGGCCTGGAAGGCTCCGTCCCTGTGGCCGGATGTGACCGCAATATGAATACCCGGCTCTCCCGCCTCGACCCGGCCGAAACGGTGGACAACACCGCATCCGGAAATGTCCCATCGGTTGAAGGCTTCATTAACGATCTTCTCCAGTTCGCGGTTCGCCATTTCATCGTAGATTTCGTAAAAGAGATGGGTCACATCTTTATCCCGGGAACGGTTCCGGGCCTGGCCGGTGAAGGTGACGAGGGCGCCGTTTTCCGGGGAGTGGAGAGAGCGGTTAATCTCTTCAGGATGGATCGGTTGTTCCTGGAAACGGATGATCTTCATCGATTCAGCCCCCACTTACGGGCGGGAAAACGGCCAGGGTGTCTCCGCCGGAGAGGGGCCGGTCATCATCGGCGTATTCCTGGTTAACGGCGATCAGGAGCGGGTTCTTAAGTTCCTGAAGGCCTGGACATTCGCCCAGCAGTTCCCTGACCACTTCTCCGGCTGTCCGTCCTTCATCGATCTCCAGGGTGCGTTCCTCAAAACCGCAGATGTCCCGCACAAGGGAGAAGGTCTTCAGGGTTACCTGACCCTTCATGATCGTTTGGCCTCTCTTTTGTGCATGAATATAAAATGACGAAGGTAGGGATGGGTACTTTCAGGAAAATCGCCGACGTTCAGGTTCAGGGGAGATTTCAAAATCTCATCCGCCTGGGCCCGGGTGAGATCTTCCTCGGAAGAGTCGATGATCGTGCGAAATTTTCGCACCACTTCCTTGTCTACCGCGTCCTCCACCATCTTATTCATGGCCGAGTGAATCTTCAGTAGATTTGTTTTTCGCTTTCTGTTTCGAGCCGATGCCTTTGATCGTGCGGCCATTATTCACCTGTTCTCTTTATTGCTGAAAACGAAATATTAATAAAAACTTTCATTATGTAAAGGATTTTTCTGACAGGAAACAATACTTTATATATATACCCATCCTGCCGATAGAGTAATCAGGAAATGTTCTCCGGGAGGAAAGGTATGAAATGCCATCGCTGCGGTAAAAGGATTCACGAACTCAACCATTTCTATGTTCCGCTCAGGAACCGCAGGGAAGGGGTGCGTCTCTGCATTGAATGCGCGCGCAGAGAACGGATTATCACCCTTGTCTGAACCCCTCTTTAACGCCTGCCTTATTCCGATGGAATAATCTGACAAAACTGAGATGAACTTTCTTCCGGCGGATATATCTCTGTCCGGTAACCGGGTCCCTTTATACTTTCATTGCTCTGCGGTGGGAATGGTGATGGTCATACTGACTCTGAGTACCGGATCACGTGTTAGGTCCATGTGATCCGTGATATTGTTTATGGATGTCTTCCCCCCGTGACGTGCAATGATCTTCTCCAGGAGGGTGAGACCCAGGCCAAAATCCAGGGTCTTGTATTCCTCCTTGATCGATTTCCTCAGACGAAAGAAGGGTTCAAAGACCAGGTTTTCGTACTCCATGGGTATCCCCTCCCGGTTCAGCTCGTCTTTTGTCGGCGTGTTAATGAACGTAATATTCAGGTATCCGTCCACCACCTTCATCAGAACGATGATGTCTGTCTTCTTTTTGGAAAACTTATAGGCGTTCATCAGGGCCTCTGTCAGCGCCCTTTGGAGGTAGTTCTCATTGATCTCCACCAGACTCGATTCTTCCCTGATCCCGGTGTCTGACAGAATAACATTTGTTCCACTCCGCTCCGCGAACGGTTTTGTCTCCCTGACGATCTCCTGTAACATTTTTTTCACTTCGGTTGCGGAGGACTGGCGGAGCTGGATATCCTTCGAAATCAGGTGCTGGATAACGCCGAAGGTTTCCAGGGCCTTGCCAGACATCTGGGCGTTCTCCTTGACCATGTCATAGAGGTTGGCGTCGATGATATATTTATCTCCCGATTTCTCAGCGGTCTGGGAAATCATGTTGATCAGCACAAGAAGGGCGCCAAACCCGGCCCCCTGGTTGAAACTGGTCTGCAGGCTGGTAAATATTGTCTCATTGGAGCTCAGGTTATCCCGGCTCGTGGCCCGTTCCTGCCAATGGTACCATTCCAGCTGGTTCTCCAGGCGTATGACCTTCTCCTTCTCCATGATCGTGTTGGCGCGTCTCAGCTTTGCCGTCTCGAAGGCCCGTTTGACCCTCATGTTCAGTTCGTTAATATCGATCGGCTTGATGATGTAGTCGTATGCGCCCTTCTTCATGATTTCGATGATAAGTTCCGGGCTGTGGTGGGCCGTGGTGACAAAGATTATGGGCGGGTCCTCCGCTTCGTTCAGTTTGTCAATAAGCTCATTGCCGCCCATGCGAGGCATTTCGAGATCCGTTATTACGATGGGGAAGGGATTCTCCCTGTATACTTCCACGGCCTCCTCCCCGTTACCTGCCACGGAAACCTGGTAACCGGCGTGTTTCAGGGAGGATTCCAGCATTTTCGCGGAGTTTATGTCATCTTCAACGACAAGAATTCTGTTGTCCATAGGGGATTATCTCCTTGTCTCTTTCCTGGTTGACGATATTATCCGATCGCAGTTTTCTCAAGAAAGAAGTGGATATTGTTCATAAGGGTTGTTACATTAATCGGTTTTGGTATATACCCGTCAAATCCTTCAATAATAAATTTTTCCCTGTCCCCTTCCATGGCATGGGCTGTCAGGGCCAGGATGGGAAGATCCCTGGATGATTCACCGCGAATCTGTTTCATCGTCTCTGTCCCATCCATGCCTGTTAACTGGATGTCCATGAGAATAAGGTCAGGCTTCTCTTCCTGGAATCTCTCTATGGCCTCTTCTCCGCTTGATGCCGAAAGGGAGCGGTACCCGTTGTTATCGAGTATGCTTTGAATAAGACGGCAGTTAACCTCCACGTCATCTACGATCATGATAGTGTGCTGAAGATTGTCATCGTTGGATTGGATCTCCTTTCCAGGTTGATAATCTTCTGCCTTTGCTGAATCCGGGAGACGACCAGGGATTTCAACAGTGAAAGTGCTTCCCATTCCCGGCCGGCTCTCAACGGTAAGGAGGCCGCTGTGCAGTTCCACAAGCTTTCTTGAGATGGCAAGCCCCAGTCCCGTACCGTCATTTTTTACGGAATCTTCCACGCGGATCTGTTCAAAGGGCTGAAAAATTGAATCGATTTTGTCAGCCGGGATGCCCCGGCCCTGGTCCCAGACCCTGATGATAACGCTGTTCCCTTTACACCGGGCGACAAGGCCCACCTTCCTGTTGCATTCTGTGAATTTTATGGAATTGGTCAGAAGATTATACAGTACCTGTTTGACCCTGGCTTCGTCTGCCCGTATCCGACCAATGCCGGGTTCAATATCGAGTTCAAGCTGGATGTTCCTCGCGGAGGCCAGGTCGCGGACCGTGGCAATGAGGTGATGAAGCATTCGTTCAAGGTCAAAGTTTTTCTTGATGATCGTGACGTCTCCCGCGTCGAATCGGGACAGGTCCAGGATGTCGTTTATGATATTGAGAAGGTGTTTTCCGCCATCCATGATAATGGAGAGGTACTCTTTCTGCAGTTCGTTAATATTTCCTGCCTGGCCGCCCTCCAGCAGCTGGGTGTATCCCAGGATCGTGTTCAGGGGAGTCCTCAGTTCATGACTCATGTTCGCCAGGAAGAGACTCTTTGTCTTGACGGCCGCCTCGGCTTCATCCCGGAACCGGATAAGTTCCCTGGAAAGAGCGTCCATTTCCCTGCGGTCCTCTAGGAGGAGCAGGTGATATCCATCTTTAAGCTCCAGGCCCCCCCGGTAGAGCGCGGGGTAAGAGATACCATCGGAGGTGAGCAGGGTAATGGGGGCGGCTTCATTTACAACCGGGCGAAGTGTTCCGTCCATGAACTGTGTGGAATCGACGTCGAGAAGGTCAAAAAAAGATTTGCCAGCCAGCTCTTCCGCCTCATACCTGAGCGAGTCGAGGGTCCGGGGGCTTGCGTGCACAAGAATCCCCTCGTGATCCACAATTACGAGGAGTTCACTGGTTACCGATTCCAGTCTGGAAATCGTAAGTGCTATGGATTCCGGAGTGCCCATGCTTTCTATCTAACCGGTAAGAAAGGATAAGTCGACATAATAGAATGTATAGTAAAAAAGTAAAGTATAATAAAACAGGGAAACGGCTCTCAATATTCCTGTTCGTAATGCTCATGCCGGTAGTAATCTCATGCGGCAGGATGGAGAAGGGTGTCCATAAAGGGGCGGGTAAAGCGCCCGAAAGAATCGTTTCCCTCTCCCCCTCCCTGAGCCGGCAGATCATCGATCTGGGGGCGGAAGATAGACTGGTGGGTGTGACCTCCTGGCACCCGCCTCTGAAGGGGAAGGTCCCCGTGGTGGGGACCCTTATGCATCCTTCCCTGGAGAGTATTCTCGCCCTGGGACCTGATCTCGTTATCCTCTCCCGGGAGGATGGGGCCGTGCAGAGAATCGGAAGACTCAGGGAGACCGGCCTGAGGGTGCATATCTTTGAAAGAAACGATTCCTGGTCCCATATCGTGGGAAATTACCTGGAGCTGGCGCGAATGCTCGGACTGGAAGAGATGGCCCGTGAGCGGGTGGAGATCTACGAAAGGAGACTGGAATCGATGAAGATGACCGGGAAGAGGCGAGCGGCCATCATTCTCTCCCGCGCTCCCCTGGTAACGGTCTCTGCCGGCGCCTTTCCCGGGGACGCGCTGCGGCGGGCGGGAGGGGTAAACGTCTTTTCTGATCTGAAGCAGAGATACGCCCCTGTTACCCTTGAGGCTCTTTTTCTGGCCCGCCCGGAGGTGCTCCTGGTTACCTCCCGGCCCGCGGCACAGTGGCTTGAAAGGGAGATCAGGAAAACGGGCCGGGATATTTCTGTCCGATTCATCGAACATGACCCGGTATCCTACTACGCCCCGAAGGAATTCGTGGAAGGGGTCAGGATCATGAGGAAGGCCCTGCATGAGTAATCGTACGCCCGGCTGGCTTATCATTCCTCTTCTGCTTCTTCTTCTGCTGGTAACGTCCCTGACCGCACTCCATCTGGGGAGTGTCGCCTTTTCCCCGTTTGAGGTCATGGCCGCCCTTGCCGGCCGGGGGGAGGGGATGATCCGTTTAACGGTTATGGAACTGAGACTTCCACGGGTCCTGACGGCCCTGCTGGTGGGGGGCATGCTGGCCCTTTCCGGGACCCTTTACCAGGCCCTTCTCAGGAACCCCCTGAGTGACCCCTTCATCATCGGTGTCTCGGGCGGGGCGGCTCTGGGAGCGACCTTTGCTCTGGTCCAGGGGATGGGACAGCCGTGGGTGGCCTTCATGGCCCTGGGAGGCTCCCTGGCGGTCACCGCCGCGGTTCACCTCCTTTCCCTTCGTTTCGCCCTTCCCGTGTCTACACTCCTGCTGGCTGGAATAGCCCTGAACATGGTCTGCTCTTCCCTTGTCATGCTCATATACGCTTTTTCAGACGCCTCGCGGGTGCACCGGGCGCTCCTCTGGCTCATGGGAGACCTCTCGGGAGCGCCGAAATGGATGCTCCTGGCGGCAGCCCTCCTTCTTCTTATTACAGCATCGGTGTCCCTTCTCCTCTCCAGGCAGCTCGATATCCTTTCCATGGGGGAAAGCCTCAAGCAGGGACTCGGTGTGGATCGGGTTTCCGTTGCCTGGCATTTTTTTGGTGCCGCACTCCTGGCGGCGTTGGCCGTCTCCCTGGCTGGCGTCATAGGTTTCGTGGGACTCATGGTCCCCCATATCATGCGGGCCCTTCATGATTCCCGCCACAGGTATCTTGTTCCATCCTCCGTTGTGGTGGGAGGGATCGTTCTTATGGCCGCGGACACGGTCGGAAGAAGCATGGCGCCTCCTTACGAGGTGCCGGTAGGTGTCATAACCGGTATTCTGGGAGGGGTCTTTTTTATCAGCCTGGTTCTCCGGAGGCGCCTGTGACACGGCTCGCGGCCAGGGGTTTGGCACTGGGATACGGAAAACAGATTGTTCTCAAGGATATAGACCTTGATGTGAGCGAAGGGGAGCTCTGCGTCCTTATCGGTCCCAACGGTGCAGGTAAAAGTACCCTTTTATCGGCCCTGGCCGGCTTCCATGCTCCCCTTGCCGGGAAGGTATTGGTGGAGGGGGGGAGTATTTCCGGTTTACCGGGCCGTTCCCGGTCCCGGCAGATAGGTTCCCTCTTTCGGTTTCCTGAAAATCCCCTTCCTCTCCCTTTGCGGGAGTTTGTCTCCCTGGGTCGGTATCCTCACAGGCTCCCCTTCCAGGTTGAGAACGCGGAGGACCGGAAGAAAGTGGAACAGGCCCTGAAACAATGCTCCATAGGTCATCTTGCGAATCGTCCCATCACGGAACTGTCAACCGGGGAGAGGCAGCTCGCTCACACGGCTCTTCTGCTGGCGCAGGAGACCCCGGTCATGGTCCTTGACGAACCGGTATCCCACCTGGATATTCATCACGCTGTTTTGATTCTCGATATCCTCAGGGAGAAGAGGCGGCAGGGCGCGGCCATTATCCTGAGTCTCCACGACCTGAACCAGGCATCCATCTACGCGGACCGCTGCATCGCTCTCGGAAGAGGAAAAATATTTCATACAGGTTCTCCCGGGGAGGTCATTACCCGGGAGAATATGGAAGAGCTTTACGGACCGGGAGTAAATCTAATTACCAGCAGGGAGGGGTACCCCCTGGTCTACCCCCGGCCGGACGGCGGGGGGCGGGAAAAAGAATAACTACCAGTCGTCGCTCTGGCGGTCGGTATATTTCTCGCGTACCATGGCGGTAATGTCGTCAAGGTAAAAGTACTGCCACTTGGGAAGCCTTGTCTGGTTTCCGGGACGGTACTGGATCTGGATGATCTTCAGAAACTCTTTCTGGTTCAGGAAATTGTCCTGCTGGGTAATGTCAGTGGGCAGGGCAACCGTGAGCTTTCTCCATCCGAGGTAATCCAGGGTACCCAGTATAAGCCTGTGGTTCGTCTCGTCCGCGTCTTGGAGGATGATCGACAGTTGACCGGAAAATCTCTTTCCATAGACCCACATGGAGATACTTTTGCAGTACTTCTGTATGATAAGTTCCTTTTCAGGGATCATGGTCAGCACATCTCCCAGTCGGCCGTACATCTTGAGCCCGATGTACTTTTTGGAGTCCTTAAGAGGAGCGGGAAATTGATCGCGCATTGTGAGCCCGGCCTTCTGGTCCCTGGTTGCCCGGAATCGGAGATTCTTTTCCGTGTAGGTTGTGTTTTCAAAGTCCTCCAGGGTCTTCTCATGATACATACTGTCTGAAACCTGTTTCGTATCAGTCGTCTCTTCATTTTTTTCAGGTTTTTCCGTCTCCTGTCCCAGGAGGGGCAGAATGATAAGTCCGGCCAGCAGTGGTATCAGCAATAGTTGTTTCATGTTCTATCCTCCGTGTTACTCCAGCGCTTTCAGGCGCCTCCACTCCATTATTTTCGTTTATGCATACAAACTAATTGCACATCAATCACAGGGCAATAAAAAAACGGTGTGAAAAGGAAAAAGGCCGGGAAGAAGAGCGGCAGGGGAAAATTTCTTGCATATCCTGCCGGATGCTTTCCTGATTGTTATGAGAGGTTTGGATGAGTCATCGAAAAGAGATACGATTCCGGTTAACAGACCGGGTGGAGGAGAACAACCGCCTTACGGGACGTTACAGGTTCCACCTGGCCGATGATCCCAATATTCAGGGGGATATCCGTGACCTCAGCCTGAGCGGGGCCGGTTTCCGTGTGGCCGGTGGAAATGAATCCCTGGCCGCGACCCTGAAACAGATGGGAGAATTCTTTCTCGTCATGGAGCTTCATGGAACCCGTATTACAGGGCAGGCTACGTATATATGGGGTCTCAATCTGGAGGATGAGTTTATGGGCGGACTGAAATTCTCCAGCATCTCCCCGGAAGACCGGCTCTCCATGGCCCGGATTATAGATAACCTCCGGGAAGATCCGAAGATCCTGCATCATCCATGACCTGCGGGTCCCGGTTCTCTATTTTTCATTGACAAATGGACCGGGAAAACAAGCCTTATCGAAACGACATCCCCCTGAGGTAGGTATGCCCAAACGCAAGGACATTCATACAATCCTAATCATCGGTTCAGGCCCCATAGTTATCGGACAGGCCTGTGAATTTGACTATTCAGGTTCCCAGGCCTGTAAGGCCCTCCGGGAGGAGGGATACGACGTTGTTCTCATAAATTCGAACCCGGCCACCATCATGACCGATCCCGAGCTCGCCAACCGCACCTATATCGAGCCGATATCGCCTGATATCGTGGAGCGGATTATTGAACTGGAAAAACCGGACGCCGTACTTCCCACTGTGGGCGGACAGACCGCCCTGAACGTGGCCCTCGAGTTGGACCGAAGGGGGGTATTTGAAAAGCGCGGCGTGGAACTTATCGGAGCCCAGATCGACTCTATCCGAAAGGCCGAGGACAGGGAGCTTTTCAAGGAGGCCATGATCGCCATAGGTTGTAACGTGCCTGAGTCCGGTTTCGCCTCATCCGTGGAGGAGGCCCTGGCGATTCTGGAGAGAATCAAGCTTCCCATTATTATCCGTCCCGCCTTTACCCTGGGAGGGACCGGCGGTAACATTGTCTACAATAAAGAAGATTTCGTGGAACTGGCCAGAAGGGGAATCGATGAGTCTCCCATCAACCAGGTCCTTTTGGAAGAATCGGTCATCGGATGGAAGGAGTTTGAGCTCGAGGTCATGCGGGACATGGCTGATAATGTTGTCATAATATGCTCCATTGAGAACCTGGACCCGATGGGTATCCATACCGGTGACTCCATTACCATCGCCCCTCAGCAGACCCTGACGGACAGGGAATATCAGGATATGCGTAACCTGGGCATTAAGATCATCCGTGAGATAGGAGTCGATACCGGCGGATCGAACATCCAGTTCGCAGTGAACCCTGATGACGGCCGGATCATGGTCATAGAGATGAATCCAAGGGTAAGCCGGAGCTCAGCGCTGGCCTCCAAGGCGACCGGATTCCCCATCGCCAAGATAGCGGCCAAGCTGGCTGTGGGGCTTACCCTGGACGAGATACCGAACGACATTACCCGGGAGACTCCCGCCTCTTTTGAGCCGACTATCGATTACGTTGTGGTCAAGTCCCCCAGGTGGGCCTTCGAGAAATTTGAGGGGGCGGATCCCATCCTCGGGACTCAGATGAAATCTGTGGGCGAGGCCATGTCCATAGGCCGTACCTTCAAGGAGTCTTTCCAGAAAGCCCTCCGTTCCCTGGAAATCGACCGCTTCGGTTTCGGGTGTGACGGCAATCAGAAGATCGACAGCCGCCTGCGGACGTTGACGGAACGGCAGCAGAGGGATCTCCTGGAAAAGGAGTTGATGAACCCGAAAGAGGACCGCATCTTCTACGTGGGGGCTGCCCTGAGGCAGGGATGGGACGTGGAGAGACTCCATACGTTGACGCATATCGATCCCTGGTTCCTTAACCAGCTTAAAGAGATCGTAGAGGAAGAAACCCGTTTCTCCCGTGAGGTCAGGGCTGACGGCATGAAGGTTGAAAACGTCAGACGGATGAAGACTTTCGGTTTTTCAGACCGGCAACTGGGGTATAGCATGAAACGGGGAGAACTGGACGCTCTTTACTCCCGGGGGCTGACCTCCCAGAGAGAATACTCCCTGGCTCTTAAAAAAGCTGAAACGGAGGTCAGAGCCTTCCGCTTCGATAATGATATCCTGCCCGGGTTCAAGGTGGTTGACACCTGCGGAGGTGAGTTCGAAGCATATACTCCCTATTATTACTCCTCCTTTGACGAGGAGGACGAAGTTCGGGACTCCGACAGAAAGAAGATTATGATCCTTGGCGGTGGGCCGAACCGTATTGGCCAGGGAATCGAGTTCGATTACTGCTGCTGTCACGCCTCCTTTGCCCTGCGTGAAGAGGGAATCGAATCGATCATGGTTAACTCAAACCCTGAGACCGTCTCCACGGACTATGATACCTCTGACCGTCTCTATTTCGAGCCCCTGACCCTGGAAGATATTCTCCATATCTATAACCGGGAACGACCTGACGGCGTTATCGTCCAGTTCGGAGGGCAGACGCCCCTCCGCCTGGCCTGGAGCCTGGAGGAGAACAATGTCAGGATCATCGGCACCTCTCCCGATTCCATCGACCGGGCCGAAGACAGGGAACGGTTCGCCAAGGTCCTGAGAAAGCTTAACCTGCTCCAGCCGGAAAACGGGATAGCCTCAACAGAGGAGGACGCGGTCCGTATAGCGACCAGGATCGGATACCCGATCCTGGTACGGCCTTCTTACGTTCTGGGAGGAAGGGCCATGTCTATCATCTATGACGAGGAAAGCCTGCTGAACTATATACGTACCGCAGTGGAGCTTTCACCCGAGCACCCTATCCTGGTGGACGATTTTCTCGAGGACGCCGTAGAGGTCGATGTGGACGCCCTCTGTGACGGGGAGGAGGTGTACCTGGGTGCCATCATGGAACACGTGGAAGAAGCCGGTGTCCACTCCGGAGACTCGGCCTGTATTATCCCCCCTGTCTCCATCCGGGAAAGCATGATCGAACAGATTGAGGTCACCACCCGGGCCCTGGCCCTGGAGCTGAATGTTATCGGCCTTATCAATATTCAGTTCGCGATCAAGGAGAACAGCCTCTATGTAATCGAAGTGAATCCCCGTGCCTCCCGGACGGTACCATTCGTTTCCAAGACCACCGGTATCCCCCTGGCGAAGATTGCCGTACGCCTCATGCTGGGCCGCAAGCTTAAGGAGTTCGGCCTGAAAGGCCATACACACCTTCCCTACGTGAGCGTCAAGGAGGCGGTCCTCCCCTTTAACAAGTTTCCCGGTGTGGACACACTGCTTACACCGGAGATGAAATCCACTGGTGAAGTCATGGGTATATCCAAAAGTTTCGGAGAGTCTTTCTATAAGGCCTCCCTGGCAGCCGGTGATAAACTTCCCCTTGAAGGGACCGTCTTTTTAAGTATTAACCGACGATCCAAGGAGGAGCTTGTGGAGCATGTCCGCAGTCTCCATGAAAAGGGTTTTCGGCTCGTGGCCACGGAAGGAACGGCTCTCTTCTATTCCGAAAAGGGCATTCCCTGCGAACGGGTCTTCAAGGTGAGCGAGGGACGTCCCAATATCGTTGACCTCATAAAGAATGAAGAGATCGATTTTATCATAAACACGCCCACCGGAAAGGAGTCCAAGGGTGACGCCTTTGCCATCCGGCAGGCCGCTGTCCGATATCGCGTACCTATCGTGACAACCATCCAGGCGGCCCGGGCCGCTATCTCTGGCATCCTTGAGTTAAAGGAAAGGGACAAATATTCCGTACGTCCCATACAGGAGTACCACAGGGAGGTAACCTGACATGGAAGAGATATTGAACGCCGCCCGCATGGAAGAGATAATCGAGGAACAGAGTGAACTTATCTACAGGAGCGTGGCTGACCCGGATAACTTTGTTATCGTCGGTATTCATACCCGTGGCGTGGAGATTGGGAGAAGGCTAAAGGAAGCTCTGGAAGAACGGTTCGGCCAGAGTATCCCTTTTGGGATTATTGATATAACCTTTTACCGTGACGACCTCGGAACCCGGGCCGCCCTCCCCGAGGTGAAGGAGACCCATATCGCTTTCGATATATCCGACCGGGAGATCCTCCTGGTGGATGACGTAATCTACTCAGGAAGATCCGTAAAGGCGGCCCTGGAGACCCTTATGTCTTTCGGCCGGCCCGGTAAGATACGCCTTTTTACTATGGTCGACCGGGGACACCGGGACCTTCCCATCCAGCCCGATTTCTGCGGGCAGCGGATCGAGACCGACCTTGAGGACCGGGTGGATGTGCTTCTCCGGGAGATTGACGGAACGGAAGACCGGGTTGTCGTTACGCGGGCCAAAGAATAAAAAAATTTTGCACATAAGACCTTTCACCTGTTGACGATAACGGGGTTTTGTATTACGTTCAAATTGCCATTGTTAGCCAAATAAAACAATTTCCGAAAAACAGGGAGTATCTAAAATGAAAGACCTTATCATTATTGGTGGTGGACCGGCCGGTCTTACGGCCGCCATCTATGGACTGAGAGCCGGGCTCGATCTCGTAATTCTGGAAAAATTCTCTCCCGGTGGACAGGTCATCAACACCTATGAGGTTGAGAACTATCCCGGCTTTGTAGAACCCATTGCCGGCTGGGAACTTATGCAGAGAATGGAGGAGCAGGCCAGGAGGCTTGGCGTTGAGGTAAAAAACGGCCAGGTCATGCGGATTGACCGGAACGAGGAAGAGAACGCCCTGGAGGTGGGCCTGGCTGGAGGGGATACCCTTCAGGCCCGTACTGTAATCATGGCGACCGGTTCCACATACAAGAAACTGAACGTTCCTGGTGAAGCGGAATTTATGGGCAGGGGAGTATCCTACTGCGCGACCTGTGACGGCGCCTTCTTCAGGGAGAAGGTAACGGCTGTTGTGGGAGGTGGAGATACCGCCCTGGAAGAGGCTGCGTTTCTAACCCGTTTTGCCAGCAAGGTCTATCTCATTCACAGGCGGGATGGGTTTCGGGCCTCGAAAATCGTACAGGACCGTACCCTGGCAATGGAGAAGGTCGAACCTGTTCTGAACAGTATCGTTGAATCCATAAACGGCCAGGACAAGGTGGAGAGTATAACCATAGAGCATGTCAATTCATGCGAACCGACTGAAATTGCTGTGGACGGTGTCTTTATCTTTATAGGTTATGATTCCAACACGAGCTGTGTGGACCCGGGTCTTCTGAACGAGAACGGGGAGGTGGTGGTTGACCAGCGCATGAAAACATCCGTGCCGGGCCTGTTCGCTGCAGGTGACATGCGGAGCAACACCAGGAAGCAGATTGTCACCGCCTGCTCCGACGGGGCCACGGCCGCCATGGAGGCCTACGACTATATCGCTGCCCTGTAAATTATCTTGCCCGGGTTGTGCCGTTTCGGTATATTACAGACTGACCGGAGAGGGTGTCAGCCGAAGAAACGGTGAAAGGTGAACTCAATGGCCTTCCATGTACGCTCGCGGAGAGAAAGTATCCTTTCCGACTTCACCGACAGCGTCTCCTGGTTGAACCATCTGTCGGAGAGGAAGAGGGCCCTGGAGAGTTCCAGGCGAAGGTAAGGCAGGGCACCTGTCCCAAATTCCCGGATGAGGTATCCCCTTCTCCGGGGATTGTTTCGGGTGAAGGGAGCAGAGATACTTCCCTCTTCCCGTCCGAAATGTTTCTGGAGCTGACGAAGAAAGGTTTCGGTCATGAGCCGGGAGGCGGTGTTCCCTATTTCCGAATCACCCGGTATCCGGTCGTGGACTGAGACAAGGGAGCGGGGTGATCCGCGCTCCCTGTCCAGGGGAGGGGCGGCGCTCATCATGGTGTGGCATTCCACGATCATCTTTATGGAGCCTGTGGATAGGAGTCTGCGTATTGTCTCATGAAAGGGGAGGTGATACCGTTCAATGAGATTGGACAGGGCCAGCTCATCGGGGAAAACACCTTCTGTGAAGACAGGATTGCCGAAAAAGGTCGTATCTCGTATAACCCCGTCCTCCTGTTCAGGAGGAAGACTGCGGTAATTGCGGTCACAG
Organism: uncultured Leptospirales bacterium; assembly: GCA_964645775.1. Taxonomy (GTDB): domain Bacteria; phylum Spirochaetota; class UBA4802; order UBA4802; family UBA5550; genus CAZYBU01. The sequence continues at coordinate 29,064 of CAZYBU010000018.1, read as the reverse complement.
TCGATGAAAAGACGGGATATGGAGTTGTCCAGGACCGCCGCGGCTGTTTCCCGAAAATCGAAGATCTCGTTAGCGCAGGTGTCTGCGTTGAAGAAGAGATCAAAGAGGGTAACAGCCTCCAGACCTTTAAGTTCCTGTGGGATCGCGTATCCTCCATGGGGGATGATAATAAGTATGGGTAGCTTCTTCGGCATGGATGGTTTATATACCTGTGATATGATCGCATTCTTCGCCTGAAAAGCAGGGAGTCAATGATATTATGAATGAAAAGAGAATTCTCACTGCCGGCATGGGAACTCTGGCACTCACCTTTATTCTGCTGAGTATTCCCATCCTGCCCCTGAGCGCGGATAACTGGCCCATATACAAGGGAAATATCTACCTTACCGGCAACAACGACAATGTCCCGGTTAAGAACTCAAACCTGAAATGGCTTTACCAGGCCGGTGAGAAGGTCTACAACCCGGTGGTAAATGACGGTATCGTCTACATGGTCGGGAAAAGCCGCGCCCTCTACGCCGTCGACGAGGATAGGGGTAAGCTCCTCTGGAAGGTGGACATGAACAAAATCGCCCGGCAGTTCTACGCGAACATTCGCGCCCCGGGAAAGATAAAGTACCCCCTTGTCTACGGTCCCTGGCTTATATTGTCTGATCCCGTGGCCGTCTACTGTTTTAATAAAAAGACTGGAAAAGTCATCTGGGCACGGACCGGTATGCGTCACGAAGAGAAACCGGCCGGAGGACACACCCGGGCCCTCGTGGACGGGATCTACGGCGATCCTGTCATCCACAATGGAATCATTTTCTACGGTACCCGCAAGGTTTTCGCCGCGAGGGATATTACCAACGGTCACCTGCTCTGGTCCCGCGGGGACATCAGCACCTACAGCGGTTTCCCCTTCTTTTCCGATGACATGATACTGACCCAGTCCATGGATTTCGCGACGAACAGCTACCGGGTCCTGGCCCTGGACGCCCGCACGGGTAAAGAACGGTGGACAAGGACCTTTGACCGTCCATTTAAGATATTCTCTCCACTGGTCTACGACGGGAAGGTTTATCTGCCCCATGGGACCTCCCTCTACGCGCTCGATCTCATATCCGGTAAAGGTCTCTGGCGCCGGGATTACGGGGCGTATATCACCTCCAATCCGGCCTTTACCGATGAAGAGATCATCCTGACCCTGAACAACAGTTCGATACTGGCCGTCGATCCGGCCTCCGGGGAGTTGAAGAGGACCCTGGAGAGCGGGGAGAAGATCAGCCCTAACCATGTGGTCATCGGTGAAACGATCTATACTGCCACGGCCCAGCGGAGGCAGGTGGGCAAACAGGAGCTCCCCTTCGCGAGGCTTGCGGCCCGCCCCCTTGACGGTCCCGATATCAGGGAGTGGCAGTTTGAGGCCCCCTTTCCGGGAGCACCCGGTCAACCGGTGGCCTCCAGGGGAATTATGTTCATGACGGCCGGCAACTACCTCTATGCCGTGGGTACGGATTTTTACCCGGATGTGATTGATGGCGGAAGCGCCCGTTATAATCCCTACAACAGGGAACTTTCCGGAGAGGAACCGAAGCGGGAGCAGGATGAGCCTGCGGAGAAACAGGGGGAGACTCGTCCCATTCGAGTGACCCTGGAGGACGAGGGTAAACCCCTTACCGGCGAAGTGGAGGTCCGTAAATGGAATAAGGGAAAACTTGAATATTCCCGCTCCTACCGTGTCACGGAACCGGACCAGGTAATTGATATCCCATCCGGCGATGACGTAGAGCTTACGGCCACGGTGCCCGATTACATGCCGAAGAAGGTCATCATCGACGGTGATGAAAAGAAAAGGGAGATCAACCTGGACCCCTTGAAGAAGGGCCGGTCCCTGGCTGTGGACAACATATACTTCGAGTTCGGCAGGGCCTATCTGCGGAAGGAGTCCCTGAATATTCTGGACAAGCTGGTTAAACTCATGGAAAGGAACAAGGACCTGAAGCTGGAAGTCCAGGGCCACACCGATTCCGTGGGCCCCAGGGATGTCAACATGAAACTTTCCCGCCAGCGGGCCCGTGCCGTTGTGGAGTACATGGTCAAGCAGGGTATAAGTCCCACCCGCCTTACCTCGAAGGGAATCGGACCTGACAAACCGCTGGCCGATAACGAAACTCCGGAAGGAAGAAAGAAAAACCGGAGGACCGAGTTCCTTATCCTCGAGGAGTAAAGCTACCAGATAAAGAGAAGGGGATTGAGGTCCCGGTTCTGACGTGTAATGACAAAATGGAGATGAGGGCCGGTTGACCAGCCGGTGGAACCGACCAGACCGATGGTCTCTCCCTGTTCGACAAAATCTCCCTTATTCACGAGGATCCTGTGACAGTGGCCGTACATCGAGGTGTAGCCATTGCCGTGAAGGAGGGTGATGGTATGCCCGTATCCTGACCTCCAACCCGCGAATATGACATATCCTGATGCGGAGGCCTTGATGGAGGAACCGAGGGGGGCGCAGATGTCCAGGCCGTTGTGATATTTCATGGCGCGATGGGTCGATTCCACGCGGTCACCGTACTGGGAGGTGAAAAACCCTTTTACAGGTTCATGGAAGCGGTTGTGAAAGGCCAGGAGCCGCCTTGTGGAAGGATTAAGCCGTACCGGTTTTTCGCCGGGGATGAAGAGCAGGAGAAGATCGTCTTTCCGTATGAGACTGAAGGGAATACTCCGGAAGGATGGCGGATTCAATCCCCTCTTCTTACTGTAATTGGAAATGTCACCCGGGCTGTCCATGGCGAGGATGAATCCTTTTTCCGGGGGAATAATGATCCGGGTGCCGGCGGGCACAAAAAGGTCTTCAAGAGCGGGGTTGCAGCCGGCAAGGGTGTCCAGGTCCAGATCGAATTGTTCAGACAGTGACCAGGGGGTGTCCCCCCGGAGCGTGGTATAGATCCGGATCCCCGGGTCCAGTTCGTGGGGATAGCTGGAAACGAGTTTCACGTAGGCTTCATGGTCCGTGAAGAGAGGTAGTCCCTGGACAACACGGTAACTCTCCACGGAAACCGAAACCCTCTTCGAAGTGAGGAAGGTAATGATATTACCGGTGACAATAACAGCGAGGATAAGAATGCCGGCCACCAGGCTCCAACGTCCCAAAACGCGGACCTGGTATCGGGTGAGGGGAATTCCATAGTCTCTCATTTTCGGCCCAGCTCCTTCGATTTCAGGGTCGCGGCTTCAACGGCCTCCATGACGGTACCGGACCAACCGTTATCCTCCAGGACCTGGACGCCCTCGATGGTTGTTCCTCCGGGCGAAGTTACCTGGTCCCGGAGTTCGATAGGGTTCTTTCCGGTCTCAAGGACCATGCGGGCCGCTCCCGCAAGGGTCTGGGCCGCCAGCTTCCGGGCCGTCTCTCTCGGAAGACCCATGCGCACACCTCCGTCTGCCAGGGCCTGGATGAAGGTGTAGGCGTAAGCCGGCCCGCTTCCCGATACTCCTGTCACGGCGTCCATAAGATTTTCAGGCACCTGGACGGTCTCTCCCATGCAGGCAAAAAGGTTTTCCACGGAGGCCATGGTCGCCGTGGAAACGTTCCTGTTGCCTGAGAGGGCCGACATCCCCGCACCGATAAGGGCCGGTGTGTTCGGCATGACCCGGATAACGGGCGTCTCTTCTCCCAGAATATCTTCCAGGGAAGATATCGGTACACCGGCGGCCACGGAGACTACCACGGTATCGCGAACCCCGGTTTTTATCTCTTCAAGAAGGTCCGGTATGCCTGCCGGTTTTACGGCCAGTATGAGAATGGATGATTGCCTCGCGCACTCGAGCGCACTCTGGAGGGCCTGGATGCTGTCACCTTCCAGGGATGATGCCCTGTGGCTGTCAAGATCATAAACCCGGACCGGGTTGCCGCTCAGCGCGATACCCCGGGCTATGGCTGAACCCATGTTGCCCGTTCCTATGATACCTGTGATAACCTTGCTCATGCGATTATCCCCTTGTTCCAAAAATGGCGGAACCTACGCGGATCATGGTAGCCCCTTCCTCCACGGCCAGAGTGTAGTCCGAAGACATCCCCATGGAGAGCAGAGGCAGGGTAAGCCCTGTCCTTTTTTCAGCGTTCTCTTTTAGGTCACGGGTGAGGGCGAAGCTTCTCCGTATTTCGTCCCTGTTGTCCGTCAGTCTCGCCATTGTCATGATACCACGGAGCCTGACACGCTCCAGCTTCATGAAATCGTCCAGGAGCGTCATAAGGTTTTCCGGATCGACTCCGTGTTTCTGCTCTTCACCGCTGGTATTGACCTGGACCAGAACGTCTATATTTTTTGAAAGCTTTCCGGCCTCCCTGTCGAGGGAACGAGCCGTACTCAGCTTATCCAGGCTTTGAATACAGTCAAACAGTTTTACGGCCTGCCTGGACTTGTTGGACTGAAGGTGGCCGATGAGGTGAAGTTCATGATTCACTTCCAGTCCCTCATATTTGGTCACCGCCTCCTGGACCCGGTTCTCACCAAGCAGGGTCATGCCGGCCTCAATGGCCGCGCGGACAACCTCCGGGGGAAAAGTTTTTGTTACCGCCATGATCCGGATATCTGAAGGGTCTCTCCCGGAGATTGCGGCCGCCTCCGCGACCTTCTCTTTCACGATTTCATGTTTCTTTTTCAGGGAGGTCGTATCCATGCCCTATGATGTCCCCCTTTTATTTCCGGGTCAAGTCTATTCCATAATGGAATGGTTAAAGAGAGGTGTCTTTACGGGGCAGGATGGGGCTTACTCAAAGATAACGGTACGTCCTCCCTGGACAAAGACCCTGTCCTCAAAGATAAGGCGCAGAGCACGGGACAGGACTATCTTCTCAATATCTCTTCCCGCCTGTTTCATCTCCTCTTCTCCGTGGGAATGGTCGACCGGTGTCACGCTCTGGGCGATGATGGGACCGTCGTCCAGGTCTTTCGTGACGAAATGGGCCGTGGCCCCGATGATCTTAACGCCCCGTTCATAGGCCTGCCTGTAGGGGCGGGACCCGGCGAATGCGGGAAGGAAGGAATGATGGATGTTGATAATTTTCGAGGAGAGACGGGTCACGAAATCATGGCTAAGGACACGCATATACCGTGCCAGGACAATATAATCGGGATCGTAGCGCGCCAGGGTCTTCAGTATCCTCTCTTCGTGGTCCTCCCTGGAGAGGTCGGCGTGAGGTATACAGTGCCAGGGTATGTTAAACCGGCTGACAAGCTCCTCCAGATCGGGATGGTTGGCCACCACGGCCCGTATGTCGGCCTTGAGTTCACCGGAGTTGTGTCTGAGAAGGAGGTCACCCAGGCAGTGTCCTTCCCTGGTGGCCATGACCACGATCTTCTTCGGTTCCGGTTCCGGCATTCTCACCATCGCGTCCTCCGGAAGGAGGGAGGCGACAGATTTTTCCAAACCCGTAAGATTATTACGGGACGTAAATTCCGTCCGCATGAAGAAGCGTTTCGCTTCCCGGTCAACGAATTCACCATTGGACGTGATATTGCATCCCCGCCCGGAAAGAACGCCGGTTATATCATGGATAAGACCCGGACGGTCTGAACAGGTGATTAAAAGTAAGTATTTATCTCCGTTGCTGTCCAGCTTCATCGAAGATCTCCTCCGCGATAATCGGACAACTATGGAAACCTTTAACGGTGGGTAAAGCACAATTATGAAGCAGGGAGGCAGAGAAGAAAAAAAGCTTGAAGCTCACAGGGGTACCCTGAAAAGCTTTATTAAATACTATTGGAGAATACCATGTCGAGACTCTCCCGTCTGAAAAAATACCTCAGGGAGAAGGAAGAGCTTCCCTTCCTGGTTACGGACCTGACGAACATTCGCTATCTGACCGGTTTTACCGGCACCAACGCCGCCCTTGTCATCGGCGGTTATAAAAACTGGTTCATTACCGACTCCCGGTACGAGGAGTACGCCCGCGGGATACTCGGCTCATCCTGGCGGTTTGTTCTCCAGGAAGGGGCCCTGACCGAGGCCCTGGATCAGGTCATGAAGAAGGAGGAAGGGGCGTTCCTTTACGTTGAGGACCACTCCATCCGGCTCTCCGGATACCTGCAGCTTCGGAAGGCGATGAGAAAGCGGGGGGTAAAGGTCCGTTCAGGAGGGAGCCCGGTCAATAACTTGAGGATGATAAAAGACAGTGAGGAAGTGGAAATCCTCCGGGAAGCGGCTCGTATAACGGACCGCTGCGTTGATCATTTGAAAAGCCTTGTGAGACCGGGCATGACGGAATGGGATATTACCACTGAGATTGAATTTTTCTACCGGAAGAACGGATGTACCGGAACTTCATTCCCTCCCATCGTCGCGTCGGGACGCGGTTCATCCATGCCCCACTACGAAACTTCCATGGAAAAAAAAATCGAAACGGGGGAGACTCTACTTATCGACATGGGATGCGTTTACAGGGGCTACAATTCAGACTTGACAAGAACCTTTTTCGTCGGTAGCATTCCCGAGCCTGTCAGGGATATCTACCGGGTCGTTCTGGAGGCCCAGCAGGCGGCCGTGAATAGTGTGCGTCCCGGCGTAACAACCGGCAAAGTGGACGCCGTGGCCAGGGACTATATAACCGCCCGGGGGTACGGCGATTACTTCGGTCATTCCCTCGGACACGGTTACGGGCTGGAGGTCCATGAATTACCGGCCGTTAAGAACGACGGGGGCCTTGTTCTGAAAAAGAACATGACCGTGACCATTGAACCGGGCATCTATCTTCCCGGTATCGGCGGTGTCAGAATCGAAGACATGGTCCTTGTCACGGCCCGGGGAGGGGAATCCATGACCTCTTCACAACGAACTATGGAGATTATCTGAACAATGAGGAAACGATGATATCAAGTAACGACTTTAAGAAGGGCACGGTAATTAAGCTGGATGGTGAACTCTTTTCCGTGCTCGAGTACCAGCACGTTAAACCGGCCCGGGGCAACGCCTTTGTGCGGACCAAGCTCAGAAACGTAAAGAAGGGTTCCATCGTGGACAAAACCTTCAAGGGCGGGGAGAAGCTGGAAGATGTCCGGCTGGAGAACCGTCCCATGCAGTACCTGTACGATGAGGGAGACGACCTGGTCTTTATGGACACCGAGAGCTTTGAGCAGGAGAGCATTCCAAAGTCTGCCATGGGGGACGCAATAGACTTTATCAAGGAAGAGGATGTCGTCAATATCGCCATATATGAGGGTGAGCCCATATCTATTGAGCCTCCAAACTTTATCGAGGCGAAGGTGACCTACGCGGAACCGGCCGTTAAGGGGGATGCCGCTACCAATGTCATGAAGACCGTGCAGATAGAGACCGGGGCCGAGG
>CAZYBU010000018.1:4595-21728 GCA_964645775.1 uncultured Leptospirales bacterium | reverse complement strand
ATGAAGGAGAGACTATCAAGGTGGACACCCGAACGGGTGAATACGTGGAACGGGTTAAATAAATGAGTTTTCTGATCACGGTGGGAAGATGGATCGACGAAAACCCGGGCAAGGCCCTGGGGAGCGGGAGTGGATTTATTATAGCCATTCTCCTGCTTGCGGCAGGTCCCCTGAAGACCCTGCTGGTCGTTATCCTTGTTGTTATCGGCCTTATCATTGGAAAGCTGGTGGATGATCGGGTATCGCTTACCGGTTATCTGCCCGGTTTTTTAAAGAACCGTTCCCGAAATCGGGACGAAGATCATTCCTGATACACCGTGCAGGGCGGAACCTATTACCGCTTTATTCGTGAAGCCTACAGGGCCCTTAACCGCGGACGATACAGTGAGGCCCTCCTTCTCCTGGAGAAGACGGCGCCGGACATTTCGGATCCCTATCCCTGGTTTCTCCTGGCCGTGGCCTCAGCCTATGAGGGGAGGTTCCGCGAGGCGGAGAAGGCGGCCGAACAGGTACATCGCTTTGATCCCGGATACCGTCCCCTGGTTCAGCTCCAGGCCTTTCTCCAGTTTAAATCGGCCGGAACCAGAGAATACATCCTGTCTTACTACCTGGACCTGATAAAGCAATACCCGGGGAACGTTCGTCTGGAGGATATGCGGCGGGACCTGGGAGAACGGAGTGACTTCGCGCAGTTCCAGAGGGAAGCGCGTCTTGCCCGCTACGTCGACATCCCGGCCCCGGACCGTCATCTCCGCAGGCGCCTTGAGAAGATGAATCTACGGCGAAGACCCGCCCTGAAGAGATCATCCCCTGGAAGCCGACGGACATCTGCGCCTCTACTGTTAATTATTTTGCTTCTTGTGCCGGTACTGGTCGGATCGACACTCTTTATCTACAGGGGAGAGGTTCTAAGGAAGGTCGATTCCCTCTTCTCCGGTTCGGCGGAGGGGACAGCGGAGCTGAATCATGTGCGTCTCATGGGGCAGGATTACGACCTGATAGAAAAAATAAGCCGGGATAAGAGAAAGCATTACTACTACTCGGCCGATCAGTTGACTGAAGACTTCAATCGCGCCCGGAAACTCATTAAACAGAAAAAGTATAACCGGGCTCTCCTTATACTTAACCGGATTGACGGCAGCAACGTCAGTCAGATGGTCCGGGAGAAGACGCAGTTTTTCAGGGACTTTGTTGCCCGTGTTGATGACCGGAGCTTTGAGGATATCCCCTTCGGTAAAATCGAGAAGGACCCCTGGCTTTACCGGGGCGCGGCCCTTTCATTAACGGGACGGGTCGCCAATCTCAGGGAAGGGGAGGAGAGCCGATCCTTTAATCTCCTGGTGGGTTATGAAAAACAGGACCGTTTCGAGAGCGTGGCCGAGGTTTACCAGGATGATCCTGCGAGGGAAGTCTCCAACGGCGATCAGGTAAGGGTCCGGGGAATTTTCGTCTATTTCATAGGTTCAGGTAAACGGGCTTATATAGAGGTCCGTTCCCTGGAGCCGGTTCAGCGTCGGTAGATCCGGTTCTGCTCCTTCAGAGCCGCTGCCAGGTCATCCCTCAGGTCTCCCTCTTCCAGCCGCCAAATCCAGTTCCCTTCCGATGTCCCGGGGGTATTCATCCTGTCTCCCTCACCGAAACCTATGATATCCTGGACGGGAACAACGCTAAGCCGGGCCGTTGACCGGAGGACTACCTTGAGCATCCTCCAGTGCATGGCGTTGTCCTGGTCCAGGCCAAGATATTCACGGATATATCTCCGGGTATCATCGGAGATTTCGTTGCCGTAGTACCAGCCGTTCAGAGTATTGTTGTCATGGGTTCCCGTGTAGTAGATGCAGTTCGGGTTCTCCAGGCTGTGGGGCAGGTAATAGTTGTCGCTGTTTCCGTCAAAGGCGAACTGGAGTATCTTCATACCGGGTAGTCCCAGCCGGTCCCTCAGTTCATCCACGTCCGGGGTGATGACCCCGAGGTCTTCAGCTATGAGGGGCAGGTCACCCAGGTCACGCAGTACCTTTTTGAAAAAGGGGAGGCCCGGCCCCTGTATCCATTTACCCTTTATGGCGGTCGGTTCCGAAGCCGGGATGGACCAGTAGCCGGCGAAGGCCCGGAAATGGTCCACCCGCACGATATCGACAAGGCCGGTAAGGTGGGCTATTCGCCTCTTCCACCAATTCAGCGTCGCTCTTTTCAGCATACCGGTACGGTTGAACCACCGGTAGAGAGGGTTACCCCACCTCTGGCCGGTCTCGCTGAAGTAATCGGGGGGGACACCCGCCACGAAGGAAGGCTCCCCGGTCTTCTGGCCTACCTGGAGTATCTCACGGTTCGCCCATGCGTCGGCGCTTTCAAAACTTATATAGATAGGGATGTCTCCGATGAGACCGATGCCTCTCTCCCGGCAGTACTCGTGGAGCCGGTCCCACTGGCGAAAGAAGATGTACTGAACAAAGGCGTGGTACTCCAGCTCGTCTGCCAGTCTCTGCCGGGCTTCCCTGATCTCGGCCGAACGACGGCTCCGGAGACCAGGGGGCCACTCCCTCCAGTTCAGGGTTCCTTCCCGTTCGGCCAGAACCGTGAAGAGGGTATAGTCATCGAGCCAGGCCCGGTTACTTCTACGGAAAAGTTTAAAATCTTCACGTTTTGCTTCCCCGGCGTGGGCCGTAAAATTCTTCCATGCTCTGCGGAGTACCTCCTCCGAGTCGGCCTCAACGGCATGGAAGTCGACCCGGTGGTCCGGTTCTCTCATCACTTTAGGCAGCTCTGAATGGAACCACTCCTCTGCGGCGAGATCTTCCAGGCTTATGAGAAGAGGGTTCCCCGCGAAGGTGGAGTACGACGCATAAGGGGAATGGCCGAAGACCGAAGTTGTCGGTCCCAGGGGGAGTATCTGCCAGTATGAAAATCCTGCCGAGGCCGTAAAGTCGGCGAAACGGCGGGCCTCCTCACCCAGGGTCCCTATCCCCCGATTCCCGGGCAGTGATGTTATGTGGAGCAGAAGTCCGCTCGATCTTGAAAGGTCCATCAGCGCCGGTTGCTCGTCTCTTTCATGCGTTTGAGTGTGTCTTTCAGGTTGTTAAGCTGGTCGCCATACTCCTTCCATTCACCTTTCTTCAGGCTGTCCTGGGCCCGCTGGTAGTAGTTATTGGCCTTCTGGATCAAATCCCTTAGTGATACAGGTGCGCCCTCTACATACGTTTCCTCTTCATCCGTAGTCATTCCGATGAAGACCTTTTCCAGAGCCGAGGGGAGGTTGGGGGCCATGACAATCTGGTCATTGAAGGCGACGATGACCCGTATCAGTTCCGGCATCTCGCTCGATTCCGCCTCGAGGTAGAGCGGTTCGATATAAAGAATCGATTCCTCGATGGGAAGGGCCAGCATGTTGCCCCGGATAATCCGGGAACCTTTCTGGCTCCAGAGAGTGAGCTGCCTGGAGATGTCCGGCTCCTGATCGATGCGGGCCTCTATCTGAAGGGGACCGTAGGTCAGCTTGTCCTTGGGCAGCTGGTAGAGGCTCAGTTCCCCGTAGTTATGGGGATCGCACTTGGCCGCGAGGAAGGCGAGCATGTTGTTCTTATCGTAGGGAGTGAATGGGAGATAGAGAATAAATTCATTCCTCTCTTCCCCGGGCAGGCGGGTAATCATGTAATAGCTCTGCACAGGTTCCTCGCTCCCCTGGTATATCTGCCGTGGACGGTGCCAGGCGTCCTCATTGTTATAGAAGACTGTCGGTTCGGTCATATGGTAGGTAAGCAGCATCTCTGACTGGATGTTAAAGATGGCCTCCGGGTAGCGGATGTGCTCCTGGAGATACTCAGGCATTTCCGAAAGGTCTTTGATAACCCCCGGGAACATCTTCTCGTAGGCTCTGATAATGGGGTCCTGTTTATTGGCACGGTAAAGGTTCATCCTGCCGTTATAGGCGTCGATTACGATCTTTACCGAGTTACGGATATAGTTGAGGCTTCCCGCTCTTCTCGTGGTGGAGAAGGGAGTAGAGTAGGGGAAGCGGTCCGTGGTCGTGTAGGCGTCTATCATCCAGAAAAGCCTGCCGTCCGCTATGACCAGGTAGGGGTCCGGGTCAAGGGAGAGGTAGGGAGCGAATGTCCGGGCCATCTCCGTGATGTTTCTCCGCATGTGGACCCTGCTTTCTTGGGTGATCTCCCCTGTTATGAGGATGTTGATGTCATTAAAGGCTGAGGCAAACATTAACCGGTCGAGCAGGCTGTCCAGTTTGATGCCGCCCTCACCTTTATAGGTGGCGTACTTGTTCTTATCCCCGGAAGGATAATCGAATTCGCCCGGCTTGATCTTCGTGTTGGTGATGATGTAGGGATTATTGTTCTCTCCGTAGTATATCTCCGGGCGCCTGAGGGGTATGTCAATATCCGTCTTGGGGGGGATGTCATAGATGAGCAATTTGGGCTGTCCCTGGCTCGTGACCTTGTCTACCCTGGAGAGGACCAGTCCGTACCCATGGGTGTAGATCAGGTGCTTGTTCTGCCAGGTCTGGCTGTTTTCAGACAGATTATTTATGGAAAGTTCCCTTGCCGAAAGGTTCACGGCTATGGTCTTGCCGTTAACCGTGTAGCGGCCGACATCCACGTCGTTAAAGTTATAGTACCGTTTTAACTCCTGCATCTGGCGGTATGTCTGCTTGAGGGGCCTCCAGTCCCAGAGACGGATATTATCTACAATTGCACGGTTTTTCCGGAGGTCGGAATAGGATAGATTTCCGTCATTGGCGAATTCAGACTCCTTTATTTGTTCGATATTATACCCGAGGCGGGTAAATTTTATGTTGTTCTTTATGTAGGGCATCTCCTTCTGGAGCTCGTTCGGTTCAACGATGAATCTCTGCTGCAGGGATGGGTAGATGGTCCCCAGGATGAAGTAAGCCGGGATGAGGGCCGCGATTACGATAAGCGGCAGGGCGAAACTCCGTTTGATTATATTGAAGAGGAGCAGGGCCGCGGCAACGAAGGAGAGGACCATGGCAACGTTGTAAGCCAGGAGGTTCGCGTTGACCGCCGTGTATCCTGCCCCGTAAAACTTCCCTATCTTGGAGAAGAGGAGATCGTAGGCCGAGATTCTGTAGCTCACTCCGTGGAGAATGACGATAAAGGCGAGCATGGTAGATACATGGGCCCTGGAGAAGAGGGACATCTCCAGCTTGCCGTGGTTTACGCTTACGCCTCCGTTTAATATGTGAAGAAAAATGGAAAAGAGGGTGATCATCACCAGGGATGACATGAGCCATCCGTAGAGAAATGAATAGAAGGGAAGCGAAAAGACGTAAAAGCCGATGTCGAGGTTAAAGATCGGGTCTTTGGGAAAGCCCTCGAAGGGTACACCGTTCATATACATCAGGTATTCTTTCCAGAAGGCGGACGCGGCCCCACCCATGATAAAGGCGACAAACACAACGCCGGCCGACAGGATGAGCATCAGTGCCCGGCGGGGGGAGCCCAGAACAGGTATCTGGAGCCGGTCAAGAATGTTGTTTGAGAAGATTCTTCCCTTGCCTCCAAGGATTCGAAAAAGGAAAAAGTTGAAAAAGAAGAGACCGACGAAGATAAGAGCGAAGACCGTGTGGACCCCGTATCGGGTCAGGTAGAGGGTTCGGAAGACCTCCTCTCCACCGTGAAAGGAGAACCAGAGATAATCGACATAGAGATCCGATGTCAGGTTTACAATAAAATAGACGCCGATCAGTACAGCTATAAGGGTCATCCATCGTTTGTTCATACAGGTACGACTCCGTAACGATTATTTTTGGAAGGCAGGAATAGCAAATGTACAAAATTTTTGAAGGGAAATCAAGTATAAAACATCTCTTCCTCGCCGGTCTTCACTTCCCTTATTACTATTGATTGAATCTCCTGAAGAACCTCTCTGTCGCCGCAGATATAATCCGGAGGAGAAGCGTAGAATGTTATTGTCTCCAATCGTGTGGGATGGAGAATGCGTAGAGCGAGGGAGTGCAGGGAGATCCCCTCGCCATCCAGTGCTTCGCCGCCGTAACGGGAATCTCCCAGGAGCGGCATACCCCGGGCCGCCAGCTGTGCCCGGATCTGATGCTTTCTTCCTGTCATGAGTTCCACAAGAATCAGGCCCTTTCGCTCTTTTATTTCCAGGTATCTTAATCTGGCTTCCTGGCCCCCTTCGTTTTCACGGGCCACCAGGGTCCTGTCCCCTTCCCGGATCAACCGATCCTCCAGGATGGTCCATCCTTCTCCCTTAATGTCGGCAAAACCATCCACCCGGGCCAGATAGAACTTGCGTACGTCACGGCCCGCGAACTGTTTCTGGAGTCTTCCGGCCGCCTTGCTCGTCCGGGCCAGGACCATGACACCGGACACCGGTCGGTCCAGGCGATGGACCAGCCCCAGGTAGACGTTACCCGGTTTGTTTCTGCTGATTTTTACATATTCCCGGGCCTCATCAAGAAGAGTGGCCTCCCCGGAAAAGTCCCCCTGAGAGAGGAGCCCGGCCGGTTTCTCCACCACCAGTAGATGGTTATCCTCATAGATGATTCGAAAGGTCATCGTTGCTTCTCCGTATATCTTTCCGGGGGACCGGGCGGTGTTCTGTAAATGCGCATTGTTGTGAAATTACCTGATATTTTTTATTGACCCTGCCGCGTGTAATGAGTACAGTTTAATTCAAATCATGATGAGGAGTTTCACATGAAACGAATAATAGTTTTTATCGCCGGGCTGGCCTGTACAGTACTATTTATTGTCTCCATCTCAGCGAATCCCATGATTCAGCAAAAACACCTGATGTTCATCAGCGATATGCAGGGAGGATGCAGTTTCTGTCATAATCCTCAAACCGGTATCCAGCAGTCGACCCAGGGCATGAAAATGGGGCAGGAGAACTACTGGAAGATCAGCACTTTTAAACAGAAACAGTGTCCCGAGTGCCATACCCGCACAGGCCTGACGCCGGAGGGAAAGAAAGCCAAATCGGAAGCCGGTTATTAGGGTGTCAGGATAATTTTTGGGCCTGCCATACAGAAAAAGGCTTGATCAAAACAGCATCGGAAATACATTGACCAGCAAAGCAGATGCGAGCGTGGCGGAACTGGCAGACGCGCCAGATTTAGGATCTGGTACCGTAAGGTGTGGGGGTTCGATTCCCTTCGCTCGCAGGTAGAAGACGCGGGAATAACTCAGTGGTAGAGTGCAACCTTGCCAAGGTTGAAGTCGCGGGTTCAAATCCCGTTTCCCGCTCAGCATAGAAAAGGGGCGCCTGCAAAAAGGGCGCCCCTTTTAGTCGATCCCGCGGCCGTCGGCTTCCATCTTTTTAATGTCCTCCTCCAGATCGAGGAAGGGGTACACCGCGGCGGTCTCTTTAACGCGTTTCAACAGGTTATCCCTGAATCCGCGGTGTTCCCCGCTTTCCGGGAATCGGGGACGATGATTCATGTCACGGACCAGGGAGGCCACCTTCTCAAGGCTCTCCATGGATTTTTCGGAAATGCAGGCTTCCATGAACCGTTCCCATACGTAATCCACGGCGCTCTCGGCCGGATGCACCAGATCTTCGGCGAAGAAACGATAATCGCGCAGGTCATCCAGTATCAGTTCATAGGAGGGAAAGTAGAAGCATTCATCCTCCCGCCGCAATACCTTCTCCAGGGCCAGGTGAAGCGTCGCCTTGCTTCTGCTGTTCTCCACGAATCCTTCACTCCTGTACCGGACCGGGCTTATGGTCAGGAGGCAGCGGATACCCGGGTTAAGGCTTCGCAGGTGACCGATGATTTCCACGATGGCGGAAACGGTCTCCTCGATAGTCAGTCGTTCCCTGGAGAAGAGCCCGGAGGGCATCCGGTGGCAGTTGCCGGCCACCTGGTTTCCGTCCCGAATTCTGTAGACACCGGCCGTGCCGAAAGTGATTATGCACCAGTCGGCTCTTTTGAGAAAGTCCGCGGAGGCCTTGAGGGAATTGTTTATCATGGAGAGGGCGGTTTCCGCCCGGGGATGGGAAAAATCGCCGTGATGGTCCATGCTGTGCCACAATTCGCGGTGTCTGACCAGTTCCTCCTTCAGATAGGGTTCTCCTGATTTAATCCGGCCCAGCGCCCGGCTGATGGATTCCGGGTTATAGAGGATGCCGAAGGGGTTCACGAGTAGTTGAAACCGGTATCGCCTGAAACGTTCCGCCATCGTAACGGCGAAGCAGGAACCGAAACAGGCCACATGGTGGTTATGGTCGATGGGCGCTTCCAGAGGAGTTATGTCTGTTTTTGTCATCCATTCCATGACCAAACCATTCTTGTTTTGAAGATACCTTTCAACCACTTTTCATTGAGCCGTATCCGTGAAAAATCGTTTGACGATGTAAACACATCTGTCCCAACTGTCAATGATCGATCTACCCCGGAGGGCACCCCCCTTGAGTGAAGCATACAAGAATGGCAAGGAGCATACTTTGAAGGTAACAGATAAGAAACTGGAAAAAGCGCGGATGGAATTGACTGTTGAAATCCCGGTTGATCGGGTATCCGAAGAATACGACCGTGTCTTTAAAGAGATTCAAATGAACGCGAAAATTGACGGGTTTCGCAAGGGAAAAGTGCCTCAGAATATCATCGAGAACCGTTTTTCCGATAAAGCGGACGGCCAGGTTGCGGAAAATCTTGTCAAAGAGACCGTCTGGGAGGCCATGTCCCAGAAGCAGGTGGCGCCAATAAGCCAGCCGGTATACGATTTTGATTTTATCAGAAAAGATGAGCCTTTCACCTACAGGGCCGTTTTCGAGACTCCACCCGCGGTTGAACCGGGAAAGTATAAAGATATCCCGGCGGAACAGCGTACCTGCAAGGTAACGGACGGGGATGTGCAGGATGAGATCGACTCCATGAGGGAAAAGCAGGCCGAGGCCACGCCAAAGGCCCAGGATGACGCCCGGGTCGAGATGGGTGATCTTGTAAGTCTGAAAATGGCCCGCGTAGATAATGTGCCGGGTGAAGAGATGGATTCCCTTGAGCTCAGAGACTACAATATCGTTGTGGGCAAGAGCCGTGAGAAGAGCCGGATAGACGATGAGCTCGTGGGAATGAAATCGGGTGAAGAGAAGGATATAACCGTCAAATACCCGAAGGATTACCATATTGAGGACGTGGCCGGACAGAAGGTGACCTACAGGGTACAGGTTCAGACTATCAGTGATTTGAATCTTCCACCCTTTGATGACGAGTTCGCGAAGAAGGCCGGCTACGAGTCGAAGGATGATATGTTCCGGAAAACCCGTGAGTATATTGAGAAATTTGTTGAGGAGCGAACAAAAAATGAGACCCGGAACCAGATCGTACAGGCGATTATTGAGAACAGCTCCTTTGATATCCCTGAGACGATGATTGAAAACGAGATAGAGTCGATGTTCAAGCGGACCCAGGAACGGATCGGCCTGCAGCATGACAACATGGATGAGTTCGCGCGGATGCTGGGCATGGAACCGGAAGATTTCAGGGGACATCTGAGGGAAGACGCCGAACGCTCGGTTAAGACGACCCTGGTCCTCCGTGAGATCGCCGACCGGGAGGAACTCTCCGTTGACGAGGAGAGGTATCGGGAAGTGATACGAACCATCGCAACTCGAAACAACCGTCCCGAGGAGGAGATCGAGAAACTGATCGAAGAGAACGATTCCCGGAAGAACATTGAGGCTGAACTGCTGGTTGACAGGGCTCTTGAATTCGTGTATGAAGAGGGTAAGGTTAAAAAACTGAAACCGGCACCTCTGGTGGAAATTCTCAGTGATCAGTAAGGAGAGCGTGACGACCGCGGTTTTCGACCCGTCAGCGGAGAAAAAACGTGACCCGGTCTTGCTGGGTAAGACATAATTCATTATATTGGGATGATTACTCTTCTGTCTCCAGCCCATGACAGAAGAATTCCAAAAAATGGTGATGAGCAGGGTCCATCCTGACCGATTTTACAAGAGTAGAGTCCCTGTTTCTGCCATACATAAACGGATAGAGATAATAGAGATAGTAAAGGAGAACTGAATGAGTCTTGTACCGATAGTCGTTGAACAGACCAGCCGGGGGGAACGCTCCTATGATATTTGCTCACGGCTGCTTAAAGACAGGATAATCTTTCTCGGTGAGCCGATTGAGGATCATGTCTCAAGTCTGATTATTGCCCAGATGCTTTTTCTTGAGGCGGAAGACCCGGATAAGGACATCTTTCTGTATATAAATTCACCGGGAGGGATAGTATCTTCAGGTCTTGCCATATATGACACCATGCAGTATCTTAAACCGGATGTTGCCACGATATGTATTGGACAGGCCGCGTCGATGGGGTCCCTCCTCCTGGCATCCGGCGCTCACGGCAAGCGTTCCGCTCTCCCCCACGCTCGTATCATGATTCACCAGCCCATGGGAGGATATCAGGGACAGGCGGCCGATATTGAGATACACGCCCGGGAAATTCTGAAAACCAGGGACACCCTGAACCAGATCTACGCTAAGCATACAGGACAGGATGTCGAGCGGATTCAGAAGGATATCGACCGGGATAACTTCATGTCGCCGGACGATGCCCTTGAGTACGGTCTTATCGATAAAGTGATTGAACGTAAAGAATAGTTAGTTAAGTATCAGGAGTTACCATGGCTTCAAAGAAAAAAGAAGAACAGCAAAAACTCTACTGCTCATTCTGTGGAAAAAGCCAGGATATGGTCAAAAAGCTGGTGGCCGGTCCGGATGTCTATATCTGTGACGAGTGTATAGAGCTCTGTAATGAGATCATCGCCGAGGATGTGGAGAACTTTCTGGACGAGGACCTTAAGGAGCTTCCCAAGCCCCAGGACATGAAAAATATTCTGGATGAATATGTCATCGGGCAGGATGACTCAAAGAAGTTTCTCTCTGTGGCTGTCTATAACCATTACAAGAGGATCTTCTCAAACCGGAACATCAAAAAGAACGATGTGGAGCTGGACAAGAGCAACATACTGCTCGTGGGACCGACAGGTTCCGGCAAGACCCTCCTTGCCCAGACCATGGCCAGGATTCTTCAGGTCCCCTTCGCGATCGTGGACGCCACCTCCCTGACTGAGGCCGGCTACGTGGGAGAGGACGTGGAGAACATCCTTCTCCGGTTGATTCAAAACGCGGAGGGTGACATCAAGAAGGCGGAGATCGGGATTATCTACATAGACGAGATCGACAAGATATCCCGGAAATCGGACAACCCTTCCATCACCCGGGACGTCTCCGGTGAGGGAGTTCAGCAGGCCCTCCTGAAAATCATCGAGGGGACCGTGGCCAACGTGCCCCCCCAGGGAGGGCGGAAGCATCCTCACCAGGAATATATCTCGATAGATACCCGTAACATCCTGTTTATCGTGGGTGGGGCCTTTGTGGGCCTTGAACGGCATGTACAGTCCCGTATAGGAAACAAGACCCTCGGCTTCGGGGCGGATATCCGATCGAAGGAAGACGCCGACAGTGATATCATGAAGCGCCTCACGTCCGAGGATCTGATCAAGTACGGACTGATACCGGAGTTCGTGGGAAGGCTCCCCGTTGTGGCCACCCTGGAGGAACTGGACCGGGAGTCCCTTCTCCGCATACTGAAGGAACCGAAAAATGCACTGGTACGTCAGTACCAGAAGATCTTCTCCTTTGAGGATGTGGAACTTGAATTCGAGGATGACGCTCTTAACGAAGTGGCTGATATCGCCATGAAACGTAAATCGGGGGCCAGGGGACTTCGCTCAGTTCTCGAATCCCTGATGCTCGACCTGATGTACAGTATCCCCTCCAGGGAAAACGTTCAGAAGATCGTTATAAACCGGGAGATGATCATCGGAACAGAGGAACCTCATATTATCCTCAGGGAAGAGGAAAAGTCGGCATAAACAGGACAAACTATGAAGAAAGTAGATTATTCAAAGAAATACCCTCTACTTCCCCTCCGGGACGTTGTTGTTTTCCCTCATATGGTAATACCTCTCTTCGTCGGAAGGGAAAAGTCGGTCCAGGCCCTGGAAAGGGCCATGAAACAGGACCGGATGATCCTCCTTTCCACCCAGAAGGACGCCAGGGTTACTGTGCCGGATGAAGATGAAATATTCCCCATAGGGACCGTTTCCGAGATACTTCAGCTTTTAAAGCTACCTGACGGTACCATCAAGGTCCTTGTGGAGGGTGTACGCCGGGGATACATCGATTCCATGGAGACGGATGGAGATTTCTACGAGGTAAGCGTTAAGGACATCGAAAGGGAGGCGGAACACTCTTCCGAACGGGAGGCTCTGCGGAATTCTCTCATAGATATTTTCGAGAAATACATTAAACTGAACAAGAAGGTTCCGCGTGAGGCCCACTCCACCGTGAACGACATCGAGGACCTTGCCCAGGTATGTGATACCATAGCCTCCCACGTCGATATGCGCATAGAATTCAAACAGGCGATCCTGGACATAGGCAATCCTCTGGAGCGGGCCTCCCGTCTTATCGACCTCATTAATGGCGAGATCGAGGTCATGTATATCGAGAAGAAGATACAGGGCCAGGTCCGCAAACAGATGGAGAAGACCCAGAAGGAATACTATCTCAATGAGCAGATGAAGATAATAAAAAAAGAACTTGGCCACGGTGGTGAAGAGGGTGACGAGGTAGAGGAACTCCGGGAGGCTATCAAAAAGAGCGACATGCCGGAGGAAGTCAGCAGCAAGGCTATTTCCGAATTGAAACGGCTGGAGAAGATGCCTCCGATGTCCGCGGAGTCGGCCGTGGTCCGGAATTACATCGAGTGGCTCATGAACATTCCCTGGACGGAAAAGACCGAGGACAACGAGGATACCACCCGGGCTATGGAGATACTGGAGGAGGATCATTATGGCCTTGAAGACGTTAAGGAACGGATTGTGGAGTATATCGCCGTGAGCCGTCTTTCACGTAAGCTCAAGGGACCTATCCTCTGTTTCGTCGGTCCTCCCGGTGTGGGCAAGACGTCCCTCGGCCGGTCCGTTGCCCGGGCACTTAACCGCAATTTCGCGCGCATGTCTCTGGGGGGAGTCCGGGACGAGGCGGAGATTCGGGGACACAGGCGTACTTACGTGGGAGCCCTTCCGGGACGAATCATTCAGCTTATGAAGAAAGCGGGGACAAAAAATCCACTTATCCTCCTGGATGAGATAGACAAGATGTCCATGGACTTCCGGGGTGACCCATCCTCCGCATTGCTCGAGGTTCTGGACCCGGAACAGAACAGCACCTTCGTGGATCATTTCATGGAGGTGAATTACGACCTTTCTGACGTAATGTTTATCACCACGGCCAATGTGCAGCACAGCATACCCGCTCCCCTCCAGGACAGAATGGAGATCATAGACATCTCAAGCTATACGGAGCCGGAGAAACTTAATATCGCCCTGAAGTTTCTGCTTCCCAAGCAGATCGAAGAGAACGGACTGGAGGAGAAAAACATCGATTTTGGCGAGGAGGCCATGAAATTCCTTATTCGCCATTATACCCGTGAAGCGGGCGTTCGTAACCTGGAACGAATGATCGCCAAGGTCTGCCGGAAGGTGGCCAGGGAGGTCGTTGAGAATGAAGAGGGTTTCAGCCGAACGATAACCCAGGCTCTCTTGAAGAAGTACCTGGGACCCATTCACTTCAAGTACGGAGTGGGAGAGGAGAAGAGTGAAGCGGGACTTGCCTACGGTCTGGCCTGGACCGAGGTGGGTGGCGACGTCCTGAACATAGAGGCGGCCCTGACCAAAGGCAAGGGAGAGCTGAAAATGACAGGCAAGCTCGGTGAGGTCATGCAGGAGTCGGCCCAGGCCGCCTATACCTACGTGAAGGCCAACCAGCATTTCTTCAACCTGGACGAAGAGCTTTTAAAGAACCATGACATACATCTCCACGTGCCGGAGGGGGCCATTCCCAAGGACGGTCCTTCCGCCGGCATTACCATGGGCGTCGTACTGGCCTCCGCCCTGAGCCATATACCGGTCCGGAGCGATGTTGCCATGACCGGGGAGATAACCCTCAGGGGAAAGGTTCTCCAGATCGGGGGACTGAAGGAAAAGGTCCTGGCCGCTCACCGGGGCCTCATGAAGCATGTCATTATGCCGGCGGACAACGAGAAGGATCTGGAAAAAATACCCGATTACGTGCTGGATGATCTGATCTTCCATCCTGTCTCAACCATGGAAGAGGTCCTCTTTCTTACACTGGAACGACCGGAACAGTTTTTCCGTGATCAGGGAAAGGCCCGGGCACTTTACCGCCAGTGGAAGGATCAGCTGGGTGACTGGCAGGTCGATCTCCAGGTTCCCAGAGAAAAGGACGACGCGGCCATTACCAAGCAGTAATCCTTATGATCTTCGGACTACGAAGATCATCCGTGATGAGTTGTCCATAAAGGGTTCTTTCAGGTAGGATGAGTAGACCTGGTTGACCTCGAATCCGTTCTCTCTGAACAGGGACCGCATCTCTTCCAGGCCGAAGATTCGCATGATATGCCTGTCCGGTACGATCCGGGAGTCTCCCTCTTCCCGGATTTTATACCGAAAATTGACTTCTACCTGGTTTTCCATGCCTTCAAGAAGACGGAACCCCCTCTCTCTCTGAATGACAACCGACTCCTGCCGGGAGGTGGAAACGTAACTCTGTTCCTTCTGACCGATTTTACGTACAGGAACGTCGTTCCATACCTCGAAGATTCCCCGGCCTCCCGCTTTCAGCGCCCTGAAGCTGTTCCAGAGACTGGTTTCTATGTCGCTGTCTGTGAGGAGGTAGTTAAAGGTGCCGTAGAGAGAAATGATAACGTCGAATTCCTCGTAGTAATCGATCTGTCGCATGTCCAGGACACGGAAGTCTATTTTGGTCCCGAAGCGGTCCTGCGCCACACGGATCATCTCCCGGCTCGAGTCGATACCCACGCAGTCAACCCCGTAGCGGGAAAGGAGCTGGAGATGCTCACCTGATCCGCATCCCAGGTCCAGGAGTCTCGGCGCCATTCCCGTGGGAAAATAGGAACGGATGAAGGTTATCTCGTCATGTATGTCACGGTGCTGTTCTTCTATAGTGAAGTAATAGGGGGCCAGTTCATTGTAGAGTTTCATAGAAGAATCAGTAGAAAATCTCCGGGAACCGTTCCTTCATGAGGGTCAGTAGCCGTTTTTCAATGTCCTGGACGAGATCCATATCCAGAAGCTCTTTCGTTAACTCTTCGCATTCCTGGATAGAAACGGACCGGATGATTTTTTTCACCTGGTACATGTAGGCCTGCCCCATGGAGAGGGTGCGAAAGCCGAGACCCAGGAGGATCATGGTATAGCGGAAGTCGCCGGCTATCTCCCCGCAGAGTGACACAGGTGTGTTGTGGCTGTGGGCCGTTTCGATGAGCTGTTTGAGAAAACGGAGTACAGCCGGGTTCAGAGGATTGTAGAGATAGGCGATCTTTTCACTGATGCGGTCTACGGCCAGAATGTACTGTACAAGGTCATTGGTGCCCACGGAGAAAAAATCGGCCCGTTTTGAAAGTATGTCAGCGTTTATGACTGCCGAGGGCACCTCCACCATGATGCCGACAGGGATATCCCTGTCAAAAGGAAGGTCTTCCCGGTCCAGCTCTGTCATGATTTCATCCACTGTTTCTCTGGCACGAATGAATTCTTCCACAGTGGAGATCATGGGGAACATGAGCTTAACGTTTCCATGAACGCTGGCCCGCAGGATGGCCCGCAGCTGGGTTCGGAATATATCCATATTCTCCAGGCTGAAACGGATGGCACGGCAACCGAGGAAGGGGTTTTTCTCCCTGTAGGCTTCTGCGTAGGCATAGACCTTGTCGCCTCCAACGTCCAGGGTCCGGATGGTCACCGGCTGGGGCGCAAAGTATTTAACTACCCTCCTGTAGGCTTCGTACTGCCTCTCCTCGTCGGGAAGTGATGTGTCCAGAAATAGAAACTCTGAGCGGTAGAGTCCTATGCCGTGGGCTTTGTGCTCCTTTATGGATTCCATCTCTTCCGGGATCTCGATATTGCCAAGTAGCTGGATCTCCGTTCCGTCCGTGGTCATGGAGGGCATGTCCCGAAGTTCCGCCAGTTCCGCTTCCAGGTTCAGGTAGATCTGCTGGTAATCGTTGAAGGTCTCCAGGTCCTCCTCGGAAGGATTGATGATGACCAGGCCATGAATGGCGTCTACAATAACGGTATCTCCGTTTTTAACAAGAGAGCTTGCTTCCCGGGTGCCGACAATAGCCGGGATCTCAAGGGCCCGGGCCATGATAGCGGTATGGGAGGTGCGGCCTCCCCGGTCCGTTACAAAGGCCTGTACAAGATTCTTGTCCATGACCGCGGTTTCTGACGGGGTCAGGTCCGGGGCGATAACTATGACCTCTTCATTGATTGTGTCGAGGTCGTTGCCGGTGGTCTTCTGCAGATTGGCTATGAGACGTTTGTTGATATCAGAGAGATCGACGATCCGTTCACGCAGGTATTCGTCTTCGATGTTGCTCATGCTCTCCATAAGCTCAAGGCTTATGTCGTTAATGACCCATTCGGCGTTTCTTCGTTCTTTACGGATGGTCTGCCTGGCCTTGTCGATGATCTGGGGATCCTCGAGGACCATGAGATGGCTGGCAAAGATATCGGCCATGTCACGAGAGAGACTCTGGGCTATCTGGGTCTGGATTCCGGCTATGTCCTCTTTGGTCTTTTTGACTGTTTCTTCGAGGCGTTTCAGCTCGTCATCGACCCAGCTTTCAGGTATATTGTACTTGGGGACAACGACCTTATCTCCCCGGTAGACATAGGCCTTTCCTATGCGGATTCCCTGGGAAGCAATGGTACCGCGAATGCGTTGACTCATGGTTTCTCTCACTAAGTCTGCCAGAAGGATGAACTACTATCGGACCTTTCTACGGGGTATGTCAAGCAATTCTAACTGATCTGGGACAGGCTATCAGGGGTAGGAAGGGAGATTGCTCAGGCCCGCTGTCTCATCAAGGCCCAGAATGCAGTTGGCGTTCTGGACCGCGTTCCCCGATTGTCCCTTTATGAGGTTATCTATGGCGGCCGTGATAACGATACGCTCTGTTCGCGCGTCATAGAGCGGGCGGATGAGGCAGAGATTGGATCCTTTCACCATGGCGG
>CAZYBU010000018.1:0-4585 GCA_964645775.1 uncultured Leptospirales bacterium | reverse complement strand
CGGTACCGGGAGAAGTTTCCGTTACCCGGACAAAAGGTTCTTTTTCATAGTACCGGTTATAGAGATGGATAAGATCCTCGGGATAGATTTTCCGGGCCGGCTCGAAGTAGAGGTCCACCAGTATGCCGCGGTTCATCGGGATCACATGAGGAACAAAAAGGATACGCGAATTAGCTCCTGAAACCTGGCTTATGATGTTTTCAACCTCCACAAGATGCTGGTGACGCCCTTCCCGGTAGGAGTTGACATTTTCGTATCTCTGCGGATAGAGATTGGCCTCACCCGAGGAGCGTCCCGCGCCGGAAACTCCGGTTTTTCCGTCACAGTAGACGGTATCCTTCCCGATGAGCCCGTTCTCTGCGGCCGGAAGAAGAGCCAGTATCATCGCCGTGGCGTAACAACCGGGATTGCCCACGATTGTCGCCCCCCGGATATCCTCGCGATTATGCTCCGGCAGGCCGTAGACTGTCCGATCCAGGAGATCCCGGGCCGCATGGTCCGTATCCATGGACTTGTTGGTGGCATAGACCCTGTAATCCTCAAAGCTGGTAAAACGGAAGTCTCCGGAGAAATCAACTACCGGGATGCTCTTTTCATGAAAGGGTTTGATAAGGGTCATGCCGGCCCTGTCGGGAGTGGAGAAGAAGGCTATATCCGCGCTTTCGTAATCGATCTCTCCCGCTTCCTGGACCGGGAGGTCGCAGAATCCCTTCAGATGGGGAAAGATGTCGCTCACCGGCTTACCGGTATCCTTCCGGGCTATGAGCTGGCCGATGGTAATCTCCGGGTGTCGAAGGAGTATTTCAATGAGCCCCAGGCCTCCGAACCCGGTCGCTCCAATGATCAGGGCCCTCTTCATGGCATCCTCCCATTTAATCGGGTTCAGGTTTTCAGCCCCTTCATGACCCGTCAACAGGAAATATGTATTCAGGGAACAGACGGGATTGTCGATTATGAGTATGAAAAATTCTCTTGACATGATAAGGCTCTTCCTTAGTCAGGTCCAACTTAAAGAGAGAACCATTCCCTTCCAGGTGAGATATTGATGAAACGCATAACCTTTGTACTGTCCGTCCTGATACTGACTGCCCTTATGGCTTTCCAGGGACTGGTGCTTCTCGGCCAGGAGGATGGGCGGGAGAAAGCCCCGGTAAAGCCCCGTTCCTTCCAGCCGGCCGCCTACGATGAAAAGGACGTAGGTGGGCATGGCCGATCCTTCGAGGCCTGGTTTAATTCAACCGTGGGGAGCTCTCTTGTGCCTGCCGGTGTGACGGGTATCGTGTCGGGAGAGAGGCTGATCTACAGTCACGGAAATGGGGCCGGAACCCGGACCCGATTCGGTATCGCCTCCCTCTCCAAAACATTTACGGCCGTCATGACCCTGGTCCTTGAGGAGAGGGGTATCCTCTCCCTGGATGATCCTGTGCGGAAATACCTGCCGAACCTGAAGATAGCCCGTTACGAGAACGGGTCAAAGCCGGTGACTCTGCGGCATCTTCTTTCTCATACCTCAGGTATTCCTTCCTACGGGTCGCCTATGGAGAGCGTTACCCTGAAAAACGGCGTGGTATCCTACCCCCGCCAGAAGCACCCGGCTGGTACCTGCTACAATTACTCCAATCCCGGGTACGTGATCCTGAAGCATGTGCTGGAGGAGGTCACCGGTAAGAGCTACGATACGATTCTCCGGGAGACGGTACTGGCTCCCCTGGGGATGTCTTCTTCACACGGTCAGGAATCGAATGGAACCGGGGGGATTGTTTCGACACTGGAAGACCTGGCAAAATTTACCTCCATGCTGATTCAGGAAGGGGCCTATCAGGGAAGAAGCATCATCTCAAGGGAATCCTTTCGTACCATGCTGGCTCCGGTCCTTGAACGTCCGGAGGCCCGGGTCGATTACCACTACTCCCTGAGCTGGGAGGTTATAACCGTCAACGGAGAAGTGGACAGCTTCTACAAGGCGGGTCGCTGGGGAAGCCAGGCGTCGGCCATTCAGGTCTTTCCGAAAAAAGGAATCGCCCTTGTTTACCTGGCCAATCCTCCCCATCACCGTTCGGAGGCTTTCATGGACTGGAGGAGACAGCTCACAGGCCGGCTTCGCGGGCTTCTCCGAAATATCACCGATGACCCCCGGCTCAGCCGCTCCTGGCCCCATATCTCTTCCATGGATCTGAACCAGTACGAGGGAATTTATGTCCATCGGGAGACAGGCCACCGAGTCCGGGTCTTCATGAAGGGAGGCAGACTCTACAGCGATTATCTGGGCATCTCCCATCCTCTGCAGAGTTTTTCGTCCCTCCGCTTTCTTTCTCCCCACAGAGGCGCCCTGCACAGTTTCGTCTGGAGGGATGAACACGTGGTGGGCCTTGCCCTGAGGAATGGATACTACCGCCTCCAGGAAGAATAATAAAAATTGTGGAAATACTTCCTTTTCTGTGCTATAACAGACAAGGAGGTCAAATGAGACGTCTCTATTCCGGGAAACCCTTCATACTGCCGGTGATCTCCGGCGCGGTACTCGTGGCGGTTCTTCTTTTCGCGGACCCTGTTCGGGTTGGGAGCCCCTCCTGGCCCCTGGTATCAGGCAGCATTAATCCCTATGGCATCGAGATTCGAAGCCAGAAGCAGGAGATCCAGAAATATATCGACAGGTACGCGGGAGCCTCCTGGCTGCCCGATGTTGCCGTGGTCATGGTAAAGGGTGACAAAAGGGTCTTTACGTATCATACGGCCGGTGAGAGGCGATTCTTCGAGGCCGCATCGCTGACCAAGAGCATCACGGCCCTTTCGGTGCTCATCCTGGCGGACCGGGGAGAGATTGACCTGGATGAACCTGTCTCCCGGTACATGGAATTTCCTCTTAAACGAAAGGCCGGGGAGACGGAACCCATCACGCCCCGGCACCTTCTTCATCACACCTCCGGGCTCAACAACAGCTATGAATTCGTGAGGCATGAAGGGGAGAGGGTCCTGGCGCCGGTACAGACCGTTCCGGCAGGATACCGGGTCTTCTATTCCAACAGCGGATACAACTCCCTGGGAGAACTGGTGGAGGCCGTGTCCGGCATGAACCAGGGCCTCTTCGTTCGGAGAAACATACTGGAACCTTTGAACTGGGATGTCGAGGCCTCGCCCCGGGAGATGAAGGGTTCCATGGGCTTTCTCTTCTCCGTAAAGGATATGGCCGACTATCTGACCTTTTTGATCCGTCGCGGTTCCTCAAGGGGAAACCGTCTCCTTTCCGAATCGACCTTCAGGCAGATTTTCCGGAAGCCGGTTCCCCTGATCCAGGCGGATTACAGGGACTACCGGGGCGCCTGCTGGAATGTCTGGGAGAAGAAGGGGGAGGTCTTCAGTATTTATCACGGCGGCCTCTGGAGCAACGCCGGCGGTTTCGTGCAGGTCTTTCCCGGCGAGGAGGCAGGGTACGCCATCCTGAGCGACCCGCCGGACCACAGGGATAAGCGGTTTAACCGTTTTTACCGCGGCCTCAAAGGGCGACTTGCTAAACTGGCCAGTTACTATTTCGAATCAGACGAAAAAGTGGAGAAATTCCGCGTTTCAAAGCCTTCAGGAAGGGATCTGGAACGGTATGAAGGGACCTATTACAATTCCCGCTTGAAGAGTACCATCCGCATCGAGTCATACCTCCGTGGGTATCTGGTGGCCCACAGGTGGGGCAGGGGCAGGATGCTTCTGCTTCCCATGACGGGGCTTAATTTTATTCATTTCGACCAAGATGACATACATTCAGGTAAAGCCTTCGACTTCGTGCTTAAAGAAGGGAAGGTGGCTGGTGTGGCCACGGCCGAAGGTTATTTCCGAAGGATACGATAAGATCTCCTCGGCGGACCCGGATAAAAACTGGTTGAAGAGAACGTCAAAAGATGAATGTTATCCATGAAGAGGAGGAGAACATGGAATGAATGTTCCCGACCATTCAGATGGAAGGATGGTGGAAACCGGCCACAGGAAGATATTCTGTCGGAATATCTCCGCGAGAAAAGATGGGCCGGCAATATTTTTCCTCCACGGCATCATGGACAGCGGCCTGACCATGGAACGGCTCGCACGGAGCTTTACGGACAGCTTCCGTGTGTACCGCCGCCCAGCACAATCGCAACTTCCAGGCCGATTGCCTGTGCCTGGATGATCTGATCGGTCAACGTATCGATCACGGAGAAATCAAATCCGCTGCCTTCAGTTCCACCCAGGTACTCTCCGCTCAGTTTCAGCAGAATTCTTTGATATGGTTTCATCGGGTTTTCAGCCAAAAAAAAAGGGGACCTGAGCGGCCCCCTTTTTTAGGGTGTTTTAGAATGTATCCTTGAAAAAGCGTTTGACAGTGAATCCCCCGCCGGCAGCCTTCCCGGATTCGGTCAGGTACTGGTTAATGGTTTTTTCCGGATCCTTCACATACGCCTGGTCCAGCAGGCAGACCTCCTTTTTAAACTTCTGCAGACGGCCCGTCACCATTTTCTCGATGATATTCTCCGGTTTTCCGGATTCACGGGCCTGATCCATCAGAAACTGCTTTTCTTTTTCGACGACCGCCGTATCCAGGTCGTCTTCAGAGATCGCC
>CAZYBU010000017.1:6814-63669 GCA_964645775.1 uncultured Leptospirales bacterium | reverse complement strand
AAAGCGGTACGCGAGCTGGGTTCAGAACGTCGTGAGACAGTTCGGTCCCTATCCTCTGCAGGCGTTGGATATTTGAGGAGATCTGTCCCTAGTACGAGAGGACCGGGATGGACGAACCTCTGGTGCACCAGTTGTCACGCCAGTGGCACCGCTGGGTAGCTACGTTCGGAATGGATAACCGCTGAAGGCATCTAAGCGGGAAGCCAACTCCAAGATTAGATATCCCTTGACCCTTGAGGTCACTGAAGACTCCTTGAAGACGACAAGGTTGATAGGCTGGAGGTGTACGTACAGCGATGTATTCAGCCGACCAGTACTAATCAGTCGTGAGGCTTGACCATATTATCGAAGGCCCGAGCTAATGCTCGGGCCTTCGTATGTGATTATACCGATCAAACATGAAAACACGAAAAATGTTGACTCTGCTAATGATAACAGGTAACAAATTACACGGAATGAGAATGGAGGGTATGATGGAATCGACCTCACGTCTTGTAAATGGCATGATATCCGTGGTGAACAATGGACGTTCACATTCAGTGGTTGTGGACCTTCCACAGAATCAGAGTGGAACAGATCTTGGGGCCACAGCCCTTGAACTGGCTATTATGTCTCTTTCAGGGTGTATTACAACAATATTTTCCATGATCGCAGAAAATTCCAATCTATCGTTTCAGGGAATAACGCTACATGCTGATGCGGAAAAATCAGAGGAGACTGGAACCATAAGCGAAGTTTCATTAACGGCAATTGTTACATCGGATGAATCAGAGACAAAGGTGAACCGTATCTTTGAGAAGACAATGAAGACATGCCCAGTGGGTATACTCTTTGAAAACGCGGGAGTGGCAATGGTTTCGGAATTGAAAGTAGTTCCCCGAGAGAACTAACGAAGCTTTCGATCAGTGTATCCCGCGGAGAAAACGAATGCCCGCCTGAATGCCCTGGGTAAATCCTTCCAGGATGCGGTCCGGTTCCCGGGTGAGACGGTTAACCCGGAAACCTTTTGGAGGATAGATGACGTCCATCCTGGAGTATTCGAGCTCGTGAATGATTCGGTTATATTCAAGGAAGCGGTTCTCAAGGGCCTCCACAAGGGGTCGATACTCCCGCTTACCGTAATAGTTTTCATAAATCTGCTTAATGATAAATGATTCCTCGTTCTTACGATACCCCCGTGGACGAGTCAATACGACTAGAATGTCTTCCTCCCTGTATCCCCGGTCAAGGGCTTGCCTGTAGGGGATAGGGTCGAGTATACCACCATCCAGGTGCTGCTTTCCCCTGTACTCGACAAAGCCACGGTACAGGACAGGAAGGGCGGCCGTGGCCTTAAGGATCACAGGAATATCATCCTTTCTGCTGGAAAAATAAACTGTTCTGGGATTCTCAAAGGGCGCGCATTCCGTGGCAGTAATAATAATGGGAACGGACTTTTTCAGGGTTTTATCGTTCAGGGGTTCATCGCCCTTTATGATTGTGTTTATAAGCCAGTCCAGGTCAAGGACGTGCCGGTCTCGTTTAAGAAGATGAGAATAATGTATAAAGTCCCCGGTAAGAAGCTCCGAGAAGAATGCGTCACGCGCCAGGTGTATCTGGCCTGCGGCATAGGCGGTTCCCGTGAGGGCGCCGGCCGAAGAACCGGTTATCATCTTCCATGGGAAATATCCGCGGTCAGAGAATGACTGAAGAACCCCTGTCAGGAATACACCACGCATGCCGCCTCCCTCAAGAACAAGAACCTTCTTTGGAGGGAAGTCCTTCTGCTGAAACCAGTCATGGAATGTTCGTTTAACTCTCTGAAATAATTTCATGATCAGATGTCCCATTATCTGATGTTTCTACAGGAAGAATAATGACAAACCGGGTCAATCCGCCATTACTTTCTACCCGGTATGAACCTCGGTGGTCCTCGATTATTTTTCTTGCGATAGAGAGGCCGAGACCGGTGCCCGATCCTGACTTTGTCGTGAAAAAGGGAGACCATATTTTTTCTGAAATATCTTCCTGGATACCTGTGCCATCGTCCTCAATTATAATATGAATGTCAATATCTGATGAAACTGATAAGCGGATAGTACCTCCATGATTCGGCTCAAAGCGTCGGCGTTTAAGGATGGCGTCTCTGGCATTGAGGAGAAGATTTACCAGAAGCTGTTCAAGAGAAAGGCGGTCACCGATTATATGGAGGGGTTGGGAAGGCAGGGTAAGTATCAGTTCTATATCATTGTCATATAATTGCTGTTGTACCAGTTCCAGGGTTCCTGCTATAAGCTCAGAAATTTCAAGATAACGACTGGAAACCTGTCTCTTTTGTGCGAAGGTCTGGATATGACTGATGATCCTTGAGATACGGTTGATTTGGGAGAGCATCTGTTCAAGGTCCTGTCGGAAGACAAGGGGATTGATCTGGGTCTCTTCAATGTCATCTATCAGGTTCTGGGCAATATTCCTGATACCGGTAAGGGGCTGAGAAACCTCGTGGGCGATTCCAGCCGTGACTTCAGCCAGGCTCGCATGACGGGAAAGCTGATGGAGCTCAATTATTCTCTGGTGCATGAGGGTCCTGTATCGCCGGTTACTTTCTGTTAGACGGATATTCGTCCTGTTAAGCTGACGGTGCGCCTCCATCATGGTTCTGGAATGCTGGTATGCCAGGAGTATCTCCTGTATCCTTGACCGGAGGGGCATTGCCAGGACAAAAACGGTCAGTATGCCTGTCAGGATAAACATTCCAGTAAGTGAATTCTGATCAAGAAGGATGAGAAACACAACCGAGGAAATGGTAAGAAGAAGGATGAAAGGCCCTGTTGAAAAGAGACGGGAAATGTGCAAAGATAGTATGAGTATAAAGCCCTGGGTTATGAGCAGGACGGCAAGGAGTTCCAGCCGTATATGGGAGAGAGAGACGGCCAGTATGAAGATTATGACTGAGAGAGTGAGCTGAATAAGAAAAATGGTGCGCATTTTCTTTTTTTGATAATGGACTATTTGAAAGAGTGCCAGGACTCCTGGAACTGTTATGAACAGGGGAAAGAGCAGTAGTGATTCACGAAAAAATAGAGCAAGCACGATAGAAAGAAGGACAATAAGAGCGGCGAGAAACTTTTTCCATGAGCTCAGTATTGAGTAAGCTGCGGTTATGACCGTAAGTACGGAAAAGAGAGGTATGGTCACAAATAGGGGTTCCATAAAATGCACTTTACGAAGGGGACTCTATCATGATTATTAAGTCTTACCACATTTTTTCTTTACTGGAAAGGTTTTTATGCAATTGAGAGCTGGAATTATCGGACTTCCTAATGTGGGTAAATCTTCGGTGTTTAACGCCCTGAGCGGCGCCTCTGTATCGGCCGAGAATTATCCATTCTGCACCATAGACGCTAACAGGGCCATGGTCAAGGTTCCGGACGAGAAGATCCAAAAACTTGGAGAACTGTTGAATAAGCCAGAACCGGTTCCCTCCAAAGTTGAATTCGTCGATATCGCCGGGCTTGTAAAGGGGGCTTCGAAAGGAGAGGGCCTGGGAAACCGTTTTCTGGAAGCTATTCGAAACGTGGATGCACTGCTACACGTGGTTCGATGTTTTGATCATGATGATGTGTCCCATGTTGAGGGTTCAGTAGACCCTGTGCGGGATATTGAAATCATCAATACAGAGCTTATTCTTTCGGACATCGAAATACTGGAACGTGCCCTTGATAAAAACAACCGGCTGGCCAACAGCGGGGATAAACTGGCCCGGGAAAGGGTGACCTCCATATCGAGTATTATTGAAAAACTGAATCAAGGGACTCTTCTTAGGGATATGAGTCTGCAGGAAAAAGAGAAAACGGCACTTAAAGAGCTGGATTGCATAACAGGTAAGCCGGAACTATATGTAGCTAACGTTTCCGAGACTTCAGAAAACCGGTACCTGGATGAGCTTTCTAACCGGTGCAGAGAAAAGGGAGCCATTTATATCACCCTCGATGCAGGGATAGAATCCGAACTCATGGAACTGGAAGCGGCGGAACGGAAAGAGTACATGGAGGAACTGGGAATTAAATCGAGCGGCCTTGACAGGCTAATAGAACAGAGCTATCGGCTCCTGGGACTTATATCTTATTACACGACCGCCACAGAACTTCAGGCCTGGCCCATTGTGAAGGGGACAACGGCCGTTGAGGCGGCTGGAATGATTCACACGGATTTTGCACGTGGATTCATACGGGCAGAAACCTTCTCAAGTGATGATTTGTTGGCAGCCGGCTCGGAAATCCGCCTCAAGGAAGAAGGAAAGATCCGTTCTGAGGGAAGGGATTATATTATCAGGGAAGGAGATGTCATCCGGTTCCTCTTCAACGTATGAAGATCGGACTATTTCATCTCCTTTGAGCCGGGCCGTGAGACCAGGGCCACGCTTTGCTGAATGGAAATAATGGATGAGCCTTTCATAATAAAGGGAGGCTTTACTCCTGTAAGTGTGACGTTTACGGAAAAGGATCCGCCACTTTCAATGGATAGGGGAACCAGACACCAGGAGCGAACGGCCCAGGAATCGGCCTGGCCTTCCAGGTGGGAAATGTTTGTGAAGGTGTACCGTGTTTCATGACCTTCGAACCTGACAGGAGGTTCCTCTCCGTAACTGTCGGTTTCAGTAATACAGGAGATCATGAGGGACGGGTTCGTCGACTCAATGACAGGCATGGATAAATTACGTTTTGAGAGGAGCAGGATGGCCTGTTCCCGGTAGATATCATAGGATTCCACAAGCAATACCGGTCCATTCTCTGCGAGTTTCATCCATTGAAGTTCATCTCTGCCCGGAAAGGCCCGAAATTCCATGAGTCCCTGGGAACGGCCGGTATCCACCAGAGGGAAGTCTCTCCCACCAATCTTTACTGTGTTACCTTCTGGTTTAAGAGTAAAAGCATCATTGTAGTCGCCATCATTATTAAGATCGAAACGGATACCGGCAAAAAGCAGGTTGGATTCTTTCAGCTTTCGTTCGGGCAGGGGACCCTGTATTCTGTACCTGTGAACCGGGAGATGAACTTTTTCGTCACTGAAGAGAGAGAGGTCCATTCCCCTGTAGGTACCGGTGAATTTGACAGCGTATTTGTTTCCCGATTCGGTTATGGAAGGAGAGTTTACCCTGAAGTCAAATGTGTAGTCCTGCCCAACGAGAGGGAATACCAGAAATAATACAAGGGCAAAGAGAAGGGGTATCCTGCTTCTATGGTGAATCATTGTATACAATCAGCTCCTGAAGGGATTTTCTGCCCTTTATCGGGTTTTCGTCGCTGTACCCCAGGGCGATTACCGCGGCCAACTCGTAATCATCCGTCAAGTCGAGTATCTTCATAACGTCATTAGCCTGGTTCAGTATCTGACCGAGCCATACTGCTCCCAGTCCCATGGCGTGAATCTGAAGAAGCATGTTCTGAACGCAGGCTCCGATACTCATGTAGTCTTTCTCCCGGTGATACCCGGAAGGCAGATGATAGAGTACCACGATAAGAACCGGGGCCTCCTCGACAGTGCGGGAATATCTGGTGCATTCGGCGATTTTTTCCTGAGTCTCCCCGGATTGGATCACGCAAAAGCGCCAGGGTTGATTGTTCAGTCCTGAGGGAGCCCAGCTTCCCGCGTCGAGAATCCGGTTTATTTCGTCTTCCCGGATCCGCTCGTCTTTAAAGGTCCGGATGGATCTCCGTTCCATGATCAGTTGGAAGAGTTCGTCATTCATGGTTATCGTGCCTCCTCCCTGTAAATTGTCTTTAAAACAGGGGTATGTCAAACAGTTTAGGGGGACATTTAATGAGAGTATCATACATGAATCTGGAAACGACATCGCGGGTCTCCGCGGAGAATAGTCGTCTCCATGGTTATATCCACGTCACGGTCAAGGGCGAGTTTGAATTTTTTCTTCAGGCTTCCCAGGGTACAGAAGCATAGGACGGAGGATGTGTTTTCCATAACCATGGGGCAGAAACACTGGTCGAATATAATGTAATACTTCTCTCCATCACGGTGGAGCCGCCAGTATTCGGTGAGAAGGTCCAGGAGCTCCTTTTCGCTCGATGATTGCTCTTTCAGCTCGAGTAATTCCTCATCCGGCATATGAGAGAAAGGACAGTGCTCACCACAATTCGTCATGATCTTCCTGGCCTGCTCTTCACTGCACTGGCTCTCAATGGCCTTAAGGATATTTTGTACCCAGGTTTCTTTCATGCAGCTATGATGATACAGACAAAAGTTCTGGTCAAACGTAATTTCCTTGTGTATTCTTTGGTTGATTAATGGAGGAGATTTTGAATCCTGATCCATCGAATAATCTGAAGTCGGAAAGGTAATCTTTATGCCTGTAATCAGTATTATCATACCAGCATTGAATGAAGAAGAACTTCTGCCGAAACTGCTTGAGAGCATCAAGCAGCAGAAATTCACTGACTACGAGGTGATCGTATCGGACGCGGGATCGACTGACAGGACCGTTGAAATCGCAGAGGAATACGGTGCCCGCGTGATTAAGGGTGGTATGCCGGGACCGGGACGAAACCGGGGAGCGGAACATGCTTCTGGCCGTTTTCTCTTCTTCCTGGACGCGGACGTCAAACTTCCAAAAGATTTCCTGGAAAGCGCCCGTAACGAGCTGGAGGAGCGGTATATAGACCTGGCCACCTGCGAGATACGTCCCCTGTCGAACCTGACCCTGGACAAGGTGATTCATAACATTATGAATACCGGTATCCAGCTTAACCTTAAAATTAATCCATCCGCCTTTGGCTTTAATATCTTTGTAACTAAGCGGTTGTTTGACCGGGTGGGCGGATTTGATGAGACCATTCGGGTTGCCGAAGACGCGGATTTTGTAAACCGTGCTTCGAAATTTCGGCCTCTGGAATATCTTGAATCGGTCTATATTAATGTAAGCGTTCGGAGGTTCCGCAAGGAGGGACGCTTCGGATACGCGAACAAGGGTATCCAGATATTTATGCACCGGCTATTGAAGGGAGAGATTCGCGGGGAAGAGATTGAATACGATTTCGACAATTTTGATGAGAAGAAGAGCGACGAGCTTTCGGAAAGACTGAGAAAAATCGATTCGATACTTATCAAGCTGGAGCGGGATTATCGTTCCATCAGAAATAAATTCATGAACCCCGGCGAGGCCCTGAAAGAGACCAACACCTTCATGAAAAAAGAGGGAGAGAAGACCTTTAAATCAATTGGGAAGATGTTGAAGAATTTGCCGGCGAAGAAGAAGTAAGGATCAAAGATAGATATTCTATATCACTTTCTCCTGGTGACCCTGTACCTGTTCCAGAAGCGATGGTCGTCCACTTCGATGATGGCCTGTACCGGGCACTGTCTTATACTGACCCTGCGCAGTGTACAGTCCCGGTACGCGTAAAAGGTCTTCGCCAGAACAAACCTGTGGGCGGCTTCGACTACCCATCGGGCCGCGTGCTCCGCGTTGCCTGTTCCGGAAAAATAGTATATCAGTCATTTTACATTCATGACGGTGTCCGGGAAAATAAGGCATACAGGATTAAAAAAAAATCCACAATAATATTCCAGTTAAACGAAGAACCCCATGATAGTGTCTCCGGTTTTCCGCTTGCCGTTTTGTTGTTTATGGGAGTAAATAGGGGATTTCCCGCAGGAGGTATTCGTCATGAAGGACCTGATTTTAACCATCGATTTGGGAACATCGGGACCGAAGGTTTCTCTTTTTACCCTCCGGGGCGAATACGTGGCTCACGCCTTTCAGCCCAATACCGTTGATTTGATACCGGGAGGCGGCGCTGAGCAGGACCCGGGCCAGTGGTGGGATACAATCTGCCAGACAAGCAGGGCGGTCCTCTCAGAATCGGGAATTGATCCCGGACGCATCGACGCTATCGTACCAACCACCCAGTGGTCCGGAACCGTTGCCGTTGATGATAAGGGGATGCATATTCGGAAGGCGATCATCTGGATGGATTCCCGGGGTAAACCTTACCTGGAGAAACACTTTGCCACTCCTCCCACGATCAGCGGCTACAATATCTGGAAACTTTTCCATTATCTCAGGATAAACGGTGGTATTCCGGGAGGCGCCGGCAAGGATCCGGCGGCTCATATGCTTTTCATTCGGTTTGAGGAACCGGAGATTTACGAGAAGACCGCCTTTTTCCTGGAACCGAAGGATTATATAGCATCCAGGCTTTCCGGGAATGTTACGGCTTCCGGGGACTCGGTCTTTCTTCATTTTAATACAGATAACCGGGATATTAACAATATCCGGTACCATCCCCTCCTGGTCCGGTATGGTATGATAGATCGGAGAAAACTTCCTCCCCTTGTTAAATCCACGACTATCGTGGGAGGTCTTACGGAAAAAAGCGCGCAGGAGATGGGACTTCCCGCAGGAATTCCCATTGTAAGTGGAACTCCGGACGTCCATTCTGCGGCTATCGGTTCCGGGGCCGTGGAGATGAATGAGGGTCATGTGTATGTGGGGACTTCCTCCTGGCTCGTGGCACATGTCCCTTTTAAAAAGACGGATATTTTTAACAGTATCGCATCCGTACCGTCAGGAATACCCGGGCGGTACCTTATTATGAATGAGCAGGAGAGCGCGGGCGCCTGCCTGAATTATCTCAGGGATAATATTATCTATCACCAGGATCAGCTTCTCCAGGAGAAAGATAAGCCGGATGTCTTTAAAATATTTGATGAGATTGTGGAAGGTATCCCAGCCGGAAGCGATCGGCTCATCTTCTGCCCCTGGCTCTACGGCGAGCGTCAGCCTGTGGAAGATCACATGCTTAGAGGTATCTTTTTCAACCAGTCTCTCTCTACGAACAGGGGACATATGATCAGGGCGATTTATGAAGGTGTAGCCTATAACAGCAGGTGGCTCATGGAAGCTGTGGAGTCATTTAGCGGTAAAAAATTCTCGTCCCTCAGGTTCGTGGGAGGGGGTGCGAACTCGGACGTTTGGAGCCAGATCTATGCCGACGTGCTTAATGTTTCCATTGAGCAGGTAAAAGACCCGATCCTTGCTAATTCCCGGGGAGCGGCCCTGCTCGGTTCCCTGGCCCTTGGCCATATTACGATTGATGATATAGCGGGGGCCGTTAAGGTCAGTGAGACGTATCACCCGGTGAGTGAGAACAGGTCCCTCTATGATGAGCTTTACCGGGAATTCAGGGAACTTCACCGGGTGAACAAAAAGATATTCCATCGATTGAACAGGTTTAAACACAATGAAAAATAACAGAATAAAGGATTCACTGCTGAGGATAATCTTTCGTGTAATCAAGAAGCTTCCCGCGGTTCACAGGAAAATTGAAAAAGAATACGAGTCCATTATCCCTCAGCTTGAAGAATCGTTAAAACCGTACCGGGATGAAGGGTTAATCTGTAGCCGTATCCCGGAGAAGGGATTATCACGAAAAAAAATAATTACCGAGATGAAACGTTACCTTGAACGGGAACAGCCCGGATGGGAAAAGGGAGGCGCTTCGGGCGCGGTTTATCATGGAGATCCTGCTCATATCGATTTTTTGAACAAAGTATACGCGCTCCAGTCACAGTCCAATCCCCTCCACGCAGACCTCTGGCCCAGCACCGTGAAGTTCGAGGCGGAGATCGTTTCCATGGCAGCTTCCATGCTGGGCAGGGACACCCTGAATGAAGGGGAAAGGGAGCAGGTCTGCGGGACCGTTTCTTCGGGCGGAACGGAAAGCATCCTCCTGGCCATGAAGACCTACCGGGATTGGGGTCGTCATAAAAAGGGTATCCGAAGGCCGGAGATCGTCATCCCGGAAACGGCTCACGCTGCCTTTGAGAAAGCGGCTGATTTTTTCAAAATGAAGCTGAAAAAGGTTCCGGTAACGAATGAATACAAAGCTGATTTGAAAGCTGTGAAATCCGCCCTCTCCCGCAATACCGTGGTCCTGATCGGATCCGCCCCATCCTTCCCCCATGGTATCATTGACCCAATAGAGGAGATGTCTGAGCTTGCACGAAAACGGGAGATCGGATTTCACACGGACGCCTGTCTGGGAGGATTTATTCTGCCCTGGGTGAAAAAGCTGGGACGGGATGTGCCATCCTTTGATTTTTCGCTTCCCGGTGTAACGTCGATTTCCGTAGATACCCACAAGTACGGTTTCGCCTCCAAGGGTACTTCCGTGATCCTCTACCGGAACCATGACCTGCGTCATTACCAGTTCTTTAAAAGCACAGACTGGCCGGGTGGACTATATTTTTCGCCGACCCTTGCCGGCAGCCGGCCCGGAGGCTTGTCTGCCGCATGCTGGGCCGCCATTATATCGACAGGGGAGGAGGAATACCTGGCTTCGACCCGTGAAATTCTGGAGACCGCGGATTACATAAAGAAAAAGATTTTAGAAATACCGGAAATCCGGATCATGGGAAATCCTTTATGGAACATAGCCTTTACATCAGATGAGCTGGATATCTACCGAATTATGGAACAGATGTCCAGGAGAGGATGGAGCCTGAACGGTCTGCACAGGCCGCCGGCCGTTCATATATGCCTGACTCGAAGGCACACCGTAAAAGGGGTAAGGACACGTTTCATCCGGGATCTCAGGAATGCGATTCAATATGTACGGGATCATCCAGATGAGGAGGGAACGATGGCTCCTGTTTACGGGATGGCTGCTACCCTCCCGGACCGGGAAATCGTATCGGACATTCTTGACCTCTATATGGATGTTCTCTATCGGGTCTAACAGAACCCAAACTAATGTCTGGAAAGGGCTTTATT
This sequence comes from uncultured Leptospirales bacterium, assembly GCA_964645775.1. Lineage (GTDB taxonomy): Bacteria > Spirochaetota > UBA4802 > UBA4802 > UBA5550 > CAZYBU01. Next base: position 52,898 of record CAZYBU010000017.1, on the reverse strand, counting down.
AAGCTTATTCAGGGAAAGGGTATTGAGAACATCTCTGGTTTCAAGCCATCCCCTCCTGCCCGTCTCCACACCGTAACGGATAAAGGAAAGATTGTCGGTACTGTGAGCGTCCGTGGTTATGATCACCTTCGCTCCAAGGTCTTTCGCCGCGCGACACCAGGTATCCGGCAGGTCCAGCCGTTGCGGGTTTGAATTCAGTTCCAGAGCCACCCCGCTCTCAGCTGCGTGTTTTATTATCTGTAAAAGGCAAGGAAATTTCCCCCGGTGTTGGAAAGTACTTTTCCCCCACCCTGGGAAAACAAAATTCCTCAGCCAACATTTGTTAAGATGGTCACTCACCTCCTTTTAATTGATTTTATTCTGTTCGGTCTTTTTCCCGAAACCTTCCAGTGACGCAATGGACCCATCTCGGGCCTTCTCTTCCAGTTCGTTAAGAGATGAGATTCCCAGTTCCCGGTTAAGCTGGGCGACACGCCGGGGTCCCAGGTTCTCAAGATGCAGCAATTCGGAGAGTTCGGGACCTATCTCTTCCCGCAGTTCTTGCAGCTGTTGAAGCCTGCCGGTCTTCAATATTTCAACTATCTTTTCGGCAATACTTGGACCGATATCAGGTAACTCTGAAAGATCTTTATCCTCATCAATAAGATCTTTCAGATCATGGGAAAGGTCCTTTACTGTACGGGAGGCGTTTTGGTATGATCGTACCCGGAAGGGATTAGCTCCCTGGATGTCGAGGAGGTCCGCCATTTCGTTGAATATTTCAGATATGTCCTGGTTTTTGAGGCTCATAATAGCGTGATAAGAAATCAATACCGTGAAGTCAAAGATGCTTGAAAACCGCGTTGGCGCTGAAAGAATATTAGAGTTTTATATTGTAAAGAAAGCTCAGGAAGAAATACTGGTTTGATAAGGATTGTTGTGATGAAAAATGCGGGTGTTATCATAGTGGGAGGAGGAATCGCAGGACTGTCAGCCGGTATCTACGCCCGCAGGGCCGGATTGGAGGCTACGATCCTGGAACAGCATACCCTGCCCGGAGGGCTCTGTACGGCCTGGAAGAGGAAAGGTTATACCATAGACGGCTGTGTTCACTTCGTGGTGGGGACAGGAGAGGGAACCTCTCTCCATGAAATGTGGAGGGAACTCGGAGTCTTCGATGAACTGGACCCCGATAAGGACTTTTTCTATCACAGCGATTTTTTCCACTACCGTTTCGCGGATGGAACGGAGTTTCGCATGCCGGGAGACCTGGATGAACTTGAAAAGATACTGACAGAGGTATCGCCGGAAGATGCTTCCCATATCCGGACATTCACCCGGGCCGTCCGGTCACTTTCCGGGTTCGCGCCGCCTCTTGATATTTCAAAAGGCCCGGTCAATCTCTTTAAGGCGGCACGTCAGTCCCTCCCCTATCTCATTCCCATCATGAAATGGATGAATACTTCAATTGAAGACTTCGCATCAGGTTTCAGATCAAAAAAGCTTCGGGTAGCTTTCGAACGACTCTGGTATCCCGAATATACTATGCTTTATATTCTGCTCCTTTTTGACTGGATGCGAAGGGGAGTGGCTGGATACCCTGGGTGCAACTCCCTGGGTTTCAGTCGCCTGCTTGAAAAGAAGTTCAAAGAACTGGGAGGGGAGATACGGTACAGTTGCCGGGTAACGGGGCTCGTCCTGGAAAAGAAGAGGGTTATGGGAGTTGAACTGGAAAACGGTGAGATACTGGAAGGGGATGCCGTGGTCCTGGCGGCCGCCTCTCCCTGGACCGTGAAGAAGCTCCTTTCCGGAGATATTTACCAGGAACCGGACTGCGCGGTCACTCCTCCCCTGGTTCACGTTACCCTGGGGACTTCCCATGACTTTTCTGATTATCCCTCTTCAGCCTGCGGCCTTCAGCTGGAGATGGAACCGGCCCTGCGGATCTGTGACCGTGAACATGACTTTCTCCTGGCCCATATCTACAGTTTCGCCCCTCAGCTCTCTCCTGAAGGGAGGTGCCAGGTGAAGGTCATATTCCCAACGGACTTTTCCTGGTGGAGGGGCCTGAGCCGTCAGGGAACGGAAAGATACAAAAAAGAGAAGGAAAAAATATCTAAAGTCGTTCTGTCCGGCCTGGAGAGATACTTTCCCGGATTCGGAAACACCGTTGACATGGTTGATGTCGCCACGCCTCTTACCTTTTATAGATATACCGATAACCAGGAAGGTTCAATTATTGCCTGGGGAGCGGAACCGGGAACGCCCATGATGCTTCCCAAAAAGGTTCCGGGTGTACGAAACCTTGTCCTGGCCGGACACTGGGTCATGCCGGGAGGGGGTGTCCCCCAGGCTGCTCTGAGCGGCCGTCACGCCATCCAGGAGATAGTACGCGGTTAATCAGGTTTTGTCCTTTTCCCGGCGCTACGGAAGATAAGAAGGTCCAGTCCCAGTAAAAGAAGACCTGTGATCGGGGGAAGTATCGCTCCCAGCCTGGTGTAGGGAATAATCCCCAGGCCCGCCTCAATGGGAAGGGGCCAGAATGGACGGTTCCCGGTCATGAGCATGTCCAGGCCCAGATGGACAAGGATGGCGGAGAGTACGATGAGGTATCCTTTCCAGAAACTTTCTGGTGTCCATTCAGGCTTGTAAAGGCGGAATCCTCCCAGCACCACCAGGGCAAAGACAGGAACAAAGAAAAGGGACGAGGAGAAGGATGGATGAAAGAGAGTATATATTCGCGCTCCCTCCGCCATGGTCGTACCCCAGGGATTAGTCATGAAAATATAGATAAAGGCCAGCAGCCCGTCGATATCAGGAGTGAGGGTTGACAGTAAAAAGAGAGGCATGTATCTGCTGACAGAGTGCCGGCCGATAACAGCGGCGATACTGAGATGGGTTACTGGTTCAGGCATTGTTCTATCCTTATACCTTTATTGCATTGATTGAAGCTGCTCTCGCTTCTTTCCCAGCCGGTCGAGATAGGTATTTATAATCTTCTCGTAATCCAGATCACCTGTTATGATAGAATACCGTTCCGATTCCATCGTACCCAGCTCCGTCGTCACGCGTATCTCCGAGGCCTGGTGAGCGTACTCACGGGCCTTTTCCCAGTAGGGCAGGGCATCCCGGTAGTAGCTTTCCGCTGTTTTGAAACTGTCGAGGATCTCCTTTTTCCAGGACTCGTTATAGAAGCGGACCTTGCGCATATCGTATCTTGCCCCCAGTTTCAGGTGATTTCGCATGATAAGAAGATTGATATGCATGAAGAGGATCCTCCTGTACTTCAGGTACTCCTTCTCGGTCTCTACTTTGACGAGAGCCCGGGAGGGATGGCGGAATCGTTTTTGCAGGGCTGTTTGTAAAATAGCGATGTTCTTGTGAAGATGATTGTATCCGTAGTGCTGTTTCATGCTGTAGAGAAGATAGAAGTCCTCCAGGTAGTGGGGCACGGTCTTGTAGTGGAGACGGTTCCTGGGGATGTAATCGGAAAAGGGAACGTACTTCTCCCTGCTCTCAGGGTCGCTGAAGTACTGGAACTGGTAATCCTCGGAGAAGAGGGGTACGGTGAAAAGGAATAGTAATATTGGCAGGATGTGTCTTGTTCTCATGGAAAACCTCTCTACAGGAGATTATCGGCGGAAGGAGTCTGGTTCTAAACGAAGTCAGGCGTCCTCCGTAAAGAAGAGGGAAAGATACTTTTTCAAAGAATAAATGTATTCCAGTTTTATGGTTGTCTCTATTATCCAGTTGGAATCAGGAAAGCGATTTTTTCCCTTTTCAAGTATGGTTTGGGCCTCTGCCATCATCCGGACAATGGGTTCCCGTATAAAAGTACCCCTGTTATGGCGATCAAAGAACAGTTCCTGCTGGGCCAGATGGAGTTTCTCGTCCCCGTCTCTGTAGTGCCGGTAGGCTTCGATCTCCTCCAGGTTCTCAATCGAATCGAGAATGTCCAGGCATTCTGAAGAGCGGTAAAAATTATAGATCATTTCTGAAAAGACATCAAAATGCTCAATGAGTTCGCCGTCTGTTGTCATGCTACGAAGGGCCTGAATGCTGTGATAGGAGGAGCGGAGACGGTCCACGACCGCGTTAAACCGGGGCTGGTTCTCTTCCATGTCCCGTATAGAGGTACGATGGAGCCGGTATTGGAAAAATTTGTAGAGACTGTCCTTGGCTCTTTCCCGGATTTTTACGAAGCTGTCGATCAGTTCCTGACGGTCCACTTCCCTCTTTTGCGAGGGTTTCTCTTCATCTTTGCGATCTGCTCGCAGGGACTTGTCCCTGCCCCGGGTCGAGAAGCGATGATCCAGGAGGACGCGGTAAGCGTGGTTCAGTTCCGACATCTTTTTATGAGCCCATTCAAGCCTTTCCGGGTTCCGGTCAGGATGGTACCTCAGGGCAAGTCTTTTGTAGCTGCTCGTGATCTGGGCGTCCGACGCATCCTCCGTGGCATCAAGAATTTTGTACAGTGACTCGATTTTCATTGTATGTAATTACCCTGATGTCCTCTTGCCGGATAATTTCATAAAAATCAATTTGAATTTGCTATCATGCGCTGAAACAATTTTAAGATTTTGACAAAGTATTCCGAAAAATGTATTGACACAAACTTATGTTAAGTATATTTGTGTGTATGTATATACGGAGGAGCCATGACCGGAGAAAAAAAGCTAACCGAAAAGCAGCAGGCTATCCTTGATTATATCAAAAATCGAATCCATGAAAACGGCTATCCGCCAACGGTACGGGAGATAGGAGACAATTTCGGGATTACGGTAAAAGGGGCTTATGATCATGTCAAGGCCATTGAAAAGAAGAGATACATCCGCACGGAACAGAACAAGTCTCGTGCTATTGTAGTACTTCAGGATGAGTTACTGGAAGAGGAACAGGCTGAAGGCATCAGCATTCCCCTGGTGGGCAGTATCGCGGCAGGTGGTCCAATACTGGCAGCGGAGAACATAGAAGATTATCTGAGTTTTCCTAAATCCGCTTTCGGATCCGGAACCTTCTTTGCCCTGAAAGTTAAAGGAGATTCCATGGAGGATGGCGGTATCTTTGAGGGAGACATAGCTGTTATACGTCAGCAACCTGTCGCGGACAATGGAGATATCGTTGCAGCCATGATAGATGAAGAAGCGACCCTGAAAGAATTTAAAATGGAGAAAGACCGGGTTCGGCTTGTGGCCTACAATCCCTCATACTCTGACATAGAGGGATGGGATGTAACTATACTGGGCAAGATGGCCGCCCTTTTCAGGCGATATTAGAAGATACTTTTTCAGCTCTGATTCAACCTGCGGATGATTGAGCCGTCGATTGAAGGTATGTCCTGGAAACCGGTGAGGATCATGGTCCTCCGAAGGTCTTCTTTAAGGTGTTGCAGGTAAAAAGAGACGCCGTTTGTGCCCATACCTACAGCCGCTATGGCAACAGGTCGGCCTATGCAGACAAGATCCGCGCCCAGGGCCAGGGCTTTGACGATATCAGTTCCCGAGCGGAACCCACCGTCTATAAGAATTGTAATTTCTCCCCGCACTTCGTCCACAATGGACTCAAGGACATCCATGCTTCCGGCCATCCCATCGAGGACCCGTCCCCCGTGATTTGATATAATGATTCCTTTTGCTCCTGCCTCCACAGCGAGACGGGCATCTTCTGGATTTAATATTCCTTTCAGAATAAAAGGGAGGGATGTGGAAGATACCAGCTTCTTAAGGTCATTCAGGTTTCGGGCCGCGACAGCCTGTTGCTTCATGGCCATGGTCTTAAAAACTATGGCGTCAATGTCAATACCGACAGCCAGGGCGCCAGCTTCCTCAGCGGCGTGGATACGCTTTATGATCTCTCCGTTATCAGCTCTGGGCTTGAAAATTGGAATGGCCTCGCCTCCGCATTCAGAGAGAGCCTGAAGTCCGATTTTATATTTTTCCGGAGAGGCACCGTCACCCACGAACGTGATGCTTCCGGCGTTAAGGCTCCCTCTGACCACGGCCCGGTTATATTCAAGTTCCTCGATGGCGCCGCCCATATTTGTGACGGAACCGGTGACAGGGGCGATCAGCACGGGAAGGGATAGAGTTCGTTCAAAGAAGGTTGTGCGGGTGTCCGGTTCATGGACATTGTGGATAAGCCTTGTGACGATACGAAAGTTGTGCAGGGCCTGAATATTGCGGCGAAAAGAATCACCTGTTCCGATGCCACCCATACCCGGAACACCCGTAGGACAGCGAAGACCATCACAGAAGTCACAGGCGTAACAGACTTTTTGAAGTTTTTCTCGTGCTGCCAGGCGAATCGATTCCATGGAGAGTTCAGTCTCTTCCAGTACATCTATCCTGAGGCGTTCTTTGCACGTACGGACAGCTGTTTCCACTTCTTCCAGGGAGTTCCCGGAGGCGATGATGTGGCCTGCCTTGTCTACATTTGACCTGGGTTCAACGACCCGGTCACCCGGCTGCAGGTTCAGAAATATCTCATCAATACCGGGAACGGCAAGTGCCTCCTCCAGACCCGTAATGCGGTTTATGATTCCCGGTTTCGCGAAGACGGCACGTTCCACCGCCACCCGATCCTGGACCGGTTCAAGGTTTCCCGGTTCTTCTCCCAGAGCGACTTCAATGACGGCCCTCATGAGATTGACCCCCGAATGGAGCGGGTAGGTATAGGCGGACATGAACCCGCCGGATAGACGGGCCGCCAGCTCCCCGATCATGGGCCCTTCCGGAGTGAGCTTGATGTCACCCTTGGCTGCGCCAATGTTGATTCCCAGAGCCTCGATACCTTGTCGCATAACCCTGCACGCGTCAATGATCAGGTCCGGTGTTTTGGCTGAAGGCATATTGTGGCCGGTTTCGATGAAATAAGGCGGAAACTCGATAATCCTGTCCGCCACGCCGGTGATGGTTATTTCGTTGTTATAGATGATGGAATCTATGGAGAGCTCGGGTCCTTCCATGAACTCTTCAATAATCAGTTCACCGCTGGGAGAGGCGTTCTTCGCGAACCGGAATGCGTCCGGTAGCTCATTACGGTCATCCACACGGATGACACCCCGGGCGCCCATGTTGTCCGCCGGTTTGATGACAAGTGGGGCCTTTAGGTTTCTGAAAGCTTCCTTGGCCTCCTTGAGGGACCAGACTGGTATAAAGGGAGGGGAGGGGACACCGTGCTCAAGGAATCTCTGCCGCATCTTGATCTTATTCGTGGCGGCCTCCGCGTCGTCGAACTTGATTCCGGGAAGGTTAAGGGCGCTGGCAACTGCGGCAACAGTCATCGACGCGTCGGTCCCAACGGTCAGGACCGCGAAGATAGGGGTAACCTGGTTCTGGATGCGGGCAACGCGAACAGAACCTTCGATGTCACGTGTGCTCATGACGATGGGAATATCTGCGTCCTTCATTCCGATCGCTTCCGGGTTGTAATCCGTGACGATCACCTGAAGTCCCATTTTCTTTGCCTGAAGTATGACCGGCAGCTGAAGAAGGCCGCCGCCAATAACTATAATGGTCTGGACCAATTTGGGCACTCCTGCAATTATGTCACATTTCTAACCTCCCCTGCCTGAAGGGTCAATAAAATAATCGAAAGCAAGTTGTTAAAGGATATTGAAAAAGTCTTGATTCCTTTCATCCATCTATTGTATATATTAGATATGAATCGAAGTCTGACCCTGGAATCCGTGCGATTAACTGAAGCGGCAGCCCTGTACGCGGCCCGTTCCATGGGAAAGGGAGACCCTGAGATAGCGTACGAGTCAGCCATGGAGGCGATGCTCAATGTATTTGATCAGGTAGATTTTCAGGGTGTGATCGTGGCCGGGGCTGACAACGAAGATAGTCCCATACAGGACGGGAATAGCCTGGGATCGGGTGAAGGCGAGATGATCGATCTTGCCCTGAAACCACTGGATGGGAAGGAAACCTGCGCCAGAGGAAGTTCAAATGCCGCTTCCTTTGTGGCCATGGGAACCACCGGTTGCATGATTCAGGTTCCTCCCCTTCTAATGTATAAAATCGCAACCGGCAGCCAGGGAAGAGGGATGGTTGATGTTAATCAGACGCCTTCCATTAATATCAAGCGTATTGCCCGGGCGAAGAAGAAATATATCGAGGACGTAACGGTCTGTGTCCTGGACAGATCATGGAACAGCTCCCTGGTGGAAGATATTCGGCGGGCGGGGGCCCGCATCAAGTATATCCGTGACGGTGATATTTCGGGTGCCATTGCCACGGCCATGGAGAATAATGTCATTGATCTATTGATCGGTACAGGATGGGCCAAAGATGGTATAATCGCGGCAGCGGCCCTCAAATGCCTGGGAGGAGAATTCCAGGGAAGATTTCTCTGCGAGACAGAGGAAGAAAAGAAACTGATGGATAATTTCAATCTCAAGAACGGCGAGGACGTTTATACCATCGAACACCTTGTTCCGGGTGATGATGTCATCGTTGCCGCTACCGGTGTGACGGACGGTGTTCTCTTGCCGGGTGTCCGTTTTATCCATGGAGGAGCGACCACAGAATCTGTTGTTCTCCGACAGAAGACTCATACCCGCCGTTACATAGAAGCTACTCACCGGTTTGATTTTAAGCCAATTTTCTGAGGTTGATCATCGACTACAAGATAGACATTGAATACGTAAATTACGTAATACGGTCCATAAACTCCCACATGGACCGGGAAGAACTGCTCTCCGAGATACTTCGTGTTGCCCGGGAGATGATCCGGGCCGAAGGATCCTCCATCCTGCTGGCGGATGATGAAACGGGAGATCTGATTTTTACCAATACCTCAGCCGGAGAGGATGATTATCTCATCGGCCAGAGAGTACCCAGGGGAAAAGGGATCGCCGGGAAGGTAGCTTCATCGGGGAAGGCGGAAATCGTCAATGATGTCCGGAATCATCCCGATTTCTTTTCCGAGATTGATCAGCGATCGTCCTTTACCACAAGAAATATTCTTTGCCTGCCTATGACAGTGTTCGACAGGCTTGTTGGTGTCCTTGAGGTGGTTAATACCATCGACCGGGATTCCTTTTCCGAACTCGATTTTATGAAGGCCCAGTACATCGCTGAGCAGGCGGCCATTGCTCTCTCCTCCAGGCAGCTCATCGATGACCTGAACGCGCGTGTCCTGGAACTGGAGACCCTTTACAATATTTCCCAGTCTATCGCCCTGGCCGGGACCTACGATTTTATCCAGAGCTGGATTCTGCGCGCTCTTTCCGATTCTCTTAAGATTCGACGGGCCTTTATTGCTATGAAATATGGATCAGAAAAAGACCTGAAGATTGAGGCGACCTTGAATATTGATGAAATGATGGATGAAAGTGTTCTGCTTAACTGCAGGGGAGTCGTAATGGACATACTGCGGTCGGGTGACCCCTATATCACAACGGAAAAGATGGAACAGAATCTGCTTCTATGCGAAAATGAAGTGACTCTGCGATCTTCCAATTTTATCGCCGTACCCGTCATCAATAAGGGAATTCCCATAGGTGTTATGTGTGTTATGGAAAAGTCGAACGATGATTCCTTTACATCCTTTGATCTCAGGCTCGTGACAACCGTCGGAAGTCAGGTGGCCGAATCGTACCAGAACATGATAAACCAGAAGAGAATCGAGGCTCAGAAGATGCTGGACCGTGAGATCGATATCGCGGCCCGTATCCAGAAGAGGACCCTGCCCAGTATACCGGAGGAGGTCCAGGGACATTCCCTCAAGGCATGGTATTCCCCGGCTCGGATCGTGGGAGGGGATTTTTACGATTTCTTCCAGGACGATGACGGAAGCTATGGCGTTTTAATAGCAGACATTTCAGGTAAAGGTATACCGGCGGCCGTGTTCATGGGTTCAGCACGTAACCTGATACGATCCGAGCGACCCATGATGAAAAGTCCCGCTGCATTCATAAAAAAAATAAATTCAAAGATTTTTGAAGATTCAGAATCCGGGATGTTCATTACCCTTTTTTACGCCTATGTGGACGTGGAAGAGAAAAGAGTGACATTTGTCAGCGCCGGGCATAATCCTCAGCTTCTGCTTAACAGCAAAACGGGGTCCTGGAAAAGCCTGAAAGGTAAGGGGCGCGCTCTGGGCCTTTTACCCGACACGGAATATGAAGAACAGACGATTCCTTTTGACAGGGACGATATGCTGGTCCTCTTCACAGATGGAGTGGTTGAGAGCCTGGGAGGAGAAGATCTTGATATCCTGCGGGGGGAAGAACGGCTTGTTACCATATTGATGAACAGCCCGGAAAACCTGGAGGATATTATCCAGGAACTGGACATCCTGCGCATAAAGAGTCCCCTGGATGATGATTTGAAGGATGACTTTACTCTGCTTCTGGTCAGATTTCACTGACCGGTACAATACGGATAAGAGCGGAGTTAAATCATGAGAATCCTTGCCATCTGGAAGTAGTCTATGAATATTGCCATAATCGGAGCGGGGAGTGCGGGAATGACGGCAGCCTGTTTCGCCTCGGAGGGAAACAACCGGGTTGTTCTTTATGAAAAGCAGAAAAAACCGGGTCGCAAGATTCTCGCTACGGGTAATGGGAAATGCAACATCTCAAACACTGGTATCGACGTCTCCAGGTATCATGGTCGTCATCCCGATTTCGTTCGGAACCTCTTCGGCCGTTTCGGGCCTGAAGAGACGGAAGCCTTTTTTCTTTCTCTCGGTATCCCTTTCACAGAGGAAAACCTGGGGAGATTGTTTCCGGAAAGTAGACATTCCGCTTCGGTCATCGACCAGTTTCAGTTTGTCCTGAAAAACAGAGGAGTGACGCAGAGAATTCACAGGAGAGTGGATACTGTTAAACGAGTATCTGATTTTTTTGAAGTAACAACAGCCGGCAGGGAGAAGGAACGGTTTGAACGGGTCATTCTTGCTACTGGAAGCTGCGCCTGGCCCGCCCTGGGAGGCAGTGACAGCGGATATCGTCTGGCCGCGTCCCTGGGCCTGAAAATCAGGGAGCCTTTCCCTTCAATCGTACCCCTAAACATCCCGCTTAAACCTCTCCACAGATTGCAGGGTATCCGCTGGAACTGCAGGGTTCGAGTATGGCAGGATACCCTGTTGAAGGCAGAAACCGTTGGTGAGGTCCAATTCACGGGGTACGGCATCTCGGGACCGGCAACCCTGGATGTCTCCCGTCATGTTAATGAGGCCGTTGTACAATCTCTTCCTGTTCATGTAGATCTGGACCTTTGCCCCGAACATTCAGAAGAAGAGCTGAAAGCCCTTGTGGACACCCTCCTCTCCCACCGGGAGAAGCCCGTGGCAACGGCCCTGAACGGCCTTCTGAGAAAGGGAATGCCGGAGTTTTTCCTCGGTCAGATGGGACTGGATACTGCCATGACCGCAGGCAAACTGAGGGGGGACCAGGTGCGTACCCTTGTCGGCATGCTCAAGTCGCTCAGACTTGAGCCGGGAGAGCCCAGAGGGTTTGAAGACGCTGTGGTGGCTGCCGGGGGTGTGGATGTTGCCGGAATTGATCCCGTGACAATGGAATCCCGTGAAATTCCCGGCCTGCACCTGGCGGGAGAACTCCTGGATATTGACGGTGACAGCGGTGGGTTCAACCTGCAGTTTGCCTGGAGCAGCGGCGCCCTTGCGGGGATGGCCTGCTGTTAGAACAGCATCACGAAACCATCCATACCGGATATTCGCGAGCATAAACGGTCCAGGGTTTCTTCGTCCGGGAAGACAGATGTTATGGTGCAGGAAATAAATTTTCCGTTTCGGCTTTCGCGAGTTGTCAACCTGGCATCCAGATTAGATTCAGACAGAAGAGAACGGAGACTTTCGAGGGTATACTCCCGGTTTTTGAAGACAGCCTTGAAGGTAAGCTCTGAGGGATAATCGATCTTTTTTTCGCCAGGCCTCAACGGGCCCCCCGTTCAATCAGGGTCTCTCTGTAGGCCATATCTGTTTTCTGAATATGACCTGTCAGCCAGTCCAGGAGAAAACCAAGAGTCTCATGGGTGGATACCGGTTCCCCTTCATTAAGCCGTTTGTGATATTCCTGGACCTTTCTCTTCAGGTTTTCATGGCTTTCCCTGTGGATGAAGAGGTCCTCGTATTCGTACTTTTCCATGAGGTTCTCTTCGTAGTTGAAATGGACCAGAACATAGGAAAAGAGCTCATCAAAGATCGAGTGCAGAATATCCCTTGAATGGGGACTGCCAGCTGCGTCATGAGCCCGGTTTATCAGCTCGAAGATTTTTTTGTGCTGGATGTCGATTGATTCTATTCCGACACTGAATGTGTCATTCCATTCAATAACTGGCATAGCTAACTCCTCAGGAAGCAGGTATCTTTTTATAATCTTCCAAAAACCTTTCCAGACCAATGTCCGTAAGGGGATGACGGATGATTTTCTGGAAAACAGAAAAGGGAATGGTAGCGATATCGGCGCCCAGCAATGCCGCTTCCTTGATATGCAGGGGATGACGTATGGAGGCGACAATCACTTCCGTATCAAAACCGTAGTTGCCATACATGCGAAGGATCTCATCAACGATTTCCATTCCTTCGTGGCTGATATCATCCAGCCGTCCAATAAAAGGGGAAATATAGCTGGCACCCGCTTTGGCTGCCATAAGGGCCTGGGTGGAACTGAAACAGAGTGTAACGTTTGTGTCTATTCCCTCATCCCGTAATACCCTGACAGCCCGGAGGCCATCTTCTGTCAGGGGGATTTTAATGTTGATGGTATTGGCCACTTTTGCGAGTTCCCGTGCTTCCCCCAGCATTCCATCCGTGTCCGTGGATATAACCTCGGCTGAAAGGGGGACCTCTACCTCTGAGGCAATCTCAGATATGACATCCCTGTAGGGCCTCCCGGTTTTTGCAATTAGAGAGGGATTGGTTGTAATGCCGTCCAGTATACCGAGGTCCCGGGCCTGCCGTATCTCTTCTATGTCCGCTGTATCAATAAAAAACTTCATGGGCGTTTTCGCTCCTGGCCTGTCTTTAGATCATGCCCGGGTATACAACCTGACTCCTACAAATAAAGAAAAAAATATATTGCGTGTATCTTTTTCTGCAAAACAAATGTCCATTGTTAGTTATAATACGTACCATATCTCATGTGAAGACTCTCTTTACCTGTAAGGTATATTATGGAAGAAGAACTGAGATCAGAACTGGATATTTTAAAAGACCAGCCTGGTAACACGATCCGGGTGCTGCAAAAAGTGCAGGATCATTATCAGTACCTGCCGGAAGAGATACTGGACGAGGTCTCTCGCAGGTTTCATATACCCCTATCCGATCTTTACAGCGTAGCAACCTTTTACTCCCAGTTTAAGTTCAACAGGCCGGGGAAGTTCCAGATCAGGGTATGCCACGGGACCGCCTGTCATATTAACGGAGCGGAAATCCTCTCCGACACCCTGCGTGACGTCCTGAATCTGGAAACGGGTCAGACAACTCCGGATGGTACTTTTTCTCTGGAGGATGTAGCCTGCCTCGGCTGTTGCAGCCTGGCGCCGGTTATCATGATAAATGAACGTGTATTCGGAAACCTGGATGACAAGAAGGTAAAACGGATCATCAAGGATTACATGGCATGAGCGGCAAAGAAGTCATTGTGGGCCTGGCGAGCTGTGGAATCTCTGCGGGAGGCGATCAGGTCTACCGGGAACTGGAACAGCTTATAGCCTCTGATGATACAGGTGTTACTCTGGGCAAGACCGGTTGTATCGGTTCCTGCTTTCGTGAGGTTCTCGTCGAGGTGAGGGATGGAGAGTTCTCCTGGACCTATGCGGAAATGGATAGTAAAAAGGTCAGGGAGATATACGAGAAACATGTGAAGGGGGGCCAACCGGTTGAGGAGTACCTCCTCATGGATGACAAGACCAACCATGAATCGGCCTATTTTGATAAACAGAAACGCATTGTCCTCCGGAACACGGGGAAGATCAATCCTGAAATTATCCAGGATTACCTGGATGCGGGAGGATACCGGGGTCTTGAACGGGCACTGAAAGAACTCTTACCTGAAGAGATTATACGGGAAGTGAAGGACGCGGGCCTGGGAGGCCGGGGAGGCGCCGGATTTCTTACAGGGCTGAAATGGGAACTTACGGCCCGGGTGGAGGATGACGAGAAGTACGTTGTCTGCAACGCTGACGAGGGTGACCCGGGTGCCTTCATGGACCGTTCCATCCTGGAAGGAGACCCCCACAGTGTTATCGAGGGGATGGCCATAGCGGCCCGGGCCATCGGCGCGACCAGCGGGTTCATCTACGTCCGGGCTGAGTACCCCCTCGCGGTCAGTCGCCTGGAGATAGCCCTGGAGCAGGCCCGGGAGAAGGGCTACCTGGGTGAGAATATCCTGGAGAGCGGGTTCTCTTTTAATATCAACCTCAAGATTGGGGCCGGAGCCTTTGTCTGCGGTGAGGAGACTGCCCTTATCGCTTCCATTGAGGGGAGACGGGGGATGCCCAGGATCAAGCCTCCCTTCCCGGCCGAGAGAGGGGTCTGGGACAGACCGACCGTGATAAACAACGTTGAGACCCTGGCAAACGTACCCTGGATACTTGTTTATGGCAATGAGAGTTTCGCCAAAATCGGAACGGAATCGAGCCGGGGGACCAAGGTATTCGCGTTAACCGGGAAGATTGCCAAATCAGGCCTGGTTGAGGTCCCCATGGGGATTACTCTGAAGGAAGTGATCTTTGAGATGGGGGGAGGAATCAAAAATAACCGGGCCTTCAAGGCGGTCCAGCTGGGAGGCCCTTCAGGAGGTTGTATTCCGGAACACCTGCTCGATACTCCTGTCGACTACAAGTCTCTGACGGCCACCGGGGCGATTATGGGCTCCGGTGGAATGGTGGTCATGGACGAGGACACCTGCATGGTCGACGTGGCCAGGTTTTTCATGAACTTCATTAAAAATGAATCATGCGGAAAGTGCACTTTCTGCCGTATAGGAACCACCCGAATGTATGAGATACTGGTTCGCGTCACCGAAGGTGAAGGAAGAGAAGAGGACCTGGATGAACTGGAACGACTTGCTGAGAAAGTACGTGAAGCATCCCTCTGCGGATTGGGGCAGACGGCCCCAAACCCTGTTCTGACCACCATGAGGTACTTCCGGGAAGAGTACGAGGAGCACGTTCGGGAAAAAAAATGCAGGGCCCGCGTATGCAGATCCCTCCTGACCTATACGATTATCCCGGACGCCTGTACGGGATGCACCCTCTGCGCGAAGAATTGTCCCACGGACGCCATCAGCGGGTCTCGCAAGGAAATTCACCGTATCGACCAGGACCTCTGTATCCAGTGTGGAAACTGTCTGAGAGCCTGCAATTTCAACGCGGTTCACGTGGAATAATCCGGGAATGATAGCTTTATGGCAAGGATAGCAATAAACAATCAGGAAATTGAAGTCACGGACGGAGCCACGGTCCTGGAAGTAGTACGGGAGAAAGGCCTGGCTGATATTCCCACCCTCTGTTATAATGAGCAGCTGGAACCCTATACATCCTGCTTTCTTTGTGTTGTGGAGATCGAGGGGGCACGGGGTCTTAAACCGGCCTGCGCAACGATCGTAAACGACGGGATGAAGATAGAGACCGATAACAGAAGAGTCCATGAGTCCCGGAAGATGAACCTGGAGCTCCTCCTTTCAAACCACCGGGCCGATTGTCATCCACCCTGCCGGCTTGCCTGTCCGGCTAACGTTGATATCCAGGGATATATCGCCATGGCATCCCGGGGTCTTTATCTTGAGGGTCAGAAACTGATGAAGGAGAGCAATCCCTTCCCCATGGTCTGCGGCAGGATCTGTGCCCGTCCCTGCGAGCGGCAATGCCGACGGAATTACGTGGATGAGCCGGTGGACATAAAAAATATCAAGAGGTTCATGGCTGACCGGGATCTCTACTCCGGGGAGATGTATATTCCGGAAGCCGGGAAAGATACAGACAAACGGGTGGCCATCGTGGGAAGCGGTCCTGCGGGACTCACGGCCGCATATTATCTCCGCCTGAAGGGCCACGCCTGTACCGTCTTTGAAATGATGCCGGAACCGGGAGGCATGATGAGGTACGGTATCCCGGAATACCGGCTTCCCAAAAAGGATCTGGCGAAGGAGATTGGCGCCATCCTCTCCATGGGAGTGGAGTTGCAATGCAACAGCAAACTGGGAAGGGATATTACCCTGGAGCAGCTTAAAACTGATTATGACGCGGTCTTTCTCGGTACCGGTGCCTGGGCCGGCTCTACCATGAACATCCCGGGAGAGGACTTGGAGGGCGTGAAACAGGGAATTGACTTTCTTCGAAAGGTAAATGAAGGCGAGGCTGTTATTCTTACAGGTAGACGGGTGTTTATTGTCGGTGGAGGGAACACCGCGATTGACGCCGCACGAACCGCTTTGCGACTGGGCGCCGCCTCTGTCTCCATGATCTATCGAAGGACAGAGGCGGAGATGCCGGCGGACCCTGAAGAAATCGATGACGCCAAAGATGAGGGGATCGAGGTCCGTATCCTGAACAATCCCGTGGAATACAGGGGTGAAGATGGAGTCATTACTGCTGTTCGCCTGATCAGAATGGAACTTGGTGAACCGGATGCTTCCGGGCGGCGGCGGCCGGTGCCTGTCGAGGGGAGCGAATACGAGGAACCGGTCGATTTGGTCATAGAAGCCATAGGACAGAAGGTATGGGCCGAAGAGCTTCAGGACGTGGAGATTACCCAGTGGGGAACCATTGCGGCAGACAACTCTCTTTTTACCACCAGCATGGAAGGGGTTTTCGCCGGTGGAGACTGCGTTATGGGACCTGATATTGTTATCGGCGCTGTCTCCCATGGACGCCGCGCAGCCCATGGGATCGACTTATACCTGAGAGGAGAGATTCCAAAACCGGAAGACCGGCTGGGATTCTATATTCGAAAGGAAGATTTCGGACTCATATCACCCGATGAGTTCGCTGAAAGGGAAAAGACGCCCCGCAGGCATGTAAGAAAAGAAGAACCGGGGGAAAGGATCCATTCCTTTACCGAGGTGGAGAAAGGCTTTACCGAAGAGGAATTCCTTGAGGAGGCCTCTCGCTGCATGGAGTGCGGTTGTCAGGACATCTATGAGTGTGGTCTTAAAAAATATTCGAAGGAGTACGGGGCCGATACCGGGAACCTGTTCATCGGAGAGCTTCGGGAAAGGAAATACGAAACTGAAAACCGTTTTATACAGATAGAAACAGAAAAGTGCATCAACTGCGGTCAATGCGTCCGTATCTGTAAAGAGGTGCAGAAACAGTCCGTGTTTGCCATCGACCGGAGAGGCTACCAGGCCACGGTTGTTCCCTATGCCTACCGGGCCCTGGACGATACCAACTGCATAACCTGCGGACTCTGCGTCTCCGTCTGTCCCGTGGGCGCCATCCATGAACGAATACCGGATGGGAAACCGGGACCTTTCCGGCACCGGCTCACGGAGAGTCACTGTACCCTTTGCGGGGACGGTTGCTCCATGATTGTTGAGACCCGGGACGATCATTTCATGAAGATATCATCAAAGATCGGGAACGATCAATTCTTCGACAATCTCTGTGCCCGGGGCCGGTTCGGCTATGAAGGGGCGTCAGAAGTTGCGGGATCAGCTTCCAATCCGGCCATCGATGACTTTATTAAACCTGTCCGCGAGATAAGCGGTCCTTCTTCTGTCCTGGCCATCTCTCCCAGGCTTACGCTGGAAGAGATAGACCTTGCTCTCCGGTACGGTAAAGAACGGGGGATGATTCTCTACTCCAGTGAGCTGGAGAAGATACAGGACAAACTCGCCCTTCTCGAAAAGGAGAGCTTTGACTGGACAGCCATGCCCCGTGAACCGGAGGAAAAGAATATCTATATTTTCGGTGAGTTTACGGAACTCGCTAATTCCGTTTCCACCCGGCGTTTCCTCCGTAATGACGAGGAACTGAACATAGCCTACCGGTTCAGCCGGAAGGACATGTACTTCAGAGGCCGCTATTTCGAAAGCGACGGTGAGATGCTCGAGGATCTGGATGCCTGCGGTGAGCCGGCACATATTCTCCTTCATCTCCAGAGGACCCATCCTGCCACCATAGAAGAAATACTCAAGATACGAAATAATAGAAAGAGTGTGAAATTAACCGTCCTGAGCAGCACAGGGAACCTGCATCATCTGCGCCACTCCCTGGGTGATGTTCCGAAACCGGGGGCGGTTTCAGCGATTATATCGCTGCTGGACGGGACGGCCCTGGAGAAATGGAAAGTGGAAGAGTCGGTCTTTTTCACCGACGGACTGTCGAAGGGGAATGCGGACCATGTCATCAGGATACCCTCGGCTTACGGGAAGAGCGGAACCTTTCAGGACCAGTTCGGCAGAAAATATCCGGTCATCCGGGCCGCCCGGGAAACCTGCCACGGCCTCAAGAGCTGGCTTGAAGGGGAAGTCTGACCGAACGAAATGTTGGTCCATCGTCATATCCGGGTGCGGGGTATTGTTCAGGGAGTCGGTTTCCGACCCTTTATTCATAAGCTGGCCCGTCGACATGAAATAATGGGAGAGGTTGTGAACGATACCCTCGGCGTCGACATTCACGCGGAAGGTGAAGAGGAAGAACTCGATGCCTTTATCCGAGCCATAGAGGAAGAATCCCCTCCCCTGGCTCGTGTTTTTTCTGTTCACTGGAAGAGTGAGGAGGTGCGGGGATACAGCGATTTTTCCATTGGAAAAAGCAGAAACACTGAAGAGCGTCTCGCCTTTTATTCTCCGGATATGGCCCTCTGTCCCGATTGTCTTGCGGAATTCTTTGATCCGGACGACCGGAGGTTCCGATATCCCTTCATAACCTGCATAAACTGCGGTCCCAGGTTCAGCATCGTGACCGATGTGCCTTACGACAGGCCTAACACGGAGATGGTCCATTTTCCCATGTGTCCGAAGTGCCAGGAGGAATATGATTTCGTGGAGGACCGCCGCTTTCACTCTCAGCCCAACGCCTGCCCTCTTTGCGGTCCGGAACTGCAACTGTTCAACCGGGATGCCAAACAGCTTAACGTAAGACCGGAAGATGTTCCTCTCCGGGCCCTGGAGATGCTGGAGGTTGGAAATATCCTGGCCGTCAAGGGTATCGGAGGATACCATCTTGTGGTCGACGCTCACAGGGATGATGTCCTGACTGAACTCAGGAAAAGAAAGCGGCGCCCTTTCAAACCCTTTGCCCTTATGGCATCTTCCCTGGAGGTTATCCGGAAATATGTTCATGTTAATGAAAGGGAAGAGGGACTCCTTCTTTCGCCGGAACGCCCCATCCTGCTGCTCCGCTCAAAGGGAGAGAGTGACCTGAGCCGGAAAGTGGCCCCCGGCATGGGGACCCTCGGCTTCATGCTTCCGTATACTCCCCTGCAGCACCTTCTTTTTGAAACAAAGCCGGATCGGGTACTGGTTATGACAAGCGCTAATATCTCCGATGAACCGATTGTCTTTCGTGAAAAGGATGCCTTTCACCGCCTGGGAAAAATCGCCGACGCCTTTGTGACCTGTAACCGTGAAATCGCAGCCCAGAGTGACGACTCGGTTCTCATGGTTGTGGATGATGAACCGGTTTTTGTGCGCCGGTCAAGGGGATACGTACCGGCTCCCTTCTTTTCCCGTAACACACCGGCCCGGGTCCTTGCCATGGGTGGGGACAAGAAGAACGCTTTCGCCCTGGCCCGTGAGGATGTGGTCATCATGAGCCAGTATCTGGGTGATATGGCAGACATGCTGACCCATAAAACATTTCGTGAAAGCGTTGAGCATTTTATCCATGTATTCGACATGAAACCGGATGTCATTGTGGCGGATATGCATCCCGGATACATGACCCGGATCTTTGCGGATGAGATGGCAGAAGGAGGGGTCCGCAGGATGGATGTACAACACCATCATGCTCACGCTGTATCCGTCATGGAGGAAGAAAATCTGGACGGGCCGGTAATCGGTGTCTCCTATGACGGGACTGGCTACGGACCGGACGGTACTCTCTGGGGGAGCGAGGTACTCATCTGTGACCGGAAGAGCTACCGGAGGGCCGGGCATTTTACGGAGTTTCCCCTGCCGGGAGGTGAGAGCGCCATCCGGGATGTCTGGAAGATCGGTCATTCCCTGCTCCTTCAGGCCTTTGGAGATGTGCCGGGAAATTTTCGTACTCCGGAAACCGGTCTTCTCCTGGAGGGCCTCTTTGCAGGGGTGAACGCGCCTCTTTCATGCAGTATCGGCAGAATCTTCGACGGCATGGCCTCGATTCTTGGAATCACACAGAGAGTAACGGGAGAGGCAGAGGCGGCCCAGCTACTGGAGGAGAGAGCCCTCCTCTGTAAAAATGAACCGGCCCCTCCAGTCACTGCGGGTGTTATAAAGGGGAATGGCATATATCTGGCAGACACGGGAAAACTTGTGCAAGAGGTTCTGCTCTATCATGAAAAGAGGGGGTCTCTTGAAGAGTCGGCACGATTTTTTCATGAATATATCATTTCAATAACAGGGGAAATCGTAACGGCTCTGGGAAAGGATGAAGGGCTCGACCGCGTCGTTCTCACAGGAGGTGTCTTCAATAATCGGCTTCTTCTCTCCGGTATAACGCGTCTTCTCCGTAAGAAAGGGTTTCAGGTCTATACCAATCGGAAGGTTCCAGTCAATGATGGAGGCATCGCCCTTGGACAGGTCGCCGTGGCCCGGGAATGGTTGCTTGATTTCTGATACTATTTCTACCGGCTACTAAGATATTTTACAATTGCATTTTTATGTCACAGGGGTATAGATGGATGTAAACATTAATTGTGATGGAATGTTCCATGGTATCTGAAAGTAAAACAGAAGAAGTTCGGAAACTGTTATCGGGTGTTGAACTCTTCTCCCGTCTGAAAGAGAGAGAGATCGGCATCATCGCTGAAAACTGCGGGTTCTACTCCTACAGGGAAGGTGAGTCTATTCTGGAACAGGGCAAGCCCTGTGACGGGATCTACGTTATCCGCTCGGGAAGCGTCATCATACGGAAAGAGAGCGAAGAGGAGACTTTGGACCTGGCCCGTTTTATACAGGGTGAATCCTTCGGCGAGATGGACTTCCTTCAGGGGACAAACATGAAGGCTTCGGCTCTGGCTGACACGGATACAGAGGTACTGGTTTTCCCCGAGCAGGGTAAAAGTTTTCAGGATGTCCTGGATAGCTATCCGGAGATATCGGCCCACCTGCTTCATGAGCTTCTTGCCCTGGTGGCGGGACGAATCCGATCCACCAACAATCTGATTTCCGAAAGATCTCAATGGGTCCAGAATCTGAAACGTCAGCTTCTGACTGATAAACTCACCGGCCTCTATAACCGAACCTTCCTTGAAGAAGAATTCAACACTCTTCTGCCCGAGTATGGAGAGGGAACCGCCATCATCATGATCAAGCCGGATGAGTTCAAGAGGATCAACGACACCTACGGTCATGAGGTGGGTGACGCGGTCCTTACCCTTATGGCGGACATATTGAAAAAAAACATTGATAACGATGACGTGGGGGTACGGTACAGGGGTAACGAGTATGGCATTATCGTGCCAGCCGCGGGTAAAACAACCGCTCTCCAGCGGGCGGAACAAGTCCGGGATGCTCTTATGGGGATGGATCTGAAAGAGTATACGGGAGGTGAAGAGCTGAAGGTGACTTTCAGTATCGGTATCGCTCTCTATCCCGCAGACGGTGATGATAATAAGGAACTCTCAAAAGCGGCTTTCGAGAGGATGTTCAGCGCCCTGGAGAACGGGGGTGACAGAATAGAGATGGGAGGGCAGGATGGATGAGGAAATCCTTAAGGAGTTTCTTCCGAAAGTGGAGATCTTTTCCGAACTGGGAACCGGAGAAATTGATGCCCTGATGCCTTACCTGGACCATAGAGAATACGGTGTGGATGATGTTCTTTTCCAGGAGGGAGATCAGGGAAAGGAACTGTTTATAGTGATAGATGGAACGGTCTCTACCTCGGTTCGCATGTCCGACGGCATGGGGCGGGAGGTGGCCCTCTTTGACAGGGGTAATTTCTTTGGTGAGATGTCCATCTTCGAGGACGCGCCCCGTTCTGCAACCTGCCGCATAAAAGATGAGAGCCGGCTCCTTACCATGAAGGGAAATGATTTTTTTCTATTTGCGGAAAACAATCCCAGGGCGGCCGTTAAGATCATGTACCGAATGCTTAACATTACCGCCCTGAGGCTCAGTCACGCCGGCGAGTTTCTAGAGGAGATGGTCCACTGGGGAGAGGCGGCCCGTAAGAGGGCCATCACAGATGAGTTTACCGGCGCCTATAACCGGCGATTTCTGGAAGATTCTCTTGAAGGGTATGTTGAAAAGGCAAGGAAGACCGGTCTGCCTCTGACCATGGTCATGGTGGATTTGGATTATTTCAGGCAGATAAACGATGGGTATACTCCCGAGATCGGAGACCAGTGTATTCTCGAGGTGGTAAAAGTCTTCAACGACTGCCTGAGAGAAGGGGACATCCTGGCCCGTTACGGGGGGGATGAATTCACGGTTATTTTACCCGATACGGACCCGGACACGGCCTTTGAGGTTGTTGAAAGGGTCCGACAGGAAGTGGGAAAACTCGATTTACTCGATCAGCTGGAAGGACCGGATATCAGGCTCTCCCTGAGCCAGGGTCTGGCGACCTTCCCGGATCATGTCAGTGATCTTAAACAGTTGAAAGAGAAGACGGATCAGTCCCTCTACGAGGCAAAGGAGAGGGGGAGGAATCGTGTTTTCCGGGCTTCCGACCTGGGAGATTAACGATCATATGCAGGGAGGAGGCCTCTCTTGCAACAGCCGTTAAAACAGAAAGAGCGACTGAGAGAACGGGAACCGATTATCCACTCCATACTGGATCTTCTGGCTTCCCGGGAATCCTTTCTTATTCTCTCACATAAGAATCCTGATGAGGACGCTTATGCATCATCTGTTTCCATGGGACTTATTCTCTCCAAGTTTCAGAAGCAGGCAGCGATTTATCTGAGCGACAGGGTGCATGAGCATTTCCAGTACCTTATGGATATATGTCTGTATAACTCAATTGAAGTAATCCAGAAATATGATCATGACCGTACCATTGAGGCTGTTATTGTCTGTGACACGCCAAAGCCTGAAATGCTTGATCTTCCCGAAGACGTGGCGAAAATGATCCGTGATGAAAGTGTGCCTGTTATTGAAATTGACCATCATCTGGGAGCGGACAGCCGATATATCGGTTCCCCGGGTCTTCAGCTTGTGGACGAGGCCTCTTCGACCTGTGAACTGATAGGTCACATGCTCATGGAACTTGAGTCACGTGATGATCTGCTTGATACCTTCCAGATAGATAATCCCTTTACCCGCAATATTGTCCTTACCATCCTTACCGGTATCGTTGGGGACACCAACATGGGACAGTACCTGAAATCGGAACGGGAGAGAGAATACTACGAACTGTTCAGTGATAAGTATAACTCGATCCTCTCCCGTGAGACGACCCGTAAAACAAACTTCTCCAACAGGCATGAAGTATTTAACGAGATACGCCGTCTCTCCGGCAGCGAGAAGGTCTGTAGAGATTTTTTTGAGGAGAAGAAAAGGATAGTCGGGTCCATAGGCTATGTTGCCCTGGACGAAAAGGAGATGGAGCACCTTAACAATCACGCGGGAAGGGATGATATCGTGTCCGTGGCACGCTCCTTTGCCGATTTCCTTGCCGAGGAAGCAGGCAAGGTAAGCGTGATCTCTTACTACGACTTTACGGGAGATTTGCCCCTGGTGCAGTTCCGGGTCCGCAGAAGCGCCGCCTACAGGGATTATGACCTCAGAAATCTGCTGGAGAAATTTTCCATAGAAAACGGCGGCGGTCATGAAGGGGCCATCGGCTTTCGTTTCCCTGCCGATCAAGTGGAAGATTACCGGGCCCTCACAGGAAGGATTCTCGAAGGTCTGAGGGAGGAGGTGAACTGATTCCCGGTTATTATCCCGGAGTTCTCTCCTCATGACAGGTTCATGGGTCTCGTAAGAGGGTTGCCGCGGCCTTTCAGGTTTTTAAAATCATTGTGGTCCGTTGTTTCTTGAAATCGGGACACTCCTTGTAAGCGTACTCCCTGCCCCGGGGAGTTCAGCCGCTTCCGATAAGGATGATGGTCACAGTAATGGAGAGGTGAAGCGCAGATATGATTTCTATGAGCCTGTTTATTCAGCGGCTTCCTGTGTTCTGAACAAGGATCAGTGTATGGGAAGGGATGAAGGTGCACGGTATTAATACGATATGTTCATATAGACAGTGGTAAGGGGGAGGGAGGATACCGGATTAATGTCCGGTTTGCCCCGCAATTTTTGGAAGGTTTTCCGTGATATATTGTTCGGCCTCGCCGTGGGGCATCGGTTTTGAATGATAGTATCCCTGACTGTAATCGCAATCCATGGTTCGAAGCATGGTAAGATGTTCCTCGCTTTCAACTCCTTCGCTTACAACTTTCATGTCCAGGTTATGCGCGAGATAAATGACGGACTTGACGATCTGCTCGCTTACCTTTTCAATATGCATCCACTGGACAAAGGATTTGTCGATCTTGATGCAGTCCACAGGGAAGTGGAGAAGATACGTCAATGAGGAATAACCTGTTCCAAAATCGTCCATGTAGATGCGAAGCCCTTCGTTCTTCATTTTAAGCAGGCTCAGGTTGGCCTGTTCCATGTCATCCATAAAGGCCCCTTCCGTGATCTCAAAGTTGATCATCTCCCTTTCCAGGCCCTTTTCGTTGATAATATCCAGGATCTTCTCGGCCAGTTCAGGGTGAACAAATTGCCGGGCCGAAAGGTTAATGTTTACATAAAGAGGAGGATCGGGACGGAATCGCATGTTCCAATCCCTGATATGTTCGGAAGCCTTTTCGATAATCCAGAAACCGAGGGCCATGATAAAGGGCGTTCGTTCAGCAATCGGTATGAAGGCGTCAGGAGGAATGAGCCCCTTCTCCGGATGTATCCATCGGATAAGGGACTCGAAACCGTTCAACCGTCCGGAGCGAAGATCGAAGACCGGCTGGTAATAAAGCTGAAACTGATCCTTTTCCAGGGCATCCCACATCTCTTTCTCAAGTCTTCTCTCTTCGGCATGTTCCAGGGAGGTCGTATCCTTTCTCTTTTTCGGACGTTTTATCTCTTCCAGCAGATGATGATGGTGCAGTGTGTTCCCCACGAGGGAGTAGAGCATGCTGGATGCTGAATCGCTGTCCAGTTTGCCCTGAAACCTTTTCTGGTTGTATTCGAGGTCCAGGGAGACGCCTTCACCCGCGTAGTCGCGTAGTCTGCCGTCAATGATGTCCTTTATGCGCTGGTAGAGGTATTTTTTTCTCACCGGGAGAAATATGTAGTGTTTCACCTTTGAGGAGAGGATGTGACTGAAGATATCTTCTCCCGCGCCGGATATGACCAGAAGCTGCGGAATGGCGTGAATTGATTGGAGGTGAGACAAAACCTTCCAGAACCGGTCGTTCTTGTCCAGTCCCCGGGTTACCCGGAAGATAAGGATATCGGGTTTCTTATCAAGGGAGGATACCTTCTCAGTCTCATCCAGGGTTATTCTCTGAACCCGGTATCCTGCACCGCTGAGGGCCCTGCTTATGGCGCAATTGTTTCTTGTGATTGTATCGATCAGGCAGACGGAAAGGGCCATGCTGCTTTTTCCTTGATGAAGGGGTTTCATTCACTCTTTTATCTTCGATACATGGAAAAATGGAGGCAAGACTTTTTTGTTTTTAAACCGGTTGCAAAAAAGTTATTGTAGCGTCAGGCATTGCCGGGGAGCCTTAACAGCATGACTGTGAATAATCTTACCCTGGACAGAATCGAAGAGATACTTGTCCCTCTCCTGAATCATCCCAAAGCCAGGAGGATTGAAGATGACGATCTCAAACCGGCGGCGGTCTGCGCTCTCCTTCTTGAAGGGGAAGGAGAGCCTTCTGTGCTTATCACCCGCAGGAGCAATAAAGTACGGACCCACCAGGGTCAGGCCTCCCTTCCAGGCGGCGGCTGGGAAGAAGGGGACGAGGATGGCTGGCATACCGCCTGGCGGGAAACCGAAGAGGAGACCGGTCTGCTTCCGGACCGAATGCGGCTACTGGGGCGCTTTGACGATTACGTCTCCATACACGGACATCACGTTCAGGTCTATGTGGCCCGGGCCTTTCCTCCCCTGGAGTATATACTGAACCATGACGAGGTCGATTACCATATAGAGGTGCCACTTACGGTTTTCTTGAACGAGTTCTGGGACAGGAAAGAGATAGTCGATTTCCGGGGAGCGCCGAGAGAGGTCTATTTTTACACCTGGGAAGGTACTATGATTTGGGGCCTTACGGCGAGGATACTGACAGATCTGGCCCGCCTCATACGGAATGGAGAGGCATACTACTCGGAACCGCCGGAACCTTCATCAAAGGAGTAATCGAGTGTTATGGACGGGTTCTCTGAATTGTCCTGGGCGCTTTTTACCAGGTCCCCGTTCTCGAATATTAATACTTCAATGGATGTGCCGCTTGTTGAAGCGTGGACATGGATACTGGTATCCATTTTTACATTGTTTTCGAACGCATAGGGATCAGTGCCAGTACCGTTTATATTATTGATGGAACCGCCATCCACTATATAATAACCTGAAAAATTACTTCCCAGGGAAATAACCTTCAGTTCGATGGATGTCTGCTCAATATAGCATCCTGTAATGATAATCACAAAGGCCAGCAGGCCGATTGTCAAAAACTGTTTCATCATTTTATTCACCCCGCATAATATACACAGAAAACAGGTATCAGGGTCAACATTTTTATGAAACTTTGGCCTGTAACCTTCTTCTTTATTGTATTGACATATTGTACCGAAACCCTGAAAAACGTGTTTTCATGCGAGAATAGAGAGGAGATTATATATGTTTTTTAATCACGGCAATCGCCGCTTTCATGTCCTTATACTGACCTTCTTCCTGGGCATTTTTATCGGACTCCAGGCATCATTTATGGTAACGGCCGGAGAATCGCCCCACAGGTTTCTGGATCATTTTCACAGAGTCTACCAGCTCGTATCCACTCACTACGTGGAAGACCCAGAAGCAAAGACCCTTTTCTACGGGGCCATCAAGGGGATGATGCATTCCCTGGATGATCCTTACTCCCGGTTCCTTGACGAAGAAGACTACGGGGAGCTGAAGGAGATGACAACCGGTAAATTCGTGGGAGTGGGAATCGAGATAACCATCCGGGACGGGGAGGTGGTGGTAATCTCACCCATAGAAGATTCCCCTGCCATGAAGGCCGGGATCCATTCCGGGGATGTCATTATCAAGGTTAACGACACCTCTCTCAAGAACAAGAAACTCTCTGAAACAGTAAGGCTGATTAAGGGGCTGGCCGGCACCAGCGTCACCCTTTACATAAAACGTGAAGACCATGAAAATCCCCTGAAATTCGAGGTGGAAAGGGAGCCCATCAAGATAAGCAGTCTCGATTCAGAAGTAATTGAATACAATGGTAAAAAGATCGGTTACATAAAGATTAAGAATTTCGGTAACGACACAACGAAGGATACGGAAAAAATCCTCAGAAAATACCGAAAAGAAAAGATAGATAATCTTATCATGGACCTCAGGTATAACCCGGGTGGACTTCTCTCAGCCGCTGTGGAATTGAGTAATCTCTTTTTGAAAAAGGGTGAGGTCATTGTTTCCACCAGGGGCCGGGATGGCGCTAATGAGCGAATATTCAAGTCCGATGAACTTCCAGTGTTTTCCGGAAAGCTGGTCGTGCTGGTGAACAAGGGGAGCGCCTCGGCATCGGAGATATTCGCCGGGGCCATCCGTGACAACAACCGGGGTCTGCTCATGGGGCAAAAAACCTTCGGTAAAGGCTCTGTGCAGAAGACCTTTAACCTCGACGATAACATGGGAATTGCCATTACCATCGCCCGGTACTACACACCTTCCGAAGAGATGATTCACCAGAAAGGAATCAAACCTGAAGTAGAGGTCAAACAGGATATCCTATCCAGTGAAGACAGGGAATCCCTTAAAAAGATTCAGGAGAAGAACCTTCTGGAATCATTTGTGACTGATGACCTGACGTATAATGAAGAGACACGGAAAGGTTTCGTGGAGATGCTTGAGGCCAACGATGTGAAACTATCAGATAAGGCCGCCCATTATATTCTGAAGAACAGAATCAACCGTTACCAGCGAAAGTCTCTTTATGATCTTGAATTCGATAATCAGTTGAAGGAAGCGGTTGATCGGTTTTAAGCCATGGAGATTCAGGGTCTTGGCCTTGAGAGTTCCTGCGATGAAACCGCCGCTTCCGTTGTGGAAGGAGGAAGCAGAGTTCTCTCGAATATCATATCAAGCCAGGTAGACCTTCACAGTGAATATTACGGCGTTGTTCCGGAACTGGCTTCACGGGCGCATCTTGAGATCATACCATCACTGGTGGACGAGGCTCTTTCCCGGTCGGGCATTGATTTCAGGGACCTCACTTACGTGGCTGCCACCAGCCGACCCGGTCTGGTCGGTTCTCTCCTCATTGCTCTCCAGACGGCAAAGGCCATTGCCTACAGTCTCGACATACCCCTGATGGCGGTTAACCACCTGGAAGCCCATCTCTACGCGCCCTTTCTGGAAGGGAACGATCCTGAATTCCCCTTTCTGGGTCTTCTGATATCGGGAGGCAACACGGCCCTTTACCGGGTAGCAGGCATCGGTGAGATGGATCTTCTTGGAAAAAGCCATGACGATGCCGTGGGTGAGGCCTTTGATAAGGTATCGAAACTCTTCGAACTCGGATATCCGGGAGGCCCCCTTATCGAGGCCGCGGCAGCCAGGGCAACCCGAAAAGAACAGATGCTTCCCCGGATTATGTCCGAGAGTCCCGGGTTTGACTTTTCTTACAGCGGAATAAAAACAGCCGTGATCAACCACATGAGGAAATACCCGGACACGCCGGTTGAGGAGGTCGCCTGGTCTTTCCAGGAAAGGGCGCTGGAAATCCTGGTGAGAAGGCTGTTCCATGCTTCAAAAGAAACCGGTATTAAAAGGCTGGTTGTAGCCGGAGGAGTGGCTTCCAATGGAAGGTTACGGAAGATGCTCGAAGAAGAGAGAAGTGATGAGAAGATTTTCATACCATCTCCCGCTCTCTGCACGGATAACGCGGCGATGATTGCGGGAATCGGCTATCATTACTACAGGTTGGGTCGCACGGATGATCTCTCCGTTGACGTGACGGCTCGAGTGACCTGATTTTTTACCTTGAAATGCGTGCCTGAATAGATTAGATGGATGTATGAGGGGGGAGAAGATGGCCGGTAAAACTCAGCGCACCTACAGGAACCTCATAGATATCCTTCTTTCCCCTCCGGAGGATAAAGGATCAACGGAAGAGATGTTCAGGTATATTCTGAAAGAGTATTTCTTCAATTTCGAGAGCAGGGAGAGCAGGTCTATTGACGCCTTCCTGGAGAAGTTTAAGGCACCCCCTTCCGTTGCCAACGCACCTTCCCTGCTGGAAGTAGATCTTCAGGCACTTGAGAATGACATCGAAGGTGAATCGATAAATACTTCTCTTGCCGGGAAGATATACCTCTCAGATCCTTTCCTTAAATTTCTTTTTCCCAATTCATCCCCCTCCTTTTCAAAACTACAGGAGGATGACAAATTCGAGGTGATCGGAAAAATTAAACAGACCAACGAAGAGTTGCTGAGCGCCTTTTCAAAAATTCGGGAAGACCTGGAAGCCGCCCGAAATCGGACTCTTTTGACAACCGTTGCCCTTGCGATTAAAAATATCCATCTTAAGACAGGCAAGCCGCTGAATAATCTATCTCAACCCATGAAAGATCTTATAACCGGCATTTTTAACAGGGCAGAGGAAGTTTTTACGGGGAACAATGACCAGGTCTCGATCTTAAAAGATGACAGCAATGTGAAACAGATCATTAAAACGGTATTCCCGGTTCGGCAGTTCTCGGAAATTGCAGAACTCTCTGAACTCTTCAAATCGGAGATAGAACGCTATGCTATCCGGGCCCGTCATGTCAGTGGACAGTAAAATATCGTGGATTATATCGAAGAAAAAACTCCTTCCGGTTACATTATCAAAGTTCTTCTGAACAAATACCATTTTCTTGTCTTCGACAGCCGGGGAGATTCTGTCTTTGCCGACAGCGAAGGGAGAAGCATGGTCCACACGGTCCCCATCTTCATTTTCATAGGGAGATATTTTCGACTGATGAGGGACTATGAAAGGCCCTACTTGCTTCTTAAGGTTAGGAATGGTTCCATGCTCCTTCCTTATCGTGACATCAGGGATAAGAAAAAAAAGTATCTCTTCATTGAGTATGATCGGGACATTGAGCTTGTACCGGCCCGTTTATTTCATGCTGATGATGTACCCATCATGTTCCGTGAATTCGATGTTAACTGGAGACCGGAAGCGGTTATCGTGGATGATTCCGTTTCTGATAGTGACATCATCATAATAAAAAACAGGTATAAGCTTAATAAGATTATTAATGCCGACCGTATTAACAATCTCCAGATAATAAAAAAACATAAGAAACAGAGTTTCAGGGAACGAATAGCTAACCTGAACATGATGTCTGACAACCCGGTTTTTCTTACGATGATACATCTGCGGGATATGAAAATCTCGTTGATAAATCAGCTGCTCCTGGATTTTGACCTTTCCGTACTGGACACGGAATACATCCTGAAAATCATTGAACGCAGAATAGAGGAAATGAAGGAAGCGAAACGTGCGAGGGAACGTTCCCGTCTGGAAGATCTCCAGGAATCCTTTCAGTTTTACCGGTTTCTCCTTAATCGGAACGAAGAAAACGTAATGGAAATCATCGACTCTCACGAAGACCCGAAAACCCTGATACCTCTTCGCACACTGGTTACAAAAGCTCGTTCCATATACCCTGATCAGGAGGAGCAGGAGCTCTACACGCGGATCGATAATTATATTGTTTCAAAGATGGAAGGTGCAGGAGAGACTTTACCTGAGGAGGAACCGAAGGAGCTTGCGTCTGAGAAAGGAGAAGAACAGGAAGAATTACCTGAAGAGCAACTGGATGAGCAAGAGGAGGATGAAACCCGCAAGGATGAAGAAGAGAATGCAGGTGATGATACCGACCTGATGAGCATGACCTGAATTTTTTTTTCAAATTCATCCTGTCTGACGTGTACCAGGTATGAAGAACCTGGCACGGATTGTACTGTTTTTAACCCTGCTGTTTTTTCCCGCCTCCACGGTCGGAATTGATGGTTCCGAATCGTGGTGTCGTCTCTATTTTACCCGCCCGGAAACTGGAGGCCACAGGTTTGCGTCCCAGAACCCGGAGAGAGGCATTATTTCCCTTATCCGTTCGAGCCGTGTTTCTGTCCGTGGTGCTTTCTATGATCTTTCAACGGAATCTGTGATCAAAGAACTGATTGCCGCCATGAATCGGGGTGTAAAGGTCCAGCTTGTTTTGGATGACAGTAAGTTCTCAACTCCTTCTGTTGAACGTCTCATGCGGGCGGGAGCGAGCGTTCATCATGACGGGAGGAGTGCCCTTATGCATAATAAATTTTTGGTGGTTGATGGAAAGGTTCTCTGGACCGGTTCTTATAACGTAACGGACAACGGAGCCACGCGAAATAATAACAACAGCCTGGAGATCCGTTCAAAAAAGATCGCGGCTCTTTATGACGATGAGTTTTCTGAGATGTTCGATCGTAATATTTACGGTGCGGGGGGGATTTCTCTTCTCAAAGGAAAATCAATTCTATTCTCCAGGAAAGGATTTCAGGTTGAAGTCCTTTTTGCTCCGGAAGATTCGGTAGAAGATCGTCTCTGTTCCCTTTTAAGGGGAGCCCGCCGTTCAGTAACCTTTATGGCATTCTCATTCACGAATAAACGTCTTTCGGGCGTTATGCTGGAAAGGGCCTGGGAAGGAATTGATATTAACGGCGTTATTGAAAAACGGGGAAGCGGAAGCCGGTATTCAGAATATATACGATTTGCCGTGGAATCATCTCGAATAAAGAAAGTGAGTGATAAACTGAATATACTTAATCTGAAAATCAGTCAGGCCCTTTCAGGCAGGGGAGACGATCCATGGGG
Source organism: uncultured Leptospirales bacterium (assembly GCA_964645775.1). Lineage (GTDB taxonomy): Bacteria > Spirochaetota > UBA4802 > UBA4802 > UBA5550 > CAZYBU01. The sequence goes on along the minus strand of CAZYBU010000017.1, from coordinate 20,738 downwards.
AGAAATACGCGTTATGGCAGGGAAGATAAAGCCTGCCGGACTTAAACGGCGGTCAAAGCTATTATCTTATCTAAGGGAGATTGCTGATCTCGCAGGGGAATTAAAAACTGTGAATGACAGAAAGAGCAAACGCTATCTTCTTCTAGAAAAGAAAATGAAGGACCTGTTACCTGGTGGGAGCCGTTACTTTCGACCCGGGCGAATCCGCGTTGTGCAGGATTCCAATCCCGGAGTGATGCATCACAAGGTCATTGTTATCGACAGCGAGATTCTGGTAACCGGTTCATATAATTTTTCAAGGAACGCTGATACAAGAAATGATGAGAATACAATCATCATCCATGACCCTACCCTGACATGCAGGTATATCGACGAGTTTAATCGCCTCGTTCCCTGGAAGAATCGGGTTTCCTGCGTAAAATGATCGTACTCTGCTCGTGACGGTAAAGCTCCAAGCTCTTTTTCCTGAAAGATGGATATTCCTCGACCGGTATGAGGTCTGGAGAAAAACGGATTGCTCCCTGGTATACGATGTTCCCGTTTTCGTGAATGTGATATTTTCCCTCATAGCGAAAAGAGCTGTGTTCAATGACATGATTCCCCGGAACTTGTACAGCGGTATATCCCTCAGGAGGGAAAAGGGTATTGGTGGTGACAATGTTGGACGACAGGTCCATGTCCAGAGGAGTTTTCCGTTGTAAGAGGATGGCTCCTCCATCCGCCAGATCTGTGGTAATGGGGTGGGCCGGTAAAACCATGTCATCCTCTATGATCGTCGCATAGGAGGGGATATCTATCCTGTAGTTATAGGTAGCCGCTCTACCCGGCACAGGAGGTCCGTGTGAGAGTTCCCTGATGCGGGAACCAGAATATCTCCGGTTCCAGTAGCTCTCCAGTTCTTCCCTCATTTTTTCCAGGTCCAGAAAACTCTTCCTGGTTTTCGCGGCCCGGGGTCCTTGAATGGAGAGAGAGCGTTCCATGCGGACGCTTCCATCCTGATTCAGGTAAAGGGACGTTTCAGCTATTGTCCTATCCGGAACAATCGGTATCTCTCTGTCCGTGATGATTCTGGAGCGGTGCCTGTCAACCAGGAGCATGCACCTGTTTTGAATTGAGAGTGGCCGCTCGTCTATTCCCGTTCGGGAAAGGGTAGCGTCCAGAAGATACTTCCGCTTGCCCCGGGCATAGCAGATGGCATGGTTGAACTGACCCAGGTCAGGTACGGAGCTGTGGCATTTTCCCCTTTCAGCTGTCCGGATAAGAACAAGCTTAGCTTCAAGACCCGCTTCGCGCAGCATGGCAACCAGGAGAAGGGATGCGTCCTTACAGTCGCCCATGCCGCTCTGAAATACCTCATCTGTGCGCCGGGGCCTCAGTCCTCCAATACCCATTTCCAGGCCCACGTAACGGATATTGTCACATACATACCTGTATATTTGTCTAACCCGTTCTTCTTCATCGGACGTGGATTCCATGATTTCTTTAACCTGCTTACGGATTTCAGGGGTCATGCGAATACGCGGTTCCGACAGCCTGAAATACCAGGCCCCGGCTTCTTTCCAGCTTGTGAAGGATGTGACATGCAGGGAAGGAAGCATATCCTCAAGGGGCGGGGATAAAGGTTCTTCGGGGAAGAGGGGCAGCTTGGTCGTGTCCAGAATCTTTACCTTGCTTTTGCCCGTACTTGTTTCTGTAAGAGGCCAGTCGCCGACGGTGAAGGTTACCTGCATATTTCTCGATTCAGGATAAATTATGACGATACGTTCTCTGTCGACCGGTATACTGTCACCGAGAAGAAACCGTTTGCCTGTGAGATGTCGTTCTTCGTAGTGAGGCGTTCGTTCTATTCGATAGGAGAAGTCGACAATACTTCCAGGTTCCAGGGAAGGAAGGGGCAGGATCAGGGCCCGAGCATCGTAGTAGAGTCGCTCCTCCGGATCGGAGAGGGACTGCTGGAAAAACTCGGTGATACGAGTCGTTTTACCTCCCCGGTGAACGACACATTTCAAACGGGATATTCTGTCCTGGCTGGGAACAAAGACAAGGTGCTTGAAGGAATCCCCTCCTCCCCGGCGATTGATCCGGGTTATTTCCCGGACATGCCTGTGCTGGCTTCCGGAGTCCGTGACATGGAGAACCCGTTCCCTGAGAAGAATGGTGGCACGGCTGTCACCATCAGTATTTCCCTGAAGCTCGGGGTCAAGGGGAAGAATGAAGCGGTCTATGATGTCGCCCTTTTCTGTTACAAGATCGAGGTGCCGGGTGATGTCGTCAGATTCCGGCAAGCGGTGTCTGGCTCTGGAAAGATAATACCTTGCCAGGTCAGTTTTCTCTTTACCTGTGTAGTATTTACCCACGGCAAAAAGGGTGTATCCGTTGTCAGGATTGATTCTCAGAGCTGATGAGAGAATAGAGAGACGCCTCTCCCTGGCAAGCTCAGCCAGTTTTAGCCTTAAGCCGGTGGTATCTGGATAACGGTGAATGCCTGCCAGGAGAATATCCTTCGCTTTTCCCCTTTCTCCCGCTTCAAGTGCTGTTTCTGCTCTATTCCGTAAAATGTCGGGTGAGTCATCGTGAAAGAGATGAGGGAGCGCCTGGGAGTAGCGCTCCTGGGTCCGATACAGGTCATAAAGGGCTCTGTGACCCAGGGAGGGCAAGGGTGACGTAAGAAGTTCCTGCCCAAAATTTTCGGCCCCCGGGAACCATTTCCTGGTCAAGAAAAGCCTGAACATTCCATCCAGCCAGAGGGGAGAACGGCCCTGAAAACCATGTATATTATTCAGGAGCTTCCCGGCCGAAGTAAAACGTTCATGGTCAATATATAGAAGGGCGAGGTCATGGAGAGCCGGGATGTAAGATGGGTTTATATCAAGAACCTTTTTCAAAAGTACCCATCGCTCTTCCGGGGTTTCCAGGTTGCGTGATAAAAGCCATAGGGCAGTCTCCCTGAAGGGTGAGTGAGTAATCTTCCTGTAGGTTTTCACGGGTCCCTCGCCAGAGGTGAGTCCCAAAAGATGATTGATATGAAGCCTGAGAAAAATCCTCCACGGTTCACCTGTTTCTTGTTCCGGTTTCTCCTCCGCGGCGGGGAAGAGTCGGGCGGAGAGGTTGCAGCTCCCTTCTCTTCCGGCTGTCGTGAAGATAAAGGAATGGGTACCTTTTTCAAGACGGATTGTCACCTGGTACTGATCCACATGAAATCCATGATGTTGTTCCTGATGAAATATCCGGCGGCCATCCAGACGGATCTCAAGAGGACCGGATCTGCCCAGGGAGAGGACCCAGTCTCCCGTTACAGGTATTTCAAATCTTCCTTGTATCCTAAATGAACGGTTTTCCACCCGGTCAAGAAAACGTTCAAGACGCAGAACAGACGTATTATCTGTCGGAAGCCGCTCCCCCTTCGGGTAACCCGCCACATTCAGACTGAAAAAGACAGGCTGAATAAGCGTAGATAAAGGGTCTTTACCCGGCGAATAAGGCTTTCCATGGCGCAGTGAATTAAGAAGAGTGCGGGCACTGAGAGAGTTAAGGGTTATCTTTCCACCATTTTTCGCAAGGTATTCCTCAAGGGCATGCTGAGCGGTGCCGGAAAGCTCTGGAAATGATAATAATTTTTCCATACGGAGTATAAGGAGACGGGTGACAAGGGGGTCCCCGGATCCCTTCAGCCAGGTCGCAGTATGCTCCATGAGGGACCTGTAATCCCCCCGGCTAAGTAGTTTCTGATATTCAAATTCATTATTTCTGTCATAGGATGAGGACTCGTCTGTCATTAGGGGAAAAGGATAGAAAAGGATCAGGATGAGGAGAAAGACGGATATTCGTTTCATGGCATCAGAATGAAAAATTTTTATTTCTTTTGCAAGATCATTTCACAAAATCCAGGTTTCTGACGTTTACCATATATGAACATACAGAGTGAAAGAGATAAGAACCGGGATGAGTATCCTGTTCAGAGGTGCCTTCAAACCGGTGACGTTCGGGACCTTTCGGACCATGAACTACTTGCTGTTATTCTCGGGTCTGGCTGCAGGGGGGAGGATGTTCTATCTCTCTCCTTCGAGTCTCTGAGAATTGTCCGCTCCCTGCGGGGGCTCGCTTCATCGGGTTTACGAGAACTCTCCTCCATGAAAGGTATCGGTCCGGTAAAGGCCGTTCGCATTATGGCGGCCTTCGAGATGGGCAGACGGGTACTGGGGAAGGAGTTGGGTGAAGAATGCAGTTCGCCATCGGCTGTCTGGAGACTCCTTCTTCCTGATATAGCCGGACTGGAACATGAAATATTAATTCTCCTTGTGTTGAACAATAAAAACCAGGTTCTGAGAAAAAAGACAGTCTCTGTGGGCACGGTTTCCGAATCGCTTGTTCATCCCAGGGAAATTTTCAGGGAAGCCATCCGGGAATCGGGATCACGTATCATAATTGCGCATAACCATCCTGCAGGTGACCTGACTCCTTCAGCGGATGATCTGCGTACGACCCGGAGGATACAGGCAGCGGGTGACCTGATGGGCATTCCTCTCATGGATCATCTGGTCCTCACGGAGACCGGTTACAGGAGCCTGCGTGAAGAGGGCTTTTTAAAAGCTCAAGGAGGATAAACTGCTTGTCAGCATCTCATTCCGCGGGTACTCTCAATTATTCCCGGTATGGAGCGTGAACATGGAAAAGAAAAGTTTACTATCCCTTATTCTAATTCTTTTCTTTCTCTCCTGTTTCAGCGGAGGCGGTGGAGGGATGCGATCAGGATTCTCTTTCCGGGGAGAGATAACCCCGGGAGAGTGGCTGGAGGGCCTTTCCGTAACCTGCGGGGAGAAGGAGGATAAGGCAGATGTTCGCCTGAGGATATATTTTCCAAAAGGTTACGAGAAGGGGAAACCTGTGAGGACCCTGATAGCCCTGCACGGTTACCGTGGTTCCATGTACGACTGGGGACGGTACACGGCCATTGAGACCTACGCAGACAGGTATAACATGGCCGTTGTGTGTCCTGACATGGGGAGAAGCGTTTATAGTACGGCCTATTATCCGGAGACAACGTACCGCTGGTCACCTGTGCCGGGAACACTTTTTGTGGGGGATGTGCTCCTCTCCTATATCAGTTCGACGTTTAATCTTGGTAGCCGTAAGAACCGTACCGGAATATTCGGCCTTTCCACAGGCGCCCGGGGCGCGATCATGGTGGCGGAAACGTATCCGGCAAGGTTTGCGGCTGTGGCCGGTCTCTCAGGAGATTATGATCCTCTCTCCATGCCCCATGACCGGGTCCTCGCTTCGGTCTACGGTCCTTATAAGGAACATAGCGACCGATGGAAGAATGAAGCGAGTGCCGTGAGAAGGGCCGACTCCCTGAAAAACGTGGCTGTCTTCCTTTCCCATGGAAGTAAGGATTCCGTTATACCACGGGGGCAGAGTTTGATTCTGGCTCTTAAACTGCGATCACTTAGTAAAAAGAATTCAGCCTACAGTGTGGAGTATGCGGAAAAGAGCAAGCGGAAGCATGACTGGGGCTTCTGGAGATCGGCGGTACCCGAAATGCTCGCCTTTTTTAACAGGGAGCTTGCCTCATTTCAATGATTTCTGGACCCAGTTCCGTATCATTTCAAGGATGACGCGCCGGTTAATCGGTTTGGTCATGTAGTCATCCATACCCGCTTCAAGACATTTTTCCCTGTCTCCCGGCATGGCGTAGGCTGTCATGGCGATAACCGGGGTGTGTTCTCCTTCACTTTCCCGTTCGCGGAACAGCCGGGTGGCCTCCAGCCCGTCCAGTACCGGCATCTGGACGTCCATGAAGACACAGTCGAACGTCTCCTTCTCGAGTCTATCCAGAGCCTCCTGTCCGTTCTGGGCCGAACTGTGGGTAAAGCCCAGCCGCTCCAGAAGTACCTGGGCCAGTTTCTGGTTGGTCTCGTTATCTTCCACGATAAGAATATGACAGGTATGATCGCAGGGTGAATCCGCATTATCAGGATCAACATTGTTCTGTTTAACAGGCCTGTCTTCCTCGGCCTTTTTAAGGAGAACCGTGAATTCAAATGTTGATCCTTTGCCCGGTTCGCTTTTTACGCCGATCTCACCTCCCATTATCTCAATAAGATGTCTGGAAATGGCGAGTCCCAGTCCGGTCCCCTTTCTGTGACTTATGGACCTCCGGACCTGGGTGAAGGGCCTGAAAAGAGAGAGACGATCCTCGGGAGAGATGCCGATTCCTGTGTCGGTTACCCGGATGTGAAGAAGAAGGTTCTTACTGTCCTCGTGGAGAGAGTCAGCGGCAAGGATTATGGACCCATCCGATGTAAATTTCAGTGCGTTACTGAGAAGATTTGAAATAACCTGTGTAAGGCGGGATGGAGAACCCAGGACATGGACAGGTAATGTATCGTCAAGTTGGAGCTTAAGATCGATCTCTGATTTCTGCGCGTCGTGGTAGAACATCTTCAGAGTATTTGACAACAGCTCCGGAAGCCGGAATACCTCCTTCTCCAAAAACATTTTCCCGGCTTCGATCCGGGATATATCGAGGATATCATTGATCAGATTCATGAGAACGATGGCCGAGTTACGGATGGTAATGGCGTAATCGTTCTGTTCCTCGTTAAGCTCCGTTTCCAGAAGCAGGTCGTTCATTCCTATTATGCCGTTCATCGGTGTCCGGATTTCATGACTTATGTTGGCCAGGAATATATTCTTGGTTTCGCTCGCCCTCTCCGCATCCTCCTTAGCCCGGAGAAGCTCCTCCTCGGTTTTTTTTAGCTCGGTAATATCTTCCTTTATGGCCAGGTAATAGATGATATCACCCTGCATGTTTCTTATCGGACTTATGGTAGCCCGTTCCCAGAACGTTGTGCCGTTCTTTCGCATGTTGTGAAACTCCCCCCTCCACACCCTGCCGTCGGTTATGGTTTTCCAGAGATTATCGTACACTTCGGGAGGGTGTAGATCGGTCTTCAGGATACGGGGGTTCTCTCCCAGGGCTTCATCCCGGCTGTATCCGGTCGTAAGCTCGAAATGGGTGTTTACGAAGACGATGTTTCCATCCGTGTCGGTGATAACGATGGAATTGGCGCTCTGTTCCACGGCTGTTGTCAGACGAAGGATCTCTTCCTGGGCCTCCTTCAGGTCGGTAATGTTTTCAAGAACTCCCTGGGCTCCGGCAACCGTTCTCTCTTCCTGGATGGGAGTGAAGATGGCCCGAAAGTGAAAAGTGTTGCCCCATTCGCTGGTGTAGAGGGACTCGAAAATTACTTCCCGGTTTTCTTCCATGCAGCGGTTAATCTCCCGGGAGAACCCGGCCTGTATAAGCGAAGGATAGGTGAGAACGTTGATCTCTTTTGTCGCCTCTTCCGATGGCGATCCGAGCATTCGAAGCATGGTGGGGTTGATGTTGGTAACGGTCCCCTCTCTATCGATGGTTATAAGCCCCACCGGCATGTTGGTCACAAGGTCTCGGAACTTCCGTTCGCTTTTTACGAGCTCCCTCTGGGCATTCTTACGATGGGTAATGTCCAGCGTGTACTGAATGATCTGGGTGATGGAACCGTCATCCCCGAAGATGGGATGGGCGTGTATCTCGTGATCTCTCGTGTTTCCCTTTCGATCAACGTGACGGTGTTCCAGGGTAACCGGTTTTTTTTCAGCCAGAATAAGTTCAATAGGACAGATATATTCGCCGGACGGACAGGTTTCCCCCAGATTATGGAAGAGTTCGTGGCATCGGATGGAACCCTCTGTATCTGAAAGACCTGTTGCCGGGTTGGCCATGGTTATCAGACGGGTCTTAACATCAATTATGAAAAAGGGATGATTCAGGGACTCAAAGATGTTGTTCAGAAAGTCGTGGCTCTTCTCAATTTCCTGTTTCTGATTAATGGAATCTGTCATGTCATTCAGGATGGCGATGATACCGGCCGGTTTCCCCTTTTGGTCGTGGAAAATGGCTTTGGAATAGAGTATATGCTGTTCACTTCCGTCCTCTTCCCTGTGGGTGACCTGGTACTCAACCGTGCCTCCCCGGGCCAGGAGTTTCTGGTCCTGTTCCCTGTGCATCTCCGCCTCATCCTCCGGCAGCATGTAATGGGAGTTCTTGCCGATAATATCCTCCCTGTTCACGGAGCGGAAGGTCTCATAGGCCGTGTTGCATCCCATGAAATGGTCGTTCGTGTCCTTGTAGAGAACAGGCAGAGGAATGGTTTCGATCAGGGTCCGGATAAAGCTGAGCTGTTGTGCCAGGTTCTTTTCTGTGGAACCAAGAACCCGGATCACGGTACCGTAGCTGAAATAAATCAGGGGAAAGGAGATGATGATTAGAAAAAGGGCGGTCAGGAAAATAGTTTTGCGGGTCTGGTAATAGTCTTCCATACCCCGAGTGATGTCCTCCATGATGACAAGGTAAGCGAGGGTCTTTCCCGTGTAGTCTGTAAGTGGATGGGGATGGAGATGGACATGTTTCTTTCCAATTGTAATAAGAGTTCCCTTTTCCCTGTCCAGCTGGAGGTCATAGGGTAGTTCATCATTTATTCCCTTTTCTGTTTCAAGAAAAACATAGTTCTGTAACATGCGGGTCTTCTTTTCCAGGTGATCACATTCGAGATTACGGTAAATTTTCTTAGGAATAACGACAAAAACCTGGTGACGGGAAAAGGATTCCAGTGGGCGGATAAGAAAGAGAGGAGAGAAAGACCATTCCATGATACCAGCGAATGTCTCGTCGAAATCGAGGGGTTGGATGATCTTAAACCTGATATCCTGTTCACTGAACTCAAACACGGAATATCCCTTCTTTTGAGAAAGCGCCTCACAGACGACTGATTGCGACAGGGGCTTTTCGCATCCACCTTTTCTTCCTTCGCCAAAACGGGAGATAATGTTTCCTTCGGGATCGTAAATTTTGAGGTACTGAAGGGAAGGGTATTCTCTCTCCAGTGCCCTGAACCTGGGTAATATGAGGTGCTCGATACTCCCTGATTCTCTCGATATCAGGCTTTCTTTCAGCCTGTGGTTTACTCTGACCATGTTTGTCATTCGTCTGGTAAGTACGTCCTCCACGTAGGTAGTGGATGTTTCTGTCAGGAGGGAGGTTTCCTGATGGCCGGTAGTGCGAATACGCTCCCTGAAAGAATCATTCAAATAGTTAATGATAGAAGCGGAGACTATAACCAGAAAGGATATAATGGAGAATAAAATGAGGATCGATTTCATCTGGCCGGTCATGATATCATCCTCTTTTTTTGAAGAGTTCCTGCCAGAAGGATAGCTCCTCTTCGGATAACCTGGGATTAATCTCGCTCTCTTCCCGTTCCTTTCGTTCCTTCCAGGTGCGGTATTCAATCAGTGTAGCGGTGAGGTATTCCGAGAATTCTTCGCTTGTCATGGTCTTCGCGCGGAAACGTTTAACGAAGAAAAGTATCTCCTTATCGGAAGTGACGACCGTGGACATGGGAGGGTTCGGATCTTTTTTGATGAATTCCTTTATAAGATGATCGGCCGAGAGGTCCTGGGAGTAGTAGACCTGGATGGGGCCGACCTTTTCGCTCCGGGTGGAATCGGATATCTTCTTTTTTCCGTCATAGACAACCCGGATCGTGGCTTTTTTTATATGGTGAAACTGTGAAAGACGTTCCAGGAGAAGGGAACGGGCTCTGTTCAGCTCCCCTCCATACATCAGTCCTTCCAGATCTGGGAACTTGTATGTAAGGTTCATTCCATCTATGAGATAGGCCATAAAGAGATCCGGCTGTAGCTGTAATACAAAAAACCATAAAGCAGACCGTATATCAACGCTCGTTTTCAGAAAATTCAGAATTTTCCTTCCGCGATAGTACTTTATAGTAATAGCAAGATGCAGAAAAAAGATTTTTTACGCATCAATTTTTTCGGGATTTCAGCTGAATCTTTAATAATCAGCCTGGTTATTTTTTCAGTTCATGAAGGAAGTTTTCAATTCCGTCCAGCGCCGCCCGAAGATTTTCCATCGACGTGGCGTAAGAGCAGCGGATGTGTCCCTCTCCGGAAGGCCCGAAGGCGGTCCCCGGCACAACGGCTACCTTCTCATGCTCCAGTAACCGAAGAGCGAAATCTTCGGAGGAGAGGCCGGTTGTAGAGATGTCCGGGAAGACATAGAAGGCGCCGCCCGGGTTGGGGCAGGTCAGGCCCAGCTGGTTGAAACGTTTCACGATGTAGTTTCTTCGTCGCAGGTATTCTTTTCTCATTCGTTCCACTTCATCTTCACCCTTGGTGATGGCCTCAATGGCGGCGTACTGGGCCAGGGAAGGGGCGCAGAGGGCCACGTACTGATGGATCTTCAGCATAATGTCTACGAGCTCCACGGGACCGGTGATGTATCCCAGTCTCCATCCGGTCATAGCGTGAGACTTGGAGAAGCCGTTCAGGTAGATGGTCCTCTCCTTCATACCGGGGAGTGAGGCGATGGATACATGCGGTCCATTGAAGACAATGGAAGAATAAATCTCGTCGGACAGGACTATAAGGTTATGCTCTTTCGCGATATCGGCGATCTCCTCCAGCACCTCCCTGGAAAGGGTGGCCCCCGTTGGATTGGAGGGAAAGTTCATGAGAATCGCCTTGGTCCTCTCCGTGATTGCTTTCCGGATGGCGTCCGGGTCTACCTGAAAGTTGTTTTCCAGGGTGTTGACGACGGTAACAGGAGTGGCGTTTATCAGCTTCACGTTAGCTGTGTATGAGACGTAGCAGGGCTCGAAGATGATGACTTCGTCTTCAGGGTCGCAGATACTCCTCAGGGCGATGTCCAGCCCCTGGCTGACTCCCATGGTGATAATGATTTCGTTTTCAGGGTCATAGACGAGGCCGTGGGTATTTTCCAGATAATCGCAGATCACGTCGCGCAGGTCGGGCACGCCCCGGTTCGGTGTGTAATGGGTGTATCCCTGCATGATGGCGTGGATACCGCTGTCCGATATACGCCAGGGGGTGGTGAAATCCGGCTCTCCCACTCCCAGGGAAACGCAGTCGGGCGTGGAGTAGACGATATCGAAGAAACGCCTGATCCCCGAGGGTGGTATTTCCCTTCCCGCTTTAGAGGCCCGGGATCCTATGGTACCTGAATCACTCATCTGTTCCTCACTTTTTGAACAGGGTCATAGTGGTAAGAATTTCTGTCGGGGTAAAGCCAATTTTCTGAAGTCTCTCTTCTTCCTCAGAAGTATGAACCACGGCGGAGAGGCGGGTCCCTTCGGGAAGAGAATTGATCAAATAATAGAGAAGATCAGACAGACATTCCTCGAATCCGAGTCTGGCCCCATGGTAATACAGCTTCCAGGTTTTCCTCTCCAGGGGCCCCGCGATAACGAATCCCAGGAGTCTCTTTCTCCTGTAGGCAACAAGACTTGTGGGAAGGGCGGTGAGGAGTATCCCCGAGAGTGTGTCGGTGTCCCACCCGGTATCCTGCCTGATACCTCCGTAGATTTTACGGCCGAGACTGTATAGTTCGGAGAGATGGTCGTGTTCCATGGGACCTGTTTTTATACCCCGGACAGGCATCATAGCCTCGGAACCAGGCGGGGTTTCTCCTCGGACTGGAGGATGACGTATTCGGCCCCTTCTCCACGTTCCGGGAAGTTGAGATTGAAATGCAGGCCAACGCTGTTTCGACGGGTCATGGCGCCCTTGATAATGAGCTTTGCGACCGTGGCCAGGTTTCTCAGTTCCACGATACGGGATGAAACCGTGCTTTTCCGATAGTGATCGTGGACCTCTTCGGCCAGCATGAGAATCCACCTGTGCGCCCGCTCAAGACGCAGATTGGTGCGGACAATGCCGACGTAATCCCACATGAGTCGTTTGATCTCCTCCACGCTGTGCTGGATAAGGACCCATTCCTCAAGGTCGAAGGTCCCCTCTTTGTTCCAGACCGGATATTCCGGAATAACCTCTTCTCTCTTCTTCTCCAGAGCTTCGATGGCGTGTTCCACGGAACGGTTCGAGAAGACAACCCCTTCCAGGAGAGAGTTGCTGGCGAGGCGGTTGGCGCCGTGGACTCCGGTGCGGGCCGATTCACCGGACGCGTAGAGGTTCTCAATAGTGGTCTTTCCATGGGTATCGGTGACGATCCCTCCGCAGAGGTAGTGGGCAGCCGGCACAACCGGGATGGGATCCTGTGAGATATCGATACCCTCTTTAAGGCAGTAATCATAAATTGATGGAAATCTTTTCTGGAGAAAATTCCTGTCTCTGTGGGAAATGTCCAGGTATACAAAACGGTCGCCTGTACGTTTCAGCTCCCGGTCAATGGCCCGTGCCACCACATCCCTGGGCGCAAGCTCCTTGCGGGGATGATCGTTCTCCATAAAACGCCTGCCACGGGTGTCTGCGAGAATGGCTCCCTCTCCCCGGACAGCTTCGCTTATGAGAAAGGAACGCTCCTCCTGCTTCGTGGAGTAGAGGGACGTGGGGTGAAACTGGATAAATTCCATGTCAGCTATAAGTGCGCCGGCCCGATAGGCCATGGCGATACCGTCACCTGTGGCTATGGACGGGTTGGTGGTATGCAGGTAGACCTGTCCCAGGCCCCCCGTTGCAAGGAGGGTTATCCGGGCACGGAAGGTCTCCACGGCGCCGGTGTTGTTGTCCAGTATGTACGCTCCGTAGCAGTGAATCCGGTTATCCCCGTGGGGAACGGACAGGTCATTGAGACGAAGCTGGTGTTCCGTGAGGAGGTCGACGGCCGTATGGTTTTCGAAGATGTATATGTTCGGATTTTCCGCGGCGGTGGCTATCAGGGCCCGTTCGATCTCTTTACCGGTCAGGTCCCGGGCGTGAAGGATGCGCTTGTGGGAGTGGCCTCCCTCCATTCCCAGGTCAAAGATTTCTTCTCCGGTCTCCATTTTTTGCCGGGTAAACTCCGTTCCCCACTCGGCCAGTTCCCGAATGCTTGCCGGGCCGTTCTCCACCAGGATACGGACCGCCTCGGGATTATTCAGGCCGCCGCCTGCCTCAAGGGTGTCGTGGACATGATCCTCAAAAGAGTCATCCGGAGAGAGGACCGCGGCGATACCTCCCTGGGCGTAGTTGGTGTTGGAGTCGCTTTCCAGTTTTTTCGTGACCAGGCTGACGGTCCCGTGATGGGCGGCCTGGATGGCGAAGGAGAGACCGGCAATGCCGCTTCCGATGACGAGAAAGTCTGAATCCCGGGAGGCTGTGTTCATGATCCTGTTTTCTCCAGCATGGTTTTCTTCAGTTCATTCAAGGCAGGGGCCATATCGTTCAGGGTTGTAATAATTTTGCCGCCCCGGGAATAGATGAAATATTCCACCTGGATGTTAACCAGCGAGGCATCATTGTCTCCGGCCTGCCGAAAATCGCTTCTGTATCCCAGGATCGGCTTGTCCAGAGAGGCTGCGAAACCGATTTCAGACGATGTTCCGCTGTCTACGTCACTGCCGTCCAGGAGGGCGAAGAGGGCCTTGCTGCAGCGGATACCCTCCTCGTTGATGCGGCCGATGCGAAGGTTAAGTGCGGTCAGGACTTCTTTCCGCTTCTCACCCGGAGGAAGGGCCAGTGAGGTTTCAATCTCCCGCTGAGGGGTAAGGACCCAGGGATCTATGACCTGGAATCCTTCCGCTTCAATAAGGGGTATCAGTTCCCTGTAGAGAAAGAAGCGGCCTGCCTCGGAGAAGCCGAGGGGAGATGCGCAGTATATGGATGGGACCTCGTGGATCATGATTGCACCCTCAACGAAGCCTCAATCTTTTTCGAAACATTCATTTCTGCAAGAACCTTTTATTAAAAGGAGATACGGATTTTTTCAGAAGGTTTAATCAAAAGGCAGCAATTATTTCAAAGATGCTTTTGAAAGATGCTTTTGTTTGAGGATAAACGAATTACTCTCCCCGCCGCCGAAGGCGGCGGGGATATCAGAGATTTATGGGAAAACAGAGTTAAG
>CAZYBU010000017.1:0-6714 GCA_964645775.1 uncultured Leptospirales bacterium | reverse complement strand
TGTTTCGGGATAAACGAATTACTCACCCCGCCGCCGAAGGCGGCGGGGATATCAGGGATTTATGGGAAAACAGAGTTAAGAAATAAGAATTATAATAGTTCCGAAAACAATACATATCTGATGATTGATAGATAAAACAATTACATAATTGATAGAGATTCTTACCCTTTTTCTCTCTGTAACCGATATAGAAAGAGGGAACAAATAGTTCCCTGAAACAGTCTGTCAGGCAATCTGAAAATTGTCCATGTACACTAGAGGTCAGGATACGTCATGAATTCAGTAGATCGTCCATCAAGAATACTCTATCACAGGTTTCTCCCCGGAGGACCTGACAGTCAGATCGATATACTGGAAGAAGCAGGTGCGTTCGGCGTGGTCTCCGTGATAGTTATCGTTTCCGAGGCTGTCCGGGAAAATGAATACCTTACCCTCATAAGGCGTGCCCGAGAAGAGGTCAGCGACATCCGTTCCATATTTATGCTGGAAGAGCACATGGGGGACGTAGACTTTCTTCTGGACGTTGCTTCAGAGATCGGATCCGCCAGTGGGGAAGGATACCTCCTTCTCATATCCTATGGAACATCCCTGGCGCCTGAGGCGCTTACAGCCTACCTCGTGAGTATCGGTTTCTCTATCCAGGCGGCCCGTTCCCAGGTGAAGATGATTCACCGGGATCCATCCCCCCATATAAAGAACGCTCTTGCCATTATTGAAGAGGAGTACCGGGTGTCCCATCCGGAAGGGAGAGAGTCTACGGCCGTAATGATAACCCATGCCCTTGAGCATATACGGCCCTCTGCTTTATACACGGATGATGCGGTTTTAGAGGCGATACCTCTGGAGAGGGGTGAAACTCCTGAACCTTCCGTCGATGACCTGAGCGGTGAGCCTCTCCATGAAGAGGACACCTCGGAAGAAGAATTTATCGCATTCGAGGAGATGGAAGGAGAAGAGACATCCCGTATCGAGTCTAAAATAACTGAACAGGAAAAGGATGAAGAAGAGATAATCGCCGGAGAGGCCGAAAAAATTGAACTGGAAGACGAAAAGATTGAGGAAGAAGCCCGGGAGATAAGGGCCGCTCCTGTGGTGAAGGATATTTCGGAAAGGCCTGAAGGCGGAGAGCCTGAAGAAGTAACACTGGACCCAACAGATAAAAATCGAGAGAAAAAAAGAAAGAAAAAGAGAGATAAGAGGGACAGAAACAAAAAAGGTGAAGAAATTGAAATCCCGGAAGAAGATATCCCGGCAGGTGAAGAACCTCCTCCTGACATGGATCTCTCGGAGGTCCGCCCCCCCTTTTACCGGAGCCTCGGTTTTAAGCTGGTTTCCATTACATCAATTCTGATTGTCTCTTCTCTGACCGGGATGATCATGCTGGCCAGTTACTACTTCCGGGCTGATAACGAGGCCCGTCTCCAGGAGAATAACCTGAAGCTATCTGATGTTGTCGCTTCCAAGGTTCTTTCAGAGATAGAAAAAAACCGTATCGTGGCCCGGGGGATGCTGACTGAGCGGACGGGCGAGGGTATCATTAATCCTGAGAAGAGCGATATCGTTTATTCCGGTCTTGTGAGAAAACAGGGAGAAGAATATACCGTAAAACGTTATTATAATATTCCGATTATGGGCCGTCTCCAGCTTACGGAAGAGATTATCCGGGAGGCTCTTCAGCATTCCAGTTCAAGCCTGAACAGGGCCTTCCTGGGAGAGTCTGTCATTCTGAATCTCTCGGGACATCTGGGTGAACCGGTCATGGCTCTCTTTTATCCGGAGATATCTCCTGACGGAAGAGTTGAAGAGGTTCTCGTTTACTGCATGAGGATTGATCCCCTTCTCGATTCCTTTGAGACGAAGGGCATCACCACTGTCTTCATGGTGAACCGTATGGGAGACGTCATCGCCCATCCTGACACACAGCTGGTCCTCTCCGAGGCAAACCTGGAAAATCTACCTATCGTGACAAGCATGATGAAGAGCGCCCTTGATAATCAGCAGACCACCTACAGGAACGATGAAGGCCGCATATTTTTCGGCTCGTTTAAAAAGATCGATCTGGGAGGCGCGGGGATCATAGCCACGGTTCCTAAAAACATCGCTTTCCAGGCCGTGGAAGATATCCAGCGACGCAACCTTATGATCATGGGCATCATTCTTACTGCAGCGATCATGGTCGTATTCTTCTTCGGACGAAGCATAAGCCGTCCCGTGGTCCGGCTGGTCCAGGCTACCACCCGGATTATGCGGGGAGATTTCCGGGTGAATATAAAGGCCACTACGAAGGATGAGATCGGGACCCTCACACGTTCCTTCGTGGAGATGGGCCGGGGCCTGGAAGAACGGGAAAAGATGAAGGACGCCTTCGGCAAGTTTGTTAACCGGGAACTGGCGGAGCAGGCCATGAAGGGTGAGATCAAGCTGGGAGGAGAACGGGTCAACGCTGCTGTCTTTTTCTCTGATATCCGTTCTTTTACCGCCATTTCGGAGAAGCTTGAGCCGGAAGAGGTTGTGGAGTTTCTGAATGAGTATATGACACGTATGGTCCGCTGCGTGAACGAAACCCAGGGCGTGGTGGACAAGTATATTGGTGACGCCATCATGGCTATCTGGGGGGCTCCGGTGTCCAGGGGCAATGACATCGAAAACGCCATTAATGGCGCACTCATGATGCGAAAAGAACTGATCGAATTTAACCAGGGAAGGGGAGACGAAAAAAAACCGCTCATTAAAATCGGTTGCGGCATCAACTACGGCCCGGTTCTGGCGGGGCAGATCGGTTCAGAAGACAGAATGGAATACACCGTCATCGGGGATGCCGTTAACCTTGCTTCCCGTATCGAGGCGTTGAACAAACCCTTTAAAACGGATATTCTGATTACCGAAGAATCCTACAGCTATGTGAAGGATATCTTCGAAGTCGAATCGATGAAATCGATCAGGGTCAAGGGGAAGGCGGAACCCCAGAGAATATACGCTGTTATCGGACGTAAGGATGATCCTGACCGGCCCGCGAATATTTCCGATCTTCGTCGCGTTCTGGGATGGGACGACGCACCTGTGGAGATGAGCGACGATCAGCTGGAAGAGAGCGAAACAAAGTATGAGATTATCCAGTAGCCATGTCGTCGTCGCCGTGGGGACGGCCATTATTGGTGTTCTCATCTTTTTACTCTACAGCGACATTACCATGATCGGAGGGGGAGGTGGAGAGAAGATCGGGATCATCACCTTCAAGAAACGGGTAGCCCAGCGCAAGTTCGCCCGGCAGGTCGTCTGGCAGGAGGTGGAGGCGAACATGCCGGTTTACGCCAATGACACAATCCGAACCGAGGACCTCTCTGAGGCGGAGATTGAGCTTAAGGACGGAACGAAGATCAAGCTGAACGAGGAGAGCATGATCATACTCTCTATTAAGGACGAGGGCCTGGACATCAATTTCGCCCGGGGGTCGATTTCGGCCGACAGTCGAGGCTCCGGAGGAGAAGGGGTCAATATCACCGCAGGAGGGGTCTCGGTGGCTCTCGGCAAGGGTGACCTGAATCTGAATAAAAGCGGTGACGAGGTGGACCTGACCGTGAACAGCGGCGAGGCTACCGTAAAAGGCGCAGACGGAGAGCGGACACTTCAGGAGAACCAGAAACTGACGGCTACGGCCGAGGAACTTCGGGTCTTTGATATGACCATACGCCTCGTATCACCTGAACGTGACAGGTTTATCGTGACAGGGGAGGAGAGACTGCCGGTGACCTTTACCTGGGAAGAAGTCAAAAATGTCACGAACCTCCTTCTGGATATGGACAGGACCCACTCCTTTAAAAGGGCGAGAACCATAAAAGTCCTGGGTACGACCCACGCCTATCCCCTGGAGCCGGGTGTCCATTACTGGAGGATGCGGGCCCGGAACCCGCGGACTGGTGAGATGGAGACAAGCGAAACCAGGCGCTTTACCATAAGCAGGGACGTGCCCCTGCGTGTCCTTTCACCCAGGCGGGATACTACCATTACCTACCGCGATTCTCTTCCTCTGGTCCGATTCCATTGGACCGGCAGCGAACTGGCCAGCGGATACCGGATACGGGTGAGCCGAAACCAGGATCTCTCATCCCCGGTCATTGACATTACGACCCGGTCCACAGGTCTCGGTTCCGATAAACTGACCCGGGGGACCTGGTACTGGCAGGTCGCGAAAATCATGCCGGATGTTGTCCGGGAAGGGGAAGAGGTGGCCCTGGAAAGTCCGGTTATCTCCTTTAAGATTCTTCGGACCATGGACGTTCCGCCGCCTAAACCGGTCTTTCCCGTGCAGGGTAAAATATTTACCCGGCTCATGGCCGACAGGAAACCGATTGTCTTCTCCTGGAAAAATAACCATGAAATAAGTCAGACGCGGCTGGAGATTGCCCGGGACGAGAAGTTCAACCGTATCACCAGGGAGAACAAAACGGACGGCACCCTTTACAGGCTTGAAAACTTCAGCACGCCCGGCACCTATTATTGGAGACTTCAGGGTGTCCTGGGTGACGGTTCCCGGACTTCTTCCTCAGAGACAAAAAGGTTTACCATACTTGAAGAGAGTCTTGTTCTGTTAAAACCGAACCCTAACGAAAGGTTCTCACTTGATGGAAATGAACGGAGAAAGGATATCGATTTCTCCTGGAGGGACGTCAAGCTTGAGGGCTCCTTCACCCTGGTCGTGGCGCAGGACAGGGAATTCAGCCGGGTCGTGAAAAGCATGCGTCTCGATGATTTCAGAACCAGGGTATCTGATCTGCCGCCCGGTACCTACTTCTGGCGCGTTTCCTTTAACGAGGAGGAGGGGGAGAGCCTCAGGAGCGATATACGTCAGCTCTATGTGGTTAACAGATTGAACCTGCCCGTGATTACGAAACCGGGAGTAGAGGTTATCGACATGACGGGAGAGGAGAGCCTGAGTGTGAGCTGGCGGCAGGTCCCCGGGGCTGACAGGTACCGCGTGGCTATCTTTAAAAAGGACGCCGGGGCCGCGGTAAACATAGCGCGCTTCGAGGTAAAGGAGACAGATCTGGAATTCAGGGAGTTAAGCAAGCTCTCCCGTGGAACATTCATAATTACCGTCCAGGCCGTGGACCTGGAAGGGGGCCGTGTTTTTCGGGAAAGCGCGGAGGCGAAACGGGAATTCAGGCTAACCCTGGGTAAAGCGGATAAACTGGAGAAACCCCGGTTGAAGGTTCCTGACCGGCTGTATATCGAACAATGAGATACTGGATTCTTATATGCCTTCTTATGATGCCAGCCGGTATCCTGCACGTCCGGGCCGATAACGCTGTTGAAAACCTCAAGGCGGACAGGGGCGTGAAGACAGACCAGTCGCAGAAGGATGCGGGAACTGCCACGGAAAAAACAATTAATGAAAAGATAGAAGAGATATCGGGAGAGAAAAAGACCGGGAGCGGGAACCCGGGAAAAGCTGATGCTAAGCCTGAGGAGAAGAAGCCCGCGGAAAAAACGAACGACACGAAAGAAGTAAAGCCGGAAGAGACAGAGAAGAAGGGACAGGCAGAAGTGAGGGAAAAAACGAAAGAGAAAAAAGAGGAATCGACAGGGGAAAAGAAGAAAGAAGAAAAAGAGACTGGAGAGAAAGAAACGATGGAGAATACGGTCACGGCCGAGGATGACCTCCGCTCCGGCAAGCCCCTGAAGGTGGGATGGGAGGCCGTGCAGTACGCGAAGGGTTACTTTGTCCAGATACGCAAACTGGAGGGGAAGACCGTCCTTGAACGGAAGACCGATTCCAACGAAGTGACCTTTTTTGTGCCACCCGGCGAGTATGAACTTCGCGTGGGGGCCGTGTCGACTTTTGATAAGGTTGAGTCCTGGAGTGAATGGAAAAAATTCAAGGTTTTGCGGAAGAAGCCCTATACTCCACCTGCCATTGGATGGTACATTTCTCCCGTCTTTACCGAGAGGTTCTACATGGGAGAAGTGGGCCAGAAGGTCGCGACCGTTTACCCGGGCCTTACCCTGGATATCGGAATTTTCGGCACTAAGGGTTTCTGGAGATGGACGGCCCTGGAGTTTGAATTATTCTATCACCGCCTGGAGGGCTCCCGCTACCTTTCCGCATTCAACGCCCTGGGGGGCGGCGTTAACATTCTCTTCGTTTCCCGGTTCGCCTTTCCCCTGAATGTGGTCGTCCGGGCCGGGGGAGGCGTGTCCGAGTCCCGGTACGAGTACTATTCCTTTCTCGCTTCGGCCAAGAAGGCCTACTGGTCCACGGACTATTACTTTCAGTTCGGCGTGGCCATGGACTACAGCTTCTACAGGGACTACTATCTCCAGCTGGGCCTGGATTACCAGCTCGGATTCTACAAGAACACCATGGCTCACAGCATGATTCTGCGGCTCGCGGCAGGATACCGCTCCGGCTGGGGAAACAACTATTCCTGGAAAGGAAAAGACCAGGAGTTTACCTCCGAAGAAGAGAAGAACCCCAGGGTCGGCTTCAAGGTTATGGCAGGATACCCGGTGGCTCACATGGTGGGAGACTGGAGCGACACATTCAAGGCCTCCTTCCTTGGGGGGATGGTCAACCTGGGTATCTACGGGAAGTACAAGGTGCTGAAATGGTTCGGTCTGGAACTGGAGGCAGGGTACCATAACTTCCAGGGCAGGTCGGGTCAGCCGAACATGCACACAACCATGGGAGGCCTGGCTGTCCGGGGTTCCACTCCC
>CAZYBU010000016.1:0-69368 GCA_964645775.1 uncultured Leptospirales bacterium | reverse complement strand
GGTTATAATTGCTCCTATGTATTGCGGGGCTCTCACGAAAGAACGTATATCTCAATAAACAATAAACTGCAAGTTTTTTTTAAGATAATCTCTACATAACTGTTGCTGATGCACAGGGGGCCCTTCCTTCTCGACGTTGTCGAAACGAAGGAACAGACTGATCCTGATACAATCAGAACCCGCGACGAAAGGGAAAGAACTCAAGCCCTTACCTCAGATTAAACCCGTACCCCTCGGCAAAGGTTACGCGGTGGCTGTAGAAGTACCGAAGTGATAAATGCCACAGGATATGCTCCTGCGGACAAAGACAGGATATTTTGATAATGCCGGCCCCGCTAAACCCTACGTGCGGTTTT
Organism: uncultured Leptospirales bacterium; assembly: GCA_964645775.1. Classification (GTDB taxonomy): domain Bacteria; phylum Spirochaetota; class UBA4802; order UBA4802; family UBA5550; genus CAZYBU01. The sequence goes on along the minus strand of CAZYBU010000016.1, from coordinate 69,012 downwards.
CCCGCGAAGGGCAACTGACCAGCCCAGAGGGGAAAATGGGGCCTGGCCTGATTGATTCAGGGTTGACACCCGTAACGTCATAAGTTACATTATGGCATGATTAGATCTTTCAAGCACAAAGGACTTGAGATTTTCTATCATACCGGCAGTAAAAAAGGGATCATTCCTGAACATGCCGGCAAGCTCTCAAGGATTTTAGACCGCCTTGACGCTTCCGATTCTGTTAAGGACATGTCCCTTCCCGGATTCAGACTTCACAGGTTATCGGGCAGAGAAAAGGATATCTGGTCTGTATGGGTAACCGGCAACTGGCGTGTGACTTTTTCCTTCGAAAAAGGAGACGCCTTCATCGTTGACTACAGGGATTATCATTAGAGGTTAATCATGAAATCCAAACGTAAACCGACTCATCCAGGGGTCCTGTTGAAAGAAGATGTGTTGATTCCGCTGGGTATGACCGTTACAGAAGCGGCACGCTATCTGGGAGTGTCCCGCAAGACCCTCTCTGAGCTGATCAATGAAAAAGCTTCTCTCAGTCCGGACATGGCCGTGCGCATTGGCCGGGCAACGGGTACATCCTCTGAGAGCTGGTTGAATATGCAGATGAAACTGGATATCTGGGAATCTGAGAAAAAGAAAATTCAGGTGAAGCCTTTTCAAAAGGTTTGATGTCTTTATACCTTTTCTCTGCGCCCGGCTCTTCTTTCAGACACTTTCCATACTCACGATCAGTACAAGCCATGGGGGGAATTGACTTCGCATCAGAGGGGGGTCTCTCGGCTGTGCCTCCCGACATAAGTCCCGACACGTCGGGGTCAGAGACGTTCCTGAGCGCAGCGGAACAAATGCTTGAAAAAATTTATTTACTTCAAATTAAACCCGTACCCCACGGCAAAGGTGATTCGGTGGCTGTAGAAGCGTATGCGGGTACCGAAGTGAGAATTAACAGTCCCTGTGAAATTCGTATCTTCTTTCATATCGTATACGAACAGCTGGTAACCTGCTTCAAGGGAAAGATTCTTTATGATAAAAGCCGTAAAGGTGAAGCTGACTCCTGGAATTATTTTTCTTCTTTCATACACTATGTGTCGAATACCATTGAATACGTCTCGATAGGTAAATCCCAACTTGTAGGGTATGGTAAGGTCTAGTGCGATCCTGAACCTGTCCCTGAAACGCCAGGTGACACCCAGCAGAAGAGACTGGTACTGATAACGTGAGAATTCTTTGTCACCAGAGCTCGCAGGATTATCTGTTTTGAGCCATTGAACTTGATGATGTAGGTGCCCCAGGGTCATCCCCAGGTTAAGGTCAAATACCATAAAAGGATATCCTGTAACAGCAACGCGTGAATAACCGCTGACATCTTCAGGTGAACCCATTATATTATAGCTATTGTATGTGTAAACATCTTCAAAACTCTGCCATAATCGGGAAAGGGGCGGCAGCCAGACCAGATCGACTTCGAACCATTTCCCGTAATAGTATAGCTGAATCCAGGGAGACTCAAGGGACCAGGTCACCTCCGGGTCAACCACGGAGGGCATATCTGTTGAATTCATTGAGAGGCCCAGGCGAAATCCAATATTTCCATTAAAACGCGACGACTCCTTATCTTTATTATCTGAAAAGACAGGTCTGACAAGTGCAAGCGTGAGAAACAGTACTGCTGTCATTCTTAACAGAATTATATATATTCTCTTACAGGTCAAAACCGTATCCTATAGCCAAAGATATTCTATGTGAATATACCTTCAGATTGGGACCGAAGGGATTAACAGATGAGCCTTCCACATCACGGTAAAATTTGTAATCGTATACTAGAAATTGATACCCCGCCTCCAGGGAGAGGTTTTTATAAACATAGGCGGTAAATACAAAGAGAAGACCGGGCAGAGGATGATTCTGCTTAAAATGGATATAGTTATCGTGAGCATCTACATCCCTGTATGTAAGTAATTTCTTAACAGGGATGATCACATCGAGGGAGATTCGGAATCGTTTCAGAAAACGCCAGGTAACGCCCGTTTGAAAGGCCGAATACAGAAATCTGGAATACTCAACACTCGCCACTGTGGAACTATTATCCGTTCTGAACCAGTCGACCCTGTAATGATAAAAACCGAAATTGAAACCGAGATTCAGGTTAAACATGCGAAAGGGGTAACCCGTTATTCTGATCTGGTAAAGATCGCTTGTTGAATCACCTTCAAAATCAAATGTGTCTAATACGTCTTCCGTATATGTATAGTTCTGCCAGAATCGTTTTATTCGGGGCATACAGGCAAAGTCCACCTCCAGCCAGCGTTCATAGTAATAAAGCTGAAAGAACAGAGGTTCCAGGTTCCAGTTAACCTCTGGTGTTACCGCATTCGGAACATCTCCTGCCTGCATCGATACACCAAGGCGGATACCGATCTGATTTTCAAAGGGGGACCTCCCCTTCCGCTCAATCCTTCTGTTTCGTTTTTCGGTAACCAGGACCACTTTTTCTTTAGATATCTCTTTCTCGGCAGCGGATGAGAGCCTGGATCGGACTATATAGTATTCACGGGTCTCACCCACTATATGGACATGAAGGGGACGGCCTTTCTCCATATATATATACACTTTTGCCTTATAGCGGTCTCCATAAAGGACCCGAAGTATCTCGTTACGCTTATAGGTTTGACGTATTCCATCATGTTCAATTTCAACCACAGCTCCGGTATCTCTGATAATACTGCCCGGTTTGACACTTCCGTCCCGTAAAAAGACTCCGTCAGCCCGCAGAATGCCCGGCAGAATCATTGACATCAGTAATAATCCCAACGCTGTCTTCACGGTTCTATGTTTATCTCTGCAGATCAAAACCGTACCCCATGCTGAACGTAACCCTGTGACTGAAAACACGAAGCTTCTGTCCGAAAGGATTAACCGGAGCCCCTCCCTTTACGCTCTTGGTCTTCATATCGTAGACAAAGAACTGATGACCGACTTCTAATGATATATTCTCGAAAATAAAAGCGGTAAAGAATAGAGCTAAACCAGGCAAAGGATGTCTCATATTGAGTCTAATCCAGGTTTGGTCACTAAACATTGCCATTACCATAGTATCCTTGTATTCAATTTCCTTTCTATAGGGAATATAAAGTTCCCAGCCGACACGAAACCTCTCCAGAAATTTCCATGTTATTCCGGCGGCAACAGCCTGGTATCTCAATGAGGAATACTCAACGGTCACAGTGGATGGATTATTTGACCGTAATTTATCAGCCCTGTGATATACGTGTCCCAGGGTAGCACCCATACTCAAATTAAGTTTTCGAAAAAAATAAATCGTTGTGGTCAGGCGTGAATAATCGGAAACGGATCGGTACTTTTCATCGTTGTCCAATGATGCCTGTTCACTCTCCTGGGCCTTGTAGTTCTGCCAGTACCTGCGAACCCGGGGCATCCAGGTAAAATCTATATCGAACCGGCGATGATAGTAATAGAGCTGAAAGAAGAGCGGTTCCAGATTCCACGCCATCTCAGGAGAAACAGCGGAAGGCATATCCGCACCATTCATGGAAAGGCCGAGACGCGCGCCCAGGTGATTGGTAAAACGTCCGGCCAAATCCTTATCATCCGGCGTGCTGGATATTGAGAGAATATCCCCGCGCTCTATTCTCTTCTCCCCGGGTTCCTGGAGGTCCTCGCGCACAATTACATAACCGGGTTGTTCCTCAACAATATGGGCATGCAGGGTCGGACCGTTTTTCCTGTGGATGAATATCTTTTTTTTGTACCGGTTATCCCGGGTGATACGGGTAACCCTGTTCTGTGAAACAATAACGATCTTTTCACCCGTATTCATATGTATGCGGTTCCCGGTCCATTTCTGAATCGTACCCTCCAGGACCTTGCCGTCAGTAAGAAAGACCGCGTCAGCAAAAAGGGAAAAAGTCGTAAGAAAAAAGATAAGTATCGAGAGACAGACCCTCATAAACTCACCCCTTTATCAAGGTCAATGAGTTTACAAGACTGCAGGAGCAACGCAAGTTTTTTTACATGTCAATGTGAAAAAACTACAACAATTCAGTAACTTCTCATAATAGTACAGTTACGCCACAAACCCCGGTTAGCGACCACCATCCACCCGGCAATCCTCTGAATAGAAAGAGACAGGTGGACACGGGCCAGAAAAAGTCCGTGGTTGATGACGTAGCCGAAAAAAGTGAGAATCCCACAGGGCGCGCGCCGGGAAAGTGAGCGGCCGGTTACTCCGCGCCCTTCCCTTTTTCATCTTTTCTGTTCTTCTCCGCCATGACAAGGTGATAGGTCATGTTCGGGTAGCCGTAGCCGTAGCCGTAGACAAAGGGGACCGGTGCCAGGCTGCTCTTCTCCACCGCCTTCTCCAGATCAGGCTGGTACCGGTAATGGAAGACCGGCAGCGGTTTGTGATACTTACCGTAGAAATAGATATCCCAGTCTCCCTTCTCCAGAACGGAATAGGGAACACCGGAATCGTCCTGGATAAGAAAACGGCTGCGGTCCAAAAACGCCTTTCTGATCTTTGAGAACTGGTCCATGTGCATAAGATAAGAGGCTGACTTCACGACAGAAGCGAAGGGGGCGTACTCTTCCAGGTAGGCCAGGAAGGCGGGAAGCCGCTTCGAGCCGTCACCTATGTCGAGCTGAAAGTAACGGGCCGTAATCGCGGGCCCGGCCCTGCCTTTTCGGAAACGGATCTCCACTCCCGGGACCTCGACTCGGGACTTTTTACCTTCCGTGATTGTTCCCTCCGTAAGAATACCCTTTTCATCCAGGTGGACCTCCTTCACGTCAAGAACCCGGTATCCGCCCCGCGCCAGAAAGAACATCATGATACCGGTGATGCCCGAGAAGGAATTACGTCCCACCTTCTTCTGCATGTCCTTCGTGACGAAGAATGCGTGGTTCAGGGTGAAGTTGATGGCCGGTTTCACGCCGGCCAGGAGGGGAAGGATCTCTTCCGGCTTCTTTCCGGTCACGTCCGGCACGCCCCGGGTCGGTTCCAGGCCGAACATAAGAATCTCCTTTGCCTTCGGGTAAAAAAGGAGGGGATGGAGAACGTCCGGACCACTGAAGGGATAGAATATCTTTTTATATTTGCTTCCACGGTCATGTTTCTCCCGCCATTGCCGTATTTTTTCCATGTTCGGCCCGAAGAAACCCTTCCATCCCCTGTTAATGGAATTGCCGTAGGTCACGTAATTGGAGTTCGCGTTCAGGGAGGAGAGATCAGAGTACTCCGGAACCTTCATCCCGGCTATAAGGCGGGCCGTAAGGTCATATTTCCGCTCAAAGGTTCTCTTTTTTTCAGAAGTATTACCGGCAGGTTCGCAGGCCGGCAAAACGGCCAGGGAAAGCATGATGAGAAATAATAATAGATTTCTGACGCCCATTGTTCCTCCGTGAGAAGCCTTTGCAAATCACTGTTTCGGAGAGCATATTTATCGCTCCCGCTAACAGGTCAATGAAATTACTGAAATTTATCAACGATCCTTTAAGATATCCCGGTGGGGGCATCGGCAGCTCACACGGGACGGGATTTCCGGTCGAGTGGGCTGTTCCGACGCTCGCAGTGCGGCGGAACATTTGACGAAATCAGCAGCGCAATTCCGGCGGCACGAAGCATCGTCGGAACACTTAAGAGAAAGCTGTAACAATATTTCTTGACACCACAGAGTCCCGCGGAGAGTATCCAGGAAGTGTTCTTTTACAGGAAAGGGCAACCTGAAATCATTTACGGACGTGTTCATGGATATAAAAATCAAGATACTGGGCGTCGGGAACATCCTCTTCGGAGATGAAGGCTTCGGAGTCTGGTTCGTAAAAAAATACGAGGATTTCTTTAACGAGAAATACGGCGATTACGTCACGCTTATCGACGCCGGAACAACAACCATTCCGGTCATCACGGAGACCGGGGAAGTGACCCATCTCTTTATCATCGACGCAGTAAAGGTGGACAACAGGGAATTTAAGCCGGGCGATGTTCTCCTCTACGAGAAGGAGGCCATCTTCTCCGGCAAAAAATCGAGGATAAAGGTCACGGCCCATTCCGGGGGCGTCCAGGAGATCCTCGCCACCATGGAACTCATGGAGACCCTGCCGGAATACGTTAAGCTGATAGGTTTCGTCCCGGCCGATATCTCCACCTCCATGAACATGACAGAAGATGGACACAAAGCCATGGAGAAGGTCAGGGACGCCCTGGTGGAAGAGATAGACGCGATTCTTGAGAAGGAGGGAGTGGTCTGATGTGTATCGGGATTCCCATGCAGATAACGGAGATCGATTATCCCCTGGGAACAGGAGAAGTGGACGGAGTCACCCGTGACGTCAACCTGAGTCTCCTGGACCCGGAAGAGGTCAAAGAAGGGATATGGGTCCTGGTCCACGCCGGTTTTGGGGTAAGCGTGGTGGACGAGGACTATATCAACGAGGCGAAAGCCACCATAGCCGAGATCGAAGAAAAATCGGATAACCTGTACAAGACCTGGTAAAACTTTGCACGAAGCTTCTCTCATACTCGGAATGGTCCCGGTCATTGAACGTCACATGAAGGAGAATGACGGAAACTGCGTGACCCGGGTCATAACCCGTATCGGCAAGATGTCCGGCGTGGAGGTCCATACCTTCGAGTTCGCCTTTAACGCCATCAAGCGGGACTATCCCTGGCTCAGGGACGCGGAACTTACCATAAACGAAGAGCCGATCCTCTACCGCTGCGACAACTGCGGAGAAGAATTCGAAGTTGACAACTTCGAGTTTCCCGCATGCCCGAAATGCGACTCGTCCGCCCTCACACTGGTAAGCGGCGAGGAGCTCTTTCTGGAAAGCCTTGAAATCGATAAAGGAGACAACTGATTATGTGCGATACCTGCGGATGCTCCTCCCCGGGAGGAGAACACCTTCACGAAGACAGACAGGTTAGCGTGAACCAGAGCCTGCTCTCGCATAACGAGGCCCACGCCGCGGAGAACCGTTCCTATTTCCATAACAACGGGGTTCTCTGCGTAAATCTGATAAGCTCACCCGGTTCCGGTAAAACGTCCTTAATGGAGGAGACTGCCCGGCGGCTGAAGGAGAAATACAGGCTCGGCTTCCTCATAGGAGACCTGGAGACGGAACGGGACGCCGAGCGCGTCAGGAAACAGGGTGTCTCAGCCTTCCAGCTCACAACGGCCGGCGCCTGTCACCTGGAAGCCCCCCTTATCATGAAGGGATACGATCATCTGAAAAAAGAGATAGGGGGCGACCCGGACATACTCTTTATCGAGAATGTCGGGAACCTGGTATGCCCTTCCTCCTACGACCTGGGAGAGGAGATACGGGTAGTCATGGTCTCCACCCCCGAAGGTGACGATAAGCCGGCCAAGTATCCCACGGCCTTCCGGTCATCCCACGTTTTCATGGTAACGAAGATTGATATAGCGGAATATCTCGATTTCGACATGGATAAGGTCGAAAAGGAAGCCGTGACCCTCAATCCTTACCTGGAGACCTTCCGCGTCTCCTCCAAAACCGGGGAAGGCATAGACGGATGGATCGAGTTTATCGAGCAGAGGTGCAAGCGCCTGAAAGACCACGTCTCCGGCCACTCACACTGAAAAGAGTTTGTTCCGTTACTCAATCAGGCCGTGTTTCATGGCGTACCGGACCAGTTCCGTCACGCTCCCCACGTTCAGTTTCTTCATGATGTTCCTCCTGTGGACCTTGACGGTCTGATCGGAGATAAAAAGGAGGGACGCGATCTCCCGGTTCTTCTTTCCCTCTGAGACAAGCTTGAGTATCTCCCGTTCCCTTTTCGTCAGGGCCCTGTAGGGAGATCGAAGGACTTCGGCCGCCATCCTGGGCCTTTTTTTCATCCCGGCCATGTCCCTGTACTCGTCGAGGAACCTGGTCGTTATCCTGGGACTCAGGTAATTATAACCGTTCATGACGGCGCTTATGGAAGAGAGCAGGGTATCGCTCACGTCCTGCTTCATAACGTACCCTTCCACTCCGATCTCCATCGCCTCGGTAACGTACTCATCGTTATCGTACTGGGACAGGATGATTATCTTCACCTCCGGGAGAACCCTTTTTATCTCCCGGGCAACATCGAGTCCTGTTATGGAGGTCATGGAGATATCGAGTATGGCCACGTCAGGAGGATGCCTCTCTATCTCCTCCAGGGCCTTTCGACCGTCACCTTCCTCTCCTGTCACTTCGTAGTCCGTTTCCTTTGAAAGGATCAATCGTATCCCTTCCCGGACAATGGAGTGATCATCCGCTATAAAGACCTTTATCGGGTACATAATCCTTCCTGCTTGTCACTATAGCTCTGGCACCATTGCCCTCTTCAGATATGACATGAAAACGACAATCCAGGGCCTCGGCCCTGAACTGGATGCTTCTGAGGCCTGTCCCCTGACAGGCCGAATCAGAAATATCAAAACCGAGACCGTTATCTGTTACTTCAAGGTAAATGCCGGTGCCATCCGGATCTCTTGTAATCGTAAGAGTGTAGTAGACCGTATCAGCGCCGGAGTGTTTCATCACGTTTGAAAGAAGCTCCTGGGATATGCGGTAAAGGTTCTCCTGGTAGTGTGATGAACAGTCTGAAGGTACGGAAAATTCCTTGATCACCTCTATGCCGTTTGGCTCCAGGTAATTCTCGCAGTACCGGTTTATCGCGGCGCTTATACCGATATCCTCCAGTACGGAGGGATAGAGATCATCGCATACCTCCCGCAGATCGGAGAGCGCCCGATCCATGAGCTGAAGGCCCCGTTCAAGAAGGGGATTCGAGCGACCCCCTGCTTTGATATACTCCGCGATATTAATTTTGGATACGAGCATGGTCTGGATAGGGCCGTCGTGAAGGTCACAGGCGACCCTTCGGCGTTCATTCTCCTGGGATTCGATCAGCCGGGAAGAGAGTTCACGAATTCTCTCCTCGTCCCTGATCTTTTCGATTATCACGCCCAGGCGGCTGGCAAAGGCCTCCGCCAGTTTCCGTTCCTCATCCAGGAACATCAGGTTCTCTTCATCAGGAAGGCTTATCCTGAGGACTCCCCTCCTGCCTCCAAAGACCTGGATTGGATGTTCCATGATTTTACCATCAGGGTTAAAAAGCCTGTTCTCGCGCGGAAGACCTTCCAGGTAGACATAGACGCCGGTCTTTTCCGGGAATCTGAATCCGGCTGGCAGAATATCCACGGTTCTCTCAAGGACACCTGTTATGCCGACGCCAGGTGTTTCCACGATCCGGGAAAGGTGGTAAAGGCAGTTGAGTTCCTTGTTACGTTCCCGCAGGTCCCGGCTGATCATCTCTTTTTCCGTAAGGTCGTAAATGATCAGGTTGGATGAGGTTTCATCCACCATGCAGGCTATTACATTTCCAATAACATTAATCTCGGGAAGTTCAATTTCCCTGTTTACCGATTCACCTGAACGTTCCGATTCTTCAAGCATCTCCAGTAAAAGATAACAGGAATCTGGAAACAGATCGCAGAGTGAGAAACCCCGGGAAACCTGCGTAAGGCCGGTTAAACGTGATATGGCCGGGTTATAATCCTGTATGATCCAGGTCTCCTCCTTGCGTGTCAGAAGCATGAAGCCGCAGATCATCTCCCTGAGGAGCACATCAAAATGTGACATCTTCTTTCCCTGGCCGGTTTCCGGAATCTTCTGTTCCATATCAGCCTTCTCCTTGCCACGGGCCCTCTGTCTGGCCTCTCTCCTTCATGCTCATTCCGGCCTGATCATTTCACTGTTCTGCTCACCTCTTACCACGTTATATCAGAAGAGAAAAATATGCAAGTCCGGAAAAGTATAATACATATCAGTATTATTCCTTAACGTTATCTTCCATAAGAATCTCTAATCCACCCGCCTACTGCGGCGGGGAGACTATTCATCTTTTTCCGCGCGTAAAAGCGTCTCCAGGAATACTTGCTGAATAAATATACTCACTCATAACAGCCAGATGCGGAACCTCCCGGAGCGGGAGGTCCCTGCATGAGGCTTTCGCTCTATCTCCATGACTCATGTATATCATCACCCTACCTGAATCATCAGTAATTTAATACCCTCTCGTATTCTTTGCATTCCAGGGAAAGCTTGCTTCCCGGAATTCCGAAATCCTTAACAACGCGCTTGTAAAGCCCTTCCTTTCCGATGAGCTCACTGTATATCTTCTCACCCTTTTGGGGAAGATCAACGTCCTTGAATCCTTCAGGGTACATGATCTTACCGAAGGCGTAGGTATCTACCAGGGCGGCGCTCAGGTTCGCGGAATAAAGATCAAAAGGAAGCATGATGAGCTTGTTCTGCTGATAGGTCTGCATCTTCTTCAGGAAACCTATGGCCTTCTGGCACTCCTCGGGCGCCTGTGTGCAGCCTATGCAGTCCGTGAGGACCATGTCCGGCATGATCTGCATGAGCTCCCTCTTGTTAACCAGAGTGTCTTCGCCTTTCCCTTTTCCCAGGTCCCCGTTCTCCATTGCCAGGAGATCAAGGGGAGCGAAGGCCGGCTTGTCGGCAGAGGCATCCATGAGTTCGCTGCATGAGAATACCGCGGCGTAAATCATAGGCGCTCTTTTCCCTTCCGGGATACGCCTCCTGATATCATCAAGCACCCCTTTATAGAAGCTGATTACGTCCTTCGCTTCCTGTTCCCGGTCCAGAACCTTGCCGACAACCTCAAGGGAAGTAAAGAACTCCTCGCCAATGAGACCGAACCGGGGTCCCAGCTTGACAACCACGACCGGTACTCCTGTAGCCTCCTGGAGGGAATCAGCATCTTCCGCGTCCATATGTCCGGCTAAAATGAGATCCGGCTTAACTTCCTCGATGGCCTCAATATCCGGCTTAAGCTCCAGCCTCTCCGGACCGCCGTAGCCTACAACAGGCAGCTTCTTCACGTCATAAATATAGTGATAAGCCCGTGAGGTAAAAACCTGGTTCTCGAAACTCTCGATCCCCACAACCCTGTCGAAAGACTTAAGGTAAATGACATACCTGAGGGCGGAAGGTCCAACGGCAACCACCCGGTTGACAGTTTTGGGCACTTCCACCGTTCTGTCAGCCAGGTCCGTGACAGACTCTGTATCCGCCTTCTTGCATCCCCAGAAGGTCATAAAGGATAGACTTATCAGTATAACCAACAGTCTTTTCATCTTGCACCTCCTACTTAGTATCATGTTATGAAGCCTTCTGCCTGGAGACGCGCAATGAATTTTCTTATGACCTCTGACCTCCCGGTTGATCTCAACATTTTAAATACTGTGTTTAATATACAGCAGAAAGACTAATCCGGGGATACCCCCAAGGGGGTATTGTTGGGGTATTCAAGGCGTACTTTTTATCGCCCGAGAGATGGGAAAAGATAAAATTCCCTTGACTGTATTAGTATAATCTAACGTACATCCACTATTACATTAAATGCTTAAAATAGCCGATCTACGCTCGAAAAAGCATTAAAAGGGGGCTTGTATGCAGACAACAGAAACGAAAACAGGATTCACAGACATCATCCGGTACTTTAATCCCGCCTGGTTCGCTTCTGTCATGGGTACTGCCGTCATACCGCTGGCAATATCCTTCGGGAACTTTCCGGGTAAAAAGATGATCGTCATCTTCTTTGTGTTTCTTTCAATCATAATGTTCATCCTGGCAATGATCCCCTGGACCCTGAGGTTTTTCATGTTCTTTGACCAGGTGAAGAAAGACTTCGACCACCCTATCGCGTCCAATTTCTTTCCGACCATGCCGATCTCACTTATCGTACTCTCGCTCGATTTTCTGAAATTTCCCGGACTTATTTTTTCAGTCGATCTTTCTCACCAGATCGCCTATTACCTCTGGCTGGTCGGTTCAATCGGAATATATCTCTTCGGTTTTATCATCCTCACGCATATTTTCAGGCACAGGGAAATCGAGCTGCACCACGCCAATTTTGGCTGGTATATTCCTCCCGTATCAAAGCTTATAATACCGGTAGCCGGTTTCGAGCTGGCCGGCATTATGCCCGCGACCCATGAACTGACATTCGGCCTCTCCATGGTCAGCCTGGGAGTCGGGTTCTTCCTTTTTCTTTTCGTCGGTTCGGCCGTCTATCATCGCTACATCTATCACGAACTCCCTATATCAAGGTTCGCTTCCACCTTCTTTATCGGGGTTGCACCCACGGCGATTATCGGGGTCATTCTCTTCAAGATGATGCACCTTTTCAATCACCATGCAGTCCCGGGAATCGATTCCACGGTATTCAATACGGTGGGGAGAATCGGAATCCTTTTGAACTGGGGATTCTCCCTCTGGTGGTTTATCATGGCCCTTATTATCATCACCTACTACATACGAAAGATCGAGCTTCCCTACGCCCTCTCCTGGTGGGCCTTCACCTTTCCCCTGGGGGCCCAGAGCGTTGCCACGGGCGTTACCTGGAAGCTTACGGCCTGGCCGTCCGTTTACGTAATCTACCTTTTCACGGTTATGCTCATGGTTTTCCTATGGAGCGTGGTTCTCATCCGCACCCTGAAGGGCATGGCCGCGGGGAACGTCTTTAAACCGGCCCACTGATAGATGTGCCGGGTCGGTTTCCGCCTGACGGTAAAACCGGCTTGACCTTTTCCCGCGGAACATCCAATACATTGGGTATGTACTACTTCGATGTATTGAAAAGATTTTCAGAAGAGAAGATTGAGTACTGTATCGTGGGAGGACTGGCTGTCAATCTTCACGGCGTACCGCGGGTTACCATGGACCTGGATATTGTCATTTCCATGGAACTGGACAATATTGACAGGATGAGTTCCCTGCTCGGGGAAATCGGCTACCTTCCGCGTATTCCTGTGAATCCCCTGGACCTGGCTGATCCTTTCGTCAGGGAGAGCTGGATCCGGGAAAAGAACATGAAAGCCTTCTCCTTTTATCACAGTGAGAAGAACCAGCGGGTAGTCGATATCATCATCGACTATCCGCTGGAGTTTGAAGAAATCATGGAGAGAGCGCGTTTGCTCCAGGTAGAGGATGTAAATGTTCCCATACTGTCAATAGACGACCTCATCCTTCTCAAACGAAGCAGCGGCAGGGAACAGGACCTGAGCGATGCGGCTTTACTGGAAGAGGCAAAAAAAATCAGGGAAGAATTCCATGAGTGATAAATTCCGATATACCCTGGAACGGGAAAAGATCATCGAGTACATGAAACTTACCCCTGCGGAGAAGCTTACCTGGCTCGAGGAGATCGTCGATTTCTCGGAAAAAGTCTATTCAGACGAGGAACGATACATACGGGACAGGCTCCTGGGTAAGAGGGAGTAGGACCGGGTTCTCCCCTTCAGGTTTCGAATGACATTACTATCCCCTTTCAGCAGATACGAAGTCCCAGTCTCCTCGCCTTCTCCAGGGCACGGCGGTGGGACTCCAGGTCCACATGGCGCCCCATGCCGGGATAGTGCCGGGACCGGTAGGCGGGCCTGTACTGATCCATGACATTGATGCAGGTACGGGGAGAGATGGAATAGCAAAAATCGATAACCCGGTCCGTATCCTCCTCCTGTCCCGGCAGCATGAGGTGTCGCACAAGGAGACCCCGGAGGGCAACGCCATCCTGCCCCACCTCCAGGTCGCCTACCTGGTCATGCATGACCCTCAGGGAGGCCATGGCCTTCTCCACGTAGTCGGGGGCGTCGGATAGTTCCCGGGCCCGTTCGCTGTCCATGTACTTCATGTCCGGCATGTAGATGTCCACTATCCCGTCCAGGAGGCGGATAACATCCGGTTCCTCGTAGCCTCCGGTGTTGTAAACAAGGGGGAGTCGCAGCCCCATCGGCACGGCAAGGTCAAGGGCCCGGAGGGCCGGATAGGAGATATGAGTGGGTGTCACGAGATTGATGTTATGACATCCCCTCTCCTGGAGGTTTACCATGACCCGGGCGAGTTCCTCGCTGCTTATCTCCCGGCCATACCCCTCCTGGGAGATATCGCAGTTCTGGCAGAAGACACAGTGGAGATTGCATCCCGAGAAGAAAATGGTCCCTGAACCCCTTCGCCCGGAGAGAGGCCGTTCTTCGCCGTGATGGGCGTGCCATGAGGCGACCCGGGGAAGATATCCGCTTCCGCACTCACCTCTTTCTCCCTCGAACCTTCGGGAACCGCACCTGCGGGGACAGAGGGTACAGCTCTCCATCTTCTCCTTCAGGGCGTCGATTCGCTTCCGTAGTTCCCCCGATTCGTAAAGAGAGAGGTAGGATGGATATTCCCTTCCCATAGTGATATTCTCTACCGGACATTTCAGGCTGTCAATGTTTATGCGGTCCGTCAAAAGATGTTGACATAGCGCTTTGATGGGCGACGATGCTATCATGAAACGGATTAAAACCGACGCCGTAGTCATCGGAGGAGGAGCGACCGGGGCCGGCACCCTTCGCGATCTCTCCCTGCGGGGCATAAAGGCTATTCTCGTCGAAGAGAAAGACATAGCCTCCGGGACAACCGGAAGAAACCACGGCCTGTTGCACTCCGGAGGCCGGTACGCCGTTAAGGACCTGGAATCAGCGAGAGAATGTATCCGGGAAAACCGTATACTCAAAAAAATCGCGCGCCACTGCGTGGAAGACACCGGCGGTCTTTTCGTATCCCTTCCCGAGGACGATCCCACCTATCACGACAAGCTCATGGAAGGATGCCGCATATCGGACATAGACGCCCGGGAGATTAGTCCCAAAAAGGCCCTTTCCATCGAGCCCAACTGTAACCCGGACATATTGAAGGCCATAACCGTTCCTGACGGGACTATTGACCCCTTCAGGCTTACCGCCTCGAACATCCTTGACGCCACGGAGCAGGGAGCCAGCGTTTTCACCCACACGGCGGTGACGGAGATCATTGTCAAAGGAAACCGTGCCCTTGGAGTTGTCTGCCGTAACCGCGAAGGAAGCTTCGAGATACGGGCCGACATTATCATAAACGCTTCCGGGGTATGGGGCCAGAAAATATGCGAAATGGCCGGTATCGAATTAAAGATGTTTCCCTCCCGGGGCGCCATGGTGATCATCGATTACCGGATAAACGGCATGGTGGTCAACCGCTGCCGCATGCCCGCGGACGGCGATATCATCGTTCCGGGGGACACCGTCTCCCTCATCGGGACCACCTCCCGACCGATGGATTACGCGGACATAGATAATTATCGTATCGACAACGATGAGATAGACGTTCTCCTTGAAGACGGGGAGAAGCTGATACCGAACGTAAAGAAGACCCGTGTCCTCCGGGCCTACAGCGGCGTGCGCCCCCTGGTAGCCGTTTCAGGCGAGACCCAGGGAAGGGACATCTCCCGTGGGATCGTGCTCATCGATCACCTGGAACGGGACGGCATGGAGGGATTCGTCACCATCTCGGGAGGCAAACTCATGACCTACCGTCTCATGGCCGAGATGACCACGGACCTGGCCGTGTCCAAACTGGGGATAAAGGCATCCTGCACCACTCACCGCCATCCCCTTCCCGGTTCGGAAGAGCCGATATCCCATCAGAAGAGCATGAAACGGTTCTCGGGCCTGCCCGCTTCCGTGGTCGGATCGACCCTCTACCGGCACGGCCAGAGGGTAAAGAACATACTGAAAAAAGACAAGAAGAACTACAGGCTCATCTGCGAATGTGAGATGGTAACAGAGGGTGAAGTTGAATACGCCCTGAAACACCTTAACGTTCACGATATCATAGACCTCAGGAGAAGAACCCGCATCGGCATGGGGCCCTGCCAGGGAGAGCTTTGCGCCTACCGTTCCGCCGGTCTCTTTGCTGAATACCGTCCCGAAAGTTCCACGGAGCCGACCAGGCTTCTCCAGAACTTTTTGGAGGAACGGTGGCACGGCATAAAACCGGTACTATGGGGAGACGGTCTCCGTGAATCGGAATTTACCTACTGGATTTACGCCAATCTCTTCGGCCTGAGCGACCTCATGGAGGCCCCCGGTAAAGATTCATCCGCGGCTTCATCCAGAGGAAAGAAGAAAACCTCCGGGAAGAAAAGCGGGAGCGGAAAGAAATGAAGTACGATGTCTGTATTCTGGGCGGAGGACCGGCCGGCCTTATCTGCGGGATACGATGCGCCGAGGAGGGCCTGAGGACCGTAATCATCACCGGAGGGATGAATTCCCTCCACTTCTCTTCCGGATCTATCGATCTCCTCGGCTATGACATCCGGGGAAAGGTTGTTAAGCGACCCTTTGAAGCGATACCAAAACTTATCGAAAAGAAGAAGGACCATCCCTACGCGCATGTGGGTCTACAGACCGTAAAAAAGGCCCTTAAATATATCCAGGACTCATCCCAGGAGGGAGGCTTCGAGCTTCATTCATGGAAAGAGGACAACCACTTTCGTTTCACGGCCATGGGGGTCCGTAAACCGACCTATCTTTCCCAGCGAAGCGTTTTTCGTCCCGAACTCTGCGACCTGCTGGACCAGGGAGCCTCTATACGCATTCTCGAATTTGAAGGGTACAGGGATTATTTCGCCGGATTGACCCTTGAGAACATGAAGAAGGACCCTTACTGGGAGAAGCATGACATATCAAGCGGAACCATCAATCTCCCCCATTACGCGGAAACGGACCGGAACCTTCACGAATTCCGGTCCATCGATCTGGCCCGCATATTCGATTCTGACAGGTTTCTTCCCCGTATAGCCGAGGAGATCAAAAGACAGGCAGGCAAGGCCGACATCGTCACCCTGCCCGCCTTCATCTCAATAGTCAAATACCAGGTGATCCACCGAAAACTGGAAGAGATGACCGGACTCTACATCATGGAACTTCCCGGCCTTCCACCCTCCATCCCGGGCCTTCGCCTGGATGAGTCCCTGAGGAGCCGTTTTATGAACCTGGGCGGGGAGTTCTCCCTGGGAGACAGCGTGACAGGGGGTAATATTTCAAAACAGGAAGTGAAAGAGATTCACACCCGTCTCTACGGCCGGGAGGGCCACAACGCCCGATATTACGTGCTGGCAACCGGGAGCTTTTTCAGCAACGGTCTCCGGGCCGGCCCGCACTCCATAACCGAACCGGTCTTCGACCTTATCACAAACGCCCCGGAGGAAAGGAGCCTCTGGTACAGTGAGCGATTCTTCACTGAGGGGGGCCACCCTTTTTTGGAATACGGCGTGAAAACGGACGGCAGGCTTCATCCCAGGACAGGTGACGGAAAAGTCGTCAAGAACCTCTTCGCGGTCGGCTCTATACTGGGAGGATATAATCCCGTCGCCGAGGCATCGGGAGGAGGTGTCGCGCTTTCCACCGGCTACTACGCGGCGGACCAGATCATCCGGTCCCTGACAGGGGTAAGGAAAAGGAAATCATGATTACCCTGGAGAATATCAGTTTCGACCACTGCATAAAATGCACGGTCTGTACCATATACTGTCCCGTGGCCCGGGTCACACCCCTCTTCCCGGGGCCGAAACAGGCCGGGCCCGATGCGGAACGGCTTCGCATCAAGAACCCGGAACTGGTGGACGCTTCCCTCAAGTACTGTACCAACTGTAAACGGTGCGAGATCGTCTGTCCCTCGGACGTTAAGATAGCGGACATCATTCAGGAGGCCAAGTACAACTACGTGCGCAAGGGTTTCCGCATGAAGGTACGGGATTTCTGGCTTTCGCGCATGGATTTCATGAGCCGGGTTCTCAACCCCTTCGCCTGGATCGTGAACTTCATGACCCGGCGAAAGCTTGTACGATACCTAATGGATCTCTTCCTCGGCCTGGCTTCGGAACGGACCTTCCCCTCCTTCGAGGGAACGACCTTCCGGTCCCGTTTTAAAGAGAAGGTCCGGGAGCAGAAAAAATATGACCGCCAGGTCCTCTTCTTTCACGGATGCAGCGTCAATACCATGGACCATTCCCAGGGAAACGATCTGGTTCGCGTGCTTAATCGTCTGGGCATCGGAGTCCGTCTTCCCGAGCAGGTATGCTGCGGAGTCCCTGCCATAGCCAACAGCGACGTGAAACGGGCCCGATCCAACGCCCGCAAGAACATAGCCCATATTAACCGGGCCACGGAGAAGGATGAACCGATCATCCTGACCTGCTCCAGCGGCGCCTACGCCCTGAAGTACGAGTACCCGAATTTTCTTGATATAGACAACAGTTCCATCGCCGGAAGAATCGACTACGTGACTGCCTTTCTCAGCCGTGAACTTCAGAAAAAAAACAGGCTTAAACTGAAACCTGTCTCCATGAGAGTAGCCTATCACGCCCCCTGCCACCTTGAACGGATGGGAGGGGTTCTCTATACACTGGAGATTCTTAAAATGATCCCGGGGCTCGATCTCGTGGTCCTCAATTCCGAGTGCTGCGGCATCAGCGGGACCTACGGTTTCAAGGACGAATATTTTGACATCTCCTACAGTATAGGTTCGTCCCTCTTTAACCTTATCGAAAAGGCGACACCCGAGGCCGTGGTGACTGACTGCGTCACCTGCAAATGGCAGATCGAGACCTTCACTCCCTACAGGGTCTATCATCCTGTCAATCTTCTCGCCATGGCCATGGAGGATGAAAAATGAAAGAAGAACGTGTCGCTGTTGTCGGGGCCGGGGCCATAGGAGGAATCACGGCCATTCTCATCGGGGAAGCCGGGTATGACGTCACCATCGTTACAAAGTATGAAGAGGTGGCGCGTACGGCCCGGGAAGAGGGTCTCTTCATGGAAGGCGCCAGGGGTACCCTTCGGGTCAGGATGGACGCCGTCGCCAAACCTTCACAACTGAAAGGAGATTTCGATATTGTGCTCCTGGTCACAAAGGCGCCCGACATGCCGGAAGCGACACGCGCCATGATGCCCTACCTGAAAAAAAACACCGCGGTGGTATCACTCCAGAACGGTCTCTGCGAGGAGGAACTCGCATCTATCGTGGGAATGGAGAGGACCATAGGATGCGTGGTCGGCTGGGGAGCCACCATGACAGCGCCGGGAAAATACGACATGACCTCCACGGGCGAATTCATCGTAGGGACCCTCGACAATCGGCCTCATCCCCGGTTTGATGCCGTGGTGAAATGCCTCTCATCCGTGGTTGAGACTCGAACATCCACAAATATGATAGGAAGCCTCTACTCCAAGCTTATCATTAACGCATGCATAACGACCCTCGGCGCCCTCTGCGGCCTCACCCTCGGTGAGATGCTCGCCATGAAGAAGGCAAGGGAGCTCTTTATCGAGATCATTCGGGAGGCGGTGGCGGTGGCTGACAGGGCCGGGATAACTATCGAACCCTATAATCGACTGAACTACTACAGCTTTGTGAGGGGAAAAGGCTTTTTCTCCGATTTTTTCCGTCACGGCCTCATACGCCTTATGGGAATCAAGTATCGCAGGCTCCGATCTTCCAGCCTCCAGTCCCTTGAACGCGGGAAGGAGACAGAAGTGGAGTACTTTAACGGGTATGTCGCAAAACGGGGAGAAGAGCTCGGCGTACCTGTCCCGGTAAACAGGTCGGTGACTGATATGATCCATGAGATAGAACGGGGCGAACGAAGAATCTCGGATGAGAACTTTGACCGGATTCAGCTTGACTGAGATAAGATATTCAGCTTAAAACGTGAAATCAGCAGAATCGCTACCGGTCCGGTCAGGCATCTGTCCGATATGCTTGGCGTGATCAAACTCTTTATTATTGATTATGAAATCTTAGCAAACGGAGTACCTCCATGGAAGCATTACTGGTCTGTTTATACCTTGCCAACGCCACTTTTTTAATTGTTCACGAGATCGACTCCGCATACTGGCAGGAGTGGAACCTCATGCCTTTTCTGAAATCTGCGGGTGCCGGCGGGTTTATGCTGATCCATATTCCCCTGGTGGCCCTCATACTCTACGGCATTATCCTCGTTTCGTCGGGAAGCATGGCCGGCATGGTCATATCCCTTCTGTTGGCCGGCGGGGGACTCTTCGCTTTCTTCTTCCATACATGGCATATTCGCCGGGGAAGAGATGAATTCACAACTCCCGTTTCCAAAGTGATTCTCCTGGGGACCCTGTTGTTATCCCTCCCCCAGATGGCCCTGACCCTCTTCTCAATCGCTTCAGGATAGATCCCGGCTTGACCTGCCTTCCCCCTTTCCCTATCTTGAATACAATAACCTTTTGTATTCAGGGGGAAGACATGAAACTTAATATCAAAGCGATCGCCTTTACCACAGGTATTCTGGGAGCAATTGTACTGATCTGGGCGACGGTTATTAACCTCTGGGGACTGGGCTCCGTGCCCTATAATCTCTTTGACCAGCTCTATTTCGGCCTGGTCCCGGAGGGTATCACCGGGATATTCGTTGGCGCGGTCATCGGTTTTATCGACGGATTTATCGGCGGCGCTCTGCTGGCCTGGATTTACAATACCATCGCGTCCCGAACCTGAATCGCTCCTCCGGCCGGTCGCTCAACAGAAAGGGCGCATGCACCCGCAAATAGTAAGCCTCGAAATAAAAGGAACCGCTACCCGGTAAAGAATCCTCAGGTTCTGAGAGGTAAATAAACAGATTCTGTTATGATCCGTTATACTTATTGACATTTACCTCGTTTTGTCATACTCTGTAGTTAGATAATGTTAAATGGGAGGCTTAGCAGTGAATATTCGATTCCGGAGCATCAAGGGCCGCATAACCCTTCTCGTAATACTTTCAGTTATTATACTTACGGCACTTCTGGTCGGCATTTCTTATGCTCTTTCGGAAAGGACCATAACCGACGCCTATTTGAACCAGCTGGAAAACTTCGATCAAAAGGTCAACCGGGACCTGGAACGTTTTTATCAGACGAATATAAACCGGGCCCGTTTTTTCGCGGAAAACGGTGTGATTGTGGAGGCCATCGACACCGGAGAGTACGGCCCGGCCGTCGATATCATGGGGTCTTTCTTTAAAAAAATCGGAGTTTTCGAGAACATCTTCCTTTCGACAGCCGAACGTGATTCAAGGATTGTGGCGGACGGAATCGGAGGAGAATCAGTAGGGCTTGAATGGAGAAGTGAGGCCTTTGAGGAGAATATCGAAAGGGCCCTGAAGGGGGAGTCCCATGTCAGTTCTCCCTACAAATCTCCCGTATCGGGAAAGCCTGTTGTCCTTATCACGGCCCCCATACAGAAGAATGGACAGGTTATCGGCATTTTCGGCCTCCCCATTGATCTGGGAACCTTCTCCTATGAACTGGTAAAGAATATCAAGATCGGGAAGACCGGCTACCCTTTTATCACCGATTCAAAGGGACTCACCTTCGCGCACCCGGACAAAGAGCAGATTCTGAAACTGAATATCACGGAGTACGAATGGGGCCGGGAAATGATAAAACGGGAGAGCGGGGCCGAGATCCATTACGAGTGGCAAGGTAAAAAGAAAATAGTAACAACCTACAAAAACGAAAAATTCGGCTTTATGGTGGGGGCGTCGATTTATCTCTCTGATATAACGGACGATGTCTACTACATGTCCGCGGTCATGACAGGGGCCGGAGGCGCCGGTCTAATCCTCACCGCCCTTTTTGTCTTTTTCGTGGTCCGCAGACGACTCAATCCCCTGGACGAGTTCAACGATATCTTTTCAGCCGCCGCCCTGGGTGACCTTACGGTCCGGTTCGATGTAACCAGCGTCAACTGTTCCGAGATCATGCAATGCGGCAAGGATTCCTGTCCCGATTACGGCCGCGACGGAGTCCTCTGCTGGTTCGACGTGGGCAGCTACGCTCCCGCGTTCGGCAAGGAGGTCCATTGCCCGAAGATTCTTTCAGGAGAATACAAAGACTGTACGGAATGCACGGTCCATATGCAGGTCTGCACCGACGAGATATATACCCTGGCGGCCTGGTTCAACAAGTTCATTGAAAACATGCACGATCTTATCGCCCAGATCACGGTGGCGGCCGACAATCTTTCCATAGCCGTGCAGGAGATCGCGTCGGGCAACCAGAACCTCTCCCAGAGGACATCGGAACAGGCGTCCTCCATTGAAGAGATAGCCTCCACCATCGAGGAGACAACCACCATAAGCAACCAGAACGCGGACAAGGCCCAGACGGCCCGAGGATCTTCGAACGAGGCCCGTACCCTTGCCGATGACGGACGTGATGTCATGAACCAGACTGTCTCTTCCATAGGGGAGATCAACCAGTCAAGCGAAAAGATAGCGGACATTATTACCATGATTAATGACATCGCTTTCCAGACGAATCTGTTGGCACTGAACGCGGCCGTGGAAGCGGCCCGTGCGGGAGATAGCGGTCGTGGTTTCGCGGTTGTCGCGGGAGAAGTCAGAAACCTCGCGCAGAGATCCGGCAGCGCGGCCAAGGAGATCGAGGATCTCATCAAGGAATCACGTGAAATCGTGCAACGGGGAACCGGACTCGCGCGTAAGAGCGGTGAATCCCTGGAAAGCATACTCGAGGGAGTAAGGAAAGTCGGCGAGGTCATCGAGGATATAACAGCCTCTATCGAGGAACAGAAGCAGGGCATGAACCAGATCAACACGGCCATCCTTGAAATGGACACAATGACTCAGAACAACGCCACCCTTGTTGAGGAGACAGCGGCCACCTCCGAGGAGATGTCGAACCAGGCACAGGAGATGATCGCCATGGTAGCCCGATTCAAGCTGGACAGCGGTTCCACGGCCATCCATCAGCGCGAACAGCAGAAACTGATTTCTCGCCGAACGGGATCTTCAGAGGAAAGTGAGAAAAGAACAAATGAATCAGGGAATAGTCCCGCCGGTAACGACACGACAAAGACACCTGAAAGAAAAGGGGCCGGCAACCTGAGTGAGTTAATGGAAGAGGACGGGTTCGAGGAGTTCTGAGTTGAAAATGTAAAAGAAGCGTTTTGATACTATCTGTAAAGGGAAAGGCACCGAAGCGCCTTTCCCTTTACAGAAGGTCGTACAGGGACCTGCATCAGCCAGGTATCTTGTCCACACTGACGATCTTCGCCAGGATGTCGTCCACGGGAAGAATAACGTAATCGACATCATCGTAGGAGACTTCCGTACCGGCGTATTTCTTATAGATGACACGATCACCCACAGCAAGGGAGGACTCGATCTCCGTAGAGATGGCCACGACATCCCCCTGGAGGGGCTTTTCCCGGGCCGTGTCCGGAATGTAGATACCGGATGACGTCTTTTTCTCTTCTTTCTCTTCTTCTACCTTGATGACCACGTTATTATTGATGGGTTGTAAACTCTGCATTGCGATTGACTCCTTATCTTTCTTCTATGTTGGGTTCCTTTTATCTGATCCCCGACGACCATGTTACTGGAGGCCGAGGAGCCTGTCAATCTTTGGCTGATCAAAACCTATCACATACTGGCTCCCGATGAAGGTCTGAGGCACACCGGTCTGTCCGGTCTTCTTTACCAGTTCATCGGCGGCCCGGCTGTCCTTCGCGATATCGATCTCCGTGTAGGGTATACCGTGGCCCTTCAGGTGGTTCTTAATCTTCGTGCAGAATGCGCAGGTGGGAGTGGTGTAGACCGTGACCCTGGGTATTTTCCTCTCTTCTCCATCCGCCGTGGTAAATGTCCTCTTGGTACCCTGGAAAACCTTTTTCAGAGACTCACTCTGCTGTCGACCCAGGAGACGTTCCGTTTCTTCTCCCTCACGGAACACGATGAGAGCAGGCACATTCTCCACGCCATATCTTTTATGGAGTCCTTTAACCTTACCCACATCCACGGTACATAAATGACATTTGTCTGAACAGTCCGGGTCTGCCGATATGTTCTCCAGGGTGGAGAGCATCTGCATTGATTCAGAGGAGAAGTCGCCGTGAAAATAGAGAATCACCGGTTTTTCTTCGGATAAGACTATCTTCTCAAACTGATCATCCGATTCAATGGTTGTTATCATCGATTTTGTCTCCCGAAGGAATGAAATAATGTCTAAAATAGTGATTATTATTAGCAGTGTCAAGAGGTGAGTGCTAATTTTTTCAAAAAATCACTGATCCGGTCGTATGACAACCGTGCATCTGCATCCGGCCGGAAGGGTAATCTCCCAGCTCTGGAGACCGGTCTCCCCGTCTCCTGCCATAAGAAAGGTGTTGGAGGTGTTTTCTATGGAATCATCCGGACCGATATCCGTAAAGGGGCGAATCAGTGGCCCATCCTGACCCTGATAGGAGTAATAATAGTTGTTGATCGATCCCATGGTAAAGCCGAGGCTCCCGGAGTACCAGTTGTCGCCCCGGTTCAGGGCGTACGGCTCCGGAATATCACTCATGTCGGAGAGGAGGACCGCGACCCCCCACCTCGAAAGAAGGGTCTCCAAATCAGATCCCGCCGAGCAGGTAAGGGCAGTATAATTGGTCCGTGAGCTCTGGACTATTCTGGTGAGCACGTCACTCCCATCGTAGTTGCGGAGCATGTAGGCCCCCAGGGAATAATTCAAAGAATACCCCTCATAGCTGTCGAAATCACGGAGAGAAAAACAGGCATACTTATTATACAGGGGAAGGCGGCCGCCGGTATTAAAAGCTGTCCCCGGCCCGGCCAGGTCATAGTCGACCCCCCTGGGTCCGGGCACTCCGATACGGCTGGAGACAATGTCCTCCGTGGCCAGAGATGAAAGCTCCTCGATCCATCTCTCCGTCGGTTTCTGGCCGGCCCGCAGAAGGGTCTTCTGGTAATGGTGGATCATGTGCTGAAGCTCATGGGCCAGGGTGGAAATGATCTCCGCGGGCCAGTGATCGGCCATGCTCCAACCGTCATCGGGAGAAGAGTCCTTTGTGGCATACAAGACAGCGTCCAGGTAGAACATGATCCTTTCGTTCGATTCGTAGCTGGATGAAAGGTACGTATCCCGGTAATTGTCCTTGGGATGGAAAAACCCGAGGACACCTCCATTTGTCGATTTATCCGCGTCAATATCGTAGAGCAGTATGGTTATCTCGTCGCTTACCCCTATGGTTCCCGTTGTATCGGTGGGACCCCATTCCTCCCCGAAAATCGATGTGACATAATCATAAATGTCGTTATCATAGCCGGACAGGAGGAAAAGGTCGGCAAGGGTGTTCACCATCTCTTCTGTCACGTAATGGGGCATATCAGTACCGGTCTCGTGCCAGCAGTCATCCGCCACCCATATATTCAGGGTCTTCATCCCGAAGGCTGTATCCACGGTTACCACTTTACGGCATGTTGAAGGAACAGAGGTGACCGGATCATACATAAAGGTCCCCGAATCGCCCTGCGCGTCGTAAAGAGGTCGCAGCAGGGGATCGTCAGAAAACCTTTCGGAGAAGAACCGCTCCAGAAAACTTCTACCCTTCTCCTCGTAACGTTCCCTGAGAAATTCTCTCACCTCCTCCGGACGGCCGCGGATACCCCGTGCCCGGGTCATTTCCATCAGGTCCATTAATGTCATCTCTTCCGTGAAAACAGACTCAGGCGGAGCCGCAGAAAGAGACTCCACATCCAGCCCCGTGGCATCACCTGACAGGGAACTGTTGGTTATGATAAAGTAAACATCCTTCGGATCAGGCCCGAGGTCAGTCTCGAAGGTGAAGCTCCCCTCCTGCTCCAGGAAATGGACCGTGGCGTCGCTCAGCTCGACCGTGCCGTCATCGTGGTAAGGGAAGACCGGGTGCGCAGGGCAAGGCTCGCCCCCCCCTCCCCGGTCGCAGGCCGTCAGGCCGAAGAGAAGAAGAATAGAGAATACCAGTAAAGCGTTCTTTACAGCCGACATAACAGGTACAAGATAGTGGGAACATCCCGGAGAGGAAAGAAAAAAATATCATCCGGCCGCGCTTTCTTCCGCGTCTCGCAGGATGGCGCGTACAATCCAGGAGGCGGCGGTAAGGCCGAAGATACCGGGCAGCCAGGGCGAACTACCGACGCGGCGATTACCGTCCGTAGTCTCCACGTCACGGGCGATCTCCAGTGAGGGAGCGGAAGAGACCACGCAGGGAACACCCTTCTCGATGCCCTGGCGGCGAAGCTCTCTCCGCATGACCCGGGCCAGAGGATCTCCCCTGGTATCGAAGAGGTCCCGGACCTCCACCCTGGACGGGTCCAGGCGGTTGCCGGCCCCGGTCGATGTGATACATCTTACCTCCCTCCGATAGAGCAGCTCCAGCAGGGCGGTCTTGGGCCTCACCTCGTCGATGGCGTCTATGGCGTAACGGCAGTCATCCGGCATAATGACATCGATATTGCCCGGCTCCAGGTGGACGTCCACGCTCTCTACCTTAATATCCGGATTTATGGCCCGGGCCCTCTCCGCGGCCACTTCAACCTTGGGCCGGCCCATGACATCCTGCGTGGAGATGATCTGCCGGTTTATGTTGGAAGGAGTGACTACGTCGTAATCGTAGAGACGCACACGGCCCACGCCGGAACGGACAACGGCCTCAAAGGCCAGCCCGCCCACGCCCCCGATACCGAAGATATCGACCGTGGCCCCGGCCAGGGCCTCGAGCCCCTCCGGGCCGATAAGCATCTCAAGCCTGGAGAGGTCCACTATCCCACCCACGCCCCGAATATCCGGCGTGCGTTGGCCGTGGCCGCGGCAGCCACCTCTTCCGCATCGCATTTCAGGCCGTGGGCCGCGGCCTCCAGGTTCTTGATCATAAAGGCGGGCCGGTTGCGGCCCGGAACGCCGGAGGGCGGCATGGCCGGACTGTCCGATTCGAGAAGAAAATGGTCCGGGTAGATGTATTCCATCATCTCCCTGCGGCGGTTGCCGCTCTTCTTCGTGAGGATGGCCCCGAGGGAGAAGGAGAAACCGCGGGTTATAAGCTGACGGGCCAGCTCCCGGCTTCCGTTAAAGGAGTGGATAATGCCGCCGGCCGGAAGGGGGCCGACCCGTTTCAGGGAATGTATCAGATCATCAAAGGCGTGGAGGCAGTGGACTACCACAGGAAGCTCCTCCTCCCGGGCCACCTCCAGCAGAGCTTCGAAAAGGGGGACCTGGAGATCCATCCCGGTCCGCTCCGTTCGGCTGTCCAGGCCGATCTCTCCGATAGCCACAGCCCCCTCCAGGAAGGGGGTAATCT
The DNA here is from genome assembly GCA_964645775.1 of uncultured Leptospirales bacterium. Classification (GTDB taxonomy): domain Bacteria; phylum Spirochaetota; class UBA4802; order UBA4802; family UBA5550; genus CAZYBU01. The sequence goes on along the minus strand of CAZYBU010000016.1, from coordinate 41,970 downwards.
CATCCAGGGGGATGTCACTGGCCGCAAACCAGGGGTGAACTCCCACGGCGTACAGAACGGAGCTGAAAGCATGGGCGATCTCCCGCGAACGGGGCCACTCTTCAGGCCGGGTAGAGGCCGTGATCATGGAAAGGATGCCCGCTTCCTCCGCCTCGCGGACCACCGCCTCCCTGTCCTCGTCGAATACTGGGTCCTCCAGGTGACAGTGGACATCGATCAGTTCCATCACTCCCCGATAATCTTCACCATGACCCGTTTGGGCCTGCGGCCGTCAAACTCGGCGTAGTAGATCTGTTCCCAGGGGCCGAAATCGAGCTTTCCCTTCGTTATGGCCACGACCACCTCACGGCCCATGATGGTCCGTTTAATATGGGCGTCCCCGTTATCCTCCCCCGTGTTGTTGTGCCTGTACCGGGAGAGGGGCTCATGGGGCGCCAGGCCTTCAAGAAAATCGTCAAAGTCCTGTATGAGTCCCGGCTCCGCGTCATTAATGTAGACTGAAGCCGTTATATGCATGGCGTTTACAAGGCAGAGGCCCTCCTGGATACCGCTTTTCTTCACAAGGTCCCGGATGTTCGGTGTTATGTTGATGTATTCCCTTCTCTTCGTGGTATTGAAGGTGAGGTGTTCTGTCAGGGACTTCATCTGTTCCTCCTAAGGTGTTGCTGTTTATGAACATACAAAGGCGCAGGCGCCGGGTCAATCAGAAAGAAGGGTCCTGCTCACCGGGGTAATAGGGATTCCGGTTAGCTATTATGACGTCCCTCGTGCGGTCAATCACTTCCTGAAGGGAGTCGATATCATAACCGCTGGTATCGATCGGCTCACCCACCACCACCTCTATGGGACCGGATTTATATTCAAGGTCACCTTTTTTCAGAACCTTCCGGCTGCCGTTCACGGTCAGGGGCAGGATGGGCAATCCCCGCTCCAGCGCCATGATAAAACCGCCTTTTTTAAAATCACGGACGGTCTGATCGGGAGAACGGGAACCTTCGGCAAAGAAGAGAACGCTCACGCCTTCCGGTAACCGGCTGAACCCCTTATGTATAGTCTGGATCGATTTTTCACGATTGGATCGATCTATGAAAATATTCCTGGAGGCGTACAGCGCGTAGCCGAAGAGGGGGACCTTGAGAACCTCCTTCTTGATGATCCACCGAAACTGTATCTCCAGGGTCAGTACGATTGCGAGAATATCATAGAGTGACTGGTGGTTGGAGATGATGATGTAAGATTCTCCCTCCCGTATCCGTTCCCTGTGACGGATGGAGAGGCTTACGCCCGTGGCCTTTACCATTATCCAGGCCCACCCCTTTGAGAGGGTAAATGCGAGATTACCGGTTCTGCTTAACAGGGCCGCGAGTATGATCGGTATAAAGAGGATGCAGGAGGCGATAACGGCCCAGAGATAGATCCAGAATATTTTTACGATTTTCAGCACGATCCTCATTTGACCTCCCGGGCTTCGATGATTCCTTCGTAACATACACTATACACAACAGGTGAAGAATTTCCATAACTTTTCCTGATGTGGTTCTCGCTTTAAACCTGTCATTCTGCCTGTCCCGGAAACCGGGAAACCCGGAGGGTGAAGAATCTCAAGAAACGGCACCTATGATCCCCGGAATCCGGAGTTCAAAATGACACGGAGACTGAAATGGCAGTATTAATTAAAACGACACCCCGGAATGAACTTTTTTTATCATAATTACTTGATTTTTCCCGACAAAACCGTTATAATAGTTGGTACAATAACAGGGAGGTTATGATATGGCTGAAATTTCGTCATTGAATGCTCAGGAAGTACAGAACCGCGTTCAGGTGGATGTTCTCAGAAAATCAATGGATATGGCTAAAGAGAACTCCCAGAAGATTATGGACAGCGGACAGGAGCAGGCAGAGAACATTATGAAGGGACAGAAGCCGGGCGCGGGTAAGACAATCGATACCCTTGCCTGAAACGAACCAGAGGAACCATTTCATTCCCTAATGGGGCTCCCGGTATCGCCGGGGGCCCCTTTTATTGTCAAGCTGGCACAGGGTAAAATAATACATACCGTGAACGGAAGAGAAACTCTTACCGCCTAATGATGGGTCATACAGCAGTTTTTGAATTTCTTACCGCTTCCGCAGGGACAGGGATCGTTTCTGCCCGGAGTCTCTTCCTTTGTTAATTGATCGGGATTGCCATCCTGCTGCGCGGCATCCAACCCCATTTTCGTCTGGTAGATAGTACGTCCCATAATCCCGTACGTGTTAACCATGTCAGGAAAGAGACGGATCATCACGACCGCGAAGTCCTTAAGGGTGAGGACCTCGTTGTTCTCTTTATTTATGTCTTCCAGGAAACCTTCGGCGAACTCCCGGTCGATAAAGAAGGTCAGGGGGAGAAGGACGGAATCGAGTTCCTCCTCCATGCTGTCCGGGAGGAGGTTCTCCCACATTTCGGACAGGTACTGGTGACCGGTGAAGAAACCGACGGACCATTCCCTGAGGGGCGCGTCCTCATCGAAGTTCTCCAATGGGTCCTCCCGTACTTCGATCTGTTTCGGAAGGGAACCGCCCGATTCATTGATGTCCCTGCATATTTCGTTGTAGAGCATCATAAGGTCGCCGGTCACCTTCTCCGCCTCCTTTTGGCCGGAGAACTCGGTCTTCTCCGGGTCAAAGACCATGCCGATCCACTGGGAGGGCATAACCATGTCGGGCGCGGCGCACACGGTAAAGAGAAAGCCGAGGAGCTGGTTGTAGCTCATGGCGTCCGACTCTTCCGGCGCGGACTTCAAAAAGGCGTCCAGGTGGGGTAATGGTTCATCAAAGGACATGTCCGTCTCCCAGGTAAAGGGTTCCCCATACATTGTATGCATGGCGGTCGTTGTCAAGCAGGATACCTCTCACCGGCAAAGGAGGTTCCCTCAGCCCAGGATAGAGTTCCACTCCTGGATACGGTCCTTCTGGGCCTCAAAAAGGTCAGCGGTATCACCTTCGATGACAACGGTCTTGATGGTGTCGCCCTGGAGGATAGAGTTCACCACCTCCTGGTCTGCCGGTGATACCACGGAGCCGAAGATGGTATGCTTATCGTCGAGCCAGGGCGTCTCCACGTGGGTAATGAAGAACTGGCTGCCGTTAGTGCCGGGGCCGGCGTTTGCCATGGAGAGCCTTCCCGGGGCGTGGTGGCGAAGCTCCGGGGTAAACTCGTCCTCGAAGCGGTAGCCGGGGCCTCCCCGGCCTGAGCCTTCGGGGCATCCGCCCTGGATCATGAAGTTCTCAATGACCCTGTGAAAGTTCAGACCGTCGTAGAATCCCCTCTTCGCCAGGTTGGCGAAGTTCGCCACGGTGACCGGGGCCTTGCCGGGATAGAGTTCCAGGTGAATGTCACCCTTATTTGTCTGTATGGTCGCTTTTAAATCACTCATTTTTTCTCCTGAGAATCCAGAGCCCGAAGGGAATACCAGGGGCGAAGGATGCAATATTAAATACTCCGAGTCTAGAGAGGTCCTGCCCCTTCATTTCACTCAGGGCCGGCAAAAGGCTTATCACTCCAGAAACATACCTGAGAGAGGACCGACCGCGTCGGGACGAACGAAGGGTCCTCCCATGAAAAAGATACCACCCCTATTGAGGGGGTTGGTAATTTCTATAAATTGTCGACCCTTCTTCATACCATCGAAGGACCTTCCATGTACTGCCATCCAAACGCATTATAAACTCAGTACTCATACCATTAACCGAATCGTTATCTGCAGTATAATCAATAGAAGCATTACAAGTATCCCCTGTTACCGACGAAGGGCTGTAAAAATTATAGTCCCTTTCAAGATCATTATAATCATCCTCAGTGAAGCTACCTCCATAATAATCTGAATCCGGATGCATTAAATTCATGAAACCGCTGTATGTACCTGAATTTATCTCAGTCTCAAGATTCGAGATAACACCTTCAATATCCGTTTGATACGAGCCTGTAAGAGCCTCCCCTTCACAACTTGTATCTTCAAGAAAACAACCGCTTAGATACATCAATAAACCAGCAAATACAGATATAATTATAATCTTTTTCATTTCATTCTCCTCCCCATACTAACTTACGTATTAACGTAAACCCCGTTTCCTCAGACTTTCCCGTATCTCTTCAATATAATGAAAATGACTTTCATAGATAGAGTCAATCTTTTCATATATGGTGACAATTTCATTATCACCCGGCTTACGGTCACGAATACTCCCGGCAAAATCCCGTATCAATTCTATACGACTCGCCTTGTACCGTATCTTAGGTTTACTGGTCGATGATTCCCGGCGTGTACGGTACCATTCTGCCCGCTTCTTCTTCGCCCAGAAATCTCTCCCCTTCTTCTTCAGCTCTTTATACTCCTCCAGGAGCTTCTCCGCCTCTTTCGCTTTCTCTTCACTGTACTCTTCCAGGGCCCGTATCTCGCTGTCCAGGGCCTGGACCTTCTCCAGGGAGGTCTTCATGATGGCAAGCTCGTTACCCTCGGCCCGTTTCTCGCTCTCCTGGAGCCACTCCCGCCACTTGAACTTGTCCATGATGCGGATCTTCGAGGGGTCGCCTCCGTAGGGGACCGTGGTCTCCTGGTTCGCCTTTACCCGGACCTCTTCGCTCTTACCGGCAACGGCCACCTCTCCCTCGTTCACCTGAACCAGGGTGGTTCCGTCCTTACCGGTGGCCACGCTGAACTTCGTTCCCCGGACGGCGGCCGTGCCTGAAGGCGTGGTCACGGTGTAGGGCCTGTCGCCCTTCTTCAGCTTTTTCGCAACCATAACCACCCGGCCCCAGAGCATGGAGAAGGTACCGGTCCGCTTACCCTGGTCCTCGGAGGCGGAGATTCGAAACCGGCTGTCGGAGCTTACCTGGATACGGTTGCCGTCCTGCTCCAGTTCCGCGTAGCCGTCGGAGCCGGTGCGGACCACGTCGCCCTGGAGGAGCTTCATGTCCTTTTCCGGTTTCTCCCAGTCGTCGCCGGTATTGACCTGGACATCCCCCACGTGGGTTATGATCCGGGTATCCCCGAAAAGCGGAGCCGCGAGCGTAAAAAGAGCGATAACTATCGGCAGGGCCTGTTTCATAATCTCCCCCATGTTCATCGTAAAAGGCAATTTGCAAAAATACCCGGGGGTTTTCAAGTTTTTTTGGGACTTTTTTTAGGCTCTATAATGGTTTAAATGAATCAATTCGATGTAACGCCCTTGATAGGCTATCCGAATAGCGAGCGGCCCTCTGACGCTCCCAGTTTTCCTGTACAAAGGAACAGAGCATAGAATTATACTGGGGGCCTGTTCTGGTCAATTCATCGGGAGGAAGAATACCTTCTTTTATTGTTCTTTTTCGTGATCTCCTTACAAGTTTAAAGAGTTCTTTTTTAGGATTATCAATGTCATCTACATTGAGCGGTAAATTGTCCTGGCTGATACCAAGCCATCTGGAAAAGGAGTCCCTGTCGGCCATAACCCAGCTTTCTATCTCCCTGACCGCGATTCTCAGTATCATATTGTGATGATTACCATCAGGTAGAAGATCTCTTCGATAGGCGGGAGCACACTCCCTTTTATCAAGGTCAAGAACTACGATGCAGGGTTTAAAGCTGGAGGCTTCATTAAAAGCCCGTATTTTATTACGTATGTATCCATTTCCCTGAGCGGACCGCTTTCTCCCGGCATGGGGCAGATCATAGATTACATTATATTTGACTGTCGAAGTTAAGAGTATTCTATGGACCAGGACCCTGCTTAACCTGTCTTCAGTCACTGTAGTAATGTATACTTCATCACTCATTAAAAAGCCGCAACTGGTCAATATTGCCCGGTTTCGTCATGGGAATAACGACCTCTTCCATGGACATACCGTTAAGAAGCAGTTCTCTCGCATAATCGATATCCGAGACCTTACGAACAACCGTACCCTCATTTCCGGGAGTGAAAAGCAATACCTCAGAAGGGGATAAACCATCGGAAGAAAGCAGATCAGGACTGTGCGTGCTGATTATGACCTGTTTCTTTTTCTCGCGGCTCAATGACATTACCTGGTGAAATAAATCGGGAAGGATCTCAACTACCGCTGGATGCAGTGACAATTCTGGTTCTTCAAGCAGTAATAGTTCGTTTTTTTCCAAAAGGGACCACAGTATTCCAATAAGTCTTATCGTACCATCAGAAAACTGGTCCTCTTTCTGCTTGCCTGCCCGGTTTGGTCTCCAGTGATCATAGATGGCCTGAAGATGGGGAACTCCTTTTTCATCTTTAACGGGTTCCAGTTCTTTGAAATAGGGAACCGCGCTTCGCAGGGCATTCTCTATCCGTTTTAATCTTGAATCGAGGGTCTTCTTCGGAGTTTTTGTCAGGGTTTCAAGAAAATGGAATCCGAAGGCATCCTCTCCTCTGGAATCCGATGTATTAAAAAAAAGTTCAGGCTGACGAATAATCTGCGGGATAAGATGAAGGTAACGTACTTCCTTGAAGAACAGGTAGATATCCCTGAAGTCCCTGTTCGTGTTTATCTGCTCAAGAAAGGTCTGGGTCAGCCTAAGAGTGTCCTTTTTATCATCTTCATCCGGCCGTGTAAATAGTGTTTTCCCCCTGTGAATCACCTGTTCAAAATCTATCTGAACCAGATGCTTGCCGGTTTTTTCCTGCTTTAGAGAAAGCGAGTACTGCCATTCAACAGAATCCTTTTTTGTATTACTGAGTTCAACCGTTATGTTCACCTGGGGATCTCTGCGGGCAAAGAGGCTTCGGATTCTTCCAAGACCTCCTCTGCTCGATAAAGCGTTCTCCAGACCGCCACCCGGTTTAGAAATATCATGAAGAAAACGTACAGCATCCAGAAAATTCGATTTTCCTGAAGCGTTCGGACCAACAAGGAAAGACCTTCTGTTGAGGAGAATATCAACAAAGTGAAAATTCTTCCAGTTTTTAAGCTGTAACCTTGATACGTAGAGATCCATTTATGATCACCTGTATAACCTCATGGGCACATATAACCCTATCCAGTTCAAACAGCTTTTCAAACAATAAAATTATATCAAGAGTTTTTCCTTCAGGTGTTACGTCCCGCCAGCCGGGCGGCGAGAACACCCCCGATAAAGGCGAGAAGGGCGAATACCATGAAGACCAGGTCCTGGATCTCCACGTAGATCCATCCTACCTTCTTCACGATGTACCCGAACATGGGGGTCTCCCCGGCCCCCAGGAGAAGGACAGGCAGGCAGAAGAGGACCAGGGCCGCGGCGGCCCCGGCGATCACGCTTTTCCTGTTTCCTGTTTCATGCCAGGTGACGGCCAGGTAGACGGCAAGGGCGGATAGAAGGCCGATGGCCGCTCCCCTCCCCTGTTCATGCTCGTTCAGGTAGGCCTGGAGATAGACCGCGGCCCCCGGGTCCCCGAAGCGGCCCACCTCCCGGTAGTACTCCAGGGAGAAGAAGGCGAAGTGGGCCCCTATAACCAGGATAAGAACCGCCAGGACCATAAGCCACTTTTTCACGCCAGCTTAACCAAAGCCTCGGCCATGAAGCGGCCCACGGGAAGATTCCGGGGACAGCTCCTCTCCACGGTTGCGTAATCCAGGTTCGCCAGCCTCTTCCGGGTGGCGGCCGGTATATCTTTGCGGAAGAGGTCCCGGGCCTTCTTTTCATCCCCGTAACTGTTATAGTACATGAGGTAGCGCATCACGTCACTCACCACCGGCGCCTCGGGAAGGGCATGGTCGCAGATAGAGGCGCAGCCGGCGCAGTAATCGTCGCGGGTTTGGGCCGCGTACTTTCGCAGAAATTCGTGATCGTCACGGCCCAAACGGGTCCTGTCCAGGGCGGCGGCCGCGTTGGCCGTTATAAGGGCGGTGTTCTGCATGGTGACGCAGGCACCGGCAATGCGTTTGTCGTCGAGCACCGCCTTCAGCTTGGCCTGGCCGTCGGTATAGCCTTTCTGCGTAAAATGGCGAGTCAGCTCTTTGTCCCCCGACGTGGAGATATTCAGGGCCATGACCTTCATGGCGATAAGGCCGATTCCCTTCGCGTGGCAGGCCTCCACGGCCCGGTCCATCTCGTTATCCTGCATAAGACGGAAGTTGAAAGATGTCATAATAACATCGATCCAGTCCATCCGGGAAGCGGCCTGGAGACAGGCGGCCATGTTCCTGTGGGTGCTGAAACCGAACTGTTTGATCACGCCCCGTCTCTTGGCGTTCTCGGCCCACCTGCGGAGTTCCGGCGTCAGGTCCGAGGGATCGGACAGGCCGTGGACGCCGTAGTAGATATCGATGTAATCGGTATTCATCCTCTTCAGGGACTTCTGAAGCCGATCCTCCACCTGCTGAACACTGTTGGCCCTGGAAGCCTTGGAAACGATGATAATGTCCTTTCTCTTCTCCGGGTAACGCTTCAGGTATTTGCCGATTCCCAGCTCGCTGTTACCTCCGGCATAGCCGTGGGATGTGTCGACCATCTTCATGCCCCACTGGAAGGCCTTGCCCAGAACGATCTGGTTCTCCATCAGGTTGTACATGATCCCGTGAAAGACCACCGGTATCCTCATGCCGGTCCTTCCAAGGGGACGGGTCGGTACGGCCGGGTACTCTCCGCTGTTCTGGGCGGCGTCCGCATTGCCGGAGTTCTCGCTTACGCCGCATCCCAGCATGGCCAGGGTGGTTCCGGCCCCGGTCACGGCCAGGGTTCTGAAAAAATCCTTTCTGCTCAGTTTATGATCATTCATCGTTGTCTCCTTTTCAATTACAGGTTCATCCTGTGGTCTTTCTCACGGGTCTCGCCGTCGGCCGTGACCCGGATCGCTTTCTTGCCCGTGACCGGGCACTCATGTTCACAGATACCGCAGCCGACGCACTTATCCATGTCGATAAAAGGCAGCTGCAGACGAACAGTTATTTCTATACTGTCTCCGGAGGCAAGCTCCGGTTCTCTTTCCAGTTCCAGTTTCTCTCCCCCGGCTGTCCCTATCTGCCAGGTCTTCTCTCCTTTCCGGAGATAGTAATCGCCTCCGGCCCAGGCGGAGGTATCCTGCACCTCCTCAAGGGTGACCTCTTTGCCTGAGACCGCTTTCACCCTCCGGGCTCCCTCCCGTACCGGGGAGAAATCATCTTCCGTGAAGATGGCCTTGGGGCTCACGGGGCAGTTCTCCTGGCAGACGATGCAGGGGGTCTTCATGGACCAGGGCAGGCAGAGGGAACGGTCGATCCAGGCCGTGCCCAGGCGGACCGGGCCCTTCTTCTCGTAGTCTCCCGTGCCCTGCTTTTCGGCCAGGGTGACCGGCCGGATGGCGGCCGTGGGGCACGACTGGCCGCAGGCCACGCAGTTGTACTGGCAGCCGCTTGTGCCGATACGGAAGTTCAGCACCGGGGACCAGAGTCCCTCGATGCCGTGGGAGAGATCGGCCGGCTGGATAATGTTCGTGGGACAGATACGCATGCACTGTCCGCATTTGATACAACGCTCAAGGAATTCCTCCTCGGCCAGGGAGCCTGGAGGACGGATGAGGGTATGGTCCCAGTTGCCTTTCGTGCCGGCGGCCAGGCGGACAGTGGGTATGAGCAGAACTCCCCCTCCCAGGGTCAGAAGGAAGGCCCTGCGGGAGACCTCCGGTCCGCGGATCTCTCCGGCCGTGGAGACCTTTCTCTGGTAGCTTATGGTGTCATGGGGACAGTCGTCCAGGCAGTTAAAGCAGAGGACGCACTCCCCGGTATGGATCGTTTTCGCCGGTTCGCAGCCGCCCTCGCAGTTCCGGTCGCAGATGTCGCACTCCAGGCATTTGTTCGCGTTCTGCCCGATACGGAAGATGGAATACCGGCCCAGGAGGGCGTAGAGGGCCCCCAGGGGACAGAGGAACCGGCAGTAGAACCGGGGTATGGCCAGGTTAGCAAGTATGATGGCAAGGAATATAAGCAGGATAACCAGGCCCCCTTCATGGAAACGTTCCCCGGCCCGGCCGGCCAGGTTTTCACCGAGAGGGATCAGGACCAGGTTAAAGGTCCGGGTCATAAGAGGTATGGGATCCAGGAGGCCGGTCTGAAGGCTCTTCGGAGCGAAGGGAAGAGCGGCGATGACCAGAAAGAGTGTCAGGACCAGGTACTTGATCGCGTGGCCCTTCCGATACCGGTTAAGCCGTACCTTCTCGGCCAGGGTCTTTTTCCTGTGGGCCAGGTACCCGACAAAATGGTTCAGGCTCCCCAGAGGACACATAAAACCGCAGAAAAACCTCCCAAAGAGGATGGTGGCACCGATAACTATCGCCGACAACGCCAGTCCGGAGTAAATTGTTCCCGTGGAGAGGAGGGTCCCCAGGGCATTGAGGGGGTCCAGGTTAAGAAAAAGGTTAACCGGCCATCCCCGGACCTGCCAGAGCTCCTCTCCCAGGGTGTTTACCAGGAGAAGCCAGAGGAAAAGTACGGAAAAGAAGACCTGGCTCACTCTCCGGGCGATAACTATCGTCATATCCGGTTATCCTCCCACCGCGCGCAGGGGTCTAAGACTTTCAAAATCGGTGGTCCCGGCCCCACCCTTCTCGGCCATGGCCAGGTGAGGCAGGTCACCGGGGGTCAATCCCAGAAGTGTGGCCCCGAAGGAATCAGCCGCCACCTGATCCGTGGATACTATAACGGTGTTCTTCCGGGTCAGGTCAGAGCGGGAGCCGCCCGTGGGACCGTTCGAGGTCATCACCTCCACTCCGTCCAGCAGAACAAGGGTCGGCTTCACCATGAGGGCCAGCTCCGCTATAATGGTGTGAATATCCTGGTGAAAGAGGTTCCTCTGCCCTCCCAGGAGGCCGTACCAGTTTTTCATGGTCATGGAGGCGCCGCTCCTGTGGTGGGACTTCACCGGGGCCAGTCCGATAACCCGGTCCACCTCCCGGAGGGGCCGGTACAAGAGGGGCCATCCACGGATAAGGCTCGCCCCTTCCAGGGTATAATTTTTAAACAATGATTTCCGGGGATAAAGAATACGGGCCCCGCTCCGCTCGGCCGCGTCCCGGATACCGGTCAGAAGAAAGCAGGCCGCCGGGTCATTTATGGGATTATCCATGACCAGGACCTCTTCGGCCCCGGCCGCGAGACAGAGTTCCGTCATGATCTCAATAATGTCAGGATGGGTCGTGGCGCCGAGGGAAGGGGACGAGGCGAAAGCCACATTCGGTTTCAGAAGGACCCTCTCTCCCTTCTTAACGAACCGCTCCATGCCTCCGAGAAGCTCCACGGCTCTCTGGGCGCTCCCCTTCCGGTCGGTCCCTTTGACGATGGCGATGCTCTCACCCGATACCGGAGGGACCGAATAATCGGGAAGGGGTTCTGCCGCCACTTCCTCTCCGGGGGTCGGTCCCTTTTCGTCATAATAGAACCAGGCTCCGGCGCCTGTCGCGGCGAGAAGGGTACCGGCCTTTACCGATCTCTCGATAAACTCACGTCGATTCAGCTTATCGTCACTCAATGGCTCCCTCCTTCCTGGATGGAACGATGCAGGAGCTCCGCCCCCTTTTCTGCTTCCCCGCGGCTCTCCGCGGCGTGGACACCCGCCATCCTGCCTTTAACCGGGAATAAAACCTCGAAGTAACCGTCCCGGTCCAGAAGAACCAGTCCCGGAATATCGACATCGCTCTGTATCGGTTTGGCGCCCTCCTTTTCCAGGAAGGAGATGTATCCATCCATCATCTTCTTCGTCTCACGGGCGTCATCACTTCCGGAGAAAAAGACCGTCACCTCACCCTTCCCGGTTTCAAGGCCTGCTGTGAATATATTCCTGAATTCCTGGTATCCGAAGGCGCTGGAAAGATAGAGCTTCTCGCTTCCATTAACCAATCTCGTATCGGGAAAGAGGGATAGTTCGTGAATATCGCCGGCCGGTCCCAGCTGCCGCCGCAGATCTTCACCGAGTCTATGGACAGCTTTTACGAGTGCCGGTTCTTCCTCTGAACCGATGATTTCAACGTATAGTCCACCCCGGGCGAAGAACTCGGCGTTCTCCGTACGGTAGGCTCTCTCCGTACCGGGAATCGATTCCGCGTCGGCCCGGCGCTGGCGACTGTAAACGGAGAAGGCCTTCTCCCGGTCGCCCTGGTTGTAGATATAGAGTTCCATCCAGAGGGATGTATCGTCCGTATTCACGTATCGCAGGGTTACCAGGCCCTGAAAACCGGCATCCAGGTAGATGGGAGCCTTGCCGTTTATCTTTTCAAAAAGGTTTGCCTGTTCCCATCTTTTCGCTTCGCCCATGGGATCATAGCGGTCCGGGGCCACTTCATTCAGATCCACCGGAATCACGGCTGTCTTGCCGCTCTCCTTCTCGCCGGTTACGATCCCGTAGGCGGTAAGATCATAGCTTTTCTGCATATACAGCAGACCCGCAAGTAGCAGAAGTAAAAGAAGTATAATACCCCAGGAGAGAATCATCTCCACGGTTCGATTTCGTTCACCCGGGTGTTTTTCGTGGTTTTCCGTCACTGGTAGAGCCCCTTACTAAAACTATACCAATTGTTAGTTAAAATGTCAACCTGTAGATGTATATTCCCGGGCAGTAAAAGATAAAATTTCAGATCCCCAGGATAAGTCTCGCTACGGTAAAATAGATAATAATCCCTCCCATGTCGACAAAGGTGGTGAGCAGGGGACTGGAGACCACGGCCGGGTCGATCTTGATCTTTGTGGCGAAGATAGGAACCAGGGCACCGAAGATGGTGGACCAGAGAACCTGGAGGGCAATTGAGATACCTATGACCAGGGAGACGTTCATCAGGGTAAACTGTTCCGGTATCGGCGTCTCCGTGGGGAGAAAGTAAACCCTTCCAAAAGTGATCGCGCCCAGGCAGAAAGAGAGCCCCAGGCTTATGACAAACTCTTTTCGTATCACCTTGAAAAAATCTCCCGGGGTCAGCTCCTTCAGAGCCAAAGAACGGAGGATGACCGTAGCGGACTGGGATCCGGTATTGCCCCCCGCCGCGTTCAGCAGAGGTATATAGAAAGAGAGTATGATAAGGGTCTGGAGCGTCTCCTGAAAGACCTCCACGATAAGACCGGTCACCAGTCCGAGAAGACCCAGTATAACCACCCAGAAGGCCCGCTTCCTCAGGTGAGTATGGGCCGGTACTTCCAGGTAGCTCTTCTCCTCCACGCTACCGCTGATGGCCATGAGTCGTTCCAGATCCTCGGTCTGCTCTTCCCGGATAATGTCGATGGCGTCATCGTATGTTACGATACCGAGGATGCGGTCAGCGGCGTCCAGGATGGGAAGGGCCAGGAGGTCATACTCGGCAATGATTCGGGCGCAGGTCTCCTGGTCGTCGGAAACATGGGCGTAGATAACATCCGGTTTCATGATACTGGAAATTTTCTGCCGGGGACGGGCCAGTATCAGCTTTCTCAGGGAGAGAAAACCGATCAGTTTTCCTTCATCATCAGTAACATAGATATAGTAAATCGTCTCCTTTGATGGAGATTCCCTGCGAAGCTTCCTCAGGGCCTTCTCGGCCGTGTCGTTCTCGTTCAGGTAGGCGAAGTCGGTGGTCATTATGGCGCCGGCCGTCTCTTCGCTGAAGTTTGTCAGCCGGATAACGTCGCTCCTCTCCTGCAGGGGAAGCATAACGAGGAGCCGATCGGCTATCTCCTTGTCAAGGTGCTGAAAGAGATCGGCCCGGTCGTCGTGAGACATGTCCATGAGAAGGTCCCGAATATGGTTCTTCCAGTGCCCGGAAACCAGTTCCACCTGGACGTCCATATCCAGGTAGCTGAAGATGGCCGACTTGGTGAGAGGCTTTGCCAGGGATATGATCTTCCATATTTCATCGGGTGTGAGCATACCCACGTATTCGGCAAGCTCCCTGGGGTGTTTATCCTCCAGGAAAGATTCGATGACACGAAATTTCTTTTTTCGGATCAGGTCCCTGAGCTCCGGGACAAGGATAGGATTTTTCATTTCACACCTCTCAACCTTGTTGTACCTGCGCCGGCCGCAAAAAACCCCCGATCGCTCGGGGGCTATCCGTACAATCGGGGAAAAATAGATCAGTAACGGGTAGTCTGTTTAAGAAACTCGCTCATCTTCACGTCCGCGTCCTTGAATTCACTGTAATAGGCCTCGGCCGTAAACTGAAAGGCGTCGTAGAATATGTTCAGGTTTGGCACCAGGAAGTCCTGCTTCAGTTCATTTCGGACAGGATTGGCCGTAGTATTCTTTATATCAGCCAGTTTCTTGTTTTTTAAAACGGTCTTGCCCGTGGAAATATGGGTAAACTCGATATCACCCGTATTGCCGTCCGTAGGGGTCGGGTCCATGATTGTTACCCGGTCCCAGAAACCGGAATTATAATCTTTATTGTAGAGTACATACTCGATTTTATTTATTTTGTTACCGTCCGTATATATCTTAATCATTCGTGTCCGTATACCGACGACCTTATCAGCGGCGACCGGGTTACGGTTGAACAGATGTTTCTCCATCTGGATAAAGTCGTCCCCCATGTTATAGGTTGTCTGAAAAGGAAGCTGTCGTATGTCTTTGGTATTAAGCAGATCATACTTCACAAGAAGCTTTTCCAGGTCCTGATTTAACCTGGTTATCTGTTTATCGAGTTCGTCACCCTTTGCATCAAGTTTTTCTGATTTCAGGGTGTATCCTTTTTTCTTCGGTTCATCCTGGGCCGAAAGAAACGCAACAGGCAGAAGACCGACTATCATCAGAAGCACAAGAAGGCGTTTCATGTTCTCCTCCACGTTTTGTCGTCCATAGTAAAATAATGAGAATGCCTTTCTCTTACATATACTATCGGCAGTTTTATATAAATTCAACCATATTTCCCGCCGACAGAGTAAATTGGCAAGAGTTTTATTCCTGCGGGTCCGATACATGTAATGAAAGGCTGTTATGAAAAGCATTCTCGTAGTAGATTTTACGGAATATCAAAAGGAACTGGCAGGTTTCTTCCCTGAAAAGGAATTCAGGGTGGAACCGGCCGAGTCCGCCTTTGAGGCCATGTCTCTTCTGGAGACCTATGATTTTGATCTGGTCATAAGCGAGGTCGACCTTCCGGGGGACAACTCCTTTGATCTCTATAATTACATCCGGAACAATTACCCCTATATCCCCGCCATCATGGTAACCGACCGGGATATGGACTCCTTCTTCGACCGGATATTCAAGGAAGGTATCGGAAACGTTCTATCGAAACCTATCGATTCCCGGACTCTCCGCAGGCTCGCTGACAAACTTATGAACCGGGAAAACATCTTCGGCCTTAAAAATTATATGTCCGATCTGACCAAAACGCGCCGTATCCGCCTTACATCTTCCAACCAGATTCCGAAGGCGGTGCCGAAGATACTGGATGAGATTGAAAGCTGGGGATTCAATCTCGAAAACCGCCATCCCCTGACCCTGGTTCTCCATGAGATGATCATTAACGCGGTCTACCACTCCCACGGACTCTCACGGGAGAAGATGGAACGGAAAGCTGTCGTACTGCCGGAGGGCCAGTACGTGGACATCCTCATGGCCCACAACAAACGGGAGTACGGTATCTCCATCACGGATTATAACGGAAGACTCAGCCGGGAGGTCATCCTTCAGAACATAAACAAGGTGGTTGAGCAGACGAACCTTATCATCCGTTCCTTTGAGACCGGAGAGGACGTGACCGACCGGATCGCCGAAACCGGACGGGGCATTGACATGGTCCGCAAGCTCGGCGGTGATTACTATTTTGTTATCCAGCCCAATGTGCGCACGGAGATCCTGATGATTTTTGACCCCAGCGGCGAGAGGTTCAACGACGAATCCCGCACGTCACTTAAGATTATCGAAGACACCCGTCCTCACTCCTGAAAAAAATTCTCTGTATCGCCTCGATGAAGAAAGTAACGATCAGGCAAACAGCTCCTCCCAGGGGGACGTACCAGGTCCAGAAAATTTCCGTGGATGTCGCCACGAAGAAAAGAATACCGACACTCACGAGAAGGCCGGCCAGGACCGATCTCTCTCTCACCCTCCATGAAGAACGGGCCACGGCAAATACTCCGAGTATTCCTCCGTAGGTGACCGAGGCGATGCCGAGACCGATCTCCACCAGGGGTGTGGTAGTCCCGGTAAAGAGAAGGGCGCTCCCGGTCAAAAGAGCGGTCCAGCCCACGGCCGTTACCCGTGAAAGGCCCATTCCGATTCTCTCACTCATCTTCCCGGGAAGCAGATCGTAAACTGTGGACGAGGCCAGGGAGTTAATCGAGGAACTGAGAGAACTCATGGCGGCGGCAAAGACCCCGGCCAGCATCAGGCCGCCCAGACCGGCGGGAAGATGTTCCGTAATAAAAAAGGGCATAACCCGGTCAGGCGACTGGAAATGCTGGCCTCCCAGGAAAGCATGGATCAGAAGTCCGAGAAAAAGAAAGAGGCCAAACTGCACAAAGATGATAAGTCCGCTGGCCACCACGGCCACTCTGGCGTTTTCCCGGTCCCGGCATGAGAGGAGCCTCTGGACCAGGAGATGGTCTGTCCCGTGGGAAGCGAAGGAGAGAAAGGCCCCGCCAACCAGGCCGGTCAGCAGGGTGTATCCCGCGAAAAGACCCTGGCCAGCGTCAAGGGTCACCGCTTCAAGCAGATTCCCCGGAACCTTTTCCATTAGACCGGCCATACCCGTTCCACTTACGGAAAGGATAAAGACGATCGCAGCGATACCGCTTACCACGTAGAGTACCATCTGGATACTGTCAGCCACGATCACGGCCTTCAGCCCGCCGTAAAGGGTATAAAGAATGGTAGCCGCGGCAATCAGACCGATGCACCATTTCATTTCCCAGCCCGTCAGAAGTGAGAGGGGGATAGCCGTGGCAAAGAGGCGGACACTGTCAGCCAGGAGGCGGGTCACCATGAAGACCAGTGAGGCAGCCCGCATGGAAACGGGACCGAAGCGTTCCCTTAAGAATCCGTAGGTGCTGGAAAGCTCTCCCCGGAAATAGCCCGGTACCAGAATGAGCGCGACAAGTATCCTGCCTATGATGTACCCGGCGGCCAGCTGGAGAAAGCCGATCCCCTTACTGTAGGCCAGGCCCGGGATAGAAATAAAGGTAAGAGTGCTTGTCTCCGTGGCAACAATGGAGAGGGCGGCCGGAGCCCAGTGGATAGAGCGGCCCCCGAGAAAATAATCGGCCATGTTCCTGACCCGGGAACTCCGGAGTGCAATGATATTGACTCCCACGAGGTAGATCAGGATGATTGTTATCTCGATCGTCATACTTCCTCCGGA
Organism: uncultured Leptospirales bacterium; assembly: GCA_964645775.1. GTDB lineage: Bacteria > Spirochaetota > UBA4802 > UBA4802 > UBA5550 > CAZYBU01. Next base: position 24,720 of record CAZYBU010000016.1, on the reverse strand, counting down.
TAGACTCTCATGAGTACAGGAGAAAAGGCCGCCTGAATTCCATAAAGGACTTTTCGCTTTCTCTCCAGGTTTCACGTATCTCAGAGGGACCGGCGCCCGACTCGATGAGTTCCCGAATGGTTCCGCTTCCGGTTAACAGGTCAAAGGCAGGATGTACGCTGTTAAACTCGTATACGTCCCGGGTGAAGTGAAGGGTATCCTGCCTGAAGGCCGCGTGAACCAGGGCCACATAGGTCTCGAAGGGTTTAAAAGAGGGGTCAGCAGGATGGATGCCGACTCCCTGGCAGAGTTTCCCGGCGTGCTTGTTAAACTGGGGCCGGAAGAGAAGGGGACGCCATACCACGCCGCGGAGGTTCCATTTCTCCATGTCACGGATAAGCCGCCCGGAATCAAGCCCGGGCGAACCGGCAACCTGGAAGGGAGTGGCAGTTCCCCTCCCCTCACTCAGGCTCGTGCCCTCAAGAAGACACCCTCCGGGATAGACCAGGGCCGTCTCCGGGGTCGGCATGTTGGGAGAGGGAGGCACCCAGGGAAGGCCGGTATCCCGGAAAGTCATGGAACGGTCCCAGCCTCTCATGGTCACCACCCTGAGATCACAGTCCAAATTCAGATACTCCAAAGCCAAAAGAGCGTATTCCCCGGCCGTCAGTCCGTGACGGGGGGTAACGGGCAGGTATCCCACAAATGAACGAAACTCCGGTTCCAGGCCGGGTCCTTCGATCATCTCCCCACCGAGAGGATTGGGCCTGTCGAGAACCACAAGCTCGATACCGGTACCGGAAAGTGCCTCCATGAAAATGATCAGGGTCTGCAGATAGGTGTAGTAGCGGCTGCCCACGTCCTGAATATCGAAGATGACCCGATCGATCCCTTCGATATCCTCCGGCCGGGGCCTCAGGGAGGACTCTTCCTTTCCATACAAACATGTAACAGGGAGGGATATCCTCGCCTCCTCCAGGACAGGGACCTGGTCCTGTTCCACGCCGAAAAGACCGTGTTCCGGGGAGAAGAGGCGCGCGAGGTTGAAACCCGCATGGGAGAGTACCTGCCAGGAATAACGGAAATCGGGCAGAATCGAGCTCTGGTTCGTTACCAGGGCCGAAGAGATGGGCCGGGAACCTGTCTCTTCCCGGATAAATCGTGAAAGGCCGGTCTCAACCATGAAAAGATTGTATCAGAAGTAGGCCGTGATGCCGACGCCGGGGATGATGATATTCTCAAAACCCGTGACTGCCTGTCCTCCGGTGTCGAAGGCCAGGGTGACTCCAATGTTAAGAAGCACTCCGCGGGTGAGGACGATCTTGATACCGAGTTCATTGGAGAAACGCCAGCCGAAGTTTCCCTGGTTCATGCTGACACCGACGAAGACATTGGTGTAAAAAAGGACCTGTTGTCTGGGGCCCAGGCCGAAGACAAACTGGGGTCCCAGGCCCACGCTGAAGTTAATATCACCGGTAGTGATGTTGAACTCCGACTCTCCCTTTATCCCCAGGGCTATGTTCTTATGAAGAAAGTAAAAGAATATGGGGTAAACCTTTATTATAAAGTTGTAATCCGAGGCGCTTCCTTCCAGACCGTAGGTCTGCAGGGAGATGAATCCTCCCATCTCGATGGTATGAGGGGCCAGGTAGGTCTTGCTTTTAAGATTAATGGCGTCCTCGATCTCTTCCTTGACGATGGTCTTGACATCCCTGATAAGGCTATCACGGTCCACGGTCTTCCGCTTCTCCACCCTGTCTTTGCTGATACTCCGATCTATCTCGTCCCGCACCGCGCCTCTCAGGTCATCGAGAAGATTATCCTCCTCTCCCGGACGAAGCTCGGAGAGAGGTTTATCCCTGCGCGCGGAATCCCGGCGGTCATAGTTTCTCCTGTCGTTGTAGTCCTCATAGGACTCCTGACCCGGCGCCATGACAGCCGCGAAGGCTATAATAATTGCGATGGAAATGATTTTACCTGCGAAACCCCGGGACATGCGCTCCTCCTGCGTATACATTTATACTTTTCGGTCCCTAAATGTCGAAAAATTAGTATATTTCTTGCCTCAGGTCCGCTCTGCATGATACCCTGTTCATGTTTCGCATAAGACAGGTTACACTGTGAGGTACAATCGCTTTGAACATCCTGAAAAGCATCCATTTGCCGATACTTATTTTTCTGCTGATCTTTACGCTCTCCCTCGGTTCGGAAACTGTCCGTCCCGTTAATGCCGGGTTTCCCCTCAACACCATTGGAGACGACTTTTATCCCTCCGTGACCCGTGACGGGAAAACCCTGATCTTTAACTCCCGCCTGCCTGACGAAAAGGTGCACAACCTGTATATAAGCGAGTACCGGGGAGGCCGATGGACAAAGCCCAGGCTCTTCAAAGAGCTGAATTCCGATTATAATGACGAGACCCCCTTTATCACCCCGGACGGTCAGACCATAGTCTTCTCTTCCGACAGGCCGGGAAGCGTGCGCCCATCCCGTACGGCCGACGGCAACGAACGGATCACCTATGATATCTTCATCTCCCATCGGAAGGGCGGGAGCTGGACCCGCCCGGTACCGCTCCAGGGAGAGGTCAACACCATCTACAACGAGCGCTCTCCCGCCCTGAGCCCGGACAAGGAACATATCTATTTTACCCGTTGGCCTTACCGCTATCTTAAAGGAGCACGGGTCATGTCCGCCCGGTTCCGGGGAGGGATATTCACCGACGTTAAAACACTCCCAGAACCGGTAAACACCGGAAACTACGACATGACCCTCATCCCCACCCCCGACGGAAAAGGTTACTTCCTCTCCTCCCAGAGGGAGGGAGGATACGGCGGCTGGGACCTCTACTTCATACCCTGGCAGAGGGGAAGCTGGGGTGATCCCGTAAACCTGGGTCCCGATATAAACACCTCGGCCCATGAGGTGTTCGCCTCTTTGGGAGGATCACGCATCTTCTTTTCTTCTAACCGTTTCGGCGGACTGGGCCGGTACGATATCTATTACGCCCCCTACTCCCTAACCGTCACACGGGAGTTCTCAGGAAAGTCCGACAGGGATATCCCTGAAAGGGAGATTTCCGGCAGAGACATTCCGGCAGACCGTGACAGGGACGTTCTGGAACTGACGGTCTTTAACCGGAGTACGGGCAACCCGGTACGGGCCAATGTGGAGGTGGGATTGATACGGGGAGCGAGCCCCGTGGATGTTCCCCACAGAAACTATCCGGAAACGACTGACAGGAACGGACACCTCCGCCTTTCCCTGGAGGAAGACCTCAGATGGCTTCGCGTCGGGATCGACGCCGATGGATACAAAAAGTTCACAGACACCCTCCGGGTCGATCCGGACGGCATAACCCGTTATCACATTGACCTTATACCGGAAGGAGAAACCTCCCGTGCCATCGTGCGACGACCGGAAATCGACCAATATGACAGAGAGGAGAGGGGGCAACCGGATTACAGGAGCCGAGACAGAGAAAAACCGGATTACAGGAGTCGAGAATCGCTGGCGGAGAAACCGGACGGGCCGACGGTCAAACCACCTTTTGCGATAGAGACCATATACTTCCCCGGGAATTCAGACAGAATCGATCCGAAGTACTATCCGATGCTCTACAAGGCGGCCGCCTTCATGAAAGGGAACCCCGGTATCATGGTCCGTATAGCCGGTCACACAGATCTGAGGGGTGACAGTAAAACCAACCGTAAACTGAGCCGTGAAAGGGCCGCGGCGGTGGCCCGATTTCTTGAGAAGGAAGGGGTGGACCGGGACCGGCTGGTCGTCATCGCGGCCGGGGAAAAGTTTCCTCTCAAAAAGGAGATTTCACCCTACGCCAACCGGATCAACAGGAGGGTGCGAATCCGGTTTATCGAACCTTCCCCAGGACGGTAGATACCCGGTCCAGCAGCTCCGGTCTTTCCAGGAGGATTGTTTCGGCCCTTTGAATACTCTCCGGTGTTCCGGCGTCCAGCCAGAGGCCCCGGTGTTCATGGTACGCAAGCCTGCCCCTTTCGGCCAACCCGGTATATCCCGTGAAAACAATACTTGAACATTCCGGTCGAAGAAGGGGGTAAATCTCCCCGGTAAGGAAAGCGACCCCCATGTAATCATGCGCAGGATCGACACCGCGGCCAAGCACGCCCCGAAAATCGACGACCCGGTCGTCCATCACGGAGACCGTGGCCCTTTTCCCCTCCGCGGGAGCAAGAACCACACGTGAGATATCCCTTTTCTCAAGTATCGGAGCAAGGTAAAGATCGGTAATGATATCACTGTTTATGACCAGGGTCTCGTTATCCAGAAAGTCGAGGCAGTTATAAAGCCCTCCCCCCGTTCCAAGGATATCCTCTTCCCAGGAGAAGTGGAAGGTAAAGCCGAAGTATCTGTTCCTCTCCAGAAAATCGGCCACCTGTTCTCCCCTGTAATGGAGATTGCAGATAACCTGATCTATCCCCGCCTCCCGAAGCAGCGCCAGGGCCCACACCATCAGGGGATAGCCGGCCGCCTCCACAAGTGGCTTGGGCCTGTCGTCCGTCAGGGGACGTAGCCGGTTACCGAAACCGGCGGCCATGAGAAAGGCCTTCACCCGAGCCTCCCGGCCATTTTTAGAATGATTTCGGACGGCCGGCGGGTCAGATCATGTTCCCGGTCGTACCGTTCCAGATATCCCAGAGTGGGAGAAATCGCTTCCCGAAAATGATCTTTCCCGAGCCGGGAGACCATATATCCGAAAGTTCCCAGGGCCTTCACGTTTCTCTGAAAGGCGGATAGAAGAAAGAGATCATAAAAGTACCGGTCATCAAGGTCAAGAATACCCATCCTCCGGGCCTCATGGCGATAATACTCCAGAATCGCCTGCCGCGTTCGCTCCTCCAGGGTAACATAGGAATCCCGGAGAAGGGAGGCCGCGTCGTAGAGGGGTAGGCCCGGCATGGAATCCTGAATATCTATGATCCAGGGCCTTCCACGGTGAATAAAAATATTCCGGGCGTGGAAGTCCCTGTGGGAAGTTACGAAGAACTCCGGCTTTTCGAGGTAAGAAGCGATTCGGTGAAAACTTCGTTCCAGTTCCCTTTTCTCAGGAGGGGTCGTATCCGCTTTCAGATAACCGTCGAGGAAATGTTCGATGAAAAATTCAAATTCACGGATAAAACGCTCGCTGCCGAGAGGTTCCAGGTCGGATACCTCCTCCAGGGGAATGGACTGAACGCGTATCAGGATATCGATAATTTCCCCGTAGAGGGCCTCTCTCTCCTCATCCGATATTAACCGGACCACGGATTCCAGGGAATCATCACCGAGGTCGCGTAAATAGATGGAATGGGTCTTTTCATCAGCATCCAGGACCTCCGGCACAGGGATGCCCTCTCCGGCGTAGAGTTCCAGCATGCGAAGGGTCCTCGACCCCGGGCCGGGGAAGGTATCATCCACGCAGAGGATACAGCTTCCAGCCGGACCTTTAACGCGAAAATAGCGGCGGGCAGAGGCGTCACCGGCCAGGGGAAGAAGAGTGAAGGGTTCGCCCGTATGATTCCGGACGAACCCGGGGAGAGAACTATGACCGCTCATCTTCCAGAAATCCCGGTTTTATATGCCGGGACCACGGCACTACTCCATTTTTCTACGAATAAAGGTCGGGATATCCAGATCTTCCTGTGTCAGCTCCCGATTCCTTCTCTTCTCGTAGTCCAGGGTAAATGTCTGAGACGCCACAGGAACCTTTTTCCGGACAGGTTCATTCTTACCCTCAATCAGGGTCAGAGACGTACCGGATGGCGGACTCACCTCATCGTTTTTCAATATGTTCTGCTTTCTATCAAATCCTGTGGCGATGACCGTTACCCGCACCCTCTCATCCAGGGCGGCGTCTATGGTGGTACCGAATATGATATTGGCTTCCGTATCCACCTGACGGGTAATCACTTCCGTTACCTCGTTCACCTCGTGCAGTGAAAGGTCGTTCCCTCCGGCGATATTGATAAGAACAGCCTTGGCCCCTTCAATGCTTGTCTCCTCCAGGAGAGGACTGTTGATGGCCATCTGTGTGGCATCCAGTGCCTTGTTCTCCCCCGAACCGATTCCCACACCCATGAGCGCGTCACCGGTCTCCTTCATGACGGTCTTGACGTCCGCGAAATCGACGTTCACCAGACCGGTCACCATGATAAGATCAGCGATCCCCTGAACACCCTGACGAAGAACATCATCTGCCAGTTTGAAAGCGTCCTCGATGGGAGTCTTTTTGTCGATGATCTTGAGCAGCAGGTCATTCGGAATGGTGATAAGAGTATCCACCTTCTGCTTCAGGTTGGCTATACCTTCCTCTGCCCGCATGGCCCGCTGTTTCCCTTCTACCCGGAAGGGCTTCGTCACAACCCCGACTGTAAGAGCTGAAATTTCTCTCGCCACTTCCGCGACGATGGGAGCCGCTCCAGTCCCGGTACCGCCTCCCATTCCGGCGGTGATAAAGACCATGTCGGCTCCCTTGATGGCCTTCTGAATTTTGTCACGGTCCTCATTCGCCGCCTCTCGTCCGATCTCAGGATTCGCTCCTGCGCCCAGACCCCGGGTAAGCTTGTTTCCAAGCTGAATCTTGTTCTGTGCCGGGCTTTCACCGAGCTGCTGAATGTCGGTGTTCGCCACGATGAACTCGACACCTTTCATGCCGGTCGCGATCATCCGGTTGACCGCGTTCGTCCCGGCTCCCCCTACACCAATGACTTTAATCACTGTTGTTACTGGTCGTTCTTCCTCGAGCTTGAACATAATCCCTCCCAGTTGTTATGTCACATTAAGACATATTATGTCTCATTACAATTAATTTTCATATACACGATATAAAAAATGCGGAACAGCGACATGGTGCCATCCCTTTTATAAATACTCCTCCAGCCACTTCTTGAGCCTCCCGAAGAGACCATCTCCCTTCCGGTCGAATCTTCGGCCCCGGAACCTGCTCATGCGGGTACCATATTTCAAGAGTCCTACACCATTTGCGTACTGGGGAGTGGATACCACATCCTTCAGCCCCACAACATCCCTGGGTACACCGACACGAACCGGCATGTTAAAGACCCGTTCCGCCGCTTCCACGGATCCTTCCATCATGCTCCCGCCACCGGTAAGCACGATACCGGCGGCCAGCATATCCTTCTTGCCGCTCCTGATCAGTTCATTCTCCACCAGTTCCATGATTTCCGTCATGCGGGGGCCGATGATCTGAGCCAGCTCCTGCCGAAAAAGCCTCCTGGGAGCCCTTCCGCCCACGGAGGGGACTTCCACCATCTCCGAGGCGTCCACCAGATCCAGGACCGCGCAGCCGTTTTTCTTTTTAATCATCTCGGCCGCCTCAAAGGGAGTCCTCAATCCAATGGAGATATCGTTTGTGACGTGAATTCCTCCGATGCCGATGACCCTGGAATAGGCCACTCCTCCTTCCAGGTAGACGAGGATGTCCGTTGTTCCTCCTCCTATATCCACAAGGCAGACCCCCAGTTCCTGTTCATCCCTGGAGAGGACAGCTTCGGCCGAGGCCAGGGGATTGAAGACAACGTCCTGGTACTGAAAACCGCCCTTACCCACGGCCTTTATAATATTCTGAATGCTGGTGGCGGCGCCTGTAACGATATGGACCTCAGCTTCCAGGCGGACACCACTCATTCCGATGGGATCTTTTATGCCTGTCTGATCGTCCACGCTGAACTCCCGGGAGAGTACGTGCATAATTTCCCGATCCACCGGGATAACCACGGCCTGGGCCGCCTCGATGACACGCTTGACTTCCGTGGCGGTAATGGTACGGTTGCGGTTCGATATGGCCACAACGCCGCGGGAATTCTCTCCCTTCACATGCTCTCCACTCACCCCTACAAAGACAGAGCTGACCTCGTGCCCGGCCATGAGTTCAGCATCCTCCACGGCCTTGGCGATAGAAGTTGCGGTATTATCAATATTAACGATAATACCGTTTTTCAGACCCCTTGAAGGGGTCACTCCGACACCAGCCACCTCGGTCTGACCATTTTCGTTCTGGAACCCGATAACCGCGCAGGTCTTGGTAGTCCCAATGTCCAGTCCTACAATGATATCGTCCATTACCGGTCCCCCCGGAGATTAAGTATCGCCATATCGTTATCGATGACCGCCTTCACCGCATTCTTCTCCCTGCTGTCAATATAGCCGGCAAGCCAGGTCAGGCGCATAAAATCACCGTAACTCAATTCACAGGAATACCTGGTTTCCCGGTTTCGAAGCCTGCAGACGACACGGTCATGATCAATGAGTCGGATTTCCGCAAGCTCCCCGTACATTTCTGGATATCGGCTCTCAAGGGCGTGAATAATAGTAAAGATCCCTTTGAGCCGGCGCGAGACACTCTTCCCTTCCCTCTCTCTCAGGATAACCAGGGGCGTGTTCTGGCTGTAGAGCCGTCCCCTGGCGATGACCCGGTACTTGTTATCCACTTCAAAGGTGAGGCTTTCATTACCCCTGTACAGGAGTACTCGCATCATGACGGAACGTTCCTTTACCCGGATGTTCATCCTGCCCTTTTTGATCTCCATCTCATGTGAAAGGATGAGGGGATGGTTCGAAAGCCTGTCCTCCAGCTTTTCTCTCTTTAGAATAATAGAACTTCCTTTACGGTATACAAGACCTTTCACCAGGGCATATTTATCAAGATGTTCAAGCCCGGAAAACCCTATGGATGAAAGGGTCACCTGCCCGGCGATGGCGGCAGTTTCCATAAAAAGTAATGCCGTTATAATGACAGGAACAACTCTCATCTCTTCTCCTTCAGGCCTTCAATAATCATGGGACCCACCCTGTAGATATCACCGGCCCCGAGTGTCAGGACAACATCCCCCTCCCGGGCCTCATTCAATACCATGGGGACGATATCCTCGAAACGTTCAACAAGCATAGCGTCCCTGACCTCATGCCGTTTTATCGACTCTATGATAAGAGATGAATCCACGCCTTCAATCGGCTTTTCTCCAGCCGGGTAAATATTCGTTATAAAGACCCTGTCCGCCCGGGTAAAGGACTGTCCGAACTCGTCCCATAGGAGTTTGGTCCGGCTGTATCTGTGGGGCTGAAACACCACCAGGACCCTTTTGTCCAGCCCGGAAATCGCTGAAACCGTGGCCTGTATCTCAGTAGGATGGTGGCCGTAATCATCATAGACGGTAATACCACCTTCCTCTCCGATCCGTTCCATGCGCCGGCCCACTCCCTGGAAACTGGCCAGAGACTCCCGTATCTCTTCCATACTGATACCCAGTTCATGAGCCACGGTAAGAACAGCCAGGGAGTTAACCACGTTATGCTGCCCGAGGAGTCCGAGGGTGAAAACACCGAAATTATCGCCATTGTGAACCACTTCAAATCTGGAATGTCCATCCTCCCTTCTGAGATTTACGGCCCGCACTTCGGCATCCTCTGAAAGTCCATAGGTGACGAAAGGTCGATCGATCCTGGGCACCAGTTCCCGGATAACCGGATCATCTATGCAGATCACGGAATAGCCGTAAAAGGGGATACTGTTCATGTACTGCAAGAAAGCGTCCTTTAATCCCTCGAAGTAACCGTAATGGTCAAGATGGTCGGCGTCGATATTTGTGACAACCCCGATGGTGGGGAGCAGTTTGAGGAAACTGCCGTCGGACTCGTCCGCCTCAAATACCATGTATTCTCCGTCTCCGTGCCGGGCGTTAGAACCAAAATTAAAAACTTTACCTCCAATTACGGCCGTCGGATTCAGGGCCCCCTGATCCAGGACATAGGCAAGAAGCGAGGATGTGGTGGTCTTTCCATGGGTGCCCGCCACGCCGATCCCGTACTTCATGCGGACCAGCTCGGCCAGCATCTCGGACCGATGGATAATGGGAATGTTCCTCTTCCGGGCCTCGATTATCTCCGGATTGGCCGGATCGATGGCCGAGGAGGTGACAACAACGTGATAATCCTTGATGTTGGATGGATAATGACCTATAAAGACTTCCGCGCCCGCCTTCCGCAGAAGCATGGTTGTTTCGGATTCCTTCAGATCTGAACCGGAAACCTCGTACCCCAGATCGATGAGGATCCCGGCTATCCCGCTCATGCCGATCCCTCCGATCCCGATGAAATGCATTTTCTTCGACTTTCTAAACACGTAACTATCCTTTATTCTCTCCAGTATCTTCTTCCAGTGTCGCGAGAAGGTCCATAGCGATAACCTGTCCCGCGTCCGGCCGTGCGCATTCACGGATTCTCCCGGCCATCTCCTTTCTGCGACGCTCATTCCCGATGAGAGAGAAGAGGGCCTGGGCCACATTCCCTGCGACTGCCTGGTCCTGGCGAACCATAACCGCTGCCCCCTTTCGCTCGAAGGATTGGGCGTTCAGTTCCTGGTGATTCCCGGCCGATCCGGGAAGGGGAACCAGAATGGAAGGGAGCCCGGCCGCCGCCAGTTCCGCCATAACACCCGCACCGGAGCGGCTTATGGCCAGGTCCGCCGCGCTGTATGCGGCGGCCATCTCCTCAACAAAAGGGGCCAGGTAAATAGAACCTGCCCGCATGTCCTTCTGCGCCTCTTCCCTGAAACGTTCATAGGAGAAGGTCCCGGTTATCCAGATAAAACCCACCTCCCGGAACCTTCCCGGATAATTGCGTTTCAATTCCACTACCAGCTCATTCACACCCACGGCTCCCTGGCTGCCTCCAATCACCAGAACAACGGTCTTTACGTGGGACATGTTAAAATGCTGCCTGGCTGCCCGACGGTTTACTTCCTTCCGTATCCGCCGTCTCAGAGGATTCCCGGCAATAATAATATCCCTTTCCTCTGTTTTCAGGTACTCCCTACTCTCTTCGAAGGTCGCGTAAATTCTGCGAGCGCTTTTTTCAAAAAGACGGGTTACTCTCCCGGGGACCGTATTCTGCTCGCAGAGGTACACCGGTATCTTCATCATCCGAGCCGCCAAAAGAGCCGGGACAGAGACGTATCCTCCCATCCCGATGACAGCCCGGGTATCTCTTCTCTTAAAAAAGAATAAAGAACGGACCAGAGAAGTAGCAAACCCGAAAATGAAACCTGCCAGAAGCAGAGGATTTTTTTTCAACGCGGGTCCCCGATAGAAGTAGAGGTCGTCCCGGTCAATCTCCGAGAGAAGGGGAAATCTCCGGTCCCGGAAGGCTGCAATGTAAAAAACCCGCACTTCCTTCTCCCTGAGGGCCTCGTAAACCGCGATTCCGGGAGCGATATGCCCTCCAGTGCCGCCCCCGGCGATAACTATCGTCCCTTTCATGACCAGGCCTCCTCGGAAAGTTGTATCCCCTCCATGGCCGCTTCCCTGTACCGGGATATATTTAAAAGTATGCCGGCGGCGGCCATATTGGAAAGGAGAGAGGAGCCTCCGTAGCTTATAAAGGGAAGGGGGATGCCGGTCGTGGGAAGTGCGCCAGATACAACACCGATGTTGACAAATGCCTGCACAACAATCAGGAGTGTTAATCCGATGGCCAGGAGCTTTCCAAAATGATCCGGCGCGGCAAGACCGATAACTATCCCCCTCCAGAACAGGACCATGTACAGGAGAAGGACAAAAAGGGTCCCCAGAAGGCCGGTCTCCTCAGCAATTACGGCATAAATGAAATCCGTGTGCGGTTCCGGCAGGCGCCGGATCTTCTGAGTGCCGAGCCCCAGACCGGTTCCAAAGAGCTCACCCTTACGAAACGCGATGAAAGACTGGATGACATGATACCCCTTGCCAAATCGGTCTCCCCAGGGGTCCAGGAATCCAAGTATCCGTTCCCTCCTGTAATCTACCTGATAGATAAGCAGATAAAATGTAGGAATGCTTATCACCCCGAGAGAAAGAAGGTAGAGGAGAGGGAATCCTGAAACAAAGAGGATGATACCGGAAACAAACAGGAGTTCCATTGCCGTTCCGAAATCGGGCTGCAACATGATGAGAATAAAGGCCGCGGCCAGGACAAGTACCGGAATCAGGAGCTGCACAACCGGATTGGGGCCCACTTCAGAAGAGAAAACCTTGACCAGGTATATGACCATAATGATCTTAACAAGCTCCGATGGCTGAATATTGGCCGGCCCCAGGGATATCCAGCGACTGGTCCCCTTTGCCGCGGAACCGATTCCAGGTATCATGACAATAATTAGAAAAAGAAAAGAAAACAGCAGCATAAGCTTGGTGTAATGGGCGTATATCCGATAGTCAATATATTGCAGAAGGATCATCAGGACCATACCCAGGCCGAACCAGACCAGCTGCCTCTTCAAAAAATAGAGGGCATCACCGTACATATCCTGGGCCAGCACGGCGCTGGCGCTGAAACTCATGGCAATACCGAGACCGGTCAACAGAAAGACCGCCATGAATAGAATAGGGTCCGGCTCTCCTCTTCTCCGGGTATCTATGAGGGACCTGATATCCATCAGTTTGTCCCCTCCTGTAAATGTCCGACAGCCTTTCGGAAGGCGTCTCCCCTCTCCTCAAAACCTGAAAACCAGTCAAAGGAGGCACAGGCGGGTGAAAGGAGAATAGCGTCGCCGCTCCTGGAAACGTCAAAGGCCAGACGTACGGCATCCTCCATACCGGAAGAACTCAGCGTGTTAAAGGATGAAAAAACCTCCCGGAAGTATTCCTGTTCATCTCCCATAAGGACCACAGACCTCACTTTTCCTTTCATGGAAGAGACCAGCCGGGTGTAATCATCTCCCTTGGTCTCTCCTCCCGCCAAAAGAACCACCTTTTCCAGTCCCTGAAGGGCCATGGAAGTGGCGTTAACGGTCGTGGCCTTGGAATCGTTTATAAAGAGACGGCCCTTTACCTCTCCAACCTTCTCCATCCTGTGGGGAAGCCCCTGAAAACTCTTCAGGGCTGAACGGACACGTTCAATTGAGAAAGAGTCTCCCCGGCGTTCCACCAGGGAAAGAAAGATAAGAAGTGAAGCCAGGACATTCTGGATGTTATGTGGGCCTAAAATTGGCAGTTCGTTTACAGGTAGAAACATTGTCTCTTTATGCTTATGCATGCAATAGACTCTGTTCTCACGAATCCATGCCTGGACATCTCCTTCATTCAGGGAAAACAGGCATCTGCGTGAAGATACTCCGGCCGTTCTGCGCAGAACCTCGGGATCGTCCCCGTTTACCACCAGCACATCCTTTTCATTCTGATTCATGGCTATCCGGGTCTTGGCATTGTAGTAGGCATCCAGGGAAGGATACCGGTCCAGGTGATCCGGAGACATGTTCAACAGGGCGGCGACCGAAGGGTGAAATGTATCAATGGTTTCAAGCTGATAGGATGAAAGTTCAACAACGGTCACGGAACAAGGACCTGTTTTACCGGCCAGGGAAATGAGAGGGGTTCCGATATTCCCAGCTGAGCAGGCATCATATCCGCATTCCCGGAGAAGGTGCTCGGTCAGGACCGTGGTGGTCGACTTTCCATCCGTTCCGGTAACAGCCAGGATATCTCCTTCCATGTTTCGGCAGGCCAGCTCTATTTCAGATATTACCGGGACCCCCCTCCTGAGAGCCTCCTGTACGAGGGGAATTCGGGTGGGGACGCCGGGGCTTAAAATTACCCTGTCGAAACCACGATCCAGCAGTCCCGGCTCCTGGCCGCCGGCAACGACCTCCACGGAGGGTTCCAGCTTTTCCATGAGGGGGGAGAGTTCTTCTCGATTCTTGCTATCGGAAACAACTACCCCATCCCCTCTTTTCGCCAGATAATTAGCTGTAGCCAGGCCTGTTCTGTATCCCAGGCCCACGACTAGAATTTTTTCCTTTATGTGGTTCTTTCTGTTCATCATAGTATCTTAAGGGAACTGAGTCCCAGGATTGCCAGCACGATGCCGATGATCCACATCCTCACAACCACCTTCTGTTCCGGCCATCCGGAAAGTTCGAAATGGTGATGGAGGGGAGCCATCTTAAAGATCCGTTTCCCCCTCATTTTAAATGACACAACCTGTATTATAACGGAAAGGGTTTCGATAACGAAAACCCCTCCTATAATAAATAGAAATATTTCCTTTTTTATCATGACTGCCACGATTCCGACCACGCCTCCCAGGGCAAGTGAGCCGGTATCCCCCATAAAGACCGTGGCAGGATTGCTGTTGAACCATAGAAAACCGAGTGAAGCCCCCACCACCGCGGACAGAAAGACCGTGAGTTCAGCGGCCCCCGAAATATAAGGGATTTTGAGATAATTAGCCATGTTCACGTTACTGGTCAGATAACACATAATCCCCAGGGTAAGCGCCACGATCATTACCGATCCGATGGCGAGACCGTCAAGGCCGTCCGTCAGGTTAACCGCGTTGGAACTGCCGACAATAACCACCAGGGCAAAAATCAACCAGACCCATCCCATATCCATAACGGCCTCATTAATAAAGGGCACAAAGAGATCAGTCACATGTTCAGGATCAGAAGGAAAGATATAAATCAAAAAGACAACGGTGAAACCGATAACTATCTGGGCAGACATCTTCAAACGGGCCGGAAGTCCTTCTTTTTTCTTCAATACGGTCTTGATGTAATCATCTGCGAAACCGAGAGCGGTAAGAAAAACAGTCGCCCCAAGGAGAATGAGGTGATAATGACTGGAAAAATTCCCCCAGAAAAGCATGGAAACAAGAACCGCTCCAATTACCAGAACACCACCCATAGTGGGAGTTCCAGCCTTGGCCCTGTGGCTTTCCGGTCCCAGTTCCCTGATCTCCTCCCGAAATTTAAGCCCCTGCAGCCAGAGGATTATCAGTTTTCCGAAAATGAGAACCAGCAGTAGAGAAGTCAGGGCAGCATACGCGGAACGGAATGTAATATACTGAAAGAGCCTCAGAAAGGAGAGGTACTCCTGCAGGGGCAGAACAAAATGATAGAACATCTATCTACTCTCCTTCTTCAGAAATGCTAATATCTTCTCCATTGCCATGCCGCGGGACCCCTTGACCAGAATCACATCTCCTGGCTCCAATATATTAACCAACTGCCGGGAGAGTCTTTCATGGTTTTCAAACACCCGAACGGAATCCGGGCTCATCCCTGTCTCCCGGGCGCCTTTCTCATAACTCTTAGCAAATTCACCCAGGAGATACAAACCTGATACTCCCAATCTTCCACAGAGTGCGCCGGTTTCATAATGGTACTGTTCCGCGTTTTCTCCCAGCTCAAGCATGTCTCCAAGTACAACAAAATGCCGTTTATCCCTGTAAATCTGTTTAAGGGAATGAAGGGCATAGCGTACGGATAGGGGATTGGCATTATAGGTATCATCAATTATGATTTGTTCTCCCTTGATGACCCCACCCCTGCCGGGCACACCTTCGAAAGCCTGAAGACCATTAATTCTGTCATCTTCCGGGATTCCCAACTCTTCTGCCACCATTACAGCAAGGAAAAGATTATGAACGTTGTGAATACCGATAAGGGGGACACTGTAGGTGCTCCCCTGCCATGCGAGACTCACACCATCCTCGTTTACAGACCACTCGTCAGGCTTTCGGTCATTCTGGTCTTCCAGGCCACAGGTGATCGTCCTGATGCCCTTTTCCCGGGCCATTTCCATTACGAGTGGTACGGATGCCGTATCTCCATTACATATCAGGAGAGAACCGGGTTTCATGCCGTCAAGTATTTCCCCCTTGGCTCTGGCAACATCCTCCACTGTCCCGAGAAATTCAAGGTGACCTTCACCGATGGAGGTAATAACCGCAATATCAGGCATAGACATGAGTGATAACCGGTGAATCTCACCCGGATGATTCATACCAAGTTCCAGTACAGAATTCTCCATGTCAACCGGAAGGCTCAACAGCGAAAAGGGGACCCCAATTTCATTATTATAGTTTTTCTCGCTTCTGTGGGAAGACCCGGTTGTCGCCAGGATTGAATAGATCAGTTCCTTAGTCGTGGTCTTCCCATTGGTTCCGGTAACAGCGATCACACGGGCCGCGCATTTTTTTCTGTGAAATGCGGCCAGACGTCCTAGGGCGGCCAGGGTATCATCGCATAGAATGATTGCAGCTTCAGAGTCAGGATACCTTTTATCTTCCATGGTTAATACCGCGGAGACCTTACGCCGGGAAATCAAATCATCAATAAAGTCATGCCCGTCATATCGTTCACCCTTCAACGCTACAAAAAGGCTTCCATCAGGAAGATCTCTTGAGTCACTCGAAATAAACTGAACCCGGATATCTTCGGGACCGATAACTATCGAGCCACCGGTTCTTTCAGCTATTTCTCCTGACAATGCAGGGTACTCCACTTTCATCCCTTCCGCTCCATGTATTTTAGCGCGATCTCTCTGTCGTCAAAGTGTATCTTTTCTCGTCCCAGAATCTGATAATCCTCATGTCCTTTACCGGCGATAACTATGATATCTCCTTCTTCCGCTTCACTGATCGCCTTCTCGATGGCTTTCTCCCGATCCGGTTCAATTACATACGCAATACCTGCCATGCCTTCCAGAATATCAGCGATAATTGCATCAGGCTCCTCTGTTCGCGGGTTATCACTTGTTACTATGGCCATGTCCGACAGCCCTCCCGCAATCCTGCCCATAACAGGACGTTTCAATTTATCCCGATCCCCCCCGCATCCAAAAACAGTTATCACTCTGTTATGTTCCAATTCCGTTGCTGATTCGAGAAGCTTTTGAAGCGCATCACCTGTATGGGCATAATCAACTATGACACCATATCCACCCTGACCTTTAACCAGATCGAAACGGCCCGGAACTCTTCTCAGCGCTTCAAGTCCTTCAACAATATGATTATGATCGATTCCCAATCGATCTGCCGCCGAGGCAGCAGCAAGACTGTTCAGGACATGAAATCGACCCGCCACATTTAATGAAAGCTCATGACAATCCTGTCCAAAACAGATTGTATATTGAAGACCTTCCATCCTGTTGCGGATAGAACCCTCCTGGGGCCGTATGTGTCTATCTTTACCCTCACCAAAACTTATAACCCTGAAACCCTGTTTATCCGCACTCTCAAGGAGTCGCCGGCCATATTCATCATCTCCATTAATGACAGCCCAGCCCCCTGATTTTGCAACAAGGTCGAAAAGCCTCGCTTTTGCGTAATAATAGTCCTCCATATCATTGTGAAAATCGAGGTGATCTCCTGTAAGGTTGGTAAATACGCCAATATCAAAGTCAATATCATCCACCCTGTTCAGGGCCAGGGCGTGGGAGGATACCTCCATGATGACAGTATCAACTCCATCCTCCAGCATCTCAGACAAGAGTCCATGGAGCTCCCTGGATTCAGGGGTAGTATTGGGAGCAGGCTTCTCAAGTTTTTTCCACCGATAATTGACGGTCCCGACGACCCCGGGCACTTTTCCTCCCATTTTCATGATTGATTCCAGCATATACGTAATAGAGGTCTTGCCATTGGTACCCGTGACACCAATGACATCGAGTCTCCGTGATGGATAATTAAAAAATATTGCAGACATAAGAGACAGCACCCTTCGAGTATTATCCGACGCCAGAAGAGTCACTCCTTCTTCAAGCAGGAACATATATTCATTCACACGATCCCGCGAAACCACTACCATCCTGCACCCGCGATTACAGGCATCTTTTATATAGTTATGCCCATCAGCCGTCATTCCCTTTATCGCGACGAAGAGACTACCTTCAACCGCTTTCCTGGAATCATATACAATATCCCTGACTTCCGGGTCACTATCCCCCCCGAGAAGCATCAAACCTGCTTCCTGGATATAGTAACTGAGGCGATAGTTATCGGTCCTTATGTGCATCATCCTTCTTCTCATCAGCAACAAGCACTGTGAAACGTGCAGGAGTTATTTTTACAAGATCATGTTCTCTGGCATATTCAGCCACCCGGTTAAAGGTACGCATAGTTTCGATTTCATACCTGAGACGATCATTCTCCTGGATAAGCTCTTTCTCATTCCTATACAATTCCCTGTATTCCATCTTCGTTTTGACGACCTCAACATTCTGCCACACGTAAAGTGTCACAAAAAGGCAGACAGAAAACACTACAGCTACGTACCGGATACTCCACCTCCCGCGGGTATCCTGATAACTTCACACGCTCTGAGACGTGCGCTTCGGGCCCGGCTATTTTCGTGTTTTTCCTCTTCGGATGCCATAATCGGTTTTCGATTAAGCAGCCGCACAAAGGGCTCATCATCACAACTACAATCCTTCAGCTCCAGATGACAACGACAACCTTTCGACCATCTGCGGAAGCGATCTTTTACAATTCTATCCTCCAGCGAATGAAAGGATATGGCCATTATTCGAGCACCTTCCTGGAAATAATCAGGAATAGCATCCAGAGTCACTTTAATGGCTTCAAGTTCCATGTTGACCTTGATCCTGAATGCCTGAAATGTTCTCGTAGCAGGATGGATATTCCGGACATGGTACTTCTTCGGGATTGCCATAAGGACAATCTCAGCGAGCCGGGAGGTTCTTTCAATCGGTTCTTTATCTCTTTCAGCCACAAGCCTGCGGGCAATTCTTCGAGACCAGCGCTCTTCACCGTAAAAAAAGATAATATCCGCAAGATCTTTTTCTTTATACGTGTTTATGATCCTGCTGGCACTCTCCTTCAGATCCGGATCGAGTCTCATATCCAGTATTTCATCCCTGGCAAAGGAGAACCCCCTCTGGCTTTCCTCAAGATGGAAGGATGAAATGCCAAAATCGAAGAGTAGATAATCGGGCCGGATGCTGTTCTCCTCCAGCCATTCAGGAATAGAAGAAAAGTTATCATTGAAAGACTGGAAACGATCTCCAAAATTCTTAAAATTTTCGCGGGCATGTTCCAGTATAACCGGATCACGTTCAAAAGCGACTATCTTAAGGGCGGGATACCTCTGAAGCATGAGAAGGGAATGCCCTCCTTCTCCCAGAGTCGCATCTATCATGAGACCTTTCGCCGCATTTTTTGAATCATCGACCAGTTGCATAATCTCCCTGAAAAGAACAGGTTTATGGACATTATGTCGCATTGCATCCTGCCTAGAAGCCGAGATCTGCGGAAAAGAGGTCCAGCTCTTCCCCTGCCGGCTTATACTCCTCATATATTTCCCGGGCCCATATTTCTATCCTGTTATACAGCCCCAGTATGGTAAGATCTTTTGTTATGCCGGCATAATCCTTCAGATAGGAGGGGATCATCATTCGCCCCTGGCGATCCAGCTCGCTTTCATAGGAGCCTCCCAGAAGAAATCGCACACGCCTGCGGTTCTTCGGATCTCCCTGCTCCAGGCGAATAAGCCGGTTTTCCACAAAATCCTTCCAGTCTGGTTCCCGGAAGGCCATTATGCATTTGTCAAACCCGTGGGTAATGATTAACCGGTTGATCAGAGCGTCTTCTCCGAAAGCCCTGCGTAGACGTGAAGGAAGTGCTACGCGTCCTTTCTCATCAAGCGTCGGAGAGTACTCCCCCATAAACATTGCTTCTGTTATCCCCAAACCCTACAGATTTATAACACCACTCCCCACAATTCCCCACTTTTACCCCCATGAGACATAATTGTCAAGGGTAAAACACATTTTATTAAACAATTGTAATTTTTATATAAACTAAATTTTATACTACGGCATCGCTTCCGGAACTCCCCAATGAAGTCTCCATACAATCTCTCCATGCATGTTTTCATACCCGCTGAATGAATAACATGAGATTGGATAGTTATCGGGACCCAATAGCTTTTTTCTAATTTTCTGTATGATTATATCCAGATGGGATTCAACAGCTAAGGCAATAAAGCGGGATACTGACATCTTATAGACCTTCCGAACATCCTGCATCAGCTCGTAATCTCTCTCTGACAGACGAAGATGAAAACATTTCCACACCGCATTTTTATTTCTTTCCTGATACCGGATTCTCCTGAATGATGAAACGTCTTCCTTGTTCTGCATCATTCTTGCCTGAACAACCATTCCAATCAGGTGATTCCGTGCCACTCCTGCTCGAGCGGAACCCTTCCCAAGCAATAGAAGTGTCCCTGCTTTCAAATTTACTGTTGTTTCTATCATGTCAAACCTCCTGTTCTATCAGGTACACGTTGGGAGGGTTATTTTTGAAAAAAAAATTTGGATCAGGCTATGATAACGCGGGGGAGTGGATAGTTATCGGTACCACCGGAATTTATAATGTTCAGTGTCAATTCTATGAAAAACAAAAAAGGGCGACCCGTTACGGTCACCCTCTTAAAGAAACAGAATAATCAAGTAAACAGAGGTTTACCACATAGCCTGAATCATATCCTTATTCTCTTTGTACCACTTCTCGGCACCGACAAGGGGATCATCCGCATTTTTAACAGTCTCCATGAGATCGTAAAGATCCTTTTCCTTGAAGTTAAAGCCGCCCATAAAAGCGGTTACTTCCGGAAAATCCTCATCAAATCCTTTCCGGGCCAGAATAGCCATTACATCCTTGGGAAAGACACCTTTCGGATCCTTAAGGTATTTCAGATCGTACTTGGCCCACTTGAAATGAGGCTTCCACCCGGTAATAATGATCGGCTCCTTCTTGTTATAGGACTTTTCAAGAGCAGCAATCATAGCAGGACCGCTTGAAGTGATCTGCTTGTAGGGAAGATCATAAGCTTCAATGGCTTTCTCGGTATTCCCGTGGATACCGGCTCCACTGCCGATACCGATAATCTTGCCATTGTACTTATCCTTGGCGGCTTTCAGGTCAGTAATTGTCTCTTCCTCAACATAGGCCGGAACAACAAGTCCCGTGGTTCCGCCGCTAAAGGACTCGCCCAGTTTATCGATCTTGTTCCCATACTTCTCCCAGTAGGACTTATGAGTATGGGGCAACCAGGCATCCAGAAAGAGATCAGCGTCACCTTTGGCCAGAGACGCGTAGATGGGACCCGGTTCGATAGGCTTAATGGTTACATCGTATCCATTGTCTTCCATTGCCACCTTGGCAAGGTGGGTAAGAGCTATACCCTCTGCCCAGTTAGGGTAGAGAATGGTAACTTCCTTTTTTTCACCGTCCTTGTCTTCTCCTACTTTACAACCGATGCCGGCAAAGGCGAACGCCACGGTTGCGATAACCAGAACAGCTAAGAGCTTCTTAAGTCTCATATATACCTCCTTAAAGTATAGGCAAAATCAGTTTTTTCATGACACATCACGCCTGGATTTACCCAGGGATTGCGTGAGGCGATCCAGAAAAATTGCGACAATAACAATCCCCACTCCTGCCTCGAAACCGAGACCTACATTGGCCGTGAGAATCCCTTTATAAACCTTCTCGCCCAGACCGGCGGCACCGACCATGGAGGCGATAACTACCATGGAGAGGGCGAGCATGATCACCTGGTTGACTCCCGCAAGTATGGTCGGCATGGCGAGAGGAATCTGCACCTTATAAAGAAGTTGCTTATCCGTGCAACCGAAGGCGTGAGAGGCTTCGATCACGTCCTCCTGGACGTTTCGTATACCCAGATTGGTCAAACGAACAGCCGGCGGAAGGGAAAAAACCACGGTCGCGACAACGCCCGGCACGTTACCCACGCTGAAAAACAGAATCGCAGGTATAAGATACACGAATGCCGGCATGGTCTGCATAAAATCGAGAACGGGTCGAATAATACCTTCGGCCGTGTCGTTCTTGGCAGCCAGAATACCGAGGGGAATTCCAATAACAAGAGCTATTATGGCTGAAGCTATAACCAGCGCCAGGGTCTGCATGGTCTCTTCCCAGAATCCCATGGCATAGAGCAGAAAAAACCCTATAAGGGTAAAGAGAATCATTCCCCTGCCAGCTTTGAAGCCCTCTTTAGTAAATACTCCATGCAAACGGGCCATAAGCAGATAGGCGAATACAGCCAGCAGGACCATAAGCACAAATGGATGGGGCAGCATAAGGAGTCCCTGGAAGGACTGGACCATGCCTTCAATACCCACAGTAACCGCATCAAAGAACGGCTCAGCCGCGATAGAGAGCCACTCTATCCCCTTTTCAACAGTTTCACCAATCAACAATTCTATCTTCATATCAAATTACTCTCCACTATTCCGAAAGTCCCGCGATTACAGAACCACGCACGATCATTCCCTTAAAGATTCCCTCTTCATCGACAACAGCAACAGGCCAGCCAATGTCGATCATGGTCGGCAATATCTCCTTCAAAGGGGTATCGGGATTCACAATATTCTCTTCATATTTAACAATGAAATCATCAACACTGTCAATTTCCTTCTCGACGGCGTGCTGGGCATCTTCGGCCGTCACAAGACCTTTGAGACGGTTACCCTTATCAAGGACGAATATACTTGATATACCCTTTTCCCTCATAAGTCGAAGGGCGGTTCTGGGACCGTCTTTAGGGAGGGTAATATGGGCCGCTTTGACCATAACGTCAGATGCGGTAAGAATCTTGGTCATATCAACGTTCTCAACGAAACGTTCCACGTACCTGGTTGACGGATTTTTCAGGATTTCTTCCGTTGTCCCAATCTGGACGATTTTTCCGTCCTTCATGAGGACGATCCGGTCACCGATCCGCAGGGCCTCGTCCAGGTCGTGCGTGATAAAGATGATCGTCTTGTTAACCTGGTCCTCAAGGGCAAGGAGTTCATCCTGCATCTCTGTCCGGATAAGTGGATCGAGTGCGCTGAAGGCCTCATCCATGAGCAGGATATCCGGGTCGACGGCCAGGGCCCGGGCAAGGCCCACTCTCTGCTGCATTCCACCTGAAAGCTGGCCCGGGTAGCTGTTTTCCCATCCCTTAAGACCGACAAGCTCAAGGGCGTCCATGGCCTTTTCCCTGCGGAGCTTCTCCTCTAACTTCTGTATCTCAAGGCCGAATCCGGCGTTCTCCAGAACGGTTTTATGGGGCATAAGGGCGAACCTCTGGAAAACCATGCCGAATTTTTTTCTTCGAAAGTCCCTGAGTTCATTGTGGTTCAGGGCCGTAACGTCGATTCCATCGATGGTTACGGTACCGGCCGTCGGTTCAATAAGACGGTTCAGGCACCTGAGCAGAGTCGATTTGCCGCTTCCGGAAAGACCCATGACAACCACGGTCTCCCCCTCTTCCACGGAGAAACTGGCGTCCGCGACTCCCACGACATTACCGCTCTTCTCCTGGACCTCTGTCTTCGAAAGCCCCTGTTCCATAAACTCTATGGCTTTTTCCGCGTGGCTTCCGAAGATCTTGTACACATCCTTTACTTCGATCTTTGCCATTCCATTCTCCATACCGATACAAACGGTTCTATTATCATTTCATAGGGTCTGGCCTGCGCTGCAAAAAACCTGAATTTCCCTGATTCTTAACCGAGAGAGCAATAATTCAGAATACCAGGTCGTTGACCCGTGGAGATCGACCTTAAAGGTTGATCTCCACCGGTTAACGAAGAACCGTACCCCGCCGAAGCGGGGCACGGATTGTTCGCTATATGGAGTAGGATACACCGAACTTGGCGAACCATTTCCAGTCGTCATTTGCAGGCCACGCAAAATCATCATCAACCTGCCAGCCGAGATTCATACTGGCGTTAAAGGAAAGACCTTTAGGTCCAGCAGCGGAGAATCCAACTGATGCCAGCATATCACTGAAACCAAATATATCTTCTCCAGAACGTCCATCCCACCAGAAGCTTCCCTTTAAACCAAGGTTTATACTGGTAGCCTTGGTCATGCTAAATGAATGACCAATAGAAAGGGTGATATATCCATCTTTTACTCGATCCTCAGGCTCAATTCCATTATCGAGCCAGAAGTTATGGTCATATTGAAGCGTGGGATTAAGAAGAACATTAAACCCAATCTTAAACCTGGCCGTAATGAAGTCTTTAAGATCTTCACTCTCCTTGTATGATACCGGATAAGTGAAGTAGCCAACTCTACCACCGAGAGTAATCAGGCCATCAGCAACGGTGTTAGAATAGCTTACAATAAAATCTATTCCATACCAATCGCTTCCAGAACCTCGATCTTCATAATCGCCCAAGGCTTCAGCTGCAACTTCTCCTCCAAGATAGAAGTAGAAATTGTCAAGACCTCCATAGCCTATCCAGGGAAAGAAGACACCAATATTTTTATCTTCTTGTGTATCATAAAAACCCATCCCTCGATAGTAATAGTTGGTCCAGTACGAGAGACCAAAATCGAGCCCTATCTTCTCAGGCTTGTTCTCCTGAGCCATAAGGGCCTGGCCCGCCATCAGGAAGATGACAGACGCAATAAGTAAACTCTTAAGGTACTTCATATATCCTCCTCATCAGTGTTTTGTGTGTAAATAAAACTCTTTTTCTGCACCCCGATAGTATATATGAAACACACACGTTCCATGATACCATCATGGTTTCCGGCAGTGACAGAGCAAAATAACCGGTGTATTGGGATTGCAGTAAGTGCGCGATACAGGATGAATGTTTTTAAGAATACACCATCCTGCCTATACCTTTGAACATATACTATTCCCGAAGAGTCGTCAAGAGTTTTTAGAAAAAATTTTATTATCAAAAATGGTTTTTTCCAAATTAATTTTTTATTATGAAATTTACAAAACTGTGCAAATATACTAATACTGTCAGTAGAGGGTCTGATGCTGTTCCTGCATGCGGACTTTTTTATTGACAGGCAGGAGCCTGACGATAGGGTTGTTCAATCAGGCGGGCGTAGTTCAATGGTAGAACTTCAGCCTTCCAAGCTGATAGCGTGGGTTCGATTCCCATC
>CAZYBU010000015.1:0-71581 GCA_964645775.1 uncultured Leptospirales bacterium | reverse complement strand
TCTGGTTCCGCCATTACAGGGTATACACCAACAATATCATAAGCAACGGGTTCCCTCCTTTCGTGGAGCCCCTCTTCTTTATGGCCGGTATCGGTCTCGGACTGGGCCACTATGTGGGCCTCATCGATGGCATGCCCTACGTGCAGTTTCTCGCGGCAGGCATCATCGTACCTTCGGCCATGTACACATCCGCCTTTGAGTGCAGCTTCGGAACCTTCATCCGGCTTGAGTTCGACCAGGTCTATGACGGTATGCTCGCGTCGTCCATCACCGTGGGGGACCTTCTCGTCGGGGAGATCCTCTTCGCCGGCACAAAAAGCCTCTTCTTTACCTCCGCGGTTCTTCTGGTGGTCTCCCTCTTCGGTCTTATCCCATCATGGATGGCCCTCTTTTCGCCCCTGGTCGGTTTCCTGACCGGTTTAATGTTTGCCGTCTTCTCGCTCCTGGTTACCAGCTTTGTATCCACCCTGAACCAGTTCAATTTTTACTTCACGGGGCTTTTAACTCCCATGTTCTTCTTTTCAGGAATTATATTTCCCCTGGAGAGCCTTCCCCGTTCTCTTCAAATCGGGGCGCAGGTTTTTCCACTGACCCATTCCGCCACCCTTGTCCGGGCCTTCTGTTTCAATCAGCTTGAGTGGACTCATCTCCTGAATCTGGCTTATGTCATCTTCTTTATTATCCTCTTCGGTTACCTGAGCATACGGCGCCTGAGCCGCCGTCTGGTTCACTGACGGCAGAATGACGTGAACCCCCGGTCAGTCCGCCTGAATCGCCTCGGAAACCGGAACCGCTATCTCATTGTACCGGTGGGCGCCCGGACAACATGAAATTCATCGAAAGAGGATGGAGGGATTACCTGATTCCCTTCTCTTAACACTTGACGTCACGTCTCTTTTGTGAAGAATGAACCCTTTCTTAAGAGGAGGAGCCTGTGATAGATATGCTTCAGGGAGGACTGGAAGAGGTCCCCGGTTACAGATACGGCGCCGTCGCCTGCGGAATCCGCTACCCGGATCGCCTGGATTACGCCTGTATTCTTCCCGATGGTCCCTGCGTGGCGGCCGGGGTTTTCACACGGAACCGCATGGCCGCTCCTCCGGTCGACATCTGCCGGGAACGTGTTACGGAAGAGATCCGGGGCATCCTGGTAAACTCCACCAACGCTAACGCATGTACCGGCGAACAGGGCCTTGCCGCGGCCCGCATGCTGACACGGGACCTGGCCGAACGTCTCGAAGTTTCTGAAGAATCGATCCTCATGGCCTCCACCGGTATCATCGGTCACCAGCTTCCCGTGGAGAAGATGCTTGATTTTCATGAAGAGCTTGTAAAGGCTCCTCTTCAGCAACGGGGCGGAGAATTCGCCCGGGCCATCATGACAACAGACACCCGGCCCAAGTTCCGGGCCTGCCGCTTCCCTGTTTCGGACAGAGAGTATACCCTGGCCGGAACCCTCAAGGGAGCCGGGATGATCGCTCCGAACATGGCCACCATGCTGGCATTCCTTGTAACGGACGCCCCCCTGACCCGGGAAGACCTGGACCGGGTTTTCCGCGGCTCCGTGGAGAAAACATTAAATCGTATTACCATAGACGGGGACACCTCGACTAACGATACGGCACTCATCCTTTCACCCGTCTCCGGTACGCCCCTTTCCGGTGAAGGAATTGGCATCTTCCAGGAGGCCCTGGATTCCATCCTCCGTGACCTTGCGCATCAGCTCATGGTGGATGGGGAAGGGGTGGAGCATATCGTCACGATCCAGGTGAACGGGGCCGAGGATGAGACCCAGGCCCTGAGGGCGGCCCGGACCATTGGCCAGTCCCTTCTCGTGAAAACCGCCATCCACGGGAAGGACCCTAACTGGGGCCGCATCGCCATGGCCCTGGGCAACGCGGGAGTGGTTATCGTGGAAGATCTTCTTTCAATATCCTTCGGGGACCTTAAAGTCTTCCAGGAGGGAGAACCCCGACAGGTATCCCCGTCCGCTCTGGAAGAGGTCATGTCCCGGAGGGAGTACGCTATTACCGTCGATCTGGGCGTTGGAAAGGGGGCCGGGCATGTAATAACATCCGACCTGAGCTGCGAATATGTTCGCATAAACGCTGAATATTCCACCTGATTTAACAACGTAAATCTCTTGACGTACCGGGGCATGAGGCGGCATTGTACTTCTTTCACATATCTGACAGGCGGAAGGAATCGGGATCACCCGATTCTTTTTTTCCTGGAGAGACAGTCGAGGCAAGCCATGGGAAAGAGGTCTAAAACAGCTGTAGAACTGGACAACAACTATCTTTTCGGAAACTACGGGAACCGTCTGCCCGTCTGCTTCACGCGTGGCCAGGGGGATCGTCTCTTCGATACCGACAACAGGGAATATATCGATTTCTTCTCCGGAATCGCAGTGACCAACCTGGGGCACAGTCATCCGAAACTGACGAAAGCCATACAGGAGCAGGCGGAGAAGCTTCTTCATACCTCCAACTGGTTCTTCAATGAGGAGCAGGGAAAGGCGGCCCGACAGATATCAAAACTCGCGTTTCCGGGCCGTACCCTTTTCGTCAACAGCGGGGCCGAGGCCAATGAGGCGGCCATAAAGCTGGCACGCAGGTACGGACTGTTCAAAAGCGGACGAAAGTTCGAAATCATATCCTTTCAGGAGTCCTTTCACGGCAGGACCTTCGGGAGCATGACAGCCACGGCCCAGAAAAAAATTCACCGGGGGTTCGGGCCCCTTCCCCGGGGATTCGTTTACCTCCCCTTCAACGATCTGCGTTCCCTGAAGAAACAACTCAGGAAGGGACGTGAAACGGCCGCGGTCATCATGGAACCGATTCAGGGCGAGGGAGGAATCCGCATCGCGGACCCGGAATTTATCCGCGGGGCCCGGGAACTCTGCTCTGAAAAGGACGTCCTTCTTATCATGGACGAGGTCCAGACAGGAATGGGCAGGACGGGCGAACCCTTCGCCTTCCAGCATTTCGATGTCACGCCCGATATTCTTACTCTGGCCAAGGGCCTGGCGGGTGGTATGCCTGCCGGCGCCATGCACGCCAGGGAAGACCTGGTTGAACATCTTCCGGGCGGAAGCCATGGGACCACATTTGGCGGTAATCACCTGGCCATGGCCGCGGCCCTCGCGGTGCTTAATGAGATAAGTAAAGAGTCACTCATGAAGAAAGTCCGGGACACCGGCCAGGAGATCATGGATCGACTGGATGAACTTAAGGAGAAGCATCGCTTCATACAGGAAGTGCGTGGAATGGGGCTTCATATTGGCATTGAGCTGACCCATTCCTGCCAGGACATGGTGAAACGGGCTCTGGAGAAAGGTCTGGTGGTCAACTGCGCGGCCGGCAACGTGCTGCGGATCATGCCCCCTTTAACAATAAAAGCAACCACCGTCAGAAAAGGGATGAAGATCCTGGAAGAGCTGTTACGGGAGGAGGAACTGACGTTATGAACCTTCCGAAACTGCGCAGCCGGGACCTGCTGACCGTAACGGATCTGAGCAGAGAAGAGATACTGGAGCTCTTCAGTTTTACGCGGTGGCTGAAGGATGAAACCAGACAGGGCCGGCATAACGATCTCCTTTTCAAAAAGAACCTGGCCATGATCTTCGAGAAGAAATCGACCCGGACCCGGGTCTCCTTCGAGACAGGCATGTATCAGCTTGGAGGGAACGCCCTTTTCCTGGGAAGTGACGACATCCAGCTGGGCCGGGGTGAGACTATCGGGGATACGGCCAGGGTACTTTCCCGTTACGTGGATGGAATCATGATACGCACCTATTCCCATTCCATTATCACCGAGGTGGCCGAGAACGCCACGATACCGGTCATAAACGGACTGACCGACGAGTTCCATCCCTGCCAGGCCCTGACTGACTTCTTTACCATAAGCGAGTATACAGCCGACCTCTCTTCCGTGAAACTCGCTTATGTCGGAGATGGGAACAACGTCGCCACCTCCCTTGTCCTGACCGCGGCCCTCCTGGGGAGCTCAATATCTGTGGCCTCACCCCGGGACTACCATCCTGATCCCGTGGTCGTGGAGACCGCCCGGGATATCGCCCGCCAGACTGGCGGCGCCATTCAGGTCACCGATTCTATTGAGGAGGCCACCCGGGGCGCACATTTCCTCTATACCGATGTCTGGACCAGCATGGGCCGCGAAGAAGAAGAGAAAAAAAGAGTGGCTGATCTGGAACCTTATCGTCTGACCCGGGAAATTCATTCCCTGGCGGCGAAAGATTGCCGTGTGATGCACTGTCTTCCGGCCCACAGGGGGGAGGAGATCGAATCCGACCTGCTCGATTCCGGGCATTCCGTTGTTTTTGACCAGGCAGAAAACCGGCTTCATGTTCAAAAAAGTATTTTATGCGCCCTTTTAGGCAACAAATAGTAACAGGTAAGGAGCTGATCCCATGAAGGTCAATAAAGTCGTACTCGCCTACTCAGGAGGGCTTGATACCTCCATCATCCTCACCTGGCTGAAGGATACATACGACTGTGAAGTCATAGCTTACGCCGCCAATGTCGGCCAGGAAGAAGAGCTGGAGGGCCTGGAAGAGAAAGCCCTGGCCACAGGCGCCAGCAAATGTTATATCGAAGACCTGACAGAGGAGTTCGTCACCGAATATATATTCCCGGCTATCCGGGCCAACGCCATCTACGAGGATCGTTATCTTCTGGGTACAGCCCTGGCCCGACCGGTGATCGCGAAAAAGCAGGTGGAGATCGCCCTTGCCGAGGGAGCGGACGCTGTGTGCCACGGCGCTACGGGAAAGGGGAACGACCAGGTCCGCTTCGAAATGGCTTTCATGTCCCTGGCTCCGGAACTGTCCATTATCGCTCCCTGGAGAATATGGGATCTCACGTCACGATCAAAACTTTTCGAGTACGCCGAGAGCCACGGCATCCCCCTTCCTGTAACCAGGGACAAACCTTACAGCATGGACAGGAACATCCTCCATATCTCCTATGAAGGGGGAGTGCTTGAAGACTCCTGGTACCAGCCGGACGAGGAGATGTTCCTCCTGACACAGACCCCGGAGAAGGCGCCGGATAAGCCTGTATATATTGAAATCGATTTTGAGCAGGGGATTCCCGTGGCCATAAACGGGGCGAAGAAGAGACCGGTTCAGCTCATGAAGGAGCTCAATCACCTGGCCGGGGAGAACGGCGTTGGTCGTATCGATATCGTGGAGAACCGGCTGGTGGGTATGAAATCAAGGGGAGTGTACGAGACCCCGGCCGGTACGGTTCTGTTAATGGCCCACAGGGACCTGGAATCGATCACCCTGGATCGTGACACCCAGCACCTGAAGGACAGGCTCGCGCCGGAATACGCGACCTTGATTTACAATGGACTCTGGTTTTCCAAAAAACGGGAGTCACTGGACGCGTTCTTCACAGAAACCCAGAAGAACGTGACAGGCACCGTGCGAATGAAACTCTATCGTGGAAGCTGTACTGTTACGGGAAGAAAGGCGGACAGAACACTCTATAACGCGGATCTGGCCAGCTTTGAGGCCAGTGAACTCTATGATCAGCACGACGCCTCAGGTTTCATGAAGATCTACGGTCTTCCAGGCCGCATTGAGGCTCTTATGAAAAAGAACGGAAGTTTCTGAGTGGAGTAGAAGCCGGAATAATAATTTTGAACATTTTTTTACCTTTTTCTGCTTTACAAAGAATTCTGCCTCATCATGTATGAGATGGATATACGATTAAGTCACATTACGTCAGGGAGGAGTGCATGGATATATCCTTCAGGGATATCGGTGAAAGTAAGGTTATTGAGGTCAGCGGAGAAGTTGATCTTTATAATGTCAGCGAGTTGAAGAAGGCCCTCTTCAGTGTTACAGACGGAAATCATTCAAGTGTTATTGTCGACATGAAAAACGTTAACTATATGGATTCTTCCGGGATCGGGGCTCTTGTCGCAGGCCAGAAGAAGATGAAAGCCCATAACGGTACATTCGCTCTAATGAATATTCACGACGACGTTCTCAATATTTTGAAACTGGCGACATTGGATAAATTTTTCAAAATATATGAAAGCGAAGACGAGCTGTTGTAGAGCAGCATCGCATTATTCCGTTTTAATTTTTCTGATAAGCGCTTCTTCCTGTTAGTATTCTCTCTTGAATATGAGAATAGTCGTATCATCGTGGGGAGGGACCTCCCCGCGGAATTCTTCCACGTCCTGCACGATGGTCTCCACAAGTTCCCCCGCGTCCTTCTCGTGATGCTCGATAAGCATCTTCTGAAGACGCGGAAAACCGTACTCCTCCTTTTTCTCGTTTCTCATCTCGGTGATGCCGTCAGTGAACGTCACGATAATGTCGCCCGGGTTCAGGTTCACCCGGGCCATCTTGTAATCCACGTCATCCATGATGCCAATGGGAACTCCATCCAGCTTGGTGGCTGTGCACCTGTTAAGGTGTTTTCTGTAACAGTAGAGGGGACCCTGGCCCGCGTTGGCAAAGGTGACTTCCCCCGTACGTTTATCATAGATGAAGAAAAAGAGGGTCGCGAATGTATCGATGGCGAAATCAGCGGAGAGGGCATCATTAATGGCCCGCAGCACCTTTGCCGTTGTAACGTCGCTTCGGGTGATGTAGGATGTAAATACTGTCCGGATCATGACCATGACAAGGGAAGCCGGGACGCCCTTGCCTGACACGTCGGACAAAAGGGCTCCAATCCGATTCTCATCGATCTCAATATAATCGAAATAGTCGCCCCCTACGCCCTTGGCGGCCCGGGTGTGGCCCTTGATCTGGATTCCTTCCTTGTTAAAGAAGGCCATGGGGTTCAAACCCTCCTGAATGTCCCTCGCTGTTTCCAGCTGTTCGTCCATGATGCGCTGCTCGATCTCGTTCTCCTTGGCCTCCTTGATCATGGTCGTCATCTCGTTGAACTCCCGGGCCAGCTGACCCAGTTCGTCGGAGGATTTTATGTCGATCCTGTGGTCCAGATCTCCCTGACCGATAATAACGGCTCCCTGGGAGAGCTTACGGATCGGGTTAATGGTTATACTTGCAAGGATGATAGAAGCAAGGATGGCAAGAGCCAGGAAGGAGAGTGAGACAGGTACCATGATAGTAAGCAGTCCCCGGATTTCATCGCGGATGACCCTGTCCGAAAGGCCTATGATGACATAGCCGATCTTGCCGCCAGCCAGTTTACTCAAAACAGGCCTGCGGAATTCGTAAATGACGCCCGGTCCCTTCGGGTTCGGGTATCGGCTCATATCGATGGAGGCCTTTTCTCCCTCCTCGATTGACAGGTCGCGTTCAATTCCGTCATTGATCGGTTCCTGTGGGAGACGCTCTCCTCTCCTGTCAAAGTGCAGAAGTAACTGATCCTGCGCGTTCAGTATAAAGGCGTACGAGAGGTACTCGATATCCTTCAGGTCGTTGATCGATTCGATCATTGCAATCTCATCTGAGCCCATGGAGACCTGGGTCGTTCTAGCGAGGTGAACCAGCTCGCGTTTCACGAACTGAAAAACCTGGTCCTGAAGGAGGTTACTTTCCCGCCAGATGATAAAACCTGAGATGGAGAGAACAACCAGCGAGACAAGAAGACTTATGGCCAGCGAAAACTTGAGCCGCAGGCTGAAACGAACAGTCCGTTCTTTCCGACCGCTTCCTTTTGACCCTTTTGGGGCCATATCCTTACTGTCAGACGCTTTATTCATTCTATACCTGTCTCATTCTATTGTCGGCCGAGAAAGACAAGAACCTTTCGGATATTATTTCGGGCCTTGACATGATTAGGGTCGATTGCCAGCACCTTTCTCCACTCCCGGATGGCGGCCTGGAAATTGTTGTTAGAGTAAAAACTGATGCCGTTATAATAATACCTTCGGATCTGAGCCCTCTGTTCAGGTGTCAGCTGGTCCTGCCGGGCCACGTCAGCCTGACCGCCTCCGCCTCCCATACGGAGCTGGGCCTCGATCTTGTTGGCGCTGATGATGGCCCGAATGTTATCGGGCTGCGCGCGGGCAACAAAACGGAAGTCCTGGAGGGCCTGCTGGAGATTGGCCCTGCCTCCCTGCTGGTAGAGGGCCACGGCCCGGTTGTACCTGGCCTGTATCTGGGCCGGCGTGGCCCTGACCTCCTTTTCATCATTCCCGACTTTCGGGCCGCCGCCCAGTACGGCCTTCCTGGTATCTCTCCGGGCCCGACCTATAAGTTCATCCAGGCCCGGATAGTTCTCATCCAGTGATTTGATAAGTTCAAACTTCCTCATGGCGTCCTGGTATTCCTTCTGGGCAAGGTGCTCTCTGCCCTCCTTTATTAGTCGTTTCGCGAAGGGTTCAAATGAATCCGGGTTCATCTTGATATTGCAGCGAAGCAGATATTCCGTCGCTATCCGGTTTTTCGGGAAGAGCTCCAGGATTCGGTCCCATTTTTCCCGGGACTCCCTGTATTTTCCCTGGTTATAGAGATTTCGGCCCGAGATGATAAGTGAATTGATAATATTGTAGTAGGGAGAGTTCTCGTCTACCTGCTCCTCCTGCTGCTGTTTCAGGGCCGTTTTGGCCCTCTCCATGTAGGTCTTAGCCAGCTCGTTCTCCGGGTCCAGGTTCATGGTTGTCTCAAAGGCGGCCACGGCGTCCCGATACCGTCCCTCGGAAAGGGCCAGCATTCCGTTCTGGAACTCCTGGTTTATACGCTGGAGCTTCCTTTCCCTCTGGAGCTTCAGGTAACGTTCCCTGAGACGTTCAATGCTATCCAGTTTCTCCTGAGTGTCTCTGAACTCATCTACCAGGGCCAGAACGCTTTCGAAGTTGTCCCTGGCCTGCTCAAATTCATTATTTGCCAGGTTCTGGTTTCCGGCGACGTAAAACTCTTCCGCCTGTCTGAGCCTCTGCTCTCTCAGTTTTTTCTCGTCCAGTTTCTCGTCGATGCGGTCTATGTACTGCCGGGCCGTCCGGTTCCTTTCGTCAAGGTTGATTACTTGGACAAACTCGAGACGGGCCGGCTGATACTGGTTCTCGCCAAAAAGCTCCTTCCCCCGGGCCAGGAATTGCTGAATTTGCTCGTACCTGCGGCGATTCTCTATGGCAAGCTGGGCCTCCCGTTTCCCTTCCTGAGCGACATTGTCGTCAGGAAAGAATCTAAGTATCTGATTATAGTTGTTCAGGGCCTTCCTGTACTCCTTATTTTTCATGGCTTCATTCGCCTCTTCCAGGAGTTTCTTATATCTCTCTTTCAGTTCCCGGGAAAGTCTTTGCTTCTCTTCCTCAGACTTGATGATCTCCTCGAGACGTTTCATGTCATCCACCAGCTCATTCAGTTCCGAGTCACGGGGATCAAGTCTGTAGGCGGTGATAAAATTATCAAAGGCCACCTTCGCCTTTTTTTTGGTAACATCCAGGTTCTTCTCAGCCTCCTCCTCGGCGATGTCCGGATCATCCAGGTTTCGGTTAATTACGTTTCTGGCGAGACGGTAGTTCAGCTTCGCCCTCTGCATGGAGAGATCCTTCTTCTGTTTTATCTCATAGATGACCTCGATCTGTCTCTGGGCCCGTTCATTATCCGGATCCACGTCCAGGATGTTCAGCCAGAGGGCTATGGCCTGATTGTAGCGCTTGTTGTTCAGGTACTCCTGGGCCTCTCTGTCCATCTCCTTCACCGTGGCTGTGGATCCGCCTGTCAGAAAAAGAAGGAATATCAGGAGCGTTAGCGTATATGTGAGTGAATATTTCATGACAATATCACGATTTCATGCAAAAAATATGCCTTTTTCCTTTCTCAGGCAAGAGATTAATTTCATAGGAGACCGTAAAAGAGGCCAGGCTACTCATCAGGATACCCTTTTCATCCCCAGATAACTTTCACGCAGACTCCTCAGGCGGAATCTCCATACCCGAAGATGAAAACGTATTTTCATGCCATAACCGAACCATAGAAGCAGGGCCCCCCAGAGAAGAATGCCGACTGAGAAGAGGGCCGGGGTTTCATCCATCCGGAGGGTCAGCCTGGCCAGTAGAACCGTCATGGGTGAAGAGGGAGGTTCAAGATGGACCGTGAAGGAACGACGTTCCGTTTTTGTCCATCTATAATTGTCGCTTCCCGGTGGACCTGCCCTGTAAAGGCAGGCGGCCGTGACTACATAATCTCCGTTTTTTAGACCTTTTAGCTCAAGAATAGGGTTCTGTCTGTTTACTTCCATGGGAAGAGGCGCCGGCTCCCTGGAAAGGCGGACCGCGTATCCAGCTACTCTCTCCCTGTTTACATTGCGGGGCTGAAGAAGGGCCTTCATGGTTCTCCGATCCCATATACGTTCATCAGATAGGGGAAGAACAATATCGAGGGATGGAAGCGCGATCCTGCGTACCTGCCTCTCTTTTTCCGTTTCCTCCTCCTTTTCATACTCAAGTTTGTCAGGTTCGATCTCTCCGGCGTCACCAACCTTTATGTGATATGTCGCTATCTCGCTCACCTGGTTCGTCCTGTCCACGGCCGCAAGGCTGAAGAAGTAGTTTCCGGAACTGAGTCCTTCAAAGGTTCTCGAAAAATCACGAGTAAAATTTTCAGGACGTTCGAGCTTTTCTCTCGAGAGAGAAAAAAGAAAGCCCTTGAGCCTCACCATTTCCCCTGTTTCCCAGTTCAATCTGGCCGTGGTTCTGTCGACGGATTTTCCCTCAGGATGGGTGGGCGAGACAACCGTCGGCATCGGAAGGGGATTTTTACTGACCTGCAATCTGAAGTGGACGGTGCGGCTGAAGTTTCCCGCCCCATCAATGGAGCGGATATGAAAATAGGTTCGGCCATCATTCAAATCCGGAAGAACCGCGCGGTTAACGTTGGCCGTCCGGTTCTGGATCGTAGGGTTAAAATCGGGTATCTCATTGGTTATGGTAGCGTAGCCATCGATACCGGATTCGTCTTCACTCTTCTCCCAGAGAATAACGGCCCGGTTCTCCCGGCTCCATTCGGTCTCGGAATGGGTCGGTGAATAAATCCTGGGAGGAGGGGCATAGACATCCAGGTTTTTTCCGATAATGTTGTCGCTCTCTTCCCAGATAACAAGACCGTCCCTTCCCGTGAAGATGGGGAGCGGATTGCGCGCTTCCGCCCCGGAAAAGGAAAGGCGCTGGGTCTCGGCCAGTTTCTGTTCGCCGATATCAAAGGAGCGAACATAAACATTCATGTTGCCTTCCCTGCCATCGTACCAGAAAATGAGGAGCTCGTTACCCACCACAGACATGCTCGGTTTATAACAGTCAGCGTTGGTTTCGGAAACCTGAACCGGTGTCTGCCAGTTTTCCCCCAGGTCCGGGCTTCTCTGGATACGAATCCTCCAGTTCTCCTCATCGTTGTTCTGGTAGGCGACGTAAAGGGATTCCCTGTGATAGAGGATCCAGGGATTTGAATCATTGGACACGCTCTCTGTTATCACCCGGGGCCGGCTCCAGGATCGGCCGTAATTTCCCGATTTCATGAAGAATATATCATCACTCAGACCCTTCGCCTGTTCCAGCTTGCCCTGCCAGGCCATGTAAAAACTGGAACCCGTATGATGAATGGAGGGGAAGAAGGCCCCTTTCATGTTTTCCGTGAGACGTATGAGAAGGTCCGGGTTTCTAAGCTTGCCTGAATCATCGAGTATGGTGTGAAAGAGGTTGAAGGCCCCTTTATAATATGCGTGAAAGAAAAGGTGGAGCCTGTTTTTGTCATCGTAAAAAATCCGGGGAAGGATCTCCATGTCATAACCCGCCATGAGTTCAACCGGTTCACTCCAGGTGTTCCCATAATCCGTCGAGCGGGTCCAGAATATCCGTGTCGCCGTGCCATCGGCGGCCAGGTTCTGCCACATGACAGTGAGTTCGCCATCTCCTGAAACGGCCACCCAGGGATTGGTGTCGATGGCCGATTCTACTTCCGCTATTCGGATCGGTTCCGTGAAACTCTTGCCGGCATTGAAGGAAAGAGAGACATATACTCCCTGCCGTCCGTTATCCATTCCTTCGAAAACAAGGGCCGTAAAATTTTCCTTTGTAACGGTCCGTATATCGTTCGCTTTCATTCGAGCAGGAATGATATACTGTCTCTTCTCCCATCCAACGGTCCTGGTGACGATCCTGTCATCTGGAAAGAAGAGAAGGAGTATGAGAAGACCGCCTGAGAAGAGCAGAAAGGACCAGACCATGGTACGCAGATATCGGACCCGGTAGTGACTTCTGCTTATAGCTGTTAAAATCCTCTTAAACATACCTTACCCGCGCCGACCCCGGTCGGCGAAAAAACACCTCCGCCTGTTCCCTTTATCGGTACAGAAGAGCGAAATAATCACCATGATATGCAGGGTCAAATTGTATTTGCCATCAGGGCGCCCCATATGACAGATTAACACTCTATGACACCAGAGATTCGATCCATTATACCCACAGACCATGATAGATTGTTTATCGTGGATCATGAGTGCTGCATTCTCTATACCGGCGAGAACACGGATGACCTGAATCCCTTTATTCGGGTCGGAACATGGCCCCATATGCCGGTTGAAGTGGTTCCCCTCATTGAAAATATTATTATCCCGGATCAGCTTTTCGGGGACCCGCTGGACGAGGCCCGGAATGTCGACATATCGAGAATCGGGGAGAACCGTTTCATCGGAAGCAGACAGACCCTGAAACGATATCTGGCCTTCCAGAAGGAGTTGGGTCTCGACCTGAGCGAGGCGGGTATTCTGGAGGTCGAAAGCGATCTCCCGGAATTCTCCGGGGAAAAGAGTATCTCAGCCCGTAATCATTTCATCGGTCTCTTTTATCGGGACGGGAATTTCGTCGTCAACCACGGCAAAGACACTCTCCTGGATCTTAAAAAAATGGAGGAGAACACCCACGGTTTCAGCGGGATAAACAGGGACATGGCCTCGAATGACCGCGTCATGAAACGCTACGAGGGGAGAGGACTTCTTCTCCTGGAGGGGGCCACCCTCCTTTACGGTAAAGGGAACCTCGCCTGTATAGACTTTCCCTCTCATTACCTGGAGACCTTTTCCCGGTACGCCATAAATCCAGCAAACCTTTCGACACTCTTTCATTCTGAAGCGCCCCTCGCATCCCTTTCGCCTGTCATGAAGGCGAAAGGAAAGAGTGGAGGCACTCTTCATGTTTACAGCGATCAAACCGGTATGAAGCTCTTCGAGGAACTTTACGGTCGTGACCGCGTGAAGGTCCATCCTCTTTCCGGTGCCCATTATGAAAACGCAATCGTACAGGTACGTGAGCTTAAGGGGAGCGGAAACCTCCTCATCTATATGGAAGACAGTGAACGGAACCTTCCTGTTCGGGTTGCCTATCTGCGGGAAAAGGAGAGCCTGAAAGAGCTTCCGGAAAACGAGCTCGATCTTCTTATTGTCCGGCATGAGCTGTTCCGCTCGTCTCCAACCCTTTTCAGAAGCGCCACGGTTCCTGTTATTGTTGCCGGAGCGGAGAGCGACCTGGTACGGATTCGGGGACTGGAGACGCCGGCCGCCCCGGAGGGCATTCAGTACGAACTTGAACGATACGGGGAAGTGGAGGAGGTCCTGGCGGGAACCGTAATGGAGGAGGATATTCTCGGTATTCTGTACAACGGCGACAGAAAAGCCTTCAATGCATACCTGGCTAAGATTGAAGAGCGATATCCGGACCCCCTTGAGCGTTCCGTTATCCTTTTTAACATTATGGGCCTTTGCCGGTTTCTTTTACAAAATACGTCCAGTCGCAGCGTGAGCTCATCCCTGAAGCAGATATACGGCGACGCCAGTTCAAAACTGGAGCGCCGGGAATTGATGTTCCATAAAAACCGCCTTCAGGTAATCCTGAGAATTCAGGGGAAGTCTATCCTGGAAGAGATGAGTATCCTCCCGGTCCGGGACCTTGTTTTGCACAAAGAGATTGTCAATGACAGGGAGGGTACGGAACCGGAAGGGTACGAAAGGATACGTCAGGACCGCAGAAGACTTATGGAACTCGTGCGTCTTTATCTTTCATCAAAGGGCGGGCCGTCCCTTCAGGAACACGCCCTCAGGGTCAGGGAACACAGAGATGCCTTCCGGATACAGGTATCAGAAGAAAAAGAGATCGCCGGTCCCGGGCGGAGAAGGTCGGTTCTTGCAATCGGTGTTCTGGTGCTTATCCTCGTTGCCGCCATGGCTGTCTTCGCCTGGTTCTTCCTGAAGGGGCCGGTTGATCCCCCGCCAGGTGAAAGTGCAGAAAGCCGGAAAGAAGTGGTACAACTCTCATCCATGAAGGAAGAGATGAAGAGACAGAAAGTGGAATACGATGCACTGAAAAAGAAGTATGACATAAAGGTTACTGAAACTGAAATCTTTCAATACGCCTCCAGAATCGCCCGGGAGAACGGCTTCTCTCCCCTGACAATGCCGGGTATTCGGAAAAAGAATCCTCACTGGATATTTCCCGGGAACGTCTTCGTAATGCATGACGGGGAGAAGATTAACGTGAAGGAGGGGGACACCCTCTGGGATATCAGCAGGACCAAACTGGAGCGGGTGAACCTGACATTCTACTCCCTGGTTGACGCAATACGTTCAACGGAAACAGCTGAACGGGAAAGGCTTATGGAAAAGGCGAGGGAGACAGCCCTGACGGATGAGCATCAAAAGGTACTGGAGAAGCTGGAACATGGCGGCTGAGAGGGACATAA
The DNA here is from genome assembly GCA_964645775.1 of uncultured Leptospirales bacterium. Classification (GTDB taxonomy): domain Bacteria; phylum Spirochaetota; class UBA4802; order UBA4802; family UBA5550; genus CAZYBU01. Next base: position 56,895 of record CAZYBU010000015.1, on the reverse strand, counting down.
ACTGCTATGTTGAACCCGTTGAAATTGAAGTATACCTGAAAAAGGCGGGAAAAGTCAGAACGGTCATACGCGATCTTAAAATCGAACTTATCGACGTGGAACCGACCACGGAGAAGAGCAGGGAAATATTCTCGTTTTTCAGGGAGCAGGACTCTCCCATCGACCTTATGGAAGTCCAGAACAACTTCCCGGAACTGATCAAGATCATCTACGATTCGTACTACCAGAACATGGATCTCTTTGAAAAGCTTACTATTCACTTTAAGGAAGCCCTTGCCGACAGTGTGGACACATGGAAGAGCTGCCTTTACTTCACGGAACTTCTGCTGAAATACGAGCCGACCGTTGCTGCCACCCGCTACATAGGGGATTTCCAGACCTATAATTTGAACTATATTATCCGAAAACTTAACACCCACAACCAGCGGTTTCTTCTGGAGGACTCCACGGTCTATTATCTGATCAAACGACGCAACATGGCCTACGCCGATGCCCCTCCTGACAGGGAATTCAACAAGCTGGTTGAACTGTGGGAACACAACCTCAGGGAGAAATTCGTTTAACTGGATTTACGGCAGCCGATTCCTGTCAGGAGAGGAATACTATATTTCCACGATCTCCCCTTCGCGGGTGGCCGCCAGTTCCATATCGTGTCCCTTCTTTTTCAATCGTTCCCGGTAATGGTCCACTATCCGGTCCAGCTCTTCATCGCTCCGTTCCGGGTCATGATGGTTGAGGAACAAACGTTTGACGCCGGCCCGAAGGGCCATATTGATGGAATGATGGGTTGAGCTGTGCCCGAATCCCCGTTTTTTCTCGTACTCCGCGGGAGTATACTGGGAATCGGTTATGAGGAGGTCCGCGTCCCGGACAAAATCGACCAGCCCCTCGTTCATCTCCTCGATGGTCCTTTCCACCTCCCGGTCTCCATCCCTGTAGACATTGTAGTAGGGTTCATTGTCTCCCAGGTAAATAAAGGTTCGGCCGCTGTATTCAACCCTGTATCCCAGGCAGTCGACCGGGTGGTTCAGTTTCCGGGCCGTTATCTGAAAGGGACCGATAGTTACCTGGCCGGCGTCCTCCATCTCCACGTAAGAGAAACGGGCATGGAGCTCGGCCACTCGAACCGGGAAATATGTATACTTCATCTGGCCCTCGATGATGTCTTCCAGGGACATCTCGTAGGTCCGGGGACCGTAGACCGTTATTTCGTTACCCGGGATGAAAATGGGAGGGAAGAGTGGTAAACCGTTAATGTGGTCCCAGTGAGGATGGGTTATGAAAAGGGGAATGCTCTGTCTTTTGGAAAGGTCCAGGTTTCTTCCGAGCTGGAATATACCGGATCCGGCGTCAAAGACCACCCGGTCTCCTTCTTCCGTGTATATTTCATGGCAGGAAGTGTTTCCCCCGTATTTAAGGGTTCGCGCACCCGGTACCGGTATGGAACCACGGACTCCCCAGAATTTGACGAACCAACGCGCCATGGCTACTCCAGGAAGACCCTGGCTTTCTGAATTTCTTCTTCAAGGGAAGTCAGGTTCTGCATGACTTCTTCCTCTTCCAGACCCAGGGCGTTCCATACCTCGACAGGAATAGATGCTACTGTACCCTCGATGGCGGACCCCATATGAAGCTGACGGACACAGTAATCGGCCACACCAACAACCATGGCGTAATGACTGGCGTTTCCCCCGGGCGAGGGTCTGTGATGACGCCCCACGGCATAGAGATAGCGTTTCTCAAAATTCCAGTGTTTCCCTATGGCTATACCTATCTCTTCGTGGGTGAGACCGAGGATATCTTTCTCAATCCGTGTAATCGGTTTTTCGTTACGGGCGGCCTGTTCCATTATCTGTTCCAGACTTTCGGCAAATGTGTTGTTCATAAGTATCATTCCGATATCATGCATAAGGCCGGCGGCAAAGTATTCCTCGTGAAGCTTCTCGTCCGCCCCCAGAATGCCTGCGATCCGTTTTGATGCGATACCCACGGCAAAGGAGTGTGTCCAGAATTCCTCTGCGTCAAGTACAGGGTTCTTCTTAAGGGCGAGATTTTCCAGAACCGTGGAGGAGAGGGCCACGTTCTTGATGGTGTTGATCCCCAGGATGACCACCGCCTGCTTCAGGTTCGTTATCTCGTGGGACATTCCGAAATAGGCGCTGTTTACGAGGCGAAGAATTCGGGCCATAAGGACCGGGTCCATCTGAATAACTTCGGTCAGCTCCTGGGCTGATGCGCTCATGTCATTTGCCACGGAAACAACCTTGTGGACAACAGGAGAGAGGGGGGGCATGGTATCGATGGATCGTCTGACCCTTGCTGTTATATCCCTGTTCATGCGAAGTTACCCAAGGGCTTTATAAAGTATGTCGATAGTTATAATCAAACCGGCCAGCAGGGAAAAAAGAAGGATGATGCGACGAATCCAGCGTGCAAACACACTATTCCCCTATTCTCCCCGCACAACATCGAAGACCATGGTCTGGTCTCCTCGCTTAATCAGCAGGGTGACCCGGGTACCTGGAGGGCCCAGGAGCAATTCATTATAAACATAGTTATAATTCTTACCTTCGATATCTACCCCGTTTACCTGGAGAATAACATCATCAGGCCGGATGCCTGCCTCATAGGCGGGACTTCCCTCATAAACCCCGGATATCACGTAGGGACCGTCCACTACGCCGTCTTCCCGGGTAACACTTTCTGATTTTACCTTGCCTTCTCCAACAGGCACGACAATACCGAGTTTACCCGTCTTCCTGGGAAGATCAATATCTTCTCGACAACCCTGGGGAATAAGAATCAGGGGCAAAACAGATATAAATAGCAACTTGGCTGCAATTTTCATAGCGGAACTCCACTATTGCCGGGGGGCAATTGATTGGTAAGTAATTACAGTACAACGGGTATTGTGATCTGGCAAGAGTTTTTTCAGGAGGGAGCTGTCAACCCCTTGATTTCAGCTCATTTATCATGTCGACCATCATAGCGACGTGCTCTGCCAGGATATCAATGGCCAGTGCCCTGTCCGGAATCTCGTCCAGTGCCATGTAGAGTTCAGCTATATCCTGTCTGAGTTGCTTGTCCAGATTTGCCACATTTCTGGGGACCTGTCCATTCGTCATTACAACCTTCCTCGAGGATTTCTCAATTTTGCGGTTCCCTGTTGTCCTCGGTTGTCTCTTTATCTGTCTCTTCAGGGGTTTTCCGCTCGGCGTTTTCTGCGTCATCCTTATCCTTTTCTTCCACAGAGTCAACGACCTTTACTTTATTGGAGATCTCATCCAGTAGGGAGTCTTTGCTGAACCTGACATAGTTATCCTGCAGATGAACCTTCATGGAAGCGTAATCGACCCCTCCTTCACCCTCCTTCTTTTGCAGGACATCGAAGGTTGCGGTGATCAGCTTGTAGTTGAAGTCATCCACGTACTTTTTTACGATGTCGTTCGCCCGGTCGAATTCCGCGTTGATGAGGTATTCCGCGCACTGTTTTTCTCTTCTGAATCGTACCCGGCGTTCCAGCCTCTTCTCGAACTTCGCATCCTCGCCTTTATTTTCTTCAATCTTCTTCTCGTATTCCTCATAAGTTACCTGCATTTCTGTGATATAGGCATCATCCTTCTTGTCAACGAAACGTTTAAAGAAGAGAGAATTACCCTTTTCATTCTCTGTCTTAAGCATTTGATTATAGATGGCCATTTTTGTTTCACGATCCTGGCTCTCAAAGAGGGCAAGAAAACCGTACCGCTTCGCCCTCCGCGCCATTTTGATGGCTTCCTCATACTGGAAAAGTTTATACGAGTGGAGCTTCGGACGGGTGGCTTCTCCCACGATATAGTAATTACGGCTTACGGTCCTGTCCCGATAGCCGAGAGTGAGAAAGAGGCGCGCGCGTGCATTTTTAGAACGAATTATATCAGGTGCCATCCTGTCCAGGATAGACTTGGAATCCTCAAGGTAGATGTTCTTCACCAGGTCCTCGTAGAGTTTGACCATCTCTCCCTGGGATTCATAGATTCTTTTGTAGGTGCGCTTGTAATCCCCCTGCAGGTAGGCCACATCCGCATTGAAATGAATCTGGTACGCTTTCAGAAATTCATCTTTCTTCTCCGGTGCGAAATTTGAAAGGCCTACATTGACAAAATTGATAAAATGACGGTTCTCTGAAAGTATTCTTTCCGATGTGGTCTGGTCGCTGAAACTTACCGCGGGAAGCATCATGGAAACAACCAGAAGAGGGACAAGCATACCTTTTATTAGACCCTTGAATATCTGCATACATCCTACCTCGCGCACCTGTAACGGAGAGGTCCTCTCCGCAAGAAAATATCCTTATTAATACTTATCGGCTACAGATAAAAATATCAATAACCTGATTCTGTGTCCATATCCCTTTTTTCACAGTAGATTTTATTATAAAAAAAGGGTAGTATTATTCTCCGATGTGCATTATCAGCATCCAGTATATATATCCAGATCCGGGAGATATGAAATGAATACAATAGAAATGTTCCTGGCTCCAGTGCCGCCCATTCTCGTCGTTATTTCATTCCTTGTGCACTGGGCAACCATAATCTCTCTGAAAACTTCCTCGGAAAGGCTTCCCTTCTGCCGGGGAGCCTACCTGGGCCTTTCACTTCAGCTTCTATTCTACGCCTGGCTGCTTCTTGCTATTACGGACTTCCGGTCATACTTTATTCTTATCGCTTTGGGGATGTCCCTCTCATCCCTGGGAGATTTTTTCAATCTTCAGTTCGAATCCGTAAAGGAGAGAATATCGGAACCCCTGATTCCCGGAATCTTCAGTTTCATGACAGCCCAGGCTTTCTACATCCTCTTTATCTGTTATCAGGTTTCACCGGCTCTTCTCCTCCGTGATGGGTACCTCGCGATTCTCCTTCCCGCTTTGATAGTAGTCCCGGCTCTACTCTTCCGGTTTACGGTCTATAATCCTGAAAGACCGAAGGTCATGACATATTCAGCCCTGGTTTACGGAATGATTCTGGGGGCCGCATCGGCCCTTGCCTTTTCGGCGGTCCTGGTCCGTGGCGGTGCCTGGTATGTTGTCGCCGCGGGTTTTCTCTTTTTTCTCCTGTCAGACGCTATCATGGGGCAGACCACCATCCGTGGGGATCATCCCCGTTACGAATTCCAGGTCCCCTGGATTACCTACCTGGTAGCCCAGGGACTTATTATTTACGGCTCTCTATTGGTCGTTACCGGTCATGGATGACGGTTGTCAGGCTTTAATTCGTAAACATACGTTCACCATAAAAATTCCCGGGCTATTTTTATGGCATTCTTTCAGTTCATTTTTTCGGCGATCTTCCTGAAATAGTCTGTGATGAGGTCCGCCATGGGCTTAACGTTTTTCGGGGCCAGGATGTCGCTGGCCAGGTTGTGCCTGAAAAGCCGGACAATCGTCCGGCTCCTTGTTGTATTAGGGTTACAGTATCAGTGTTAAAAGGATGAGAGATTGTACTTCTCCCTGAATTCCCGGCGCTGTTTCATCCGGAAGGGGAGGGTAAGGGGAATCCAGGGAGGCGTGGCCTTCTTCCAGTCTGTGTAGGCCGGGTATTTGGACGCGGTAATCTTCTCTGCGAAGATGGTGCTTCCGACAAAAAGAGTCACCAGTAATATGGCTCCGATACCGGTCCAGTGAAACCCTCCCACGGAGACGTGCATGTAGAAGGATACCGTTATCCACTGGAGAAGTTCGAAGACATAGTTGGGGTGACGGGAATACTTCCATAGCCCGAAGGTGTTGAATCCCAGTCCGTAGCGGGGATCGTCTTTGTACTCGGGACTGTACCGGCGGTTGTAGTATCTCATCTGCTGGGCGTCGGCAACGGTCTCCATGAGAAGGAAGAGGGCGTGAAGCGTGAAAAGGACGATTTCAACCGTGGTTATGGGTCCGGTTACCTTGCCGTAGAAGTAGAGGGGCAGGGTGAAAAGAAAGACCTGGCCCAGCTGGTAAAATGAAATAAATCCCAGGTTAAAGAGTTCGAAGAGAAACCGGTTCGGTATCTTTTCCTTGAGAATGGGCCACCGGTAGTCCTCCTCGTAGAAACCTTTTTCCAGGCTGAAGTTGAAGCCCCCCTTCAGGGCGAAGTTGGTGGAGAGGCGGATACACCAGAGAATGACTATAATGGCCGGGATGATGTAACGGATATTGTCGATATAATCGGGAAGCCATACCAAAACATAGACACCCGGCAGGATCGACCATATCCGGTCCACCTGGGAATAGTTGCGGGTGATAAGTCCCGCGATGAAAGCGTAGAGTACGCTGGCTCCGAAAATGATAAGTGAAATGGTTAAGCTGTCCATAGGAGAGTCATTCCTTTATTATCCATGTAATCTTTACAGGGTGCCTGATCAGAATAAAGGCAACTGTCAATAATTAATTATGATTATAAGGAAACTTTCGGAAACACATTTGGTACTCGCGGTGCAATGGTACGCTGAAAAACGAAGAGTCCACACATTTCAGGTGTGAATCTGTTTTACGCATAATGGGACATTCAAATTATGTAAACTCTGGATTGTCGGCGGTCCAGGCTTGTCGCGAATCTGGCTGTTCTGGGCCTTACTCCCTCTTCTGTTCGCCTACCTTGAGTTTCATGGCCTGTTTCATTTTTTGAATGGCGCCGTTTTTCATGCCAGCGATAATGTACGAGGGAATTTCTTCTTCCATGAGCCATTTTTCGATTTTGAGTGTCCACTCGGAGTTTGCCAGATCCTCCAGCTTCTTCTCCAGCTCTTCACCCTCGTAAGAGACAACAACACCGGATAAAGGGGCTGTCCTTAGTGAGCGGACCCGGTCCCTGACAAGGATTCTGGCATAGAGGAATTCCGCGATACCTCCGGCTACCGGTATTCCCCTGAGAGACCTGAGAATAGATTCCAGCATAATGTATCCTCCTAATATTTTTTATAATCAGATGAACCTGATAGTATAAACCGATTTCTCTGGCTATCAGGATGAAGTCGGAGACAGTAAATCGTGTCAGGATAAAGGATACCGGAAATCTATCCCTTTTGGCTTAGCAGCAATCGGGTAGCTTCACATTCCTTGTATCACAGAAAAACCTGATAACCTCTTTATTCACGGATACTGAGACATATTTCATAACCTGTCAATGAACATTATTTTGAATGATCCATTCTGGCCCATGAAGAGAAACGGCGAGGCCATGAAAGGGCCGGTCCTCATTGATAGTACTGTTCATGACATGAGGTTAATAGACACCGGTATCTGATGCTGTTTCAGGGACCGGCTTGAATGATTATGGTACTCTGGAGGAGAGGGGTATCTCCGCTCATTTGCCCTGTTTTGTCTTTAAGGGTCATACCTGAAAGGATTTCATTTGCTTTCTCTTCAATTTGATCCCTGCTGAGGCCGTATCTTTCGATGAATCTTGTATTCTCATCCATTCTCATTATCCTCCAGTACAGTGACTACACTCTCACGCTGCATGTGTCTATGGAAAAGTCGATGCGGCAATGAAAACCGGGCCCGTCCAGAATTCTAAAATTGCCCTTCATCTGGTTGTTAACCAGGGATCGGATTAACGTGATGCCCAAAGTGTCCGAATTTTTCAATTAGAATTCATGATAACCATCGGTACTGGTGCAAATACTGGTTGCTTGCATTCACAGTTTGGAATAGACTGAAACCTGCTTACGTGGATGATGAGACGGCCATGGAGAAAAGCCTGGAAAAACTGAAAGGATACTCCATCCGGTATGTCTATCCGGGACACGGGGAAAGGTTTCTGTTTTCCGAGGTGGCCCATCTCCTGTAGATAGATTCCGTTATGTAGGGATTGTAATCTGTGATCAAGCAGCAAAAAACCGGAGGATACCATGAACTGGAAAAAAATCGGCGGAATTATTATTGGAGTAATTGTTATCCTGGTTATCGGCGGTATCCTGCTGGTACGAAGCTGGATGCGAACGCCCCACGGTACCCTTGATCCCAGGGTTGCTGTCTACCTGAAACTTACCAACGCGGCCGAGAAGAACCGGCGGCAGCTGGCCGCCCCGGTTGAAGAATCCCGCAGGATGCTGGCCGAGAAGGCCGCATCCGTGGCAGGCGACCCGGTCCCCATGGCATCGGTCAGGGACATGAAGGCCGGGGCCGGGGGCCTTACCGCACCGGTACGGGTCTATACCCCGGAAGGGGAAGGTCCCTTTCCCGCGGTTCTTTTTTACCATGGTGGCGGCTGGGTTCAGGGAAGTATTGATACACACGACAATTTGTGCCGTGTTATCGCGAAGAAATCGGGAGCTGTTGTTGTATCCGTGGAATACCGCCTGGCGCCGGAACATACCTACCCGGCGGCCGTTAATGATGCCTACGCCGCCCTTCTCTGGGTCGCAAAGAACGGTCCTTCCTTTAATGTTGATCCTGAGAGGCTGGCCGTGGCCGGGGACAGCGCCGGGGGCAACCTGGCGGCGGCGGTCTCCCTCATGGCCCGGGACAGGGGAGGCCCGGATATCGATTGCCAGGTACTGATCTACCCGGGCCTGGACGCGGTTCACCTGGACACCGAGTCTTACCGGAATTTCGGCCGGGGATACATGCTCGACAAAGCGGCCGTTAAAAGGTTTATCACTCTTTATCTCCCCAATGAGAAGGAGAGAAGGGAACCCTACGCATCACCTCTCCTGGCCGACTCTCACAAAGACCTGCCGCCGGCCCTTGTTATAACGGCCGGTTTTGACGTTCTCCGGGACGAAGGGGAGGTCTACGTGGAGAAACTGAAAGAGGATGGAGTCGAGGCCCGGCTGGTACGGTACGACGGCATGGTCCACGGTTTTATCTCCGCGGATAAACTGCTTCCCCAGGCAAGGGAAGCCACGGACATAATCGCGGAAGAGCTGAGAAGAGGTTTTTCAAAAAGATAAACAGGGCCAGAAGCTTTTTTGAAACCTGCCATGACAGATCGGCGACAGATTATTATCTGATTGTTTTTGATGGTAAAGTCAACGGGAGGGGATGCTGACCCCTATATGCAATATATATTTATCCTGAAAATCGGATCCACTTTTCAATCTCTTCGAATTACTCTTGGTGATTTCGACACCTGGACCCGCGTGGCCCTGGGGCCGACGAAAAATGAGGTACGGGTTCTCGACATCGAAAAAGGGGAAAGCCTTCCCGATGTCGAGGATTGTGCGGCAGCGGTCATTACGGGATCCCATGCCATGGTAACCGATGAGCTTCCCTGGAGTCTCTACCTGGAGCAATGGATACCGTTGCTGATAGAAAAGGGCGTGCCCCTTCTCGGTATATGCTACGGCCACCAGCTTATGGCACGGGCCCTCGGGGGAGAGGCAGGATACCATCCCGCTGGAAAGGAAATCGGTACCGTGGAGGTGGAATGTAATTCATCCTGCAGGGATGACCCGCTCTTTTCAGGTCTGCCTGAACGATTTTTCGTTCACTCTACCCACGCTCAGTCCGTACACAGTCTTCCCCCTCATGCCGTACGCCTGGCCGCTAATTCCTATGAAGCAAATCATGCCTTTAGGGCAGGCGAGTGTGCCTGGGGTGTGCAATTCCATCCTGAATATAATCGGGAAATTATGCGGGCCTATATTTATGAACAGAGGGAAGAGCTGGAAAACAAGGGGATCAATGTCGAAAAGCTTGTCAGTGAAGTGAAAGAGACACCCTTTGCACGGAGCATACTTCAACGCTTTTCTACTCTTTCTGAAAGAATGAGTAGCTGACCTGGTACTAACAGGCGCTTCCAGGAATTTCTGCCTGGCAGGGCCCATCCCCGGTACTCTCTGTGAAATAGTCTCTCCAGAGGCGACAGGGGCGCGGATGCTGCTTCAACAGGGATGCAATCCTGAGATGTTTATTCCCGTCTCCGGGTAATCAGTTCCGCGTAATATTCAAAGGGCTTCTTCCCGTGCATTTTTTCGAAATCTTTGCTGTTGGGGCACATGCTGCAGGATATCTGGAGCATACCCTTGGCCGCGCTCAGGGCCTCTTCGTAGAGTACGCTGTTCCTGTCCACGCTTGTGCCCATTTTGAGGAACGCGCATTCCTCGCATTTCATCGCGTTCTTCCTGACGGTTTCGCTGATCAGTGCCATAACGCCCTCCCTTCTGGTTTTCCTGTTGGCACGCGCCCGAATTTAATTGCCACGATCCGGACTCTTTATTAATATACAACATATATGGAACAAATCAATTATAATTACGTGGTAACGGGATGAAAGGAATGTAGATCATAAACTATAGTTGGATCGGGGTATTACCCTTGATAATCGTTGTTTTCCTGGCTGCGCTTGTTATCTCCTTTTCGATTCACATCTACTTTCTCTTTCTGTACGCCATTAAAAGAGAGAAGAGATACCTTAATTTTTTCCTGGTAACGACTAATTCCAACGTAATTATCGCCATTATCCTGATAGTTATCGCCCTGAAGTACCCGGATGTTGTCCAGGAGGCTGACTTCACCTACGTATTCTGGATCATTTCCGGTATCCTGATGATTATAATGCTTATGCTGAAGATACGTATCTTCAGAAGAATTTATGAACGGTCAAAGGACCCGGAGAACTATCACTACAATTTTTTCGGTAAGCGGGTTCTGCATTCATCTGTGGTGAAACTGACGGATATCTTCCTGTTTTTTCTTTCCATGCCGATTTTTCTTCTGGCCGGGTCTTATTTTATCGCCCGCCTCATTAACCTGTTCATGTACGGGAATATTTGAAAGATAATCATAAAAATAAATCGGGATTCCATAGGCTGGTATCCGGGATATCTTGAACAGCGGGTATATCGAACCGGCCGGATAGTCCTCTGTGAATTAATGAATATTCTCTGGTTTTTCAGGTGAGATGTATGCTGGCAGCCTCAGGGAGAGAGCTTCTCCAGTTCCCCGTACATGCGAACCGACGGGCTTCCCAGGTCATCGAAGTAGTAAAAATTTCCTTCCTTTGTCATGGTAACCACGATGACTTCTCCTTCCATGACACGGACCTTTCCAATGACAGCTCCATCTCCCAGAAAGGGCGGGCCTTTTCTGATTTCAGTGACTTTCCGTACGTCTCCAATCAGTTTCCTGCCTTCCATGATGAGCCGGCCCATCTCCTCCCTGTTCTCTTCATTGAGGGGAAGCAGGTCTTTCCGGTTTACCTCGCTCAGGATACCCGAGATCTTCTCCATGTCACCTTCATGGATCACGGTTAAAACATAATTACAGGCCTTAACCGGGTCGGATATTCGGGCCCTGTCTCCCGCGAAGAGGAATAGAGGGATGATGAGAAATAATGTGAGAACAGGGACTGATTTTTTTCGGGACATGTCTGCCTCCTTGTGGATAGGGGAAGGATACACTCTGCTGGATGTTGAGTCCACTTTTTTTATTTTTCAGTCTTGATCATTTCGTCGTATGCCGGGAATCATAAGGCAGGGTTATCCATGATTGTGTCATGATATTCTCCCGGAATTCCCTTCCGGTCACGGCAGATATCAAAGAGGTTCCTCTCCAGGGACGCGGCGGAAGAAGGGTGCCAGGGACTCCCCTCCTATGGACCCTCCAAAGGGTCTTTTGCTCTCATCTGAAAAATCGAAGTTGAAGACACAGGGCCCGGGCCGGATGAATCCGAAGCGGACAACTCTTGACATGTTATGAATAATGCATTATATTTGCATGCAAAGGAGAACCGTTATGCCCATACTCCAGGTACGGGATGTTCCCGATGATCTATATGAAAGACTTGCCCGGGTTGCCAGAGAGGAAAACAGAAGTATATCCCAGGAGACAATCGTTCTTCTGCGAAAGGCCCTTAACCTTCAACAGGAAAGACTTCTCCGCAGAGAGAGGGTCCTGGAAGAGATAGAAAATCTCACGTTGGAAGGTCCTGAATCTCTCCCTGGCCCGGCCGAATTGATCCGTGAGGATCGAGAAAGATGATCGTGCTTGATGCCAGCGCTGCTATGGAGATAGTCCTTTCAAGACCTGCCCATGGTGCCCTGAAATTGGAATTAACAAAGGCCAGTAAGGTTATCAGCTCAGAGCTCTTTCGGGTCGAAACCGCCAATACAATCTGGAAATATGTCCGATCAGATTATATATCTATGGAGAAGGGCAACGAAATACTCTGCCTGGTCCATGAACTCGTTGATGAGTATATCGAGGTTTCAGATAATATCCAGGAAGCCCTTAATGAAGCGGTCCGACTGAATCATCCCGTCTATGATCTTCTATACTATACCCTGGCGCGGAGATTCGGAGCCCGATTAATGACCCTTGACAGGCAGCTGATCAATCTCGCGGAAAAGACCGGGATTCCTCTGGTGTTATGATCTCTCTCTTCTTCCCGGTGACCCGGTAAATCCTCAGAGGTTTCTCTTTTCCCCTGACCTGGACCCTGGGCAGCTCATCCACGGTGACCAGATCCCCGGCAAGTCTGTTTAGCCCTAAGATGTCTTCCACATCATCCACGATACTATCCAGATACCGTTTGTGGAATGACTTTCCACCTGCCACCAGGCCGTTAATGATCACATACAGTGACTGTTCCGCTCCTCCGCTGAAGAGATCTCTCTGTTGGAAGGAGTAGAGGGGAGAAGTCAGAAGGATTATAGACAAACAAAGAAGGCCATGCCGGGTTTTCATGGATTCATCTTCTGAGCAGCCACAGAATAAGGGAAAGCACAAGGCTGAGGAGGATCATGGTTGTGACAGGAATATAGACCTGCAGGTTCTCCCTCTGAACATGGATGTCTCCCGGCAGGCGACCGACCCTGCCGCCTGTCAGGTAATAGATGATCCCGGCGCCAACAAGAACGATACCTGTTATGATCAGAATCTTTCCGATATTCATGGCGTCTCCCTGCGTAAGAATATAGCGCAATGGTTCTGTTTCGTAAAGTCAGGTAGCGAAAAAAGGTGACAGAGATTCCGGTTTTAAGTATACTCCGGATAACATGTTTTATGGGAGGATGCCATGCCGTCAAAGGAATTTCCCGGAGGTCTCCGGGTCTGGTTTAGTATTCATTTCGCGGTCGATTTTCTGTTCGCCATACCGATGATGTTTTTCCCGGTATGGAGCCTGGAACTCTTCGGTTTTCAGGATATTAACACCCTGACAACGCGCCTGGTGGCTGCCGCCCTGTTCGGAATCGGAGGGATTTCGCTCCTTGTACGCAACGAGACAGTGGAGGTCTTTAAAACCATGCTGGTTTTGAAACTGGTCTGGTCCTTTACGGCCGTGCTGGGGATCGTCCTCACCATCATCGAAGGAGGGCCGGTCAGTCTTTATCTCTTCCTGACAGTATTCTTCGCCTTTTTCTGGTTATGGCTCTATTATCGCTGGAGGATCGGGTACGTTGATCCGGATCAGGTCACGAACTCGTAGATACTCATAAGGACTGTGATAAGGGTCAGTCCGATGGTCATGAAGCCGAACATCATGATGAACTTTTTGTTCATGTCATCGAAGCGCTGGTTCGTGTCATCGAAACGCTGGTTCGTGTTATCGAAGCGCTGATTTATGTCATCAAAGCGCTGATTTATGTCATCGAAGTGCTGATTCATGTCATCAAAGCGCCGGTTCGTGTCATCGAAGCGCTGATTCATGTCACTAAAGCGCTGATTCATGTCATTGAAGCGCTGATTCATGTCACTAAAGCGTCTGTCCGATGCCGCGAAACGCTCATCCATCTGTTTCTGCATGGACTCGAAACGAGTGTCCATCTGCTGAAACCCCTGGAGCATCAGCTCCCTCTGGTTCTTCAGCTCCTCTTCCAGACGAACGCTTCGCTCCAGGAGGTCACGGTCATACCTGGGTGCCCAGAGATGACTTTTCTCGATGACGTAATCGCCGATTTTCTGAATCTGTTCGCCTGTCAGTTCCATTGTCTGCGCCATGATACGTAATCCGTAAATTATAGTCAGGCCCCTCTGGAAAGTCAAGTTAAAGAGCCTCAATGGGTACACGTCTGTCAGAAGAAAAATGGAAAAAATAATTACTCTCGGACGTTCAAAAAGATACCTATTCAGGAAGGGTTTGAGAGCTTCACTTTCATAACCATCCTTCCGTTTATGATCGATTTCAGGTAATTGGGTCTTATCTGCCTGGGTAAACAAACCTCCCGATAATATAAAAATTTTCTTGTCATTTTGTCGATAAAACGTATAGTCGCGTTACAGGATATACACAGGAGGGGGAGAGCATGACACCGGAAAAAGAGAGGCAATGTCTGGATGAGTTTGAGCGGAGATTTACCAACCTGTCGGATTATGTTACCCATTACGCGTCCCAAAAGGGTAAAGAGACAGCCATCATAGAGTATCATACGGACGAGAAGATACCCTGGTCGGTATTTGAGCGTTCCGTAAAGGGCCTGGCGGCCCAGCTTCTGAATCACGGTTACCGGAAAGGGGATATCATCGCCACCAGCCTTCCCCTGGTTAAGGAGCATCTCTACCTTATGTACGCCGCCTACCGTGTAGGTGTAATCGTCGCTCCCCTTGACCTTCGCCTCAAAAAAGATGAGATCGTCTATGCCCTGCAGAAGATTCGGCCGAAAGGGTACTTCTTCCTGGGAGAGACACCCCAGGCCGATTTCAGGCCCCTGGTAAAGGAGGCCCTTCAGGAGACCCCGTTCATTGAACATGCCGTCCAGTTTCAGAACACGGATGAAGGCCTGATCGAAGGAGCTCTTTCCATGAAAGGGTTCACACGGGGGATCGCGAAAAACCTTATCCTCTCCCTGATCACAGGCTCCGTTAAAAAAGCCAGGGAAAAGGTATCCGGCAGCGACCCATGCCTGATCATTTTCACAACCGGTTCAACCGGGTCCCCGAAGCCGGCCATGCTGACCCATGACGGCATCACGGCCCAGAATATCGGGCTCTGCGTGGCCTTCGAACTGCAGAAGAATGATATCTTCCTCGCCAACCTGCCACCCTCCCATGTGGGATGCATCACGGAACAGGTAGCCAGTACCATCTACGGTGGTTCCGTTCTTGTGATATTGCCAGTTTTCGACGCGGCCCAGAGCCTGGATGCCATCGAGAAGTACCGTGTTACCCTGATTGGGCAGATACCGGCCCTGTTTAACCTGGAGTGGAGGGTGCCTGACTATGATAAAAAGGATCTCTCCAGTCTGAGGCTTGTGGTCTATGGAGGTCAATCCGTCACGCGGGAGTTCCTTGAGAAGATGGCCGCCATGGCTCCTGATGTGGGAACCGGCGACGGCCTCACCGAGGCGAGCGGTTTTTGCAGCTATACCCCCATGGGGGCCGGCGTGGATGAGGTTCTCCAGGGTATCGGCTTTGACCAGCCCCTTTGCCGAATCACTATCCGTAAGCCGATGAAACCGGACAGGACGGCAGGGGATGTACTACCGGCCGGGGATTCAGGGGAGATATGCCTGGAGGGTGTCCAGGTCTTTCCGGGGTATTACTGTGATCCGGAGAACACCCGAAACGTCCTTACCCGGGAGGGGGTCCTCTATACGGGAGACGTAGGATCCTATGATGATAAGGGTCTTCACTTCTCCGGAAGGCGTAAGTTTATTATCAAGCCGAAGGGATACCAGGTCTTTCCCGGAACCGTGGAGAGCCATATATCAGCACGGCTGGGGGACCGGCTCGATAAGGTAGCCGTTGTAGGCGTGCCCCATGATATATTCAGCGAGGGGATCATGGCTTTCGTGGAATCGGACAAAGACCTCACCCCTGAAGAGGTTATGGAAGCCTGCCAGGACATTTCAGCCTATTCACGGCCTTCCCATGTAAAGATCGTGGAGCCGGGGAGCCTGCCTCTGACCCGGAGCGCGAAGGTGGACTACCTTCTTCTCGCTGAAGAGGCGGTGGAAATTGCCGGGAAGCTCAGGGATGAGGGAGGATGGGACAACATTCCTGTAGGCAAAGAGCTATGATGAAGCATAGATCCTTATCCGCATAGTGCATATTAATAACAGTACTGATCGGTTACCTTTATTTTTGATAAAAAACTCTATTGTCTCCATTCTCTTCGGCGGCGGGTAATTGAATTGATTCTTTTTTGTTTGCACGTAAAAGCATCTCCAGGAATAATTACTGTATTAATAAAGAAATCATTAATTATTTCTTGACATTTTCAGGGATTTTTTTATTAAAAATGTTGGAGTAGCTTGGAATACAGATGAATGTTGCGATCTATCCTGGGACCTTTGACCCGGTGACAAACGGGCACATCGATATCGTTGAGCGAAGTGCCCTTTTGTGCGATAAACTCATCATTGCTGTGGCGCGTAACGGCGCGAAGGACCCTCTTTTCTCTGTGGAAGAGAGGATAGAGTTGATAGAATCGAGTATAGCCCATGTTGAAGGAGATTATGAGGTTGTTTCATTTAACGGACTGCTCATTGAGTATTGCCGGGAGAAGAAGATCAATTTTATTATCCGCGGTCTCCGGTCCGTAACCGATTTCGAATATGAAATGACCCTGGCCTCCGCCAACAAGAGGCTTGCGCCTGAACTGGAAACGGTTTTCATGATGACACAGGGCGATTACTTTTTTATATCATCTACTATCATCAAAGAGGTTGCCAGGTTCAGTGGAGATATAACCTCCTTTGTCCCACAGCAAGTCGCGGAACAGATTCATCAGAGATTTTCCAGGCTCCCCTGACGCTCCAGCTTTCCCGGATACCTGAAAAGGGCAAGGGTTACTGGCAGCGTCTATGAAGGTACTCCGGTGCCTTGTGGGAGGAAAAACATGACAACGATACTGTGTGTTATCGCGCTCCCGCTTGCCGGCATCCTCGGCTTCGCGATCAGGTCATATATCGGACGTGTGCGGCTGAATTCCGCCGAGGCCAAATCGCATCGCATTGTACAGGACGCCATCAGGGAAGCGGAAAATAAAAGGAAAGAACTGCTGATCGAAACGAAGGATCAGCTGCTCAAGGAAAAAAACAATTTTGAGAAAGAGTTACATGAGAGCCGACAGGAGCTGCTCAGCATTGAACGGCGGCTTAATCAGAAGGAAGGTTCACTTGAGGAACGGACCGAGCAGGTAGAGCGTTCCGAAAAAAAGCTCGTCATGAGGGAACAGGGACTCCAGGAGCGGGAAGAGGAACTTCACCATGAATTCGAAAAGCACAAGAAGGAACTTGAACGGGTAGCCGGGATGACGGCCGAAGAGGCCCGGGAAGTCCTCATGAAAAACCTGGAGAGTGAGGTCCGGTTCGAGGCGACCCGGCTCATAAACAAGGTTGAAGAAGAGGCCCGCCGCACCGCGGACAAGAAGGCCAAGGATGTGGTAATATCCGCGATCCAGAGGAACGCTTCGGACTATACCTCGGAGAGCACTATCACCACGGTCTCTCTTCCTTCAGATGAGATGAAGGGCCGAATCATCGGGCGGGAAGGACGTAATATCCGGACCCTGGAAACCTTTGCCGGCGTGGATATGATCATCGATGATACGCCTGAGGTGGTCGTCATATCGGCCTTTGATCCCGTGCGTCGTGAAATCGCCCGTCTCTCCCTGGAGCGTCTTATACAGAACGGAAGAATCCATCCTGCCCGTATTGAGGAAGTTGTGGAAAAGGTCACCATGGAGATGGAGGAGGGGATGCTGGAGGAGGGCGAAAAGGCTGTCTACCAGCTCGGCATTCCCGGACTCTCAAAGGAGGCCCTGGCCAGTATAGGAAAACTGAGATACAGGACCAGTTACGGCCAGAGCGTTCTGGCGCACAGCATGGAAGTGGCCAACATATCCGGCATGATCGCGGGTGAACTGAAACTGGACGTCCAGTTCGCCAAGAGGGCGGGAATTCTGCACGACATAGGGAAAGGCAACATCGTGGAAGGGGAAGGTTCCCATGCCATTATCGGCGCTGAGATGGCCAAGAAGTTCGGGGAAAACGATAAGTGTGTTAACGCCATCGCCTCCCATCATAATGACCGGGAGCCCGAGTCCTTCGAGGCGGTGATCGTGCAGGTGGCGGACGCCATCTCGGCTTCCCGTCCAGGCGCCCGGAGGGAGTCCATGGACACCTATCTGAAACGACTTGAGAACCTGGAGAACATCGCGAAAGAATTCAAGGGCGTGGAGAAGTGTTACGCCATACAGGCCGGCCGCGAGCTTCGGGTCATGGTGGATAACGACATGGTGGATGACAGCCGTGCGGAGAACATGGCCAGGGACATCGCCACAAGGATAGAGAACGATCTTAAATATCCAGGAATTGTGCGGGTGACCCTTATCCGTGAGAAGCGCATAGTCGAGTATGCCCGTTAAGAAAGGTGTACCGAAAACGCGGAGAGAGAGGCTCTGATGGGTTCTCTCTCCATTCTGGCCGTTGGGGACGTAATTGGGCGGCCGGGCCGGAATGCCCTGATGAATCGGCTGGAAGGACTCCGGACCCGATACAGTGTGGACCTGGCCGTGGTAAACAGTGAGAACGCGGCGGGGGGCCGGGCCATAACCCCTTCTGTGGTTCAGCAGTTTCTCGGTTCGGGAGTCGATGTCGTTACCACGGGCAACCATGTCTGGGGAAACCGGGATATCCTTTCCATTATGGGGAGGGAACCGAGACTGCTCAGGCCCCATAATTTTCCTCCCGGCGTGCCGGGTAGCGGCTTCCACCTTGTTGATATACGGGGAATGAAGGTCTGTGTAATTAACCTTATGGGACGAATCACTATGGATCAGCTTCTCGACTGTCCTTTTCGGGCCTTTGACCGTATTTACGACGAGATGGCCCGGGTGTGCGAAGCGTTCATTGTCGATTTTCACGCAGAGGCCACGGCGGAAAAGCAGGCATTCGGGCGTTACGTGGATGGAAGGGCATCCCTGGTTTTCGGCACTCATACTCATGTCCAGACCGCTGACGAGAAGGTCTTCCCGGGCGGGACCGGTTATATCACCGATGTGGGCATGACCGGGCCCGTTGATTCCGTCATAGGTATGAGTGTAGAGGAATCGATCAGGCGGCTGACCACTCAGATGAAGATAAGCATGAAGGTGGCCCAGGGAGAATCCATGGTTTGCGGTATTAACGCTCGGATTGAGAAGGGATCGACTGTCTCCATCGAACGTTTTTGTCTGTAACTTCTTCAAGGGCCTGTTATCTTCCCGGGTATGGCAAATAAAAAATGAAGAGATCCAATGGATCAGGAGTCGCGGCGGAATTACAATAACCATGCTTCTTGAAAAGATTAACAGTGTAAATGAACTCAGGGAACTGGAACCGGAAAGGCTGGAAACCCTTGCCCGGGAGGTTCGCGATTATATTATCGATATCGTGTCTGAAAGAGGAGGGCATCTGGCTTCCTCTCTCGGCGTGGTGGAACTCACCCTTGCCCTTCATTATATTTTCAACACCCCCTCCGACCGGCTCATCTGGGACGTGGGGCATCAGACCTATGCTCACAAAATATTGACCGGACGGAGAGAGACCTTCGCAACTCTGCGGCAGTACCAGGGTCTCTCCGGCTTCCCGAAGAGGGTGGAGTCACCCTTTGATACCTACAATACCGGACACAGCAGCACCTCACTCTCCCTTGCCATGGGCGAGGCGGTAGCCCGGGATCTGGAAAAGGGTTCGAACAAGGTCATCGCCGTAATCGGAGACGGCGCACTGACCAGCGGTATGGCCTTCGAAGCTCTTAATCACATCGGGCAGACTAACCATGACTGTATTATCATCCTGAACGATAACGAGCATTCCATCGACCGGAACGTGGGGGCCATTTCTGAGTATCTGACCCGTGTCATCACAACCCAGTTCTATAACCGTATTCGAAAACGTTCCCAGTTTTTGATTCGCAGGATACCGAAGATCGGAGAGGGACTTTTTAAACTGATTGTCAGGGCAAGCCAGAGCCTGAAGGGCGCTATTACCCCCGGGCAACTGTTCGAAGACATGGGTATCCGTTACTTCGGACCTGTGGACGGTCACAACATGAGCCTTCTCCTGGATATAATGGAGAAGGTGAAGGGGATCAACGCCGGACCCAAGCTGATCCATGTCATTACCCGGAAAGGGAAGGGGTATCCTCCCGCCGAAGAGAACCCCTCACGGTTTCATGGCACTGGTCCCTTTGACCGGGACACCGGGAAGCCGAAAAGCGTTCCTTCGAAAAAAGACAGCTGGTCTCTCCTGGCCGGCCGGACTCTGGCCAACCTGGCCATGGATGATCCCGATATCATAGCCGTAACGGCAGCCATGAAGCTGGGCACCGGTCTCTGCGAAGTGGAGCATATAGCGCCGGAACGTTTTTTCGATGTGGGTATCGCGGAACAGCACGCCATAACCTTCGCGTCGGCCCTCGCCTCGTGTGGAAAGAAACCTTTTGTCTCCATTTACTCCACCTTTCTCCAGCGATCCGTGGACCAGATCATCCATGACGTCGCCATCATGAACCTGCCGGTCAGGATTCTCGTGGACCGGGCCGGTATCGTGGGGGACGACGGCGAGACCCATCATGGTCTCTTCGATATCGGACTTTACCGGAACGTTCCGAACCTGACCTTTCTCTCTCCCGCCTCAGGAGAGGAACTCCGTGACGCCCTTCTCTTCGCGTCGAATCACGCGGCCGGGCCGGTCATGATACGGTACCCGAGGGGCAAAATCCCGGAAGAGTATGTCGATATCTCCGGCGGCGAACCCCTGGAACCGGGCCGTGCCCGTGTCCTCGCTGAAGGAGAAGACCTGACCATCCTCGCCCTGGGAGACATGGTTCCCCGGGCCCTGGAAGTCATGGAGAGCCTGGAGGAGAAGGGTCTTTCCGTGGGAGTAATCAATATCCTTTCTATACGGCCCCTGGACA
This sequence comes from uncultured Leptospirales bacterium, assembly GCA_964645775.1. Lineage (GTDB taxonomy): Bacteria > Spirochaetota > UBA4802 > UBA4802 > UBA5550 > CAZYBU01. The sequence goes on along the minus strand of CAZYBU010000015.1, from coordinate 36,089 downwards.
TCGATACCGTAACAGAGAGGCTGGAATCGACCCGGAGTTTCTTCACCCTGGAGAACGGACTGGTATCCGGAGGTGTTGGTGAGCTTATACATTCCCTCCTGCCACCGGAAACGGGACGGAAGCTCCTTTTCCTGGGAGGTTTTCCGGATGAGTTTGTGCCCCACGGATCCATGGAAGACCTCTTCCGCTCCTACGGGCTGGATACCCGTTCCCTGACAAACAGGGTACGTTCCCTCCTTGCCGCCGGTCATGTCAGCTGAAAAAGAACCTCTTATCCGGCTCGACCTTTTCTGCGTTCAACGGGGCTTCTCCCCTTCCCGGGAGAAGGCGCGGCGGGAGATTCAGGCAGGATGGGTCAAAGTAAACGGAGAGACGATCCGTGTCCCATCGAAACAGGTTACCGGCCGGGAAGAGATCGCGGTCGAAAGGCCGGGTGGCCGCTACGTAAGCCGGGGGGGGTATAAACTGGAGAGGGGCCTGGATCGTTTCAATATAAATGTTTCGGGACGCGTCGCCCTGGACATGGGCGCCTCCACCGGCGGGTTCACGGACTGCCTGCTACAGAGGGGAGCGGTCCGGGTCTACTCCGTGGACGTGGGATACGGACAGTTCGACTACCGGCTCCGCAATGACCGGCGGGTTGCTCTCCATGAAAGGACCAACGTGCGCTACCTGACTCCGGAACATTTTGATGAAACGGTCGATCTCGTGACCGGGGACCTCTCCTTTATTTCAATAACAAAGGTGTACCCCGTCGCGGCGCGGCTCTTCCCCGGCGTGGAGGCTCTGCTCCTCATTAAACCCCAGTTCGAGGCCGGTCCCGGCGAACAGAAGAAAGGCGTGGTCCGGGACCAGGAAGCACTCGGGCGCATACTTCGCAGAACAGTGGATGAACTTGCCGGCCAGGGGGCGTGTATCTCCGGGCTCTGCGCCTCGCCCGTCACCGGCCCAAAAGGGAACCATGAGTTTCTGGCGCACCTGAAGGTGGGCACGGTTCCGGCGGATACTGTCCCGGAGGAATGGATCGACAGGGCCCTCCGGGAGGCCCTGGAGAGATCGGACCGGGATGAGCTGGCGGGACGGTAAAAAAACGGTCAGTAAATAGTAGTTGACCGAACCTGGTCAAAGATTACAAGAAGATAGATGAACATATTGAGAGTGAGTGTAATGAAACCTTCCAGGATACTACTTTCAGCCCTTTTTCTCGTGATACTTGCGGTCCCACTTTTCGCTTATGATATGGACGGAGTTAAGGCCTATCCTGTGCCCTTTAACCCCAATCTTCATTCAAGCATATCTGTTGATGCAAGAGATTTGTTTAGTGCGATTGAAAATGGAACAATATCTATCGTTGTTTATGATATTAATGGAGATGAAATATATAGTAGTTCTCGATCAGGTGATTTAGATTCAATTGTTTTAATCTGGAGTGGCAGAAACCGTATAGGAAATAAACTTAAACCTGGTCTCTATTATATCAAAGTAACATTAAAAAAAGATGACGGTTCTGATTACGGCAGAAAAATCCTGAGGATCCTGGTGCGTTACTGATGAAAAAATGGATTCTCATACTGACATTGATACTCCTGGCCGGCCCTTCTCTCTCCCTTCTCCATGCCGGCCAGGGGGGCGGCAGCCGGGCCGCCTTTACCCGCATGAACTGGATCGGGGCCCGCTACGTGGCCCTGGCGGGAGCGGCCGAGGCCCTGACCAACGATGTCTACGCCATCTACTGGAACCCGGCCGGCCTGGTGGGCGTCCTGGACCGTAAGAACCTGACCCCGGAAGAGGTACAGAAGAAAGCCAAAGAGGGTAAGATCGACAAAATCTCGGAAAATGATCTTCTCTCCTTCTCGGATGACGCCCGCAAGGGAAAAGTCGCGGAGGTGGGCGTCTCCGGCGGCTTCTTCGACCTGGAGAGATACGCCGCCTTTACCGGCGTTGCCTTCAAACTGGGACCCGGGGTCATGGGGATCGGGGCCTATTCCGTCTTCTCTCTGGGGATACCTACCTACGACGCGGGAAACAATCCCACGGGAGAGGCCAACTACGTGGCCGCCGTTACCCATGTCTCCTACGGTTGGTCCTTCGGGATCGTCTCCATGGGGGCCACCCTGAAGATTCTCTACGAGGACATCGGCGGATACCGCTACATGGGCTTCGGAGCAGATATCGGGGCCCGGGTCCAGCTGCTTCCTTTCCTCTCCGTTGCCCTGGTGGCCCAGGACCTCGGTACCGGTCTCTTTCCCCTGGACGACTACGCGGGAGTGGACAAAACCTATGATGTCACCTATCCGGTTATCCGGGCGAGCGTGGCCCTGCAGTCCGATGCCGGTTTCACCATAGCCGGGAGCATAATAAAGAAGGTCGATATTGAAAAGATAAGTTACGGTATCTCCCTGAGTTACTCACCCCATGAGACCGTCTCTCTTCACCTCGGCATGAATGACAACAACCTGACCACGGGGCTGACCCTGGCTTTCGGAGGGTACAACCTCTCCTACGCCTTTGCCATTGACCGGATCAATTACGGGTATAATCATCTCATTTCCATGAAGATGCTGTTTTAGGGGAGCCATGGAAAAGCGTCCTGTGCAGATTATGGGAATCCTCAACGTTACCCCTGATTCATTCTATGACGGTGGACGGTATACTACCGTGAAAAGTGGGCTGGACCGGGCTCTCGCCATGGAAGAGGAGGGGGCCGATATCATCGATCTGGGAGGAGAATCGACCCGTCCGGGATCGGAGCCCTGCTCCCCGGAAGAGGAGAGGGAAAGGGTCTTGCCTCTCCTTGATGCGATCCTGTCCAGGCTCTCCGCCCGGGTATCCATAGACACAAGACGAGCCGCTCTCGCCGCTGAGGCGGTTCGCATGGGGGTCCGTATAATCAACGACGTTTCCGCCGCCTCACACGACCCCGATATGGCGGCGGTCATGGCGGAGAGCGGGGCTGAAATAATTCTCATGCACATGAAGGGTGAACCGCGGACAATGCAGAATAATCCAGAATATGACGATGTTATTAATGAGGTCAGGGTCTCCCTCCTTGAAGCGGTCGAAAGGGTCCGCCGGGCCGGTGTGAAAGATAAGAAGATCATTCTCGACCCGGGGATCGGTTTCGGAAAGAGCCTGGAGGATAACTATCGCCTCCTGGCCCACCTGGACGAACTTGCGGGTGAAGGATACCCGCTTTGTGTAGGTCTCTCCCGTAAGTCGCTCATAGGGAGACTCTATGATACTAATGAGGACCGGCTGCCCGGCACCCTGGCCCTGAACATGCTGGCCGTGGATAAGGGAGCCGCAATAATCCGGGTCCATGATGTGAGACCTCACAGACTGGCACTGGATACTCTGGAGATGATGAGGCGAGCGTCATAGATATATGGATGCTTTTTTAAACAATGTTCTGATGATCATTCGCACCTTCTGGGATTACTTCCGGAACGTCATTGATATCCTCATTGTGGCCACTCTCTTCTACTGGCTCTATACCTTCCTGAGCAACACACGGGCTGTTCAGCTCCTTAAAGGGGTTCTGATCATATTCATTGTGGCCATCCTCTCGAACATTCTGCGGTTGGATACCATAGACTGGATCATCAAGAACTTCACGGAATCGATTGTTATCGCTGTTATTATCCTTTTTCAGCCTGAACTCAGGCGCCTCATTACGCAGTTCGGGCAGAGGAACTGGCTTGTCAACGAATCGGAGACCGAAGCCTTTCCCCTGGACGAGATGGTGAACGGTATCATCTCCATGGCCGATGAGCGTATCGGCTCCCTCATTGTTATTGAACGGAACACGGGTCTCAGGAGCTTCGTGGAATCGGGCGTAAACGTGAACGCGGCCCTGACTGAAGAGCTTGTCCGCACCATTTTCTATCCCATGACACCTCTCCATGACGGCGCTATTATTGTGCAGAGCGGGAAGGTGGCCGCGGCCGCCTGTTACCTGCCCCTTTCCGATTCCCGTCAGCTCAAGAAACACCATGGGGCGAGGCACAGGGCGGCCCTGGGCATCGCCGAAGAGACAGATGCACTGGTTGTTGTAACATCTGAAGAGAGCGGAGCCATATCGATTATGGTAAACGGCAGAATGCATTCGAGGGTGAAAGTCAGCGATCTTAAAAATATGATTCTCTTCTTTCTTAACCCGAAAACGGCCGGTGAGGAGACCTATCGAATCAAATGAAACGTTTCCTGAAATATATCAAGAATATCATGGTCTTTGTCTTCACCAACCGGGACCACGTGGCCAAGATTGCGAGCCTGATCCTTGCCGTCATTCTCTGGGCCTACATTTCCGGTTCCAAGACGGGACAGCTCAGGTACAGGATTCCCATTGAAATTCTTAATCTTCCCCGGGGGGTCGTGGTTTCTGAGATGTCTCACAGGAACGTTCTTGCTACCATAGAAGGAAAGAACGAGATCATAAAAAACCTGAACGTAAAGAACCTCAGGGTTTACGTCGATCTTTCAAGCCCGGAAGTGGGGGAGAAGACCGGCTACGAGGTCCGATTGAACGAGAACGAAATACCGGAAGGTGTGACAGTCTCCCTGAATAACAGGAGTGTCCTGCTCCTTGCGGAGAATCTGGCCAGAAAAAACGTGAAGGTCGTGCCAAAGTTAAGCGGTAATATCGGCAAGGGGAGTGTTATAGGTAAAATAGATGTGGTACCTGAGAAAGTGACCATCAGCGGCCCCGAATCCCATGTCTCCAGGGTCAGTTTCGTCCATACCGAGGATATCTCCATAGACGAAGGCCAGGATAAAATCGTAAGCGAGGTTAACCTGAACCTGGAAGGCATGGAGAACCTTGATGTGAACCAAAAAAAAGTCAGTGTTACCATACCGATCATAAATTACGGGGACCTTTATAATCTGGATATACCCCTGGAGATTACCGGCAGGGATAAGGAGTATGAATACCAGCCGGAGACCCGTACCGTTAAGGTATATTTCAAGGCCCGTGGAGATGATATCCCTGCGGAGAAGGATTTCGTGGCCCGAATTGACGTTTCTCAGCTTAAACCGGAGGATATTCTCAGTGAATCAAAAAAAGATATTGCAAAGAGTGAGCTAACGGTGAGTTTCGGCATGGAGAGGGAATGGGAAGATATTGAAATTGTCTCCTATGTCCCTGAAAAGGTAGTTATCGTTATACGCAGGCAGCGACCATGAAACCTATACGTTTGAGCATCAATGTTGATCACGTGGCAACCCTGAGGCAGGCCCGGGGAGGGCTGGAGCCTGACCCGGTTGAGTGCGCCTCCATCTGCGAGGACCACGGCGCAGACGGAATCACGGTTCACCTCCGGGAGGACCGCAGGCATATCCAGGACCGGGACGTTGTGGCCCTGAGAGACGTGGTTCGGGGCAGTTACAACCTTGAGATGGCTTTGAACGAAAGCGTTACAGATGTGGCAAGATCCATCCTGCCCGACCAGATAACACTTGTTCCGGAGAAGAGGGAGGAGCTTACCACCGAGGGGGGGCTCGACGTATTGAAATACCGGGACAATATCCGTGCATTTATTGAAGAGTTTCACGGTTACACCGTGAAAGTTTCCCTTTTCGTGGAGCCGGAGAAAGAGATCATGGACGCCAGCCGGGAATGCGGGGCAGATATCGTCGAAATTCATACCGGCACCTACTGTAACGCCCGGGGAGAGGAGCGGGAAGAGGAGAGGATCAGGATTTTCGAGGCCGCGGAACAGGCCCGTTCCCTGGGTCTGCATGTCCACGCCGGGCATGGGCTTAACTACCAGAACCTCTTTCCCTTACTTGATATGCCGGGACTCGAGGAGATGAGTATAGGCCATTCGATTATATCGAGGGCGGTCATTGCCGGTATCGGCCCGGCTGTTGAAGAGATGTTGACTGTACTGGGACGTAAACCCTCACAAGAGGAGAGCTGATGTTTATTATAAGACTGTTACTGTTTCTTTTCATGCTGCTTGTCTTTGGACTGGTGTTCAGCCTGGTCAGGATGATCATCGGTATCGGAAAAACCATGGACCAGCAAGAGAAGGAAGAAAAAAAACAATCGCAGGGCCATATCCGCAGAGACCGCCGCAATGATAAAGGTGAGATTATCGAACTGGACGAGGATCAGTACAAGGTAGAATGATGGCCCGCCGCTTGACCTTCGCTATACTTGTTCTTACCCTGCTTTTTGCCGGTTGCGGCGGCATGAAGGGTGAGTTTGTCTTCAAGCGATTCAAGGATGACGCCTACCGACGCATGAAGGGAGACCTTGAGTTTCCTTCAGATGAAACCATTAAATGGGTATATAGATTCAATCGTCCTCCCGGCGACAAGAAGGTCGGTATATTCCTGAAGACCCGGAAGGTTCTCTGGGTGGATGTGCGCCAGCGGGTAGAGGAGATGAATGTAGAGACCAGGCATCTCTACGGGGAGATCAGCAGTCTTGAACCGGGTGAGTACGCTATCCTTCTTGTTGATGTTAAAGAGAATGAAGTTTTCGACAGACTCGCCTTCCGTATCTACAGGTCGGAGCGCCCCTCTTACTGAGCCGGGTCCTTTTTTTTGTTTATCTCCTCCATCAGTTGTGGGCCCTTTCTGATGACCTGGTCCCCCAGCTCCTCCTGGAGTTTTTTTGACTGTTCCTGGACATGGTGAAGGACTTCCTGCTGACTGCGGGGCAGTTCCTGGCCGGTATAGACGAGATAGGCGGTGTAGATGGCGGCCAGGGCCAGGAGGATCATGGCCATGCGGAAGAGTTGCCTGAGCAGGGAATAGATGAGGAGCCCGGCCACAACCGCTGCCACCAGGACAATGAAATGGGTGGAGGTAATGATCTCTATGAGCGCATCCATGGAAGTTCCCGATTTGAATAATTGATATAATACATATCGACCGCGGGGCCGCGGAGATATAAAAAAACCTGTCGGGGACAGGTTTCTATTAGCGAGGGGGAGGCTCGAACTCCCGACTCCACGGATATGAGCCGTGTGCTCTGACCAACTGAGCTACCTCGCCGTGTGGATATTGCTATTAGCGCGGGCAGGATTTGAACCTGCGACCTTTGGGTTATGAGCCCAACGAGCTACCAACTGCTCCACCGCGCGATCGTTCAGCCAAACTATGGTCAGCTCTCTGGTATGTCAATATTTTTTATGAAAAGTTACGGGTATGATGTTGCAGAGGCCGATGCCGCCGGGATAAAAAAGGGTTGACCCGCTCATTTTTCTGAACAACAACCGGGTCTCTGTATGTAAACCTTCCGGGATGTGAGGGGTCTCTCCGTGGTACCGGGAGACGGCAGGGCGATTTCAAATCAGGAACTGGAGTTGCGGCTGATATGATAAACCCCTTAAAATATCTGACAAAACGCAAAATGGGTCTGGTTCTGGGAAGCGGCGGCGCCAAAGGACTGGCCCATATTTCCACGATCGAATACCTTGAGAACATGAATATCCCCATTCATCTAATGGTCGGGTCGAGTATCGGCGCCATAATCGGCGCGGTCTACGCAGCGGGAAACCTGAAGAGACTGAAGACCGACCTTTTGAACTTCGATCGAAGCAGGCTCATATCCCTCATGGACCCGGTTTTTCCACGGTCGGGACTCATCGAGGGGAGGGAAGTCATGAAATTCATGATGAATTATATTCCCGATGATTTGAATCTGGAAGATCTCCCTCTTCCCTTTGCCATCGTTGCCACGGATTATTATAATGCAGGTACGGTGGTTTTCACAAAAGGAAATGTCCTTGAGGCGGTGCGGGCCAGTATCTCCCTGCCGGGGATCTTTATTCCTGTTAAATACAGGAATACCTTTCTCATCGATGGCGGTGTTTCCAATCCTCTTCCGGTCAATGTGGCTAAAAGGATGGGAGCTTCCGTGACCGTGGCGGTAAACCTGAATGGCCGGGTGGACAGGGATATAAGGGAGTATTATCGCTCCTTCGATGAGGGGACGGATATGGTCCTGGAACCGAGGGACCTCCAGATACTTGAGGAGGAGAGCAGTTTCAGGATGGAAGAGGAATCGTCGAAAGGTGGTTCCTGGCTCAGGACCGTGAATCACTGGCTTCGTATGGATCGGGGGAGCGGATACCCCAATATCTTTGAGGTCATATCCAGAAGTATCGATATTATGGGATACGTGAATACCCGTCTTGTCCTGCAATATACCCGTCCCACGGTCCTTATAGAGCCGGACGTTTTGCAGTATGGTGTTATGGAATTCAACCGCGCATCCCAGATTCTGACGGAGGGATTTCTTGCCGCGGACGCGAAACGGAGCGAGCTGAAAAGCAAAATCGGAAACTGGTTGTAAGGATAACCCATGGCTGAGCATCAGAGCGATCTGCATAAACGGTACCGGGAGCTGGTTGAGGAGCTCCGGTACCATAATCACCGGTATTATGATCTTGATGACCCTGTCGTAAGTGACGCGGAGTACGATCGCCTTATGGGGGAGCTTTTGAAGATGGAGGAGGAGCACCCGGAACTGATCGATCCGGAATCTCCGTCGAGGATGGTGGGAGGGACCCCGGATACCACCTTTGATGAAGTTGAACATGATCCTCCCATGCTCAGCCTTTCCAATGTCTTCAGCGAAGAGGAGTTCCTGGCTTTCGACCGGCGTTGTCGAGAAGAGCTGGGGGATGATCTTCTCTATACCATGGAGCTGAAGTATGACGGTCTTGCCGTGGAGATCGTTTTCAAAGAAGGATGGTACGTCCTGGGTTCAACGCGCGGCAATGGAAGAACAGGAGAGGATATCACGGGAAATATCGCCGGTATACGCCGCCTTCCGAGAAAACTGAAGGGAAAGAAACCGCCTTCCTGCCTCTCCGTTCGTGGAGAGGTCTACCTGACCCATGAGGAATTTGACCGCATCAACCGGGAGCGGGAGGAGAAAGGGGAGAAATCTTTTGCCAATCCGAGGAACGCGGCCGCGGGATCGGTCCGCCAGCTCGATTCTTCCGTGACGGCCGAAAGAAACCTCGACATCACCCTTTATGGAACGGGCCGCATGGAACCGGACCCTGGTGAAAAAAGTCATTACTCCGTCATGGAAATGTTGCGCGAGCTTGGCCTGCCCGTTTCAGACCGCATTGAAAAGGGGAAGGGTGAACGGGTCCTTGAGTTCTTCCGGTACTGGAGAGAGAACCGTCATATTCTGGACTATGATATTGATGGAATCGTTATCAAGGTGGACAGCATCCCGGGCCGGCAGGAGCTGGGTGAAACATCGAAGGCCCCCCGCTGGGCCATGGCCTGGAAATTCGAGGCTGAAGAAGCCATCACAAAGCTGGAATCCGTGGAACACCAGGTGGGACGGACCGGAATCGTCACTCCGGTGGCGAATCTGGAACCGGTGACCATCGGAGGGGTCGTAGTCCGCAGGGCGACTTTGCATAACTATGATGAGATAAAGAGGCTGGACGTGGCCCCCGGAGACCGGGTTCGGGTCATCCGGGCCGGTGACGTTATACCGAAGATAATCGAAACAAACGAACGGGCTGATCGTTCAAAAAGAGAGTCGGTGGAATCGCCCCGGGATTGCCCATCCTGCGGATCTCACCTGCACAGGGAAGATGTGTACGTGCGCTGCCTGAACGCCTCCTGCCCGGCCGTGGTCTTTGAATCTCTGAAGTTTTTCGTCTCAAAAAGCGGTATGGATATCGAAAATTTTGGCCCGGAACTGATTGTCAGGCTCAGGGAGAAGGGGAAGCTTGACAATATCGCGGACATCTATCGTATTACGAAGGATGATCTGCTTGAACTGGAGCGGATGGGAGATAAACTGGCTGAAAAGATAATCCGGAACATCGATCGCCGTCGGGACGTGGAACTGAACCGTTTCCTCGGGAGTCTGGGTATCCCGAATGTGGGGGATTACATGGCAGGTCTTCTGGCAAAGCATTTCACCTCCCTCGACCGGCTTATGGAAGCCTCCCGGGAGGAGTTGAATTCCATTTACGAAGTCGGACCCGGGGTCGCCCGCTCCGTGTATGATTTCTTTCATAACGAGGAGAATAAAAAGCTTATCCGCTCCCTCCTGGATGAGGGGGTCATTGTCCGTGAGGAAAAGGTGAAGGGAGGGAAAGCGTTCCAGGGCCTTACCTTTGTCTTTACGGGTACCATGGAGTCGATGGAACGGAGCGAGGCGGAAGAAAAGGTCCGGAGTGAGGGAGGACGGGCCACGGGATCTGTCAGTTCAAAGACGGACTACGTGGTCGCCGGGGAATCGCCCGGTTCCAAGGAGAGAAAGGCCCGGGACCTGGGTGTTCCGGTCATAAGCGAAGAAGAATTCTTACGGATGACGGGCAAGGAAGGATAATGGGTTTTGTTCATACGATAATCGGCTTCTTCAGGGAACGCTATTACCTTCTGACGTCTCTTCTGCTTTTCCTGGCTTTTCCCAGTTTCGAGTTCGTACTTTTTCAAGCCTTTCCCCTTTTCGCGTGGTTTGCCCTGGTCCCCCTCTTCATGGCCCTGAGAAAGAAATCCCTTTCCGAGGTTTACTATATAAGCTATTTCGCGGGATTTTTCGGGAACCTCCTGGTCTATAGCTGGATACGTCACTTCGGGGCCAGCATGGCGGGTGGAGGGTTTATCGTACTCCTTTTTCTTATCCCGACCCTGACTTTCTTTTTCGCCATGAAAGTTTTTCTGGGAGAGCTCCTTTCACGGCGATTTCCCGCCTTCCGGGCGCTGATCTATCCCGCCGTATGGGTCTCCATCGATTTTATCCAGTCCATCGGGCACCTGGCCTTTCCCTGGCCCTATCTCGGTTACACCCAGTATCCTTTTGCCCCCATGATTCAAATGGCGTCGATAACGGGTGTTTCCGGTATCACGGCCCTGATCGTGGCCGTGAATGTGGCACTGGCCGACCTGCTGGAGTCACACGTATCCGGTATGAGGTTTCGTCTCCGTCCTTCAACTGTTGTTCTGATTTTGCCTCTCGCTGCCCTGATTTTCGGATCAGCGCGACTGGCATCGGCACAGCCGTCCGGTAAGGATACCCTCAGGGTGGGCCTTGTGCAATCCTGCATCGATCCCTGGATAAGCTGGAGCCGTAACAGGGAGCGTTATCTCAAAGAACTGATAGAATACTCGGACTCCATTCTGGATAAGAACCCGGACATGATCATCTGGTCGGAATCGGCCACCCTCGAGACAATCTCCTATCACGCCCGGCGGGGTCGCTTAACCCGCTTTGAAAAAAAGGTTGTGGATTACGCTGATTCCATCGACATACCCCTTCTTACCGGGGAGATCGGAGTGCGTAAACCGGAAGGCGAGGGACCCTCCGGATACCTCCCCCTGAACAACGCGGTCCTCATCGACGGGGACGGCCGCGTGGGAAAGACCTACGCCAAGATTCACCTGGTTCCCTTCGGAGAGTGGTTTCCCTACAAGAGATGGCTCCCCTTCGTCCAGGACATTCTGGACAGCTTCGGGGCTTCCAGCTTCTTTCCGGGGGAGAGGACCGAACTGTTTCAGGTAAAAGGACATTCATTCGGGAACCTTATCTGTTACGAGGGTATATTCTTCCGTCTTACGAGGGAATACCGTCGCATGGGGGCGGAGTTTTTTGTAAACATAACGAATGACGGGTGGACCGACACCTTCAGCGGACACATGCAGCATTTTTCCTCAGCGGTCTTTCGGGCCGTGGAGAACGGCATCTCTTTTGTGCGGGTGGGCAATACCGGGTACACGGTCGTTATCGATCCCCTGGGGAGGGTGACCCATTCCATGCCGATCCTTACCCGGGGCGGAATGGTGGGTGAGGTCGACTTTTCCCTGAACCGTAACACCCTTTATACGCGATTGGGTGATTTTGTCTTTCCCGCCGGTTTTATCATAACACTTGTTTTTTCCGCGCTTTCTCTTTTGTCTTTCTGGAGGTCACGAACATGAAACCGGGAACGAAAGATGCGATACTTGATCTTGAGAAAAAAGTGGAGGAGTGCGAGAACGTATTTCGAACGACCTTCGAGTCGACGGGCAACGCCACAATCATAATCGAGGAGGATACGGTCATCTCTTACGCGAATTATGACTTTCAACGCCTCTCCGGTTACAGCCGGGAGGAGTTAGAGGGGAAGATCAGCTGGACCTCATTCATCTCGGAAAAGGACCTTCCCATGATGCTTGAATACCATCGGAACAGGAGAGATGACCCCAACCGGGCCCCCAGGAATTACGAGTTTGTTTTCGTGGACAGGTGGGGGACGAACAGGAATATCTATATGACCATCAACATGGTACCCGGTTCCAGAAGGAGTATCGGCTCCTTTACCGATATCACTGACCTGAAATGGCTGGAGAGCCAGATTCTTAGAATAAGCGAGCTGGAACGGCATCATATCGGGAACAACCTTCATGACGGGCTCAGTCCCCACCTGGTGGGTGTACAGTTTCTTATCAAGAGCCTTAAGCATAGAGCCAGGAGCGGGGAGCCCATCCAGCTTGAGCTCCTTGATGAGATCAATGAACTCATATCCCAGGCCCTGGAACAGATACGGAGCATAAGCAAGGGACTTATGCCTGTCGATATTCAGCCGGATGGATTGATCTACGCTCTCGAGGAACTGGTCCGCAAAACGGAGAAGATATACGGCATCCTGTGCGACTTTTCCTACAATGAGAACTTTCGTCTCAAGGAGAACCTGACGGCCACACACCTCTACTACATCGTGCAGGAGGCCATTAATAACGTGATCGAGCACTCTCAGGCCACGGAAATAAGCATCCTGCTGGAAACCTACGGCCAGTTCCATACGCTGAGTATTCGCGATAACGGGATCGGTATACCGGATGTCGCCGAGATTATCAAGGGCCTGGGCCTGAGCAGTATGAAGTACAGGGCCCGTATTATCGGGGCCACTTTTGATATTCTGAAAAACGAAGCGGGAGGAACGACCATCTTCTGCCGGTTCAGAAGGGACCATCCTGCCTGATACGTCGGTATTTAATGCTTTACAGTAAAGGATAGAAGGCCATAAGTGAATCAGCTTATCAGATTTGAACCGGGAGTGAAATTTCCATGAGTGTAACGAAAATCCTCCTTGTGGAAGATCATCCCATTTTCAGGAGGGGCCTGGCCGAGCTTATCGGTATGGAGGATGACCTGCAGATAATCGGTGAGGCCGATGACGTTGATAAGGCCCTTGAGCTCCTTGGTCGGGAAGTCCCGGATATCACTATTGTGGATATTTCCCTGAATCAGAGCAGCGGCATCGACCTTATCAAAGAAATGAGGCAGCAGTATCCGGATATCCGTATTCTGGTCCTCTCCATGCATGACGAAATTATCTATGCGGAACGTATTCTGCGCACGGGTGCCATGGGATATATTATGAAACAGGAAGCTCCGGAGATGATTCTCCAGGCGATCCGTTCCGTAAAGGAGAACCGGGTATATGTCAGTGAAAATATTTCCTCGAATATTCTTCGTAAGATTATAGACGGTAACCGCGACAAAGGGGCCACCGGTATCGATCAGCTCACGGACCGGGAACTGGAGATCTATCAGCTTATCGGGGAGGGACTTACTACCCGGGGAATAGCGGCAAAGCTCCAGGTAAGCGTGAAAACCGTGGAGAACCACAGGGCCCATATTAAGGAAAAACTCGGACTCAAGAACGCCATTGAACTCATACAGAACGCGACTATCTGGGTGCAGAGCAGCGGCGGATGATACGGGGATTGTCGTAAAAAGTCCTTGAAAAATCAGAAATTCCGTGTTCCCTCGGAGCCGGTAAAGGAATAATATACCCCATGGCTGAAAAAGTACATTACGAAATTCTCGAAGAGATCCAAAAGAACTACCCCGAAAAGTTTGAACAGGAGAGCAGAATATTCAAACATATTAAACGGGGAGACAGGATATTCATAAGCACGGCCTGCGGTGAGCCCCAGTACCTGGTCAATTCCATGGTCCGCTATATCGAGTCGAACCCGAGCGCCTTCGCGGACGCGGAGGTCATGCACGTATGGACTCTCGGTCTGGCGCCCTACGCTAATGAAAAGTTCAATTATAATTTCAGGCATAATTCATTTTTTGTGGGAAGCAGCACCCGGGAGAATGTCAACAGCGGACTGGCCGATTATACTCCCATCTTTCTTTCCCGTATACCCAACCAGTTCTACCAGAGGATGGTTCCTATTGACGTGGCCCTGATCCAGACTTCCATGCCGGATCGAAACGGTTATGTCAGCCTTGGCGTCAGTGTGGACATCACCAAAGCTGCCATTGAGAGCGCCAAGGTCATAATCGCCCAGGTGAACGTTAATATGCCCAGGGTCCATGGCGATACCTTTATTCATGTTCGCGACATCGATTTTGTCGTGCATCATGATGAAAAGATTCTGGAGTTCGTCCCCAGCGCTTCAGATGAAATCGCCGACAAGATCGGGAAGTACGCGGCCCGTATCGTCAAGGATGGGGATACCGTCCAGATAGGATACGGAAGCATACCGAGGGCGATCCTGTCAAACATGGCCGACAAGAACGATCTGGGTATACATTCCGAGCTCCTGACAGATACCATGGTCCGGATGATCGATGAAGGGATATTCAATAACCGGAAAAAGACCCTTAACCGGGGGAAGACCGTGGCATCCTTCTGTATGGGAACCGAGGAGACCTACAGGTATATCGACGACAATCCTGCCTTTGAATTCAAGAGGATCGACTACACCAATGATCCGCTGGTCATAGCCCAGCAGGATAATATGACATCCATAAACTCCGCCCTGCAGATAGACCTGACGGGCCAGGCCACGGCAGAGTCCATAGGCCGGGTTTTCTACAGCGGTATCGGTGGAAGCGCCGATTTCATGAGGGGAGCGGTCCTCGCACGGGGAGGAAAGACCATCCTTGTAATGCAGTCCACGGCCCTCAACGGAGAGGTGTCTCGAATTGTACCCTTTCTCGACATGGGTGCCGGTGTGACCTACAACAGGGGGGATATCTTTTATGTCGTAACAGAGTACGGCATGGCCTACATCCACGGGAAGAACATACGGGAGAGGGCCATGGATCTAATCGCAATCGCCCATCCCCGTTTTCGTTCCTGGCTTATCGAGGAGGGCAAAAGGCTGAACCTGATCTACAAGGACCAGGCCTTTATACCGGGTAAGAAGGGCGAATACCCGGCCCATCTTGAGAGCTACAGGACAACCCGGACGGGTGTCACCATCAAGCTTCGTCCCGTGAATATAAACGATGAAACCCTGATAAAGGACTTCTTCTATTCCCTCTCCGATGAAAGTTTTCGCAGGCGCTTTATGATCATGCGTAAAGACATGCCCCACGAAGTGAGACAGGATTTCGTTGTTATAGATTACACGAAAGAACTCATCATCCTGGCCTGCATCGAGAGTGAACAGCGGGAAGAGGTCGTGGGAATGGGACAGATTCTCAAGGATGAAAACACCAACACGGCCGAGGTAGCTTTTTCTGTGTCCGATGATTACCAGAACAAGGGAATCGGCAGTGAGCTTCTTGCGTATCTTACGGTCCTTGGAAAGAGAGAGGGCCTGCACGGTTTTACGGCCGAGGTCCTTCTCGAGAACCGACCCATGTTCCATGTCTTCCAGAAGCACTTTCCTAACCTGCATCGGCAGATTGAAGATGGCGTATATTATCTGATCATGAATTTCGGAGACGCAAATGTCGAATAGTAATGCCCTTCGTCCCCTTTTCGAACCAGAAAGCCTGACCGTGATCGGAGCCTCGAAGGACCCGGACAAGATAGGGAACATCGTGGTCAAGAACCTGGTCTCGGGCGGTTTTAAGGGGGAGATTTATCCTGTAAACCCGGGCGGAGGGGAAATTCATGGGTGTAAAGTCTACGCTTCCCTTGCTGAGATTCCAGGAGAGGTGGAAGGAGCGACCATCACCCTGCCGGCCGACCAGGTCGTGGAAGCCGTCAGAAAATGCTCTGAAAAGGGAGTCCGCTTTGTACAGATCATCAGTTCAGGTTTCTCCGAGGTGGGGAACAGAAGAGCGGAGAATGAGATTAAAAGTATCGCGGCCGGGAGCGGGATGCGTATTCTGGGACCGAACGTCTTCGGGATATTCGCAGCCTCCTCCTCAATGAACGCCACCTTCTCCTCCACGGATATTACTCACGGGAATATAGCCATTCTCACCCAGAGCGGAGCCCTGGGGATAGCCGTTATCGGGAAGGCTGTGGTTGACAGGATGGGCCTCTCAGCCGTTGTCTCCACGGGAAACAAAAGCGACCTGAACGAGTCGGACCTCCTGGAGTACCTTATAGAGGATGACAATACCCGGGCCATACTTATACACCTGGAGAGCGTAAAGGAAGGGGAGCGCCTTCTTGCGACCCTGCGGAGGGCCACCAGGAAGAAACCGGTCGTGGTCCTTAAATCGGGCCGTTCCGAGCGAGGTGCCGTGGCGGCGGCCGCCCATATCGGTTCTCCGGCCGGTTCAGATGACGTCTTTGACGCCGCAATGAAGATATGCGGAGTTATCCGGGCCAGAACCCTGGAAGAGGCCTTTGACTGGACCCACTTTCTGGCCTATTGCCCTGTTCCCCGGGGGGAAAGAACCCTCATCCTGACAAACGGCGGCGGCGTCGGGGTCATAGCGGCCGATGACGCGGAGAGCCATCGAGTTCCTCTCATGGATGACCAGAGGAAACTGAGCGAGATTTTTGAATCCGCAACGCCATCCTTCGGTTCCGTAAAGAACCCGGTGGACCTTACGGCACTTGCCCGTTCCGACGATTACCGGAAGGCCGTTGAGGGCATGCTTGGACAGGATGCCATTGAGAATGCCGTTATCCTTTACTGCCAGACCGTTAATTTTGACTGCGAGAACCTTCAGGACCTGATACGGGACACCCACAGGAAAATGTGCGACGCGGGTAAACCGGTGACCTTCGCCCTTATCGGCGGTGAGCCGGTACAGGAGGCCCTCACGGTCCTGAGACGGGAAAACATTCCTGTCTATCCCTACGTGGATCAGGCGGTGTCGAGCATAGGGGCCCTTCTGGCCTACAGGCGCCACCTCATTTCGATGGACGATCAGTTCGACTATATTGAGATCGACAAAAAGACAATAGAAGAAGTGGCCTCCCGGGCGTTGAATGAGGGGAGAAATTTTCTCCTTGCCGGGGAATGCCGCGAGATCATGGAGGCGGCCGGGATTCCCCTCATCGAGAGCCGGTTTTGCCGGAATCTGCCCGATGTAATCCAGGCGGCTGGGAATCTGGGGTATCCCCTGGCCATGAAGGTCGTATCCCGTGACGTCCAAAGGAAACGGGACGTTGGAGGGGTCGTCCTGGAGCTTGACAACCAGGAGGAAGTCATCGACGCCTTTGAGGCCATCAAGCATAACGTGCGGCTGGTGCGCAGTGACGCTGTCATAGAAGGTGTGGAGGTGTCTCCCATGGTCGATACCGGTCTTGAGATAAATATATCGGCCAAGAGGGACCCCCATTTCGGTCCCGTTGTGACGAGCAGCCTGGGAGGGATCATTTCCGAGACCGGGGGAAACAGGAGTATACGGAATTATCCTCTGAACAGGAACCACGTACGGGACATGCTGGAAGAGACCGGGGCCTATCCCCTTCTGCTTGGGGCCCGCTGGGAGATGCGCCGGGACATAGATTCCCTGGTCGACCTTGTGCTGAAGACCGGCGCCATTCTCCAGGCGAGTGAATCGATAGTCGATATAGAGATAGATCCCGTGGCTGTCTACGAGAAAGAGAAGGGTCTGATGGTCCTGGACGTGGGTATCGTTCTTAAAAAACAAGGGGAGGAAGCGCTTTAATGAGTAAGATAATGATAGGATCGGTGCGACCCGGCGCCGGTAAAACCAGTCTGATCGTGGGACTCATGGCTCAGCAGGAGCGACGGTTCGGGTATATCAAACCTTTCGGCGACAGACTGATCTACAAGAGAAAGAGAAACTGGGACTACGACTCCAATCTCATACTGGAACTCTTTGAGCTGGACCAGGAACCGGAGGGGATAACCCTCGGTTTCGATCAGTCGAAACTCCGTTACATGTTCTCTTCCCGAAGCATCGAGGGTACCCTGACCACCATGGCGGAGAAAGCCTCACAGGGGAAAGACCTCCTTTTCGTGGAGGGCGGACAGGACGTCACCTACGGTTCGTCGCTGGAGCTGGATACCCTTAGCGTGGCCCGGTATACCGGGGCACGGCTTTTCATGATTATTAATGGAAATAACGACGAAGTCATGGATGACGTCGCATTCATAAAGAATTACCTGAAGACAGCGGATGTCAATTTCGGCGGAATCATCATTAACAAGGTCCGTGACGTGGCTGAGTTCAATGACGTCTACCGTTCCATGATAGAGAAATATGATCTTCCCATAGCGGGAGTTATACCTCTGTATGAAGACCTGACTTTTCT
Source organism: uncultured Leptospirales bacterium (assembly GCA_964645775.1). Taxonomy (GTDB): domain Bacteria; phylum Spirochaetota; class UBA4802; order UBA4802; family UBA5550; genus CAZYBU01. The sequence continues at coordinate 17,679 of CAZYBU010000015.1, read as the reverse complement.
AACCATAAGCTATGTCGCGGAAAAGCTGCACGCCAAGGTCATAGCCGGTGATACAGGTCTGGGTAACGTGATCCGCAATGTACTGGTGGGGGCCATGTCAACGGATGAGACCATGCGGAATCCCCTCTTTAACAGCGAGGACAAGTTCCTGATTACCTCGGGTGACAGGAGCGACATGATACTGGCCGCCATCGACCGGGACACCCGGGGTATCGTCCTTACAAACAATATTTTGCCCCCTGCCAATATTATCGCCAAGGCCCGGGAGAACCAGGTTCCTCTTCTTCTTGTAACCATGGATACCTTCCAGGTGGCCAAGCAGATTGACCGGATGGAGGCCCTCCTGACGAAGGACAACGAGAAGAGGATATTCAAGCTTCGCGATCTTGTATCGGAACATCTGAACCTGGACATGGTATTCCCGACATGAAAAAGTTTTCTCCTCTCACCGGAATTACCCTTTTTATTCTTTTACCTGTTCTCGGTTTTATCTCCTGGAACTGTCACCTGGATGTACCGGCGGAAGAACTGAAGAGAGTGTACGCGGGGGACGCCTCCCGTTTTCTGGAGATGGGGAGCATGAAGGTCCATTACCGGGACGAGGGCAAGGGAGAGACCGTTGTCCTGCTGCACGGCTTCGCCTCCTCCCTCCATACCTGGGACCGGTGGACGGATGCTGTATCCCGGGAGGCGAGAGTCATACGCCTGGACCTTCCCGGCTACGGCCTTACGGGACCGAACGGGGAGGGAGACTACTCGATAGAATGGTATACCGCCTTCCTGGCCCGGTTCCTGGAGCGCCTTGACGCCGGCAAAGTCACCCTGGTCGGAAATTCCCTGGGGGGACGCATATCCTGGGAGTTCGCCCTGCGTTATCCGGAACGGGTTTCTCACCTGGTACTGATCGACGCCGCAGGATACCCCATGGATAGATCACCATCTTCCCTCTTTCAGATACTAAGGATCCCGATCCTCTCCTCTTTAGCACGATGGGTAACGCCCCGATTCGTTATAAAGGCGGCCGTGGAACAGGTCTACGGGGACCTCTCCAGAATTGAACCTGGAACCGTGGATCGGTATCACAGGCTCTTGCTCAGGGAAGGCAACCGCAGGGTTATGACGGAACGTTTTGAATTACCCGTAAACAGTAAGCCCCCCGACCTCAAGGAGCTTACTTTGCCGGTCCTTATCATGTGGGGAGAGAAGGACGCCTGGATACCTGTGCGTCATGGACATTTATTCCGACGGGAGCTGCCGAGTTCGATTCTTCGCATCTACGACTCCGCGGGCCATATCCCCATGGAAGAGATCCCGGAGAAGACTGTTAAGGATTTCCTGGAGTTTTTCCGGGCTGTTTGATTGTTCATGCAGGTTGAGTAATCAGTGCAGGGAGCGGAAGTTATCTATACGTACAATGTTAATGCAGATCTGTTAATAATTTCTGGCACGAAAATTCTGGCAATATTGAATTTTCCTTTGCATGTTCTATAGTCATATTGACAAGGGTGCCTTTTTCATCAGGGTCAATATAAAAATTTTGACCTGAATTCAAGTAACAGGTGCAAACAGAAACTAAAACATTCTTGCCGCTTTCAGCGGCGGGTAATTTTTTTATATAGCAAATAAAGTTAAGGAATATATCCCGGATAGAATATATCAATTATTAAACATGAAACTTCATCTCCCATTTACTTGACTGATTTTCCTGCTTTACTTTTTTATTCACTCTTAAATAATCAAAAATCATGAACCCGGATTTCCTTGACAGTAACGGAAAGGTCGTCGACTTCTATTCTCTTTTTAACGTTTCTTACTCCGCTACGGCAGAGGAGATACGTTCATCCTTTCGCTCCCTTATCCGCAGGTATCACCCGGATATCGCAGGTGTTTCGGATAACGCCGGTCGGAAGGTGGAACTTATCATCCGGGGATACCGGATTCTGTCGGACGACGATCTTCGTCTGAGGTATGACCGGGCCCTTTTCGATCATCAGGTGGACGCCCCTGACAGGTACCCTGTCATTTCAAACAGGCGTATCCGGTATTCCGCTTCCCTGAAGGAGATGCTTAAGGTAAGGTTTCTGCCGAAAGGAATGAAACGGAAGGACCTTCTGAAAAACTTCGGGCAGGATGTTGAGATACTGGTTACACCCCTGGAGGCACGCAGGGGCGCCGTGGCCCGGGTCTCACTGCCGGCCAGGATGTTGTGTCCCCTCTGCCAGGGAAGCAATTCTGAATGTCACGTATGCCGGGGGTTGGGACAAATCGGGACCACCTCGCAGCTGGAAGTCCGTATCCCTCCCCATGTGGATGATTCCGCACGGATCGACGTGGACCTGACAAAGATCCATCCCGACAGGTTCACTGTCTTCCGGCACGGTCATATCAGGATCAAGATAACGGTGATCAATCCCGACACGGCGCGTGAACTTCAATGACGGGTTCCCCTCTCCAGCAGATGAAGGATGCGTGATGTGAGGGAGGAGAGGTTTACCGGGCGGGTAACGTAACTGTCGAAACCGAGACGAAGGGAGTTCTCAGTGGAATTTCGGTCATCTGTTATGGCTATCACCGGAACGGCCACATGGTCCGTGGTTCGTATCCTGTTCAGGGTCTCGGCGCTGTCCATGCCGGGGAGAGTGCTGGCGATAATGATCAGGTCATACTTCTCCCGGATGATCTTCAAAAAAGCGCTTTCTCCGCTCTCCGCCCGGTCTACTTTATAGCCGGCCTGGCGAAGCCCTTCTTCTATCTGTTTGGATGACTGTAGATTCCCGTCTACCAGGAGTATCTGATAAGGTGAGCCGTAGTTCTCCCGGTTAAGGAGGACGCCTTCAAGAATATCATGAGTCTGGCTCTGTTCCTGGCTGAAGAGACCTGGCAGGATCATACGGAAGGTGTTTCCCTCTCCCTGGCTGTCGATAAGGTCGAGACTTCCATCATGAAGTTCCGCTATACGGCGCGCCAGGGGCAGCCCAAGACCGTATCCCGGGGTCGGGTTGTCCATCCTTCTTTCGAGCTGTTCAAAGGGGGCGAAAATCTCTTCTCTTTTTTCAGCGGGGATGGGACTACCGTTGTTCTGTATGTCAATTACGGCCCTGTTATCAAGGGCCTTGCACTGTACATGTATCTTATTTCCTTCCCGGGAATACTGGATGGCGTTGGTGAGGATATTCCTGAGGGCGTGTTTTACCTTTTCTTCATCAGCGTAGATCCAGCGTATGGTTTCATCCTGATTAATGGTTAAAACCTGGCGGCATTCCCGGGCCCGGGGCTTCAGTTCCGCCACAAGACGGTTTATCATAAGGGGGAGATCGAAGGGCGCCCGTGAAAGCCGCACGCTCCCGGATTCCAGCCGGGTATAATCCAGTATTTTTTCGATCATCTCCAGCAACTGGTTGCCCCCCTGGAGGATATCGTTGAGGTAGGATCTGTGGACATCGGTAAGGTCGCGACCGGCCTCCTGTTCCAGTATCTGTCCGAATCCCAGGATGGCGTTAAGGGGCGTCCTGAGCTCGTGGCTTACCTTGGAAAGAAAGAGACTTTTGGCCTGATTGGCTGCGTCCGCCTGCAGCTTAGCCTGGTACAGATGTTCTTCCACCTGTTTGCGGTCAGTAATATCTTCAAGGGTAAGGTAGCATTCCCTTACTCTCCCTGTATCCGGTTCGATAATTGTCGACAGAGATAGTAATACCGAAACCCGGTTTCCTTCCCGGTCATAAAGCCAGGTCTCTTCCTGCTCGATCTGCTCTCCCTCCTGAATGTAGTTCAGAATAAAGGCTCCCCGATCCTCCTTTCCCTGATTATCACTGAAAAGGACTTCGATGCCGATATCCAAAAATTCTTCTTCGGAATATTTCAGAAGTGTGCGGGCCGCGTGGTTGGCTCTTGTAATGGTCCCCCGGTCGTCCATTACCAGATAGGCCATGGGAGCGTTATCGTAAAGAAGACGGAAACGTTCATTCGATTCTTTCAGTTCCTGGAAGGTTCTGTGTTTTATGGACACATCCCTGGCTATGCCCAGGAATCCTGTTATCTCTTCCTGTTCACGAAGAACGGCAAGAGACATCTCTGCGGGAAAGGATGTCCCATCCTTCCTTAAAAGTGAAATGGTCACGGTCGATAACCCTTCCCCGTTTATCAGGTCCATGCCGTTTCGCATGAAGAGCTCCCTGTCTTCCGGGTGTATCAGCTCAAGAGTGTTTACCCCCATGAGTTCGTCCGGGTGATCATACCCGTGGAGTTGCGCAGCCATTCTGTTGCATCTGAGGGTTATATTCTCCCTGTCTGCCACAATGATACCATCGGGTGAAGAGTGTATTATGGCGGATAGCCGTTCCTGTTCCATCATCAGTCTTTGTCCTGTTTCCAGAACGGCCGTGAGGTCCGCCTGGGTAACCAGGTGGGCAGGTTTACCTCTGAAGTCCACAATTCTCGCGTGATGATCAACGTTAAGCAGATGGCCGTTTTTATTAATGACCCTTAGATGAGTACGGGAAGATTGCTTTTGCCCGCTTTCCAGGAGGGCAAACTCCCTCAGGGCCGTCTCCCGGTCATCAGGATGGAGCATTTCGTGGAGTTTCTGGAAATCAGCTCCAATCATTTCATCCCTTTCATATCCGTAGGCCCGGCAGAGGGCGTCGTTAACGAAGATGAGTTCTCCATCCTGGAAGAGAAAAAGGTATATATGGGAGCTTTCGGCAATAGTGCGGAACAGTTCTTCATCTTCCTTCAGTTGTCTGTCCATTTCTTTCCGGAAAGTGACATCCCGGAAGACGCCCTGAACCATGGATACTCCATGACGTTTAAAAACAGTTGAGACGATTTCAACGGATCGCAGACTCCCGTCAGGCCGCTGGATATGAACATCGATGAAAGTGTCCGGAGGATTATACAGTTCCGCATTTTTGAAATGATCCCGGTCACTCTTTCGTTCAGGTTCCGGATGAATCTTGCTCTGGTGTAAGCCGATAATCTCTTCCCGGGTACGGTCAAGCAGATGCTCCGCGGAGCGGTTGCATTCCACGATGATGCCGGTTTCCGCCTCAGCCCAGATGATAGCGTCATTGCTTTGATCGAAAGCTATCCTGAGGGCCTTTTCATTCTCCCGCAGATCCTTTACCCCGTCGAGGAATCGGAAAAGGGAACGTATATTCTCCTCCAGCTGAAAGGGGTCGACCGGTTTGCCCATAATAATGAAGGGGGAGATTTCCCGGAGATGGGCCATTGTACGGGGGGAGTCGGTATCCGTGAGGCAGATAAGGGAAAAGCTGTGTTCCTCTCTCAGTTCCTGGAGCTCCTGTACGCTCTTTTTCCCCGTTAAAGCATTGTAATCGATAATAATCAGGTCGGTTTTGTCGCCTTGAGAAATCTGTTTTCCGGCTTCTTCGGTTGAGGAAAAAGCTTTAACTTCCGCAAGATCAAAGGTTTTAACCATGACACGGAGAAGCTCTCTTTCGTCCGAAGAAGGGGATATGATCACTATTCGCCTGATATTCATAAGAGTTACCCGTCAGTAACAGATACCGAAAACAGCTAATAATTGCAACAAAAATGATACTTTTGCATTATCCCTGTTTATGTCTCAAAAAATACTCATGCTTTTCCGCCATTTTCCGATGGGATTAATAGGACGAAAACCGGATAAGGAGCAGATGATGTTCGAAGGCATGAACATGATGGAGACCAACTACCTTCTGGAAAAGGGACTCGATACAGAATCCCTCCGGAGGAAGGTGATCGGCAACAATATCGCCAACGTGGATGTGCCACACTTCAAGAGAAGTGAGGTAAATTTTGAAAGCGAACTGAAACGGGCCATCCGGGAACGGGAAACGATGGAAGCGAATCGGACACCAGCCAGGCTCACCGACGAGAGACATATTCCCTTCCATATAGCAAGGGACGTAAAGGGAGTGCAGCCGAGGATAAACCTGGATTACTCAACCTCCATGAGGAATGACGGGAACAACGTTGACATCGAGAAGGAGATGGTCGACGCGGCCAAAAACAAAATGCGGTACGACGCCATGATTACGAGTCTGGGGCATAACTTCAGGATGCTGAAGATGTCAATACGGTCGGCCTAGGAGGTAGATAATGGCAATGTTTGATAGTTTTAATATAGCCGCCACAGGCCTTACGGCACAGCGACTCAGGATGGACCTGATAAGCAACAATATCTCCAACGCCACCACCACGCGTACTCCTGAAAATGACGGTCCCTACAGACGAAAACGGGCCATATTCGCACCTGTCAATATCCGGCCTAATTATAAATCGCCACTGGTGCCGGAGCGGATAGAGCACGGCAGCGGCAAAGGGGTACGGGTCGTAAAAATCGAGGACGACCGGTCCCCCTTCAGGCTGGTATATGACCCGTCCCACCCGGACGCCATCAACACCGGCCCGAAAAAGGGATACGTGGAGATGCCGAACGTGAACGTTGTGACCGAGATGACCGACATGATTTCAGCCTCCCGCTCCTACGAGGCGAACGTTATGATGGTGAATAATGCCAAGAGCATGTTCACCAAGGCCCTTGAAATCGGCAGGATGGCCTGAGGAGGCAGAGAATGACGCGATACAGGATAAGTGACAGTGAGATACATGTGAGCCACGGATGCTCGGGACCGAGGATAACGGGCCGGGAGGTCCTGCCGGGTAACGCGGGCGAAGAGATACGGGCCGGGATAATCGGCCAGGGAATTCTGAGACCAGGAGTGTACCAGTGAACAACATACCCGTAAGCGGACACATGGTGGCCATGAGAACCACCAATCCTTTGCATGACGACGGAAAGGCGAAACCGGGTCGTACCGAAGACGACGTGACCGGCTCTTTCCAGGACGTGCTGATGAAGACCGTGGAGAAGGTGAATAATCTGCAGGTCGATTCCGAAAATCTGACCAAACAGATGATCTTTGAGCCGGAATCGGTCGATATCCACACGGTCACCATTGCCGCTCAGAAGGCGGAGATAGCCCTTGCCCTTACCAAGACGGTACGGGACGAGGCGCTCCGGGCCTACCGCGAACTCGTAAACCTGAGATAAGATGACGCCTCCGGCCCGCGCAGTGGGCCGGAGGGATAAGAATTCGCGGTAGAGCATATTCTGATGTGACATAATGCAATTTTACCTTTTTGACAGGTAAATTAATTGACAAAATGCCGGAAATGGTATTCTGTGCATTATGTCACATTATGCGCCCGGCCTGTATGCTGAACGCGCACGACGGAGGGGGAGATGGGTGAATTTCTTCAGAGAATACTAAACCAGGCGAAAGAGATATTCAATAAACTGGATACCACCAAGAAGATCATAATCGGCTCTGTCAGCGGTGTGGTCATTGTTGCCTTTATTGTTCTTTTCAGCGTATCGAGCGGAGACCCTTACGTGATACTCTTCAGTGACCTGGGAGCCAAAGATTTCGGCCAGGTTACCAAGAAACTCGAAGAGATGGGTTTCGCGTATGATACAAAGGGGACCACCTCGATCCTGGTCAAGCCTGATAAGCGGGAAGTGATCATGACCCGCCTGGCCCAGGAAGACATGATACCAAAGGGAATTCCAGGATGGAAGCTCTTCGATGTCTCCAAGTGGACCGAGACAGACCGGGAGATCGATATTAAATATATGCGGGCCCTCCGTGATGAGGTGAGACGGCACATCGAGTCCCTGAAAAACATAGACAGGGCATTGGTGGAGATCGCCATATCCGAGGACACCATCTATACCGACAAACAGACTCCCTATACCGCGGCCGTGACGATTCACCTTGCGCCCGGTTTTGAAAAACTCTCCAGAAAGGAGATCAGGGGTATCATGCACCTGGTTTCCAGGGCCGTGGGCAATCGTCTTAAGCCAGAGAACGTAACTGTCACGGACGAGTACGGAAATATCATATCGGATATCGACGACCAGTATGAGAAGGAGAAACAGCAGTACACACTGCTGCAGCAGCGGCGAAAAATAGAGGAACAAATTCGGGTTCGCCTGCTTAAAGACATCCGCAGCGGCCTGGAGAGGATCTACTCCGAGGACCGCATCCAGGTAGTTCGTCTTAACGTCGATTTTAACTGGGACAAGATAAAAGAGGAGCAGAAGAAATATACTCCTATTGTTATGGAGGAGGACAATCCTACTACCCCTTACTCTGAGAGGAAAGTCAAGGATTCCCTGGTCGTATCGGAAAAGACTACCCAGGAGAACTTTCAGGGGCACGGCTGGAATCCGGAAGGGGCCGCTGGGACTGAGGGGAACAAGCCTCCCGGGTATAAAGCGGCTGATGATCAGTTCGCCAAGTATGAGAAAAAGGAGAATATCCGCAACCACGCCCTTAACGAGACGAAACGGACCGTGGAGAGGGACCCCTACGACATAAGGAAGATATCTGTGGCTATCGCCATAGACGGGCAGCAGCAGCTTCCCCGTAACGAGGTGGGGGAGTTTGTCCTGGACCCCACGAAGAAGCCTGTCCAGATCCCCCTGGACGAAGAGGAACTGAATAAGGCGGAGAATATCGTCAAGAAGGCTATAAACTTCAACGACGCCCGGGGGGACCAGGTGGCCGTGGAGAATATATTCTTCGACCGTTCGAAGGAGTGGGAAAGCCTTCGTGAGCAGTTCCGGCGGCAGCAGCAGATTAAGAAGATGATCCTGGCCGCCCTTATCGGGGTTGTGGCCCTCTTTGTCGGTTTTATCATCTTCCGTGCCGTGTCCCGGGAGCTGGAGCGCAGGCGTCGACAGCGGGAAGAGCAGCTGGCCCTGGAACAGCAGAAGATGCGGGAAGCGGCTCTCCGGGCGGCCGAAGAGGAGGGGATCGACGTGGAGCTCTCCCTGGAGGAGAAGGCCCGCATGGAACTTCAGGAGAACGCTATCAACCTGGCCCGGGAAAAGCCGGAGGACGTAGCCCAGCTTCTCCGTACATGGCTGGCGGAGGAATAAAACCTCTTGAAATTTCAATAATCGTACGATATATTAAGGGGGGAGCTCCGGAGGGAGCACTCCGCCGGTTTGCCCGGCGAAACAGGTGGTTTGAGAGATGCTACAGTCCAAGAAGGCACAACTTACCGGACGCCAGAAGGCCGCTATCTTTCTCGTTACCCTGGGGTCGGATGTCTCTTCCGAGATATTCAAGCACCTGAGAGAGGATGAGATTGAGCAGCTTACCTTCGAGATAGCCCGTCTCGACAAGGTGGAGCCGGACGACAAGGACCGGGTTCTTCAGGAATTCCAGGAAATGATGATGGCCGCCGACTTTATCCAGAACGGCGGTATAGACTACGCCCGTGACGTCCTGGAACGGGCGCTGGGTACCCAGAAGGCCATAGACATCGTGAATCGTCTCACCTCGTCCCTGCAGGTGAGACCCTTTGATTTCATACGACGCACCGACCCGAGCCACCTGCTGAACTTTATCCAGGGAGAGCACCCCCAGACCATCGCCCTTATTCTGGCCTACCTGGACCCCCAGAAGTCGGCCCAGATACTTTCCGGTCTCAATCACCAGATCCAGGCCGACGTCGCCCGGCGGATCGCCATCATGGACCGCACCTCTCCGGATGTTCTCCGGGAAGTGGAACGGGTACTGGAGCGGAAGCTCTCCACCCTGGCCAGCGAGGATTTCACACAGGCGGGAGGTATAGAGTCTATCGTCGAGGTGCTGAACAACGTCGACCGGGGTACAGAGAAGATCATCATTGAGGCCCTGGAGGAAGAGGACCCGGAGCTTGCGGAGGAGATCAAGAAGCGGATGTTCGTTTTCGAGGACATTGTTCTTTTGGACGACCGTTCCATCCAGAAGGTCATGAGAGAGGTGGACGGCCAGGACCTGGCCAAGGCCCTGAAGGGTGTCGATGCCGAGGTTCAGGACAAGATTTTCCGGAATATGTCGAAGCGGGCCTCGGCCCTTCTGCGGGAAGACATGGACTTTATGGGACCCATACGGCTGCGTGACGTTGAGGAATCGCAGCAGAAGATCGTAAATATTATACGAAAGCTTGAAGAGTCCGGCGATATAATCGTTGCCCGTGCCGGTGAGGAGGAACTCGTTGTCTAGACTGGTGTTCAAACCCGGAGAGGTAAAACGGGTCAATATCGTAAAGCAGGTGGAGCTTCCCAGCCAGTACCAGAGAAACCTTCTCGAGACCGAGGATTACCGCGAGTTCGAAGTAGATGAAGAAGGTGCCCCCATCGACGTGTACCACGGTCCGTCTATCGAGGAGATGGAGGCGGAACTGGAGCGTTACCGGCGCGAGACAGAGGAAGAAGTCAAGCAGATGCTGGATAACGCCCGCCAGCAGGCCGGTAAGATAGAAGAGGACGGCAAACAGGCCGCCTTTAACGAGCTTCAGCAGGCCCGAGAACAGATAAAGATGGAGATGGAACGCCTCAGGGTCGAGTCTGAGCAGGAGATCGAGAGGGGCAAGTTCGAGGCCGAGAAGATGATCAAGGAGGCTGAGCTCAAGGTCTCCGAAATTGAGCACGAGGCCTATAAGAAGGGCTACGAAGCCGGACGGGAAGAGGGATACAAGGAAGGCCAGGCAGAGGTTATGCGTCTCATCGATCGCCTGGGCACAGTCGTCTCCACGGCCGTTGATATTCGGGACGATATCATCAGTTCCTCGGAGAAGATGATGTCTGAGATGATCCTCATGATCGCGCGGAAGGTCATCAAGGACGAGATCGTGGAACGGAGAGAAGTGGTCATCAACAACATAAAGGAGGCCATTAAGCGGGTCAAGGACAGGGACCGTATCGATATCCGGGTAAACTTCGCTGACCTGGATATGACCACGGCCCACAAGGACGAGCTTATCAAGATGATGGAGTCCCTGAAGAAGGTGAACATCTACGAGGACTCCCGGGTCGAGCGGGGAGGATGCATCATTGAAACCGATGTGGGGGCCATAGACGCCCGTATCTCCACACAGCTTGACGCCATCGAAGAGGCGATCCGGAACACGAGCCCGATGTAATTATGATACAGATACTTCCACATGAACGGGTCGATTTTCTCGAGAAGTACCGGAAGATAATCGATGACGTAGAGGTCGTCAAGTTTACCGGCAAGGTCGAGAGAATCGTGGGCCTGACCATAGAATCGAAGGGGCCGGTCGTGAAATACGGCGACCTCTGCAAGATACGCCTCCAGGAGGGAGGGTACCTCTACGCGGAGGTTGTCGGGTTCAATAAGAACCGGGTGATCCTGATGTCCATCGGCGATATGAAGGGCGTTGTACCCGGGGCCGATGTCTACGCCGAGGGCGAGGCCCTGACTGTTTCCGTGGGAGATGAACTGCTGGGCCGGGTTATCTCCGGGGTAGGGTCCCCGATTGACGACAAAGGCGACATAATCACGGAGAAGAGGTACCCGATTCATGGTGTGAGGGTCAATCCCCTCCAGCGGACCATTATCGACACGCCTCTCTCCGTGGGGGTCCGGGCCATTGACGGCCTAAATACCGTGGGACGGGGGCAGAGGATCGGTATATTCTCCGGTTCCGGGGTCGGTAAATCGACCCTTCTCGGTATGATCGCCCGCTACACGGACGCGGATGTCAACATTATCGCACTTATCGGTGAGCGGGGCCGGGAGGTTAAAGATTTCGTGGAGAAGGAGCTGGGACCGGATGGGCTGGCACGCTCCGTGGTGATTGTGGCTACTTCCGACCAGCCCCCGATGTTGCGTATCCGGGGGGCCTTCGTGGCCCATGCCATGGCGGAGTATTTCCGGGACCGGGGCATGGCGGTCAATCTGATGATGGATTCGGTTACCCGTTTCGCCATGGCCCAGAGGGAAGTAGGTCTCGCCAGCGGCGAACCCTCTGCCCAGAGGGGATATCCTCCATCTGTCTTCTCCATCATGCCGCATATGATGGAGCGGGCCGGCACCAGTCCCACGGGGGGAAGCATTACCGGGTTTTATACCATCCTCGTTGAGGGGGATGATCTGAACGAACCGATTTCTGATACGGCCCGGGGTATCCTGGACGGTCACATCGTCCTGGAGAGGAACCTGGCCCACGCGGGTCATTACCCGGCCATCGACGTACTGGGATCTCTTTCTCGTTGCATGAAGGACGTGGTGACCGAGGATCACATGGCCGCGGCCCGGACCCTTCGTGAGCTTTTGGCCGCCTACAGGGACAAGGAAGACATGATATCCCTGGGAGCCTACGCCCGGGGCTCTGACCCCCGGGTGGACCGTGCCATGGAGTTGATGGAACCGATAAACGATTTTCTGCGCCAGGGAATCTACGAAAGGGATACCCTGGAAGGCACGGTCGATAAGATGAAGGAGCTGACAGGGATAAAGGAGAAACCGGCCGCTCCCGCGCCCAGGCCTACACCCGGTTTCGCGCCGATTATCAGGTAGGATGGGGTAAATGAAAAAGTTTACGTTCAGGCTCCAGACACTGCTCGATCTCAGGGAGGCCCGCGAGAAGGAGATCCAGGGGGAACTTGCCCGTCTTGTGGGTATTCAGAACCAGGAGCGGGTACGCCAGCAGGAGATACAGGAGAGAATAAACAGGGAACGGCAGGATTTTAGCGAGAAGATGAGGAAGGGTGAGTTCAGGCCTCGTGAGGCCCTGCTCTATGAAAAGTTCGTAGACGTTTCCAGGCGGGCCATAGGCGTGGCCGAGGACAGGATCCAGAGTATGGAACCTGAGGTTAACCGTGTGAGAGAGAAGCTGGTAGATGCCCGTCGTGAGAAGAGGGTGGTTGAGAAGCTGAAAGAACGTAAATACGAAGAATACCAGTACAGAGTGAACCGAACACTGGCCCGGGAGAACGAAGACATTAACCAGAAGATCCACATGAGAAGAATCCGTCAGGAGGATCAGTAATGCTGGAAGACATGTACGTCATTATGGATCGCATAAACGAGATACAGAAACGCTTCGGCCTGATCCGTAGGCAACCGGTTGATGTGCAGCAAAAGGAAAGAGAAGCGCGTCAAAGCGAGAGAAATCTCTTCCAGCATCACCTGGATCGGGCGACCGGTAAGGAAGTTGAAAATGTGGGCCAGCTTAATCGGTCCCAGGCGACTAACCGGGTTGTGGGTCGGCCGGTATTCGGGCATGACCGGGCTTCGATTGATAAAGCCATAGAATACTACGCCGGGAAGAACGGTTTGCCGTCGAATCTGGTACGGGCGGTCGTCGATACCGAATCCAGTTTTGATCCGGGAGCCGTCTCGAACCGGGGGGCCATGGGATTGATGCAGCTCATGCCGCCTCTTCTTGAGGAGATGAACGTTGAGAATCCCTTCTCCGTGGACGAAAACCTCAATGCCGGTACCCGGTACCTGAGGAGTCTTCTGGAACGGTACAGGGGGGACTATCCCCGGGCCCTGGCCGCGTACAACGCAGGACCCGGCGCTGTTGACGAGTCGGGAGGAGTACCCGATTACCCGGAAACGGAAGAATTCGTGCGCCGCGTTATGTCGCGAATGAGATCAGAATAGGAGGTTCGGCCCATGGCACGCATCTCGGAACGCTCAAAAATGGTATACCTTATTATACTGATTTTAGCTATACTGGGTTCAGGCGCTTTCTGGCTGGATTATATAGGGATGTTTAACTTTCATTCCCTTGTAAACCGGTACATGAAGGAGCCGGAATCGGTCATGACCGCTTCCGGGGATGAGCCTTCGCTCATCATGCGGGAAGAGTTTGAAAAGGAGAAGGACCGTCTCCAGGAAAGGATCGAGAAACTGGACCGGAGGGAGGCGTTGATCTCCGAGAAGGAGAAGGAGCTTGAAACGGAAGAGGAGAAACTCGAGGAGATAAAGAAGGGAATCGAGCTTGAGAAGAAGAAGTTCCAGGAAGAGAAGGAACGGTATTCAGGCTACCAGAAGAACGTACAGGTCCTGGCCGAGAAGATGGCCAACATGCCCCCGGAACAGTCCGTGGAGATCATGGTTCAGTGGGAGGATCCCCTGATTATTGACGTTCTCCGCCAGATGGACCAGAACGCGGCAGAGGCGGGACAGGCCAGTATCACCCCCTATCTGATCACCCTCATGCCGAAGGAGAAAGCGAGCCGCATTATGTACCTCATGACCCAGATATGAAGCGGACCGATTTTATACAGTGCAGCGGGGCGGTCCACGGCCGTCCTTTTTTTGCAACAATCCTGTTGTCTCGATTACCTGAAGAATGAATAGTTTATCCTTTGACCTTTATTGTACGTGTGAATATATTACCGGCATGAAACGACTGATTGCGACACTTATCCTTATCCTGGGGGGTACCTCGATCCTGCCCCCCCTTTTCGCTGAAGGAACTTCGCTCTTTATACCGACGGGAGCGAATTTCGTGGTCTACCGGCAGGGCGGGTCGAATTTCATCATACGCCAGAGCCGTCTGTCCCAGCGGGGACTCATGGACAACATTCGGAAGCTCTCATCCGGCAAGCGGATTACCCGGGCCGCGGATGACCCCTCCGGCCTGGCCGTGGCAGAAAAGATGGACGCCCTTATTTCCGGCCTCAAGCAGCAGGCCATGAACGATGAGGACATGAGAAACTATATCCGGTACATGGAACAGATGGTAGCCGAGAACCAGAGAATTTTGAAAAGGATACGGGTGCTCATTCTGCGAACGGGCGGTGGGATATACAGTGCCAGCGACAGGGAGCTGACCCAGTCGGAGATCGACCAGCTTCTGAGGCAGATCAGGATGAACGCACGGTTCAGCCAGTTCAACACGAAACGGGTGATACCGGAACTGACGCCCGAGAACCTGGGCATAGCCGATGTCAGCGTGGTCCGTGATCCGTACGGCTCCATGGAGAAGGTGGACCGGGCCCTGGACAGGTTGATCCGCATTCGGGCATCGGCAGGCGCCCGGGAGAACCGGCTGGAGTTCAAGATCAAGGGACAGTATCGATACATGGTCAATCTCCGGGCCGCGGAGAGCCGTATCCGGGACCTGAACATGGCCGAGGAGATTACCCGGTTACAGAGAAACAGTGTCATGCTTCAGACTCAGCACGGGTTGCTCATTAGAAGTAAAGATTAGGGTGATCATACGTATAACCTGATGACAACGTTTCCCCGTTTATGGTCGGTCTCCACGTACCGGTGGGCCTCGGCCATCTCTTCCCGGGGGCGGGTTTTTCCCTTAACAGGCCTGAGGTCTCTATCCACGATCAGTTTCTTCATTTCAGGAAGGTCTTTCCCGGCGACGTACTGGATTTCTTTAATCGAACCCTGAAGGACAGGTGAAAAGGGGTGGGAACAAACCGTATTCGGCGTTCAGAACCTTTTGGACACACCTGGTATGCATCGATAATGACAGGTCTGGCGGTGATTCTTTTCCCTGTTCCATGGATGATTCACCGGACGAATGAGGCGCGAAATTTTTTTCTCAAATAGCTTGGATCTGGCGTGTACCATGGGAGGAGATATTAATCTTGACACCGGAGGTATTTGAAAGTATGATTAATCATTCAGGTGAATCATCCATGGAACTTAGAGAAGAAGAACTCTCCCGTATCGGAAACTATGTAAAACGGCACCTGCCGGAATGGCTGGCTGATGTTGGTCTCCCCCAGGGATATCTTCAGGAAAGGCAGATCCGTGTTGAAGAAGAGTTGAGCCATCAGCGTGAACTGATAAAACAGGGCTTTGACCTGATGGAGAAGCGCTTTGAGCAGGTGGATAAACGCTTTGAGCAGATGGAGAAGCGCTTTGAGCAGGTGGATAAACGCTTTGAGCAGATGGAGAAGCGCTTTGAGCAGGTGGATAAACGCTTTGAGCAGGTGGATAAACGCTTTGAAGAACTACGTGAAGACATGAATTACCGGTTTGAACAGGTGGATAAACGTTTCGAATCCTTTGACAGGAGATTTAATCGTATCACGGTTATGATAACCACGGGATTCGCCATGGTTACGGTACTTATCACTGTTTTGAAATTTATTGTACCTTGAGATTTGCTTCTCTCGACTCCATTCAGGGCGTGTAATAAGGTGGTTCCTTCCATTAAAGAGAAGCGCTCACTTCTCGCTCCGATTTGATTTTGAAAACTCATTGATTACCGAAAGAATCTCCTTCTTCCCTTTCCCCTTCAGGGTAGAGGAGAGTATGGTCGATTCTTCAGGTATGCTCAGGGCGGTGAGAATCTTCTTTCTCCTGCGGGGGAGCTCGTTGCTCCCCACCTTGTCCGCCTTGGTCAGGACAACAGCCACGGGACGCCGGTTTCGCATACAGAGTTCCAGTATGTTGCGTTCAAAATCATCCGGGTCACGGCGGATGTCCACCAGGAGAAATACCATGCGGAGATTTTCCCGGACCTCTATGTATGATCTGATCATGGGAAGAAAACTTTTCCTGAGCTGGGCCGGAAGTTTGGCGTACCCGTAACCGGGAAGGTCCGCGAATGAGATGTCGTCATTTACCGTAAAGAAGTTAATGGTCCTGGTAACTCCCGGTTTCGATCCGGTCTTTACCAGGTCCTTCCGGGAGAGGACCATGTTCAGGAGAGAAGACTTGCCCACGTTCGACCGGCCCAGGAAGGCAAACTCCGGGTAAGAAAAGAGCGGGAACTGGGAAGGTTTCGTGCAGCTCTTAAGGAATTTTGCTTCCCTGATCTTCAAGATAACCTCTTTTCCATGAGTATGGCGCCTGAATTACCGTAATAATCCGGCCTGTGGCCGGTCCGGGTAAATCCTGCCATCGCGTATAGTTTAAGGGCCGGGATGTTGTCCTCTCTCGCCTCGAGAATAACCTTCTCCCGGCCGGGATGAAAGGCCTCGTCACAGACGTGACCTATCAGGGAAAGCGCGATTCCCTTCCGTCGATGTTCCGGCGCTACGGCAATGTTGTTAATCTGAACTTCTCCCGGGGCCAGCCAGACCACGATGAATCCTGCCGGGTTCTCATAATCAAGGGCCATGATCATCCGGGAAAAATCGATCTCCATTTCGTCCTCGAACATCTTCCGGGTCCAGCGGGCGGAACCCAGGCGTTCCAGTTTAAAGAGAATATCCAGGTCGGAGAGATCCGCCTCTTTGAATTGAACTTTCATTGATCCCTGGGTTCCGGTTCCCGTTTTTCCAGGAAGGCGGTCACTCCTTCTTTCATGTTATCTGTTCCGCAGATGGATACGAAACGATCTCTCTCCAGAATGATCCCTTCCTGGAAGGATGCCCGCGAGCCTTCTCGAATGGCTTCCATGGCGGCCCTGACGGCCGGCCGGCCCTTCTTCGCCATAGGGAGGGCGATCTCCCTGGCGGTTTCCACGGCCCCTCCCGTTTCCGCCAGCCGGTTTACGAGGCCTATGCGGAGGGCCTCCTCAGCGCTGATGAACTCCGCGGAGAGTATGATCTCGTAAGCCAGGGCGGTGCCAACAGCCCGGCTCAGTCTCTGGGTTCCGCCGAAGCCAGGAATGATCCCCAGTTTCGTCTCCGGCAGGCCGAGCTTCACCTGATTTTCGGCGACACGCATGTGACAGGCAAGGGCCAGCTCAAGTCCGCCGCCGAGACAAAAGCCGTTAATGGCGGCGATGAAAGGTTTATCCGAAGAGTCGATAAGGTCGAAAATATCCTGTCCCAGGCGAACGAAGCTCAACGCTTCGTCCCGGTCTTCCAGCCCGCTTATCTCCTTTATGTCAGCGCCGGCCACGAAGGCCTTATCTCCGCCGCCCGTGACGATGATGACACGGGCC